>RPSH01000088.1 GCA_003946805.1 Bacillus sp. 2B10 | reverse complement strand
GAGCACCCCGTTGACAAGCATGTAACCTGTTGTAAGCCACTGAATTGTCGTCGCACTCACATTAAATTCAGTCATTAAATGGGGCATGGCTACGTTCAAAAGCGTTTGGTTTAAAATCGCTACGAACAAACCGGCCATTAAAATGATCAGTAAAGACAAGGAGCCTGCTCCCTGTTTTGTCGCTGCAGGTTGATTTGCCATCTCAGACAACCTCCTTTCATTTTTTGATATCAGTCATCATTAAGATGAAATTTTGACAGAAGCATTCATACCTGGAAGTACTTTGTCAGATGGATTTTTAATTGAAATTTTCACTGCTACTTTTTGTGGCACTTTCGTGTAGTTACCACTTGAGTTTGTTGCTGGCAGCATATTGAATGTTGAGTTTGTTGCATAACCAATTTGTTCAACTGTTCCTTCAAATGTTGTATCAGGATCGCCGTCTACAACGATGTCCACTTTGTCACCTTTTTCAATGTTCTTAATGTCTGTTTCTTTAATATTCGCTGTAATGTAAAGC
>RPSH01000087.1 GCA_003946805.1 Bacillus sp. 2B10 | reverse complement strand
TTGACTGCTGAAGGAAGCTTTCCTTTAGGTGCAGGGATTGCGGCAGTAAGTATTACAAATGGCTATCATCCATTGACAGCTTGTCTCCTAGGATTTTTAGGAGGTGCGGCAGCGGAACTTGTTTCCGGACTGCTTCACACAAAATTAAAAATTCCCGCCCTTCTTGCAGGGATCATCACCATGACTGGTTTATACTCTGTCACATCCCGTGTGATGGGTGCGCCGAACATCTCTTTATTGGGTCAGCCAACGATCTTTCATTGGGTCGAGTCATTCGGCATAACAAAAGACAACGCTGTACTGATCGTCGGTCTGCTTTTTGCTTTGATCGTTGTATGTTTACTTGTTTTGTTCTTACGTACAGAAACAGGTCTTGCCATTCGTGCAACTGGCGATAATCTGGCAATGAGCGAAGCAAACGGGATCAACACCGATAATATGAAGATCATCGGTTATATGATCTCTAATGGATGCATTGCTCTTTCTGGCTCCTTGCTTGCGCAAAACACCGGCTTGGCTGAT
>RPSH01000086.1 GCA_003946805.1 Bacillus sp. 2B10 | reverse complement strand
TTCCTAAAGAGATAAGAGCCAAGAGATTCCAACAAGCAAGCAATATTTTTTCAAACATAGGAATGATTTGTTTGAAATGGTCCTCCCTACCTATACGAAAAACGACAAAGAGATAAATAAACTGCCAAATTACTAACTTGATATTATCGACGATTCCGGCAGGACCGTTTAAAAATGTGGATAATAGTATGGCTAGTATGAAAGCTAGAAGCAGGTAATCTGCTTTTTTCAAGCTGAAATTCTTAGTAAATATATCTACTGCAGTGATTAATGCTGCCCATACCGTAATCAGTGTAAACAGCAAGGTATCATATTTTGAGGGAATCAGACTGTAGTAATTGATGATACGAATAATCAGTGCTATCCCAAATATTAAAATAAACCCTTTTTTACTATATTCTGAGTATTTATGAAACTTAACAGAATCCATTTTTTACACACTCACCTAACTATTTTTACTTTTGTATTTCTCATCTTCCAAAATTGCAAGTTTCTTATACAATCTC
This sequence comes from Bacillus sp. 2B10, assembly GCA_003946805.1. GTDB lineage: Bacteria > Pseudomonadota > Alphaproteobacteria > Sphingomonadales > Sphingomonadaceae > Sphingomonas. The sequence continues at coordinate 20 of RPSH01000086.1, read as the reverse complement.
ACATTCAACTGCAATACAGT
>RPSH01000085.1 GCA_003946805.1 Bacillus sp. 2B10 | reverse complement strand
ATAGCATATTCCGTATTTTTTTTTGTTGATTCTAAAGGATTTATTTAACAAAAAGCGTTCTTCTTTCTTTCTATTACCAAATTCGTTATAATTAAGGTCAATATTTGTCAAAGGGAAGGAATACGATGGCACATCAGAATACCTCGGATTTAATTGAATCATATATAAAGAAAATTCTGGAAAATAGTGAAATGATCGAGATTCGAAGGATTGAAATGGCAGACCTCTTTAACTGTGTTCCTTCACAAATCAACTATGTGATTAATACCCGTTTTCCCATCCAACGCGGTTATTTAGTAGAGAGCAAACGCGGGGGTGGCGGCTATATACGAATTGCGAAAGTAAGAATATCAGATAAAAAACAGTTACTTGAGCAGATAAATCAGTTGTTTGATGATACAATCAGTGAGAAAAATGCTTTTGCTATTATACAAAAACTTTATGAAGACCAAATAATTACAAAAAAAGAAGGAAACTTGATGTTAAGTGCAATTGCAAAAAACACATTGAATTTCAATGAATTTGAAG
>RPSH01000084.1 GCA_003946805.1 Bacillus sp. 2B10 | reverse complement strand
ATCGTGTAGATCTCGTATTTTGCCCCAACGTCTATCCCACGGGTTGGCTCATCTAAAAAAAGAATATCGGGTTGTGTCATCAGCCACTTGGATAAAACGACTTTTTGTTGATTCCCACCACTAAGACTACTGACAATTTGATGGATGGAGTTTGTTTTTATACGCATCTTTTTCCGGAAATTTTCTGCCTCAGTTACTTCTTTTTCTTTATCTAATACTCCTTTTTGACTTATTTTATCCAAACTGCTCAGCGTCACGTTTTCCCGAATATCCATCAGCAGATTCAGTCCTAAAGATTTTCGGTCCTCCGAGACATAAGCGAGTCCGTTTGCAATGGCTGAAGGAACGGTCTTAACTGATATCTCTGCCCCTTCCTTTAATATACGTCCGGATATCTTGCTTCCATAAGAATGTCCAAATAGACTCATAGCGAATTCAGTTCTGCCCGCTCCCATCAGCCCAGCTATTCCTACAATCTCTCCTTTTTTCAAATGCAAGTTGATATGGTCGTTTATGATTCGCTCCTGATCAA
>RPSH01000083.1 GCA_003946805.1 Bacillus sp. 2B10 | reverse complement strand
CCTGGTACTCATTCTATGAAGGGCAATTAATAGACATGACAAATAGTATGCTGCTTTTACGCACCATACAACAGCAACGATTCAATTGTTTTTGGTTGCTGACTGTCATGTGTATCCCTCCAATCAAAATTTTTATTAACGATAGCATGAAAAAAAATAAAAGTCAAAGGCTTGAAAGAAAAAAATTTCGATAGTATCGTTTACCCGTGGTTATTTTTTTTTGACAAATAGGCATGAAACCTTAAAAGATAGAGAATACTCTAGTTTTCTGTCCGGTTGTCTGATACAATAAAGTTGATTATGATAAAGAAAAGAAGGAGCAAAAATAATGATCTCAGCAAGTGATTTAAGAGCCGGTATGACGTTCGTTCAAGACGGTAAATTGATTAAAGTTCTGGATGCAAGCCACCATAAACCTGGTAAAGGAAATACAGTTATGCGTATGAAACTAAAAGATGTCCGTTCAGGCGCAACATACGACACAACTTTCAGACCAGAAGAAAAATTTGAAAAAGCACATATCGACACAAAACC
>RPSH01000082.1 GCA_003946805.1 Bacillus sp. 2B10 | reverse complement strand
ACGAAGAAAAGAAAGCTGAATTGAATAGTGTCATGATCCATTTAGCTGAATCCTTGCGTATCGCCGCGATTTTACTTCAACCAATCATGACAGAAACGCCAGAGAAGATCTTCAATCAACTAGGATTGGACTCTGAAACGATGAATCTTGAAGGATTGCATTTTGGCGAATTCCCTTCAGGAACAAAAGTAGTTGCAAAAGGTACACCAATCTTCCCACGTTTGGATATGGAAGAAGAAGTTGCTTTTATCCAAGAAAAAATGTCTGAAGGTACTCAAACAAACGAAGATACAGTCAAATGGGATCCAGAAGAAACAGAACTTGTTTCAACGAAAGAAAAACAAATCAAATTTGATGTATTTGAAAAAGTAGAACTAAAAGTAGCAGAAGTCATCAACTGCCAAAAAGTAGAAGGGGCAGATAAGTTGTTGCAATTCCGACTAGATGCTGGAGACAGCCAAGATCGTCAAATTTTGTCAGGAATCGCTGAATTCTATCCTGATCCAAGCGAACTGATTGGGAAAAAAGTAGTGAT
>RPSH01000081.1 GCA_003946805.1 Bacillus sp. 2B10 | reverse complement strand
GTTCAGAACGGTCACCCATCGTGTAATGGGAGTCCTCAGATAATTTGAAAGTGTCTTTGATCGGATCGGTCACATATACTTTATCGTCTTTTGTCACGAAGATTGCTTCCGTCCCATTGTTCAATTCACTTTCAACATATTCCAGACCTTTTTTCACACCCATTGAAAAGACTGCTGTAGACAGACCGTCACCATCAATGGATTTATCTGTTATGATCGTGACACTTGCGATATCGTTGTCGAATGGATAACCTGTTTTTGGATCAAACAAATGATGGTATTTTTTGCCATCTACTTCTAGATAGCGCTCATAAATTCCAGAAGTAACTAATGTTTTGTTCCGTTCTTTGATAGAACCTAAAACAGAGCCACGAGCCATATTTGGATCTTGGATGCCGACTGTCCAGTCTTGGTTTTCGCCTCTTGGGCTGTGTCCTAAGACATAGACATTCCCACCTAAATCAACGATAGCAGTAGTCACACCTTGTTTTTTCAAGACTTTCACTACTTCGTCTGTAATGTAGCCTTTGGCGATC
>RPSH01000080.1 GCA_003946805.1 Bacillus sp. 2B10 | reverse complement strand
AGAGGGTGATCGGCCACATTGGGACTGAGACACGGCCCAAACTCCTACGGGAGGCAGCAGTAGGGAATCTTCGGCAATGGACGAAAGTCTGACCGAGCAACGCCGCGTGAGTGAAGAAGGTTTTCGGATCGTAAAACTCTGTTGTTAGAGAAGAACAAGGATGAGAGTAACTGTTCATCCCTTGACGGTATCTAACCAGAAAGCCACGGCTAACTACGTGCCAGCAGCCGCGGTAATACGTAGGTGGCAAGCGTTGTCCGGATTTATTGGGCGTAAAGCGAGCGCAGGCGGTTTCTTAAGTCTGATGTGAAAGCCCCCGGCTCAACCGGGGAGGGTCATTGGAAACTGGGAGACTTGAGTGCAGAAGAGGAGAGTGGAATTCCATGTGTAGCGGTGAAATGCGTAGATATATGGAGGAACACCAGTGGCGAAGGCGGCTCTCTGGTCTGTAACTGACGCTGAGGCTCGAAAGCGTGGGGAGCAAACAGGATTAGATACCCTGGTAGTCCACGCCGTAAACGATGAGTGCTAAGTGTTGG
>RPSH01000079.1 GCA_003946805.1 Bacillus sp. 2B10 | reverse complement strand
TCGATACCTGTAGCAACCATTTGTTTGCATTCTTCGATGTCAGCTAATTCGCCGTTACCAATGATTCCGTCTTCTTCTCCGCCGATTGAACCAACTTCACATTCAACTGAGATACCTTTTGCGTGTGCTTTTTCAACAACGTCTTTAGCTAATTTCAAGTTTTCTTCGAATGGTAGATGTGAACCATCGAACATTACTGAAGTATAGCCTAGTTCGATACATTCCAAAGCAGCTTCGTAGTCACCATGGTCTAAGTGGATAGCAACTGGAACAGTGATGTTCATTGCTTCAACTAAATCAGTGATCAAATCTTTACAGATTTTGTAACCACCCATGTATTTAGCTGCACCCATTGATGTTTGGATAAGTACTGGTGCTTGTTTTGCTTCAGCCGCTTCAAGAATTGCTTGAGTCCATTCAAAGTTGTTTGTGTTGAACCCGCCGACAGCGTAACCGCCTTTACGAGCAGCTTTTAAAAATTCAGCTCCTGATACTACTGGCATAATAAAATTCCTCCTAAGTTTTGTAAAACTAAATTTGTTAAGACAATTCTTA
>RPSH01000008.1 GCA_003946805.1 Bacillus sp. 2B10 | reverse complement strand
TCATACGAGTGCTCGTATGACCAGTCGTCGTACCGAAAACTTCCCGCACCGTCCGCGCCCTCGTCAAAGGCGACAAGCATCCCGGATGCCAATGCTACCGCAAGGCGGCCTGCCGGCCACGCTTACGTTCAAGCGCGCTGACCAGCTGGACGAGAAACAACGCCGGTCGCCATATCGATGGAAAACATCCCATTCGACAAATGACACGAGCGCATGTCCGCTCCGGTCATTAGCTAGATGGAAGTGTGTCTACTTTAGCGATCCAAAACTTATAGGCTGCTAGTCCGCTATCGACCCAGTCGCGGCCGCCGCGCGAGGGAGGTCTAGCAAACGCCGAATGTCTGCTCGCGGCAAGACCTGACATTCAGGCCAGAACTTGGGAATGACGGCTTTGTCCCATACCGAGCCATTCGACCAGCGCTCCCGCAACATGAACCAATGACCGGAGTTCGGAAGCCGAAAAGCGCCAGCGAGTGTCGACAAATGGGTCATCAGGACAGGAGGGCAGAGCGGCAGTTCGCGACCAAAATGCGTCGTTTGCCGATTGGGCTTTGGACGACAGCTTGCTCCAGAACCCGCCATTCGCTCAGCGCAAAACGGCATGGCAGCAACGCGCCCATTCCGGTCGCTAAAGAGGTGCTTAATCGGGCCCAAGAGCAGCCGCTCGTTCATGTTACTCGGTGAAGCGCGATACCTGGCGAACCAACGCGCCGAGCGATCGATCATGTCGTCTGTTCAACGTATTGCCCGCTATTTCGCAGTCGACAATTTTCCAAGGCGGGTCCGCAGGACCGTGGCCCGCAATTCGATGAAAGCGAGGATGATCGCAATCATCACCAGCGCTATGATGCTATAAACTTGTGCCGAGGTGAGGACCGCTTTGCTGGCCTTGAGCATATCCGCATCGATGCTCGCGATCGGACCAGCAAAATACATCCAGACAGCCGCGATGAACAGCAGGACACTTGCCAGCGCCAGCCCCCGTAATTGTAAGACCAGCCGATTTGCTTCGAGCTCGATCGAGGCGCGCGTTGTGTCGATCTCGGGGAGGGTCACCATGCCGGTGATCAGCGCCCGAACCGTCGTATACATGCCGCCGAGGCCGAGCAGAAACACCAAACTTCCCTTAAGCTGGATCGCGATGATAGTCAGTATCTCCATCACGCTTCAGCTTTCCAGACTGGTCGATTTGTAGCGACCGGCGATAGCCTTGAGCGTGGTCGGACGTATGAATTCATATTCCTCTGGAACCTTGCCATTGTCGAAATAGACTTTCGACAAGTCGACGAACTTGGCCTCAAGACCGTTGACGTTCTGGCCTTCGAACAGATCGAGGCAGGCATATTCGATCGCCCGGGCAAAGTTGCTGGCACCGGATTTGATGCCGTGCTTGCTAGTCGCGATTCCGCCGCCGACGAAAAAGGCGATATCGGGCCCCAGCACCGATAAGCAAGCATGAACCGAATTGATTGCGACGCCGCCGGCAACGCTGAGCAGCGGATATCCGCCCATATCCATCGTTTGATAATGCTGCTTGGCCGCAGCCACACGCTGAGTATCAATCCGCCCATTTGCATTGCCGAAGCTGGGAGACTGGCCTGGATAAATGACATCGACACCGCTCATTGCGAGCATGCGAACGAACCCATTCGGGCCAAGTGCGCGTTCGAGCGCATATTTAAGTACCGGGTAGCAAGTAATGATCGGCTGCGCATAAGCCGTGAATTGGCCAGCCCGAATGGCTTGGACCAGAGACAGCCCATCGAGATTGCCATCAACCTTGATCACCCAGGGACCTTCCGGGGCCTGAGCCTCATGCAATTGGGCTAGACGCTCGTAGATCGGCCCGATCACCCGCGGTGGACCCGACAGATTGGCAGAAAAACGGCAGATCCGACCCTTCGACATATCGAGCGCCAGTGACGTCAACGTTTCGAAAAGCGCCAGTCGGTCGGCACCGTGCAGCAAAAGGTCGCGTGTATCGAGCTCGACGATGTCACAGCCGCTGTCGAACGCCTGCCGCGTGATCGCATAATAATCGTCATCCGACAGACAACTGCGCGGCTTGAGGCTGAAGGCTAGCAACGGCTTATGATCGCCGAGCGCAAAAGCTTGCCGGATCTTTGCGCGATCGTTGCTCTGCGGGCGATAGGCGGCTTCGATTGTGCCCTTGAGCGCGCCGAAGTCGATGGTCTTTACGGCTACAAAACCGGCATGATCGCTGATCCGTCGCAGGAATATGTCGCTCGCAAGGGTATGGATCAGCCGCTGAAGGGCATAGTCAGGGTCGGCGAACAAACTCGTGTCGAATTCAACACGGAACCCGAAAATATTCTTTGCCACATCGGCATCATTGCGATCGTCATGGCACGCCGCAGCCTCGGCGGCCCGCTTCTGAAATGCATCGGCATTAGCGGCGCTCGGAAAAATACTCTTGTGGAAATCGGCGAAGGTGCCAACCAGCAGGTCACGACCGACCTGCTCGAGAAAATCACCGAACTTCTCGTCGAACCCGCCCTTCGCCTTGTCATCGAGCACATAGGCAGCATGCACGACGACTTTGCTCATCGCGTTATTTCCATCGGCTCGAAATGCAGGATGCTGACCGGATCGGCAGGTCCAAGATAAGGGTAGAAACTTTCGAGCGCCGCGATCAGTTCCGCAAGGCTGGCGAACCCGTCGAGACGCGCATCGTCCTCGGTCAGTGCTGCATAGGGCTTCACCACCACCTCGGAAATCGCGATCGCGATCGACTGCGATCCCGCGACGAGCATCGCCGGGCCGACCAAATCAGTCTTCGCGCCAGCACGAATCGTCGATCGCTTCTGGCCATTGGCGACTAGTGGAAAATAGGCTGACTTTAGGCCGATCCGCTTCACGGACGGGCAAGCTCGACCTTGAAACCCAGCACCGGGGCATCCTCCCCTTTGTCGATATTCAGGATGCGGCGTGCATCCGCAATCGCCTCGTCGAGCGAGCCGCTTTCGGGCAACACCGCGTGCCAGTGCACGCATTTGAAGAAAGCTTCGATGCTGTCGGCCTCGAGAACCTCGATGATCTCGCCCCATAGCGCCGATTCGGCATCGGTATAGCCTCGCCGCAACTCGACATCCCGACCGCGCCGCACATGACTGCAGGTATATTGACGTCCGCGCTTGCGCAGTTCCCAGGTCTTTTTTCCTGAGCTAAACCAAGCGAACGGATCGCTCGACAGCGGCACGAACAACCGGTCACTCGAGGGCTTCGAGGGCTCGTTTGATCGAGGCGGGTCTTTCGGCGCTGCGGACGTCGGCATAATAATATCCTGGCACAGGTCGATCGGTAAGCTCAACTGCAATGCGGTGATTGAGGATGCCATGACGAAGCCATTTTGCGAGCGGGACTGGAACATATCCTGAACGAGATAAAAAGTCACGTGAAGTTCCACAACAGGTGTCGAAGAATTTCCTCGCAGCCATATGCCGGCTTACCTCAACGACACCGGCCGGTGGCCAGCGATAATTGCCGGCAACAACCAGCGCTTCGCGGGCAAGGATTTCTCCCAGACCGTTGCAGCGGTCCTTCTTGCGAAGCGCGAATCGCTTGGCTGCCGTAATCGGAATCGACTTCACGACATCGCCGCGTGTGATCGCCGCATAACCCTTGCCGAGAATCGGCCGCCCGAACTGGGCCCGGCCGGGGAAATGCGTGTGAAAATACTCACCAAGCTGCGTGACGCCGACCAAGGCGCGCGAACCATCTGTAAATTCCTCATACAGGGATATCAGCATGCCGTGCCGCGACGCACCTTGCGGATGGGCTCGCGCCAGCAGTGCGCAGGCAGCGCTGACCTCGGCGGCGCTCAATGCTGCCATTACGCGAAAGCTCCGCCCATCATGTTCGATCGCCTTGCTGTAGCGGGGCCATAATTTGGCAATTCGGCCGGATGCATATTCGAGGGCGAAGATCGCCACCGGCAGGCCTGCCTTGATCTGGACCAGCAGATCGCTTGGTGGTCGAGTATAGGAACCGCCCGTTGCAATCTCAAACGGGCTTCCTGCCAATCCCGGTATACGCAAGCGTCCCCGCGTTTCGAATGTCGAACGCCGTACTGGCAATCGTCGCCAGGCCACCTATCAGCTTCCCCCAATTATTCCGCCCCTGCAAGAATGGTGGCACAATCGTGCATCATGTTGAAGTGGCGAGTGACCCTAGCGAGGGTGGCGACCACCACCGGCCTCATAGCTTCGCGAAGCTCACCCTCTTGGATAGAAGGGACGAAACAGCCAAAACTCCTTCCTAAGATGACTGATCGAACGATAGCTTCCGAACTGTGCATTAGAAACTGAAGGCCGGCCATGTCGTCCTGCGATGCCGGTCGGACTAGCGCTGAACGTCGGCTTCTGACACGACAAGTCGTTTGACATCCGCTCCCGAATGGCAGGAAAGTCCCACTTCTCGCCAATTTCACCATCGCTGGTCGAGGCGTCGGGCGAACATGAATGAACGACCGAAGCTGGGAAGCGAGCGGGGCGACCTGAACGTCCACTTTTGGGTCGATGTCGTCAAGCCAACGTGAATTACGTCCAGCCTGTAAATGCGGGTTGAGCTTGGATTGCCGGTGCTATCTCCGGGTCAGTTGAATTTGCCAATGATCTGAGTGCCCATCTTTGTTCATTGTGGGGCACCAGTCAGTTCAGGCTCGCCCGCAACCGCGCCGCCAGATCCTCCAGCGTTACCCCGGCCAGCTGGTCCGCCCCCTCGCCCGCGCGCAGCACGGTGGCGAGGTTGAGCAGGATCTGCGTGACGTGATCGATCGACTGCAACCCGGTCAAATGCCGGCGCAGCGTCGCTTCGTCGCTGCCCAGTTCGAAGGCGAGGTCGCCGAGCATCCGCGATGCGCGCTCCAGCTCCCCCGCCATCGCCTCGCCCAGCGCGGGCGGTGGCAGCGGCTGCATGGCCAGCGCGCTCATTTCGAGCACAGTTTCAGGATGCCGGCGGCAAGGCCGTCGGCCGCCACCGGCTGCGTCACCATGCCGCGCGCCAGCGTGTGGCCGCCACCGCTCTCGGCCGGGGAAAAGGCATAGCCGCCCGCGCCCAGCATCGCCTTCAGCCCGCCGCCGCCATCCTCGCTGCCGTCGATCAGCAGCACGCCGGCCGCGTTCGATCCGGCCGCCTTGGCGGCGGCGGCGAACAGCAGCGAGATCGACGGACGCTCGCCCGCCACCGGATCGCGTGCCAGCAGGCGCAGCTTGCCCGAGGGCCAGGCGTCGATGACGAGGTGATGGTCGCCCTGCGGCGCGAAATAGATCGTGCCCTGTTCGATCGCCATGCCGTCCTGCGCGACGACGACCTTCGGCGCGACCTGCGAACCGAGCTTGGCGACCATGCCCTCGACCAAGCCGGGGCCGAGGTGCTGGACGACGATGGTCGGCGGGCAGTTGGCCGGAAATTCGCCGAACAGGTTGAACAGTGACGCGGTGCTCGACGCATCGCCGCCGACGACCAGCAGGCGACCGTTCCAGTCGATCGGCCGTGCGGCGGAGGTGGTTTTCCTGGCCCCCTTCATCGGCGCGTTGCGGGCCGACTTGATGCGCTTGCCCAGCTTGGCGATGATCGCGTTCAGCTCGGCCGGCGCGGCGACGCGCGGCTTGGGCAGGCAGTCGATCGCGCCCAGCCGCAGCGCCTCGATCGTCTCGCCCGCGCCGTCTGTGGTGCGGGTGGAGAACATGATGACCGGCATCGGCTTCGATTCCATGATCTCTGCCAGATATTCGATGCCGCTCATGCCGGGCATCTCGACGTCGAGCGTCATGACATGCGGCTTGAGCGACGCGACCATCGATCGCGCCTCGGCCGCGCCATCGGCCAGCCCGACGACCTCGACCCCCGGAATTCGCTCGAGCGCGCCGGAGATCAGCGCTCGCATGGTCAACGAGTCGTCGACGACGAGAACCTTGGTGCTGGGCATGATGTGATAGTCCCTAAAACTGTTACGCGGTACGTCAGGCTGCTTCGGCGATCGGCTGGTCGACCAGACGGTCGAGCGCCAGCACCAGGATCATCCGGTTGTCGATCGTCGCAAGGCCGTCGAGGAAGCGCGACGCTTCGGTGTCGCCCATGTCGGGCACCGGCTGCATCGCGTCGGGATGGACCGACACGATGTCGTTCACCGCGTCGACGATGATTCCCTGCAACTGCTCGCCGATCCGCACCACGATGATGACGTGGCGCGCCGACGGATCGGTCAGGCCCCAGTTCAGCCGGTGGCGCAGGTCGAACACCGGCAGCACGACGCCGCGCAGGTTCACGACGCCGCGGACATAGGGCGGAACATTGGGCAGCGGGGTGGCCGGCGACCACGCGCGGATCTCGCGGATCGCCATGATGTCGACGCCCAGGATCTGGTCGCCGAGCTGGAAGGTGATGAGTTGGCGGGACATGGTCGGTTCCTCGGGCGGTCGGATCAGTGCAGGACGCGCCGGATGGCGGCGGCCAGCTTTTCGGGATGGAAGGGTTTCACGATCCAGCCGGTGGCACCGGCGTCGCGCGCGCGCTGTTTCTTCTCGTCCGAGCTTTCGGTGGTCAGCACCAGGATCGGCAGGCTGCGGCGCCCCTGCCCGCGAACCTCCGAAATCAGGCCGAACCCGTCCATGCGCGGCATGTTGATGTCGGTAATCAGCAGGTCAGGCTGGAACCCGTCGAGCTTTTCCAGCGCATGGACGCCGTCCTCGGCCTCCACGACGCTGTATCCCAGATCGTTGAGCGCGACCCGCAACAACATCCGCATGCTGGGCGAATCGTCGACGGTCATGATCGTCTTTGCCACGGTTAGAGGTCCCCTCGGTACGAATTCGGTCATCAAAAAAATTCCACGTCGCCGACGGCGGCGGGCGGCGGCGGGGGCCGGCGCACGACGATCGGCGGTGCCGCCTCGGTCACCGACCGGCACCGTGCCAGTCCCACCGCCGCGCGAAATTCCACGCGCCGCGCGCTCGTGCCCCCCACATCCTCCCCGACCAGCGCGATCCGTTCCTCGCGCAGGAAAGTACGGGCGAAGGCGATGTTGGCACCACCGATATCGCGAAATCCTTCACGCATCGTTGCACCGCCGAAAATCCGTGCACGCAACCGCGACCGGGCGGCACCGCCCGCCAGCATCGCGTTGATCAGCACCTCCATCGCGTAGACGCCGTAACGCTGCATCGATGCGGCGTCGGTCGCGGTGCCGTCGGCCAGCAGATAATGGTTGATGCCGCCGATCTGTGCGACCGGATCGTAGAAGCAGGCCGCGACGCAACTGCCCAGCACGGTCGTCAGCACGACATCGGGTTCGTGGCTGACCTGCGTCTCGCCCTGCGCGACGGTCCGTCGACGCAGGCCGTCGCGGTGAGCGAAGGTCGTCATGCGGCACATTCCTGCAACAGCCGGGCGGCGATGCGGCGCAGCGGCAGCTGTTCGGCGACCGCGCCGATCTGATGCGCGATCGCGGGCATGCCGTAGACGACGCTGGTCGCCTTGTCCTGGCCGAAGGTCATCGACCCTGCGGCGCGCATCGCCTTCATCCCCTCCGCCCCGTCGCAGCCCATGCCGGTCAGGATCGCAGCGGTCGCATCGCCGCCCGCCAGCCGCGCGACCGAATGGAACAGCCGGTCGACCGAGGGGCGATGCCCGTTGATCTTGTCGGCCTCGACCAGCCGGCAATGGCGACGATCGCCCGCGCCGCCCAGTTCCAGGTGCCGTTCGCCGCCGGGCGCCAGATAGACTTTGCCCACCGCCAGGATCGCGCCGGGGCGCGCTTCCTCGACGGCAGGCGCGCACAGCCGGTTGAGGCGCGCGGCGAAGCTGGGGGTGAAGGTCGCCGGCATGTGCTGCACGATCACCGTCGGCGGACAGTTGGCGGGAAAGGTCGAAAGCAGTTCGATCAGCGCCTCGACCCCGCCGGTCGATGCGCCGATCGCGATCATCGCGCCGGGCCGCGGGGTATAGCTCGCCCGCTCCTGCACCGGTGCCGCGGTACGTATCGGGGTGCTGCGGGCGGCAGGCCGCGACGTGGCGGCGGCGCGCACCAGATCGTTCAGCTCGATGGTACCGGCCTGATCGGCCCCGCCCATCAGGCGCTTCTTGTCGAAACAGTCGAATGCGCCGCGCTCCAGCGCGGTCAGGCTGGCCTCCGCCCCTTGCGCGGTCAGCGTCGAGAGCATGACGACCGGCGTCGGGCGCAGCCGCATCAGCCGTTCGAGGAAGTCGAGCCCGCTCATCCCCGGCATCTCGATGTCGAGCGTCACGACATCGGGGTCGAGCGCCTTGATCTGCGCCCGCGCCTCGTCGGCGCTGGCGGCGGTGCCGACGACCTCGATCCCCGGATCGGCGAGCAGCCGGCGGCGGATGATCGCCTGCATCGCCAGCGAATCGTCGACGATCAGCGTGCGGACGCTCATGCGGCGACCTTCTGGTACGCGGTCCGGCCGATGCTGCGGAACTTGCCCTGCACCGCACCGATCAACCGCTCCGAATGCCCGATATACAGCATGCCCCCCACCTCCAGCCGGTCGGCGAGCCGCGCCAGGAGGCGCTCCTTCGTCGGCTCGTCGAAATAGATCATGACGTTGCGACAGAAGATCGTGTCGAACCGCCCCTTGATCGGCCAGTCGCCGAGCAGGTTGAGCGGCCGGAACGCGATCGCGTCGCGCAGCACCGGATCGACGACCAGGTCGTCGCCCTCCCCCCGGGTCCATGCCGCGCGGAGCGATGCGGGGATCGTCCGCATCGTTTCCTTCGAATACTGCCCGGCGCGCGCGGTCGCGAGGACGCTGGGCGACACGTCGGTCGCCAGCATCTTCAGGTCGCCCTTCAGCAAGCGCTGCGCCGTGCTGCGATCGGCGCCGAACATCGCCATCAGCCACGAATAGGGTTCTTCGCCGCTCGAACACGCCGCCGACCACAGCCGTACCCGCCCGCCCCCGGCGACGCGGTCGACCAGCGCCGGCCATATGCGGTCGACGAAATCCTCGAAATGATGGTTTTCGCGAAAGAAGCTGGTGTGGTTGGTCGTCAGCGCATCGATCGCGCGCGCCCGCTCCACCGTATCGCGACCGATCAGCGTGACATAGTCGGCGAAGCTGCCGAGGCCGCAGGCGCGGACGCGCGGCGCGATCCGGCCATAGACCAGCTGCGCCTTGCCGTCGGGCAGGAGGATGCCGACCTCGTCATACACCAGCGCGGCGATCGCGCGGTGGTCCGCGGCGCGAAAGTCGAATTCGCGCGCGCGGCTGTCATCGAGGGCGGCGGAGCGGCTCATGCGGCCAATGCCGAACGGCCGGCATAGCGCCCGCCGCGCGAGGTGAGCGCGTCGACATCGGCGATCAGCGCAACGCGCCCGTCGCCGAGGATCGTCGCACCGGCCACGCCGTCGATCGCCTGGTAATTCGCTTCGAGGCTCTTCACGACGACCTGCCGCTGGTCCTGGATCGTGTCGACCAGCAGCGCGGCCTGGCCATGGTCGCCCTCGACCACGATCAGCACCGCATCGGTCGCGTTGCGCTGCGCCCCGTCGATGCCGAGATAGTCGGCGATCCGCAGGACGGGCACATAGGCGCCGCGTACGTCGAGCACGGTGCCGTCGGGACCCAGCCGGCTGAGCGCGACCTCGTCGGGGCGCAGGCTCTCGACGATGTGGCTCAGCGGAATGACGAAGGTCTGGTCGCCGACCGTCACGATCATCCCGTCCAGCACCGCCAGCGTCAGCGGCAGGCTGAGCGAGAAGCTCGACCCGAAGCCCTCGCGCGACTGGATGCCGATGCGGCCGCCCAGCGCCTGGATGTTCTTGCGCACCACGTCCATGCCGACGCCGCGGCCCGACACGTTGGACACGACCGCCGCGGTCGAGAAGCCGGGCGCGAAGATCAGGTTGTCGATCTCCTCCTCGCTTAGCACCGCGTCGGGCAGGATGATGCCGCGTTCGATCGCCTTGGCCTTCACGCGGGCGCGGTTGATCCCCTGCCCGTCGTCGGACACGGTGATGACGATCCGGCCCGACTGGTGCGCGGCCGACAGGCGCACGACGCCCTCGGCCGACTTGCCGTTGGCGACGCGGACGTCGGGCATTTCGAGCCCGTGGTCGACGGCGTTGCGGATCAGGTGGGTCAGCGGCTCGCCGATGCGCTCGACCACCGTCTTGTCGACCTCGGTCATCTCGCCATCGACCTCGAGGCGGACGCGCTTGCCGGTCTCGCCCTCCAGTTCGCGGACGATGCGGGGCACACGGCTGAACACCGTCTTCATCGGCTGCGCGCGGATCGCCATCGTCGATTCCTGCAGCTCGCGCGTCAGGTGTTCGAGGTCGCTCAGCTCCGAAATGCCGCCCATCTGGTTCTCGGCCAGCCGCTGCGCCAGCATCGCCTGCGTGATGACCAGCTCGCCGACCAGGTTGACCAGTCGGTCGAGCTTGTCGAGGTCGACGCGGATCGTCTGCGCCGCCGGGGCGGCGGCAGGCGTGGGAGCGGCGGCGCGCGGGGCGGCCTTTTCCTCGACCGCTTCGACGATGGCGACCGGCGCGGGCGCCGGAGCGGGCGGCGGTGCGGGTTCGTCGGCGACGACCGCGGGCGCCGCGACCGAATCGAGCAGGTCGAACAGCGCATCGACGCTGTCCTGCGCCATCGCCGGTTCGGCATCGCCGCGGGTCAGGGTGATCGCCGACGGGTCGCCGAACTCGAACACCGCGCGGATATCCTCCTCGGCGACGCTCGCCGGCAGCGCCACGTCCCACACCAGATAGCCACATTCGGGTTCCAGCGCGTCCAGCGTCGGCAGCTCGCCCCGGTCGCAGGCGGTAACCTTGCCGCCCAGCATCGTCAGTTCGCGCAGAAGCAGCAGCGGCTCGGCGCCATGATCGAACGCCCTTGGTCCCGGCGCGAAGCGCAGGCGCCAGCCATTGGCGGCATCGGCCCCGTCCTCGGACTGGGCGACGTCGCCCAGCATCGACATCAGGTCGTCGAAATCGTCGGAGATCTGGGCGACCGGTGCCGCTTCGGGTGCAGCCGCCTTCGCCGCCGGCGGGGCGGCATCGCCGCCGGCCGCGACCGTCAGCCGTTCGAGCGTCGCGCCGTCGGACGGCGGCGTGTCGCCGTCGCGGGCGGCCGCGACATGATCGGCCAGCATGTCGAACGCACCGACCACCACGTCGAGCAGCGCGGGCGTCAGTTCCAGCGTGCCGTTGCGGATCAGGTCGAGCAGCGTCTCATACTGGTGGGTATAGGCCTGGAGCCGTTCGTGGCCGAACGCGCCCGCACCGCCCTTGATCGAATGGACGCAGCGGAACACGCCGTTGATCGTCTCGGAATCGCGGTCGCCGTCACGCAGCGCCGCGAAGTTGCTCTCCATCGCGGCGAGCCCTTCCTCGCACTCCTGGAAGAAGATCTGCTGGATTGCGTCGAGGTCCATGGGTCGCTCCGGAATCAGGCGGCGAGGAGGGTGTCGAGGGCCGCCAGCGACGCCGTGTCGGCGAACACCGGGCTCGCGCCGACGATACGGAAGTCGAGTTCGGCGTCCTCGGCGGCGGCTTCGGCCGCGGCCAGCACCTGCAGGCACGCCTGGCCGATCCGCTCGACCCCCGATGCGTCGATCGCGACGGGACCGCCCGCGGCGATGGCGTCGCGCAGCGTCTGGCGCAGCGCCGTCGCGGCGGGGGTGTCGAGCACGGCAGGCAGGGCGATGGTCATGAGCAAGTCCGTCGATGAAGGGTACCGGTGGTCGGGCGGATCAGAATTCGGTCCAGTCGTCGTCGGCGGCCACCGCCGCGGCAGACGATGCGCCCCCCGCTGCCGCGACCTTGCGCCGCGGCGGAGCGGCGATGTCGCGCCCGACCTGTGCGACACGGGCCTGCAGCCGGTGGACGGCGCTCTGCGTCGGAGCGTGACGGACGGGCGTGTGGTGCGCGGGCGCCGGTGCGAAGGCGGTGGGGGCGCCGTCACCGAGGTTGAAGCGGTCGACATGACGCGCCAGCTCCTGCGCTTCCTCGGCGAGGCTGCGGGCGGCGGCGGTGGCCTGTTCGACCATTGCCGCATTCTGCTGCGTCACACCGTCCATCTCGTTGACAGCGGTATTGACCTGCTGGAGCCCGGTCGCCTGCTGCTCGGCCGACGTCGCGATGCTACTGACCAGCGTGCTGATCTCGCCGATGCGGCCGATGATGCGTTGCAGGGCCTTGCCGGTCTCGCTGACCAGTTCGACGCCGGTCGCCACCTGTTCCGACGATGCGTTGATCTTGGCCTTCACGTCCTTGGCGGCATCGGCCGAGCGCTGGGCGAGCGCGCGCACTTCCGATGCGACGACGGCGAAGCCCTTGCCCGCATCCCCCGCCCGGGCCGCCTCGACCCCGGCGTTCAGCGCGAGCAGGTTGGTCTGGAACGCGATGCCGTCGATCACGGTGATGATGTCGCCGATCTCGGCCGAGGCGCGCTCGATGCCGTTCATCGCCTCCACCGCGCGGCGGACCACGTCGCCCGACTGCTCGGCCTCGGCGCGGGTCTCGCTGACCACGCTGTTGGCGCGGGTCGCGCCGACGGCGGTCTCGCGGACGGTGCCGGTGATCTGGTCCATCGCCGCCGCGGTTTCCTCCAGGCTGGCGGCCTGCTGTTCGGTGCGCTGCGACAGGTCGTCCGACGCGTCGCGGATGTCGTTGGCGCCGTTGTTGATGCCGCTGGTCGCCTCGCGCACCGCGGCCAGCACTTCCGACACCGCCTGCATGGCGGCGTTGAAGTCGCGGCGCAGCGGTTCGTAATCGGCCGGGAACGTCTCGTCGATGCGATAGCTGACGTCGCTGGCGGCAAGGCGCGACAGCCCCTGCCCCAACGCACCGACGACCTGCTGCTGCGTCGCCGTCGCGTTCTTCACGGCCTGCCCGTTCGCACGGAACACTTCCATCGCCTTCGACATGCGCCCGACGCAGTCGCTATGATCGAGATACCGGATCGGCGAGGCGAAATCGCCCGCGGCGATTCCCTCCATCTGTTCGACCGAACTGACATAAGGATCGCAGATCGCCGTGCGGAACAGCACCGACATCAGCATCGTCAGCACCAGTGCGCCGCCCGCCATCGCCAGCAGGGTCCCGGCGGGAAGCGCGTCCGACAATGCCAGCGCGGTCGTCGCGACCGGGATTGCGGCCAAGGTGGTATAGACCACGCCCAGTACGACGAATTTCTGGCGTACCGGCGCAGCTTTGCGGAACCAACCTATCATGCGTCCTGCTCCCATGGGATGACCCCCGGGGAAGCCACCCCCCCGGGCGGACTTCCTCTCACCGTCATGGATAGGACACGGTGTATAATTTCTGGTTAATGGCGGCATCGGACCGCTCAACCGTTGGTATGATCCGGTCCGTCGACCCACCCGTTCCGCATGGCGCTCCGGTCTCGATCGGGCTCCTCGATGCAAGGCACCCGCGTTCGATCCTGTGCCCGGGTTATCCGATATTCTTTCTTTGTTGCGCCAACCGATGAGTTGACAGCGGTAGACAACGTGGTAGCGTTACCACAGTCGGATCATCCGGCACACAGATGGGCGGACGTAACCGCACCACGATCCTAGGGGAGAATATGCATGAGGGGTCACCTTCTCGGCACGCTCGCGCGCTCGTCATCGACCTTGGCGCTCGCAGCGCTGTTCATCGCGCCCGGCATCGCCGCGGCACAGACCGGCGACACCGCCGTCAACGCCCAGCCCGGCGCGACCGAGGGCACCAACGGTAGCACCGCCCAGCAGACCGGCCAGGACCCGGTCGAGGATGGCGCCGAAATCACCGTCACCGGCATCCGCGCCTCGCTCAACCGCGCGATCGACATCAAGCGCAATTCGGCGGGCGTCGTCGACGCGATCAGCGCCGAGGACATCGGCAAGTTCCCCGACACCAACCTCGCCGAATCGCTACAGCGCATCACCGGCGTATCGATCAACCGGGTGAACGGCGAAGGATCGCAGGTTTCGGTCCGCGGCTTCTCGGGCGGGTTCAACCTCGTCACGCTGAACGGCCGTCAGCTGCCGGCATCGAACGTCGACACCAGCGGCGCGGGCGACTTCGCGCGCGGCACCGGCCGTTCGTTCGATTTCCAGAATCTCGCGTCGGAGGGCGTCTCCGCGCTGGAGGTCTACAAGACCGGCCGCGCGGCGATCCCGTCGGGCGGCATCGGCGCTGCGATCAACGTCGTCACCCGCAGGCCGCTCGATTCGCGCGAAGGCGGGCTGACCGGGTCGGTCGGTGCCAAGGCGCTGCACGACGTCAGCACCAATGACGGCGTCGGCGCCCGCGTGCTGCCCGAAGTGTCGGGCCTCGTCAGCTGGCGCAACGACGCCCGCACCTTCGGCCTGTCGGTGTTCGGCAGCTTCCAGCGGCGCGACAGCACCTCGGCCCAGAGCGCGCCCAACTATTTCACGGTGGTCCCGACCGCCGACGTGCTCAACCCCGCCGGCCCGTACGTCAACGGGCAGACCCAGATCGAGAACCGCCCGACCACCCCGTTCACGCTGGTCCCCAACGACAGCCGCTACCAGTTCTCCGAAAACAAGCGCCAGCGCATCAACGGACAGGCGGTGGCGCAGTTCGCCCCGACCGACCGGCTGACCTTCACCGCCGACGCGCTGTTCGCGCAGAACCGGCTGGAGGAACAGCGCAGCGAGCAGACCAACTGGTTCAACCGCCCGTTCGGCCGGATCCGCTTCAACGGCAACGACGTGATCGCCACGCCCGACTTCATCTCGGAATCGATCAACGGCGTGAAGGATCAGGGCTTCGAACAACAGTTCCGCGCGACCAAGACCCAGCTTCAGTCCTACGGGCTGAACGGCAAATGGCAGATGACCGACAATCTGACGCTGAACCTCGACGGCTATCATGCCGTGTCGAAGTCGACGCCGGACGCGCCCAACGGCACGTCGGTGACGCTGCTGTCGCTCGGCGCGCCGGTCATCAGTGCCCAGGCGATCGACTACAGCACCGGCTTTCCGCAGGTGACGCAGACGATCAACGACCGGATCAACGGCAACGGCAACGGCGTCCTCGACATCGGCGACCTCGGCACGCAGATCGCGCGTACCAACACCGCGACGCAGCGGCAGCGGATCAACGGCGGTCGCGCCGACCTCGGCTGGGACTTGGGCGCCGGCAGCCGGTTCGACTTCGGCGGCACCTACAGCGACGCGGTCATGACCAGCCAGCGGGTGCAGACGCAGCAGCAGCTGGGCGACTGGGGCATCACCGATCCGGGCATCGTGCAGCGGCTTGCCTCGAACGTCGTCAAGACCTTCTGCCTCGACTGCAAGTTCGACCGGTTCACCCCGGCCGATCAGAAGCGCACCGCCTTCCGCGGCAACGCGGTCGTGCTGAACGACATCTTCTCGAACTTCTACGCCGCCAATCCGATCAACACGACCGCCAACGACTATGACAGCGTCGGCGAAAAGATCTGGGCGGTGTACGGCCAGATCACGTGGAAGGGCGAGATCGCCGGCCGCAACGCCAACCTCGTCTTCGGCACCCGCTACGAAGAGACCAAGGTCCGCTCGATCGCATTGCAGGCGGTTCCGTCGGCGATCAAATGGGACGCCGACAACGATTTCTCGTCGGTCATCTCCTCGTCGGCGTCGACGGTGTCGCAGCGTGGCAGCTATACCAACCTGCTGCCCGCGATCGACTTCAACATCGAGGTGTTCGACAACTTCATCGCCCGCGCCTCGGCCAGCCGGACGCTGGCGCGGCCCGACTATGGCAACCTGTTCGCATCGACCACCGCGGGCGCGCCCAGCCGTCCGGTCGCGCTGGGCGGCCGGCCGACCGGCTCCTCAGGCAATGCCGGTTTGCTGCCGCTCGTGTCCGACAATTTCGACCTGTCGGTGGAGTGGTATTACAAGCCGTCGAGCTATGTCTCGCTCGGCTTCTTCGACAAGCGGGTGCGCAACTTCATCGGCACGGGCGTCTTCAACCGCACGCTGTTCGACCTGCGCGATCCGTCGTCGGGGGCGCCCGGCACCCGCTCGGGCACCGCGGCCGACCGGCTGCGCGCGCTGGGCGCCGACCTCAGCGACGTAAACCTCTTCACCTACACCGCGCTGTTGAGCCAGAACGGCGGCAACACCGCACAGGCCGACGCCAATTTCCAGGCGAACCGGAACGCGGCGGGCGCACTGAACCAGGACTATGTGAACAGCATCCTGCAATCGGTCGACATCTTCGGCAACGCACAGGACCCGCTCTACACCTTCGCGGTGTCGCAGCCGGTGAACAACCGCGACGGCCATATCTATGGCTTCGAACTGGCCGGGCAGCACTTCTTCGGCAACACCGGCTTCGGCGTGCAGGCGTCGTACACCAAGGTGTATGGCGACGTGAACGCGGACATCGCCGCCGATCCCAGCGTCAACGTGTTCGCGCTGACCGGTCTGGGCGACAGCGCCAACGGCTCGATCATCTACGACAGGAACGGGCTGTCGGCGCGCGTGTCGTACAACTGGCGCGACAAGTTCCTCGCCGCGACCAACCAGGGCGACAGCCGCAACCCGTTGTTCGTGGCGCCGTTCGGCACGCTCGACTTCAACATCAGCTACGATCTGAGCGACAAGATGGCGCTGTCGATCGAGGGCGTGAACCTGACAAGCGAACCGCTGGTCCAGTACGGCCGCGATCGCAACGCGCTGGTGTTCGCGCAGGAACTGAAGCCGCGCTTCCTGCTGGGCGCGCGCTACCGTTTCTAGGGCGCCCAGGTAACTGGAAAGGGCCGTCCGCTTCGGCGGCGGGCTCTTTCCTTTACCGCGCCACCCCGTATCCTGACCGCCCGTTCTACAGCAGGTTCGTGCCGCCGATGCCCCATCCCGTGCCCCTCAACAACGTCGACCACCACGACCTGACCGTCGCGGTCGCGCATGGTGCTGCGCATGGCGACGCGGTGAATCAGGTGCTGCTGTTCCCCAACGAGTTCGAAACGGCGCAGCGCGACTATCCGATCCTGTTCCGCCGCGACGAGCGTGGCGGGTTCTACGCCGTGGCGCTGCTCGGGCTCGACCCCGACGACAATCTCTTTCTCGGGCCCGATGGCTGGCGGGCAAGCTATATTCCTGCCGTCCGCCAGCGCGGCCCCTTCTCCCCCGCCCCCGACGGACAGGGCGTGCAGGTCGATCTCGACGATCCGCGCGTCGGACAGGCCGGCGAGTCGCTCTATCTGCAACATGGCGGGACCGCGCCGTATCTTGCCCATATCGAGGCGGTGCTGGACGTGATCCGCGAGGGGCAGGCGATCAACGCCCCGCTGTTCGCTGCATGGGAGGCGGCGCGGCTGCTGCGCCCGACCACGATCGAGATCGATCTGGGCGACGGCCAGACCTGCGCGGTCGAAGGCATCTTCGTCATCGACGAGGACCGGCTGGACACGCTGGACGCCGATGCGCTGGCGACGCTCCACCGCAGCGGGGCGCTGCGTGCGGCGTTCATGGCGGTCGCCTCGCTCGACAACATGCCGCGGCTGATCGATCGTCGTCGCCAGCGGCACGGCGGATGACACCGCCCCGCCCCGTCCGGGTGATCGAGGGCGCTCGCCTTTCCGACCTCTCGCCCGTGGCGCTGGTCGCGGCGAACGAGCCGGTGGTCCTGCGCGGGATCGCCGCCGACTGGCCTCTGGTCGCCGCGGGCCGGGCGGGTCCGGCGGCGGCCATCGCCTATCTGAAGCAGTTCGACGGCGGGCGGCCGATCGTGGGCTATACCGGCGATCCGGCGATCGGCGGGCGCTTCTTCTATCGTGACGACTGGTCGGGACTGAATTTCGACGCGGGCCGGATCGGCCTTTGCGCCTATCTCGACCGGATCGAACGGCATCTCGACGACCCGGAATCGCCGGCCTTCTATATCGGTTCGACCGATCTCGACGCCTATCTGCCCGGCCTGCGCACCGACAACGACCTGTCGCTGCCGCCATTGTCGTCGGGCGCGGCACCGCCGCTCGCCAGCATCTGGATCGGCAACCGCACCGTCGCGGCAACGCATTACGACATGTCGAACAACCTCGCCGTCTGCGTGGTCGGGCGGCGGCGCTTCACCCTGTTCCCGCCCGATCAGGTCGCGAAGCTGTATCCGGGACCGCTGGAGCCGACACCGGGCGGCCAGGTTGTCAGCATGGTCGACCTGCGCGCGCCCGACCTCGACCGCCATCCCCGCTTCGCCGAGGCGCTGGCCCACGCACAGGTCGCCGATCTCGAACCCGGCGACGTCCTGTTCTACCCCGCGCTGTGGTGGCACAATGTCGAGGCGCTGGCATCGTTCAACGTGCTGATGAACTATTGGTGGAACGACGTGCCGGCCTTTGTCGACAGCCCGATGACGACCCTGCTCCACGCGCTGCTGTCGCTGCGCGAACGGCCCGCGGCCGAGCGCGCGGCATGGGCGGCGATGTTCGACCATTATGTCTGGAGCGGCGGTGACGGCGCGCGCGCGCATCTGCCCATGGCGATCCACGGCGATCTCGCCCCGCTCGACGAACCCGCCGCGCGGCGGCTGCGCGCACGTCTGCTGCAACGGTTGAACCGATGACCCCCATGCGTATCGTAATCGCCGGCGGCGGCACCGCCGGCTGGCTGGCCGCCGCGCTGCTGACCAGGCAGCTGGCCGACCTGGTGCAGGTGACGCTGGTCGAATCCGAAGCGATCGGCACCATCGGCGTGGGCGAGGCGACGATCCCTACAGTCCGCAGCTTCCATGCGCTGCTCGGCCTCGACGAGGCGGAGTTCATGGCCGCGACCGGCGCCAGCTTCAAACTGGGCATCGCGTTCGAAGGATGGGCGCAGCGCGACGACCGCTATGTCCATTCGTTCGGCGAGGTCGGCCGATCGACATGGATGGGCGATTTCCAGCATTTCTGGCTGGAGGCACAGCGACAGGGCGCCGCCGCCCCGATCGGCGCCTATTGCCTCGAACACGAGGCGGCAGAGGCCGGGCGGTTCGTCGGCGGTCCCGACACGCCGCTCAACTACGCCTATCATTTCGATGCCGGCCGCTACGCCGCCTATCTGCGCCGGCGCAGCGAAGCGCAGGGGCTGACCCGGATCGAGGGCAGGATCGCGCGGGTCGAACGCGATCCCATGGGCGGTGACATCGCCGCATTGGTGCTCGACGACGGGCAGCGCGTGGAGGGCGACCTGTTCCTCGACTGCACCGGCTTCCACGCGCTGCTGATCGAACGGACGCTGGGCGTCGGGTTCGAGGATTGGGGCCATTGGCTGCCGACCGACCGCGCGCTGGCGGTGCAGACGCGCAGCGTGGGCCCCGCCCCGCCCTATACCCGCGCGATCGCGCACGATGCCGGCTGGCGCTGGCAGATCCCGCTGCAGCACCGCGTCGGCAACGGGCTGGTCTACAGCTCGCGCCATCTGGACGACGACGCGGCGCGCGAGCGGTTGCTGGCGTCGATCGAGGGCGAGACGCTGATCGAACCGCGCCTGATCCGCTTCCGCACCGGCCGGCGCATGGCAACGTGGGAACGCAACTGCGTCGCGCTCAGCCTGTCGAGCGGCTTCGTCGAGCCGCTGGAATCCACCAGCCTGCACCTCGTCATGATCGCGCTGACCCGGCTGGTGCAGCTGCTGCCCTTCGGCCATCCCGGCGCGGCGGCGCGCGCGCGCTTCAACGATCAGGGCCGGCGCGAGATAGAGGCGGTGCGCGACTTCGTGCTGCTGCACTATCACCTCAACCAGCGGGACGACCCCTTCTGGCGCGAACGGCGCGAGATCACCCCGCCCGACAGCCTCGCCGAACGCATCGCGCTGTTCGCAGAGGGTGCGCATACCTATCAGTCCGCCGACGACCTGTTCCGAGTCGGATCATGGGTGCAGGTGATGCTGGGCCAGCGCCTTGCCCCCGTCGCCTGGCATCCGCTGGCAAGGGCGATGCCGCCGGGTGAACTGGGCGCGGCACTGGACCAGTTGCGCGGCGGCATCGCCGCAACGGTGGCACAGCTGCCGACGCACCAGCAGTTCCTCGACGCCTATTGCCGCAGCCCCGACTGAGGATTTGATCCAACCCTATTCAGGAATCGAACCGAAGCTCAGTCGTCGCCGCGGCGATAGGGACTGTGGAGGTTCGCAAGCCATCCCGCGCGGTTCTGCGGTGCGGGTGCGACGGTCCCGCGCGGCCGGCGTGCGGCAGCGACGTCGATGTGCGACGCGGCGAAATGCAAGCCGGCCCGCCCGTCCTGTGCCCAGCGCACCCGCCCCTCGACATGGTGCAGCGTGCCCATCGTGACGAGCACCCGCCCGTCCGATGGCAGTCCCGCCGGATCGTCGATACAGGCGCCGGATTCGGACAGGTTGCGGACACGACATTCGGCCACCCGGTCGACCGCCTCGACCCGGGCGTGCAGGATGACGCTGTCCCGCCGCGGGCGGGGAGGAAACCGGTCGGACGACGAATCGCTCATGGCCACGACAGCATGGCGATCGGACGCTAACGCCGGGTTAACACATCGATGACGGGAAACTGGTGCCCCTGGCCGGAATCGAACCAGCACTCCTTGCGGAATCCGATTTTGAGTCGGACGCGTCTACCAATTTCACCACAGGGGCACGCCGGGCTCCGTTAGCCCAAGCTGCGTGCCCCCGCAACCGGTTGGATCAGGCGAACACGTCGACGTCGTTCAGCTTGCCATAGGGGTCCTTGGGGTCGGGACCGAAGCGGTTGGGACCGACCGTGCCCGGCAGCGCGAGGAGGACCAGCAACCCGATCGACGCGATGAACCCGACCACCGGGATGAAGCTGACGACATAGATCCCGAGCAGCCACCAGCCGCTCATGTTGCGGTCGTGCAGCCGACGTACCTGTACCGCGATCGAGGGGATCAGGATGCCGAGGCCGAGGATGCCGAGGACGACGACCGCCAGCATCAGCGGACCGTTCACCGATCCGGCCTGAACCTCGGCCATGCTCGACGAGAACGCACCCAGCAACCCGAAGATCGCGCCGAGGATCATGAACACGATCAGGTAACCCAGCACGAACATCCAATATTCCTTGCGCCGCGAGCGCCCGGAAAATTCGGCATACCGTTTCAATGGCAGCAGCATCCATTCCATCGATAAAACCCTCTCGTTACGGGATAGCAACGGTGCCAACCGCGAAGCCGCCAAAAGGTTTCCTCGAAATCGCCGCATTTCCCGCAGGCACCCTCCCGTTACGGCACGGCCGCCCCGGTAAGACATGATGGCCCGTCGGCGCGCTCTTCAATTCGTCGGCGGACGGCGGCGATAGCTCAGCGCCTCGGCGACATGCGCGCGTCCGACGCCGTCCGCCTGCGCCAGATCGGCGATCGTCCGGCTGACGCGCAGCACGCGGTGGAAGGCGCGGGCCGACAGCCGCATCGCCTCCGCCGCCTGTGCCAGCAGCGCGCGGGCCGGCGCATCGAGCGTCGCGGCACGTTCCAGCACGCTGCCGTCCGCCTCGGCATTGGTCCGCACCCCGTCGGCGGCATAGCGTTCCCGCTGCACCGCGCGCGCCACCGCCACCCGCGCCGCCACCTCCGCCGAACCTTCAGCGGGCGGCGGCAGGACCAGGTCGGCGGCGCTGACCGCCGCCATCTCGATCGCCAGGTCGATCCGGTCGAGCAGCGGTCCGGACACCTTTGCCTGATAATCCGCGGCACAGCGCGGCGCTCGGGCGCAGGCCAGCGCCGGATCGCCCAGATGCCCGCAGCGGCACGGGTTCATCGCCGCGATCAGCTGCACCCGCGCCGGAAAGGTGACGTGCGCATTGGCGCGCGCGACGCTGACCTCGCCGGTTTCCAGCGGCTGGCGCAGCGAATCGAGCACCGCGCGCTGGAACTCGGGCAGTTCGTCGAGGAACAGCACGCCCAGATGCGCCATGCTGATCTCGCCGGGCTTCACGCGCAGCCCACCGCCGGTCAGCGCCGCCATCGATGCGGAGTGGTGGGGGCTGCGGAACGGGCGCGCGCGGGTCATCCGCCCGCCGGTCAGCGTTCCCGCCACCGACTGGACCATCGACACTTCCAACGCCTCGGCCGCATCCAGCGGCGGCAATATGCCCGGCAGGCATGAGGCGAGCAGCGACTTGCCCGCCCCCGGTGGTCCTACCATCAGCAGGTTGTGTCCGCCGGCCGCGGCGATCTCCAGCGCGCGCTTGGCGGTCTCCTGTCCCTTCACCTGTTTCAGGTCGTTGCCGCTCCAGCCGTCCTCGGCCCCGCCCGGCACCGGAGTACGCAGCATTTGCTCGCCCTTCAGGTGGTTCAGCAGCGACAACAGGTCGGGCGCCGCCACCACCGTCGTCCCCGCCCATGCCGCCTCCGCCCCCTGCGCCGCCGGACAGATCAGCGCCCGCCCCTCGCCACTCGCCAGCATCGCCGCCAGCAGCACGCCGGGCGATGCCGCGATCCGGCCGTCGAGGCTCAGTTCGCCGACGACCAGATGCTCGGCCAGCCCCTCGGCATCGACCACGCCCATCGCCGCCAGCAGGCCCAGCGCGATCGGCAGGTCGTAATGCGATCCTTCCTTGGGCAGGTCGGCGGGCGACAGGTTGACCGTGATCCGCTTGGGCGGCAGCGACAGGCCGATGGCGGCGATCGCGGCGCGCACCCGCTCGCGGCTTTCGCCGACCGCCTTGTCGGGCAGGCCGACGACGACGAAGGCGGGCACGCCCGGTGCCAGTTGCACCTGCACCTCGACCCGTCGCGCTTCCAGCCCGAGATACGCCGCCGTCGATACGATCGCGACCATGCTGCCCCTGTTCCCCGTTTGCCCCCGACGTCCATAGCCGCTTTCCGGGGCGAGGGAACGGCCGATCGATACGACGGGTGGAATCGAAGAAGCACGCGATCGATGCCGGTCGGCGCTCGATCGCCGCCTTGCCCCCGCAACGCCCCACTGGCATGGGCCATGTCACGATGCGCGCCCTGCTGTTGATCGTCGGCATGCTGCTGATCCTGATGACGCCGCTGGTAGCGTTGCTGCCGGGTCCGGCCGGTATCTTCACCTTTGCTGCCGGCACCGCATTGATCCTGCGCAATTCGCGCCGGGCGCGGGTGCGCTTCGCGCGGGCGATGCGCCGCCACCCGCGCGTCCGGGCACTGTCGGACAGGGCCCTGCGCCGGCCGAGCGCAAAGCGGCGGCGATTGCGCGCCGATGGCCTGACGGTCGGACGTTGACTTCATGGGCACCCGTGGCTAAGGCGCTGGCCACGCGGCCGCCGTCACTGGCGGCTTTTTACGTTCTGGCAGTTTGAATACCCGGGGAATGAGTGATGAAGCGGACTTTTCAGCCGAGCAACCTGGTACGGGCCCGTCGTCACGGCTTCCGCTCGCGCATGGCGACGCCGGGCGGCCGCAACGTGATCCGGGCGCGTCGTGCGCGCGGTCGCAAGAAGCTGTCGGCCTGAGGAAAATGCTTCGCCGCCGGGATTATCTGGCGGCGAATGCCGGACGCCGGGCGCCCATGCCCGGCTTCGTCCTGCTGGTGCGACAGCGTGCCGCGGACGAACTGGCCGATACGCCGCCACAGGCGATGCGAATCGGCATTACCGTATCGAAGAAGGTCGGAAACGCCGTCGTCCGCAACCGGATGAAACGGCGTTTTCGCGCGCTTGCCGCAGAGCTGCTGCCCGAACAGGGCATTGCCGGTGCCGATCACGTGCTGATCGGTCGGAACAGCGGCATCGAACGCCCGTTCGACGACCTGAAAGCCGATCTTTCCAGGGCGTTGCGCAAGGTCCGCCGGTGAGCGACGTGGGCGATGCGCCCCGCCCGGGCATTCCGGCCCGCGCGCTGATGCTGGTCGCGCGCGCGTGGCAGCTGGGACCATCGCTGATCCTGCCGCCGTCGTGCCGCTACCAACCTTCCTGTTCGGCCTATGCAATCACCGCCATTGCCCGCTATGGCGCGGTCAAGGGGGGCTGGCTGGCCGCGAAACGGATCGCGCGCTGTCATCCCTGGGGCGGGCACGGCCACGATCCCGTGCCTTGAGACTGACGCCTGAGGAACTCGCGTGAAGAACGATCAGAAGAATTTCCTGCTGTTCGCGGTATTGGCTGCGCTGGTGCTGTTCGGCTGGCCGTATATCGCCAACCATTTCTTCCCGGCCGCCAATCCTCCGGTGACGAAGCTGGAGGACGGCAAGAGCAAGCCCGTCGCCAACCCCGCGACCGATCCCGCCGCCGACACCGCCAACGCGATTCGCGACCGGGCGGTGGTGCTGCGCGAAACCCCGCGCGTCGTGATCGACACCCCGGCGGTACGGGGCTCGATCAACCTGCGCGGCGGGCGGATCGACGACCTCGTGCTGGTCAAGCACCAGGAAACCATCGCCAAGGATTCGCCGCCGGTCCGGCTGCTGTCGCCGTCGGGCACGACCGATGCCTATTTCGCGCAGTTCGGCTGGAGCGGCACCGGCATCACGCCCCCGCCCGCCGACGCGCTGTGGACCGCCAGCGGCAACAAGCTGACGCCGACAACGCCGGTCACGCTGACCACGCAGGCGGGCAGCCAGCGCTACCTGATGCAGATCTCGGTCGATACCGGCTATATGTTCACCGTCCGCCAGAGCGTGGTGAACACCGGCGCGCAGCCGGTGCAGGTCGCCACCTACGGCCTGCTCAGCCGTCGCGGCGCGCCGGTCGACAAGGATACGATGACGATCCAGGTCGGCCCGATCTACGAAGCGGGCAACGGCGTGAAGTTCGACGTCGACTACAAGGATATCGACGCCGCCCCGACCAGCTTCAGCACCAAGGGCGGCTGGCTCGGCTTCACCGACCATTACTGGATGACCGCGCTGATCCCCGATCAGAACGCGCAGCACGCGCTGTCGCTGAAGGGCGGCGACCAGCGTCACCAGGCCGATTACCGTTCGCCCACCCTCGCCACGCTCAATCCGGGGCAGGCGATGACGCAGAGCGCGCGCTTCTTCGCCGGTGCCAAGGAAAACAAGCTGCTGAACGCGTATGAGGAACAGGGCGTGCCCTATTTCTCGCGCTCGATCGACTGGGGCTGGTTCCGCATCGTCGAGGAACCGATCTTCACCTATCTCGACTGGCTGTTCCGCATGGTCGGCAATTTTGGCGTGGCGATCATCCTGCTGACGTTGACGATCCGCGGCCTGATGTTCCCGATCGCCCAGCGCCAGTTCGCCTCGATGGCGGCGATGCGCGCGATCCAGCCCAAACTGAAGGTGCTGCAGGAACGCTACAAGGACGACAAGCCGCGCCTCCAGCAGGAGATGATGGCGCTGTACAAGACGGAAAAGGTCAATCCGGTCGCCGGCTGCCTGCCGACGCTGATCCAGATTCCGATCTTCTACGCGCTGTACAAGGTACTGCTGCTGACCATCGAAATGCGGCACCAGCCGTTCGTCGGCTGGATCAAGGATCTGTCGGCACCCGATCCGGCAACGATCCTGAACCTGTTCGGCTATCTCGACTTCACGCCCCCGCACTTCCTCGCGATCGGCATCGTGCCGGTGTTGCTGGGCATCTCGATGTACTTCCAGTTCAAGCTGAACCCGGCGCCGATGGACGACATGCAGAAACAGGTCTTCGGGCTGATGCCGTGGGTGCTGATGTTCATCATGGCCCCGTTCGCGGTGGGCCTCCAGGTCTACTGGATCACGTCGAACCTGCTCACCATCGCGCAGCAGCAGCTGCTCTATTCGCGGCATCCGGCGCTCAAGCAGGCTCCGGCAAAGTGAACGACCTCCCACCCCCGCCACCGGGCGACGACCGCTTCGACCCCGAACAGGCCGAGGCGGCACGCAAGATCTTTGCGGGGCCGATCCAGTTCCTGAAGTCGGCTCCGTCGCTGGAGCATCTGCCCCCGCCCGAGGTGGCCGAGATCGCTTTCGCCGGCCGGTCGAACGTCGGCAAGTCGTCGCTGCTCAACGCGCTGACCGGCCGCACCTCGCTGGCGCGGACCTCGGTCACGCCGGGGCGGACGCAGGAGCTGAACTTCTTCGACATCGGCACGCCGCTGAAATTCCGGCTGGTCGACATGCCCGGCTACGGCTTTGCCAAGGCGCCCAAGGACATGGTCCGCAAGTGGCGCTATCTCGTGAACGACTATCTGCGCGGGCGGCAGGTGCTGAAGCGCACGCTGGTGCTGATCGATTCGCGCCACGGCATCAAGGATGTCGACCGCGAGGTGTTCGAGATGCTCGACAAGGCTGCCACCAGCTACCGCATCGTGCTGACCAAGACCGACAAGATCAAGGCGAGCGAGCTGGACGCGGTCTATGCCGCGGTCGGCGACGAGGTGCGCAAGCGCCCCGCGGCGCATCCCGACGTGATCTCGACGTCGAGCGAGAAGGGCATGGGCATCGCCGAACTGCGCGCGGCGGTGATCGAATCGCTCGGGTAGCCTCGGCTCCGACCACGCCCGTCACGCCAACGCAGGCTGGGGCCTCCCCGTTGGAACACGCAGCGCCTGCCACGCCCGTCACCCCAGCCTGTGCTGGGGTGACGGGCGTGGCAGGGATGCCGGACCGGCCCTACCCCTGCCTCGTCGCGAACAACCCCGCCCCCAGCGCCACCGCGCCCACCGACAACGCGCACGCGACGATCATCAACGCCCCGTCGCGCACCAGCAGCGCGATGCCGAACGCCATGATCGCCGCCATCGGCGCAGTGCTGGCAAACGGCAACAGTTCCAGCGGCGGCACGGTCAGGCACAGCAGCAGCACCGCGACTCCAGCGACCTTGACCATCGGTCCTTTCGTTAGTGCCGGCAACCGGCCGTGGAACCACCTGTCCATCCGCTTGGCGATCGGCCGGCCCTTCTCGACAACCTTTTGCAGATTGCCGCCCTTCATCCCGCGATTGGCGAGGAACCCCGGCAGCCACAGATGCTTGCGGCCGAGCACCAACTGGATGGCCAGCAAAGCAAGGACCGCCGCCAGTGCGGTCGGCAGGCCGGGAATGCCACCGACCGGCGAAATCTCGATCATCGGCAGCACGATCAGGAACGGGCCATAGGCGCGGTGGCCCATCGCCTCGAGCATGTCTCCCAGTCGGACCTTGTCGCCACCGGCATCATCGCCCAGTTCCTGCAACCGGTCGAGCACCTCGCCCACGCTGTGCGGATCGCCGCCTTTTCCGTTCTCGACCATGGCCTTGGCAACGGATCGTTTCGCCTGCGGTTCCGGCGGGGTCGACAGCCCCGCCGCCGCGTGGCACGACTCGCCCCATGCTGAAGCTCATCATCGGTAACAAGGCCTATTCCTCCTGGTCGCTGCGCGGCTGGCTGGCGGCCAAACTGTCGGGCCTGTCGTTCGAGGAGGTCGTCGTGCCGCTCTACGACGCCGACTGGGACAAGCGGCGCGAGGGCGACGAGTTCGCGCCGTCGTCGGGCAAGGTGCCGATCCTGTGGGACGGTGACGACATCGTCGTGTGGGACAGTCTGGCGATCGTCGAATATCTGAACGAGAAATCGGGCGGCGACAAATTCTGGCCCGCCGATCCCGCCGCACGTGCGATGGCGCGGTCGATGGCGGCGGAGATGCATTCGGGTTTCGCGCCGCTGCGCCGCAAGCACAGCATGAACGTCCGCCAGGTTTATGACCCCACCCAGCCCGACGACGACGTGCTCGCCGACCTGTCGCGCATCTACGAGTTGTGGGCGCAGGCGCGTGCCCGCTTCGGCCAGGGCGGCGACTTCCTGTTCGGCGCATTCGGCGCGGTCGACATCATGTTCGCGCCGGTCGCGACGCGCATCGTGACCTATTCGCTCCCCTGCCCGCGCTTCGCGATGGGCTACATCATCACCCTCATCAACCATCCGTGGATGCAGGACTGGATCGCCGCCGCACAGGAGGAGGATTGGGTGCTGGAGCAGTATGAGCAGGCGGTGAAGTAATCCTCCCCGGTACGGGGAGGGGGACCAGCGAAGCTCGTGGAGGGGGCAGTCGGCATACGCTGTCGTTGCGTTGCGCGGAGAGCCCCCTCCACCGCTTCGCGGCGGTCCCCCTCCCCGTGCCGGGGAGGAACTACGCGAGAAATTCGGCGATCGCGTCGCCCAGCTCGCGTTTCACCACCGCGCTCATATGGTTGCCCGGCGTCTCGACCAGCCGCGCATCGGGCAACAGTCCGGCCAGCGCCGCATGGCTGCCATTATCGTCGTCGTCCTCGCCCGCCAGCACCAGCACCGGCTGCCCGATCGCCGCCAGCTGTTCGCGCGACGTATCGACGAACGTGTCGAGCACGCCCAGCAACGCCACCGGATCGCCACCGGTGGTCTTCAGGAACGCCTCCGCCATCCATTCGGGCGATCCGCGCTCGAAACTGCCGAGGTTGGTCAGGATGCGCCGGAAATGCGCCGCACGCCGTCCGGTATCGAGCAACCCTTCCAGCCCCATGCCGCTCAGCACCAGCCGCTGCGGGGTCGCCCCCATCGTCAGCATCCGCACCGCCGTCCGCGCGCCCAGCGAATAGCCGCCCAGATCATAGTCGCTCAGCCCGAGATGCGCGATCAGCGCCATGCCGTCCCGCGCCAGCGCATCGGGCGGATACGCCTCCGCGCCGTGCGGCCGTGCGCTCTGCCCATGCGCGCGCAGGTCGGGCATGATGATCCGCCGCCCGAGCGCGGCGAGCTTCGCGGCATGGCCGTACTTGATCCAGTTGGTGTCGGCATCGCTGAAATAGCCGTGGATCAGCATCACCGGTTCGCCCTCGCCCAGTTCGTGCCACGCGATCTCGACGCCGTCGAAGCTGGCGAAACGATGGGTGGCGACGCTGGATGGGTTCACGATGCTGCCTTTGCCTGTTGGGATCGCCGCGATATGGGCGGCCGGGCGGCGGGTGTCGAGGCGTACCGAACCGCGTTTTGCCGCTTCACCCCCGCCGCGAACCGCGCTACGGTCACGCGCAACAATATAACAGCCTTGGGGAAGGATGCCGGCCTGACCGGAGTTCGCCGCCATCGCCCCCGCCCTGCCCCACAGCGCCGTTCCGCACAGCCGGTCCGAAGATGCCTACGCGATCATCGTCGGCTGCGTGATGATCGCGCTCGGCCTCGCGCTGCTCCATGCTGCCGGGCTGGTGACGGGCGGGATCGCAGGTGTCGCGCTGCTGGTCTCCTATCTGGTCCCGCTGCCGACCGGCGTGCTGTTCACGCTCATCAACATCCCCTTCTTCCTGTTCGCGAAACGGGCGATGGGGTCGCGCTTCATGTGGCGCACCATCGCCGTCAATGGCGGGATCGCGCTGTTCTCCACCATGGCGCGCTACAATCTGCGCATCGTCGAGGTACATCCGGCCTTCGCCGCGATCGCCGGCGGCACGGTGATCGGCATGGGCATCCTCGCGCTCGCCCGCCACGATGCCGGCGTCGGCGGCACGGGAGTCGTCACCCTGTGGCTGCAACGCACCCGCGGCTGGAACGCCGGCCGCACGCAGATCGCGATCGATCTCGCCATCCTCGCCGCGTCGTTCGCGGTGGTCGCCCCGACGCAGGTGGCGTGGTCGGCGCTCAGCGCCGCGGCGATCAGCGGCATCCTGATCGCGTGGCACCGGCCGGGGCGCTACACGGGGTATTGAGGGAGGCGAACGAAGCCCCGCCAGTCGTCGGAGTCTGCTCCACCGGCATGGCAACGTTACCCCAGCGAAGGCTGGGGTCTCCATCGGCTCATGCTCCGCGCTACCACCGGGAGGGCGCGCGGAGCGCCATCCGCGCAACCTGCGTCACCCTGACCCGATCCGGGGTGACGAAACAGCCAGAGCGTCCGGCCGCCGGATCGCGACGTCCGCTCAGGCCGCGATCGCGACCCCCTGTTCATGATCGCGCAGCATCGCCGCCGCCCGTTCGGTCGCACTGCGGATATCGTCGGACAGCGACTTGACCTCGCGCGCGACGACCGCGAACCCGCTGCCCGCCTCGCCCGCCCGCGCCGCCTCGATCGCGGCGTTGAGCGCCACCAGCCGGGTCTGCGTCGTAATGTCGCCAATCGCCGTGACGATTCCCGACAGCTGCGTCATGACCTGCCGCAGTGCCCCGGCCTGCTCCTCCAGCCGGCCGCGAAACTGCTGCCCCTCCGCAAGGCGCGCCTGCACCTCGCGCTCCAGCAGCACCTGTCGCGTCATGTCGGTCGCGATCTTGACGATCTTCGCCGGGCGTCCCTCGGCATCGAGCACCGGGTTGTAGGTCGCCTGCAACCACACATCCCCGCCGCGCCGGTCGAGCCGCCGGTACAGCCCACTGTCGAACGCCCCGCCCGCCAGCTTGCGCCAGAAAGCGGCATAATCGCGCGAGGCCGCTTCGGCCGGGCAACAGAATATCCGGTGGTGCGCGCCCCGCACCTCGGCCAGCGTATAGCCCATCGTTCCGAGAAACGCGTCGTTGGCCCACAGGACGCGGCCGTCGAGCGCGAACTCGATGACCGCCTGCGACCGACAGATCGCCTCCCACGCGCCCAGATGCAGCGCGTCGTCCCGGGTGCCTTCCATATCCATGCGCAAACCATGGCGGCAATTGGTTAGCGTTTCGTTAGGAGATGCGTGCCCACCGCCGAAAACCGGCCCGCGTTCGTACCGTTCAATCCTTTTGCAGGTGCCGCCGACCCAGCAATTCCGCAATTTGTACCGCATTCAGCGCGGCACCCTTGCGCAGATTGTCGGA
The DNA here is from genome assembly GCA_003946805.1 of Bacillus sp. 2B10. Lineage (GTDB taxonomy): Bacteria > Pseudomonadota > Alphaproteobacteria > Sphingomonadales > Sphingomonadaceae > Sphingomonas. The sequence continues at coordinate 88,249 of RPSH01000008.1, read as the reverse complement.
CACGCACCACAGCGCGAGGCCGTTCTCAACGGTCGAATCCTCGCGCACGCGGCTGACATAGGTCGCGAATTCGCCGACGCATTCGACCGGCGTCACGTATCCGCCGTCCTCGCGCTTGTCGACCAGCATGATGCCCGGCGCTTCGCGCAGGATCTTCTGCGCATCCTCAGCCGACAGCTCGTTTTCCAGTTCGATGTTGATCGCTTCCGAATGGCCGACGAACACCGGCACGCGGACACAGGTGGCGACGACCTTGATCTTGGGATCAAGGATCTTCTTGGTCTCGACCACCATCTTCCACTCTTCCTTGGTCGATCCGTCGTCGAGGAAGCTGTCGATGTGCGGGATCACGTTGAACGCGATCTGCTTGGTGAACTTCCTCGGCTCGGCACTGTCGCCGACGAAGATGTTGCGGCTCTGCTCGAACAACTCGTCCATGCCCGCCTTGCCCGCGCCCGACACCGATTGATAGGTCGCGACGACCACCCGCTTGATCGTGGCGGCGTCGTGCAGCGGCTTGAGCGCCACCACCATCTGCGCGGTCGAGCAGTTCGGGTTCGCGATGATGTTCCTGACGCGATAGCCGTCGATCGCCTCCGGGTTCACCTCCGGCACGATCAGCGGCACGTCGGGGTCCATGCGGTACAGCGACGAATTGTCGATCACGGTACAGCCGGCCGCGGCGAACTTCGGTGCGTAGACGGCGGTCGCCTCGCTGCCGATCGCGAACAGCGCCATGTCCCACCCGGCGGGATCGAAATGCTCGATATTCTGGATCTTGTACTGCTTGCCGGTCTCGCCGAAATCGGCCATCTCGCCCGCCGAGCGCGACGAGGCGAGCACCGCCAGATCGTCGATCGGAAATTCGCGTTCCGCCAAGATGTTCAGCATCTCGCGCCCGACATTGCCGGTCGCGCCCGCGACGACTACCCGATATCCCACTTGCTTACTCCGCGTTCTTAACTTGCGCGGACGCATAGTGAAGCCGCAAGAAAAGTCCAGCAGATCGCGCGATCGGCGAGGCGTTGCAGAACTGCTTGCCGCCAATCTCCTCCTGCGACACGCTACGGGCACCCATCGGGAGTTCGAAATGCCTCGACCACCGCACACCGGTTTCTATCTGAGCGATATTCCGGCCGCCATGCCCCATGAAGGCTGGCCAGTCGGCGCGAAGCTGATGAAGAACTGGTTCGCGCGGCGCGAATGGGTGATGCCGACGCCGGTGAAGCGTGGTCAGCGACCGCCCCCGCCCCGGGCCATCGACACGACCGGTGTAACCATGGCGTGGGCGATGCGCGTCCCGCGGTTCGCCGCGGCTCGGCAGACGCTCCTTGCGACAGGGGCAAACGTCTGATCCCGCAGGTAATCGTTGCGGTGCGCCCATGAACGGGCGGCAACGAACCGCGTTGATGGTCGCCATGGCCGTGGCAGGCGGCATCGCCATTGGGGTTCCGATGGGCATGCGACTGACCGGCGCCGGAGACCTGATCGATATCGAAACCTCGCCGGATCGAAAGGAGCGGATCGAACTGTATCGGCCGAACCGGTGGCAACGGTCTACCGGCCATGACTCCGGCGACCATGCCGTGGCCCGGCTGGCGTCTGCTGCGGACGGGGCGACCCTTGCCGTCAGCCCACCCTTCTACCTCGACGGTGCGGGGACGACACGATGGTCGGCGCAGGGCGTGGCGATCGGCGTCGCCGTGCGCTACGATCGTGCCACCGGGCAGTGGCGGGTGCCATAGGCCACCACCGCCGCCCCCGTCATTTCTCCTTCACCTGACGATCGAGGAAGTTCAGGATCGTCTTCCACAGATGCTCGCTCACTCCCGCGCCACCCACGCGGTGGGTCTGCCCCGGATACAGCATCAGTTCGAACGGCGTCGCCGACTTCTGCATCGCCGCCATCATCGCCGTCGAATGTTCGAGCACGACGTTGTCGTCGGCCATGCCGTGGATCAGCAGCAGCGGGTCGCGGATCTTCGCCGCGTCGGGCACCGTCGCCGACGTCGCATAGGCGTCGGGCACCTGCCGCGGATCGCCCATATAGCGTTCGGTATAATGGGTGTCGTACAATTCCCAGCGCGACACCGGTGCGCCCGCCACGCCCGCCGCGAATACCCCCGGCGCCTTTTCCAGCATCTTGAGCGTCATGTAGCCGCCATAGGACCAGCCATAGGTCGCGATCTTGTCAGCCGCAACGAACGGCAGCGTCTTGAGGTAATTGGCACCGGCGATCTGGTCGTCGACCTCGACCGATCCCATCGCGCGGAAGATTTGGTCCTCGAACGCCTTGCCGCGTTCGGGCGATCCGCGATTGTCGATCTCGAACCAGATCCATCCCCGATCGACCAGATACTGGCGCAGCGCCCCGCCCCATGCCCGGCGCACGACCTGGCTGCCCGGCCCGCCATAATGCGAGAAGAACACCGGATAGCGCTTGCCCGTCTCCAGCACGGGGGTAATCATGTTCCAGTGCAGCGTCGATCCGTCGGCCGCCCTGATCTCGCCGAACTGCGTCGGGCGATGGCTGGCGACATAGGGCGCGTAGGGATGGTCGCCGGTCAGCGCATTCTCGTTGATCCACGCGATCCGTTTGGCCGAGCTGTCGGCCAGATAGGTCTGCGCCGGCTGGTCGGGACTGGAGCGCGTGACGATCAGCCGCGACGCCTTGCCATCCATCGACGCACCGTACGACCAGCCCGCCTCGGTCATCCGCGTGACCGCGCCGGGCTTGTTCAGGTCGACGCGGTACAGCTGCCGCTCCAGCGCGTCGTCCTTGTTGGCGAGGAAATAGACCCTGCCCTTCGCCTCGTCGACACCCGCGAGGTCGGCGACCATCCACTTGCCGTTGGTCAACTGCGTCCACTTGCCCGCCTTCCAGCGGTACAGATGGCCGTATCCGTCACGCTCCGACCACCAGATCAGGCTGCCGTCCTTCATCGCGTGATAGGCGTCGGACAGGTTGACCCAGCTCTTCGGCCCCGATTCTTCGCTGAACAACACGGTGGCCGCGCCGGTGGCAGGGTCGACGCGCAGCATGTCGAGCTTCGTCTGCGCCCGGTTCTGCCGCTGCACCAGCAGCGCCTTGCCATCCGGCGTCCAGTCGACCCGCGCCAGATAGATGTCGGGGTCGGGGCCGAGATCGACCTTCACCTTCCCCGTGCCATCGGCCTTCATCACGTACAGCTCGACCAGCACGTTCGCGGTACCCGCCTTCGGGTAACGCTGCTGGTAGACGCTCGTCCCCTCCGCACCGATCGCCGAGCGGGTGACGATGCCGACCGGCGCCTCGTCGAAGCGCTGCACCGCGACCCTGCGGTCGTCGGGCGACCACCAGTAACCGGTGCGCCGCCCCATTTCCTCCTGCGCGACGAATTCAGCCTCGCCGAAATGGACCGTGCCCTTGCCCTCGGTGGTGAGCGCGGTTTCCTTGCCGGTCTTCAGGTCGAGCGCGACGAGGTTCTGGTCGCGCACGAAACTGACATAGCTGCCCTCGGGGCTGACCACCGGGTTCAGCTCGCCGCTCTCGCTGTTGGTCAGCCGGCGGACGTCGCCGCCGATCGAGGCGAGGTACAGGTCGCCGTCCAGCGGCACGAGGATCGACTGGCCGTCGGGCGCCCAGTCATAGGCGAGGATGCCGCGCTTGCCGGTCAGCGAGCGGTCGCGCTCGCGCTGCATCTTCTCCGCCTCGGACAACGCGGCGCCGGTGCCGACCTTCTTCGAATCGACCAGCATCCGCCACGTGCGCGTGGTCGTATCCATCGCCCACAGGTCGAACCGCTCGCGCTCGTCGGCGCGGTTGCGCAGCAGCGTGACGTATCTGCCGTCGGGCGACAGGCGCAGGTTCTGCGGCTGGCTGCCGTTCAGGTCGGGGCTGGCGAACACCCGCTCCAGCGTCAGCTCGCCCGCCTTCGCCGGCGCGGCCGCCCCGGCCGGCTGTGCCGGTTCACTCGCCATCCCGGCCTGACCCATCGCCAGCAACGCCGCGCCCATCAACCATTTTACCATAGTGCCCCGTATCCCAGTCCGGCGCCGACGCGCCGATCGTATCAGCTGTTATCGTCGCACGGCGGGCGGAGGTAAATGGGGGATGTGGAGCCGCTTCGTCGCGCCCGCTCCTACATCGTCTCGCCCGGATCGACCCCCCACAGCCGCGCCTGTTCGACATAGCCCCCGCGCCCGCGCACGTCGAAGAAGCACCATGCGCCGTTGCAGCGCGACAGCCGCCCGACCACGCCCGGCGCCGCGCGCCACACCACCGCCGCACCCGCCTGCGGCGACGCACGCAGTTCCAGCACCTCGCGCCCAACGAACCCGGTGCGGCGATCGCTCAGCAACCCGACCTGCAACCACCCGCGCGTGCCGTCGGGGTCCTCCACCCGGCGCCAGTCCTGATAGACGTCGACGACCCTGATCGGCATGTCCGCGCGGCGGTACACCCACTGGGTCGGATAGTTCTTGCCCGGGCCGCTGCGCATCCGCGCCTCGCCCGCCGCGATCGACGCGTAATAGGGCGGCTTGCGGCGCTGCGCCTCCGCCGGACCCGCCGCCAGCATCGTCAGCACCGCGGCCACTGCGATCGATTGCCCGACCAGGCGCATGATATCGTCCCCGTTTGTCTATGGCCCCGCATCTATCGGCAAGCGGGGCGTCACGGCAAGTCGTTGACGCAAGCCCTGCCACCCGCCAATCCTGCGACATGGCCGCACCCTCCCCCCCGCCCCGCACGCCCCGAGTACAGGTCACCCGGCGGCTTCCGGCGGCGACCGAGGGGCGGATGGCGACGCTGTTCGACACCGTCTTCAACCAGGACGACCATGCCCTTTCGCGGGGTGAACTGGCCGCGGCGATGGCCGACTGCGACGTGCTGGTCCCCGCCGTCACCGACGTGATCGACGCCGCGCTGATCGCCGCCGCGCCCGATCGCCTGCGCCTGATCGCCAATTACGGCGCGGGGGTGAACCATATCGACCTGAAGGCGGCGCACGCCCGCCGCATCCTCGTCACCAACACGCCGGGCGTCCTGACCGAGGATACCGCCGACATGGTCATGGCGCTGATCCTCGCCGTCCCGCGGCGACTGGCCGAGGGCGAGAAGCTGGTGCGTTCGGGCGAGTGGAAGGGGTGGAGCCCCGGCGGGATGCTGGGCCATCGCATCGGCGGCAAGGCGCTGGGCATCATCGGCATGGGCCGCATCGGACAGGCGGTCGCCCGCCGCGCCCGCGCCTTCGGCCTGTCGATCCACTATCACAACCGCCACCGCCTTCCACAGGCGGTCGAGGCGGAACTGGGCGCGGTGTGGCATGCCGATCTCGACGAGATGCTGGGCGTCATCGACCTGCTGACGATCCACACCCCGCGCAACGCCGACAGCGAGAACCTGCTCGACGCGCGCCGCATCGCCCGGCTGCGCCGCCACGTCTATCTCATCAACGCCTCGCGCGGCGGCATCGTCGACGAAGAGGCGCTGGTCGACGCGCTGGAGCGCGGACGCCTCGCCGGCGCCGGGCTCGACGTCTGGGCGCACGAACCGGCGATCGATCCCCGGCTGCTGGCGCTGCCCAATGTCGTCATGACCCCGCACATGGGATCGGCGACGCTGGAGGGCCGCGTGGCGATGGGCGAAAAGGTCATCACCAACATCCGCGTATGGGCCGACGGCCACCGACCGCCCGATCAGGTGCTGGACGGGTTGCGGTAGAGAAACGGGGGGAGCGCGATGCGGTGGATGTGGATCGCCGGTGGCCTGATGCCGGTCGCGGTGCTGACGGTCGGATCGATCGCGTCGGCCACCGGGGGACAATCCGAAGCGGACAAGCCGATCGTCTGCCCGCTGTCCGCCCCCTATCGCACCGACAATCCCTTCGCCCGCATCCTTCGGCACGAACTGCCGGTATCGATCATCGCCGAAGACCGGCGGGTCATCGCGATCGTGCCGCTGGACTGGAAGCGCCCCGGCCATGCGCTCGTCATTCCGAGGGCGCCGGTGCGGAACCTGTACGACCTGAACGACCGCGACACGCTGGCCCTGATGCGGATGGCGAAGCGCGTCGCGACCGCGCAGCAGCGCGCGTTCGGGAGCACCGGCTTTGCCTTGCAGCAGAACAATGCCGTCAGCCAGCATGTCTGCCACTTCCACCTGCACGTCACTCCGAACACGCCGCCGGCGCCCCGGCCCAACGCGACGCGCGCCGAAATGGACGATATCGCCAGGCGACTGAAGGCTGCCCTGCCGCCCGGCTGATGGGTCGCCGGACGCGCCACCGGGCCGCCAACCGTAACATATTGCCGTTGACAGGCAGCGCCGCCCGCTTCGTGAGGATATCATGCATTTCGATCTGATCCAGTCGCTCGGCCTGTGCGGCGATCCGCTGATCCCCAACGACGACCGCGCCGGCAGTACCGCCGGGCGGGCGTGGGTGATCGACGGGGCGACGGACCTCTGCCGGCCCGGCCTGCTGGGGGAACAGGGCGGCGCGGCATGGCTGGCGATGACCGCCGACGCCGCCTTCGCCACCGCCGTCGGCGAAACGCTGACCGATGCCTGCGCACAGGTGTTCGCGCGGGTGGAAGCCCGCTACCACGCCGAACGCCGTCGCGAACCCGAGGGGCCGTGGGAACTGCCCCGCGCCTCGTTCGCGGTGGTGCAGTTCGCCGGCGACGTGCTGGAACTGGCATGGGCCAGCGACTGCTCGATCCTCCACGCCACCAGCGACGCCATCCGTTGGCGCACCCCTGCCCCCAACCGCACGCGCGAAAGCGCGCAGGCGGCGGCACTCGGTCCCGGCATCGGCGCGGCGAAGCTGTCGACCCCGGCGATCCTCGACGACCGCCGCGTCGCGCGATCGCGCGCCAACCAGCGTGTCCTCGGCGTCGATGCCGCGGAAGCGCTGGCGATCCTCCAGACCGCGCGGTTCGACGTGGCGGTCGGCGACGAACTGCTGCTGATGACCGACGGCATGGTCGCGCTGGTCGATTCATACGGCGTCCACGATGCCGACAGCCTGTTCGCCGCCGTCCGCGCCAACGGACTGGCCGCGCTCGGCACCGAATTGCGCGGCATCGAACGGGACGATGCCGCCTGCCTGCGCTATCCCCGCTTCAAGGTCAGCGACGACGCGACCGCCCTGTGGTTGCGCATCGGCGGCTGATCGCGCGGCGCGGCCTCAATCCTCCTCGTCGGCGAACCGTCGGCGGGGCACGGCCGCGCTGCCGTCGTCGACGACCGGGCGCAAGAGCCGCGACAGCCACGCTTCGGCACGCGGCAGGTCCCCGGCATTGATCGGCAGGCGATCGATCGGCTTCAATCGTCCGTCGTACAGGTCAACATGCGTCAGCGGAAACGCACCGACCACGACCACCGTCGTTCCATAGCCCGCCACGGTGGCGAGATCGATCGTCTTCGTCCGGTAGAACTGCGTCACCCGGATCGTGTCGCCCTCGATCCGCCAGTGGAAATCCTGGATGCCGAACCCGGCAACGACGAAGCACAGCACGAACAGGCCGATCGCCATGCCGGACCAGATCTCGGTCGCGGGCAGCGTCGCCCAGTGCCGCGCCATCGCGTCGATGATCGCGAGCAGCGCCGCCGAACCGCCCAGAATGGCGAACCAGCTCAGCAGCCGCTTGGGCCATCCGGTACGGAACACCAGTGGTTCGGACATGATACCTCGCAAGATGTGATTCGCCGCGATCGTACCGCACGGCCGCAGCCGATGCCCAGCAGCCGGATCGGCCGTTGCTCTGGACCCGATCCGGGCCCCGACGAACCACTTTCCTACAGCCCGCCCCCCTGCCAACCTCTCCGCCGGCCCGTCACGGTCCCGCTCTTTGACACCGCCGCTACCCGTCACGCGCCAACGGCGCACGAGTGTGACTTTCGTGACCTTTGGCGGAAATCCTAGGACCGATCGACATTCAGGCCGTACACCCGCGCAGGCGGGGGTCCAGAGTAACGGCAGGACAACATTCGTGGCTCTGGACCCCCGCCTGCGCGGAGGTACGTGAACCAGAAAGGCTCCTGATCCTGCTGGATGGCGCTCCAATTCGCTGAATGTCGATCGGTCCTAGGGCTTGATGCCCGCCAGCCACTCCGCGATCATCGCCTGCCCCGCGCGCACCGCCGCCGGGCCCAGCGTGCGATACTGCTCGGTCAGCGCACCGCGATGCTTCGGGCAGTCGAGATAGTCGACCCATGCCTCGAACCGCGGATCCTCGCCCATCTCGGCATGGAATTGCAGCGCCAGAAGGTTCACCCCGCGCCGGAACCCCTGCCGATAGCGCGGCGTCGTCGCCAGCAGTTCGGCACCCTCGGGCAGGTCGAACGTGTCGCCATGCCAGTGCAGCACCGGCACGTCCGCGACATGCGTCAGCGGCGATGCGACCGGCGTCAGGTCGATGGCTCCGAACCCGATCTCGCTGCCGGTCCCCCTGTAGACCGCCGCGCCCAGCGCCGCCGCCACCATCTGCGCGCCCAGGCAGATGCCCAGCGTCGGGCGGTCCGCGTCGAGCCGCCGCGACAGCGCGGCGATCTCGCCCGGTATCCACGGATGGTCGGCGACGTCGTACACCCCCATCGGGCCGCCCATCACGATCAGCAGGTCGGGGGCGGTCAGGTCGGCGGTGGCGAAGGCCGGGTCGGTCACGTCGATCCGGTCGATGGCATATCCCGCCGCCTCCACCGGTACGCGATACCCGGCGCAGCCTTCATAGGGGACGTGGCGGACGATCAGTGCGGATTTCATGGGTGCAGTCTATCGCGCGCAAACTGAATGGCACCTGCAATGTTTCTTTGTGTTGCGATGGGACGGGTTTGGAACCGTTGCGAAGGAAAACCATTGGCGTGCCGTAGCGTAAACAGGAGCAACCCCATGAAGAAGATCGCAACCATCGTCCTCGCCCTCGCCGCCGGCAGCTCGCTCGCCGCCTGCTCGACGCTGCGCGGGGGCGCGATCGGCGCGGCCGGCGGCGCTGGCATCGCGGCGGCCACCGGCGGCAATGTGGAAAAGGGTGCAGCCGTGGGCGGCGTCGGCGGCGCGGTGGTCGGCACGGTCGTCGACGATTGACCGGGCGGCTGGCCGGGGTGGCCTACCGCCCCGGTCAGCCGGCCAGTAGAGCTGCGCGTGCCAGATCCTTGGGCCGGCCGAACGCCGCCAGCATCTCGATCAGTTCGTCCGGACAAGGGGTCGGAACCGATAGATTTCCGATCGGGACGAATATCCGCGTTCTGGGCCAGACATCACACCATAGCCCCTGCCGGTTCGATCGAAATCCGGCCATGAACTCGATTGTGACAGTCCCGATCGCAACCGCGGCATAGAAGTCCGATCGGAAAAGCGCGTGACCATCGCATTCTCGTCGGACAATGCCCGATAAAGCCGCAACCAGCGGAACGTCCTCCACAGCCAGCAATATATCGATGTCATCGACGACGATCGGCTCGCGCGTGTGCAGAGCGACCGCCGCGCCGGCGATCACCCACCACGGCTTACGCGCGTCGCGCAACACGGCGTCGGCTACGGCCAGCGCCGCAACGTGACCGGCTGACAGCCCCGCCATCAATCCCCGGTCAGGATCCGGTCGACCAGCTGCTTCACGCTCGGCACGAAGCCGTTCGAATAGAACGGATCGCGCTTGAAGTTATAGGCGGCGTGCCCCGCGAACATCAGGTTCTGGTCGGTCGGTCCGCCATGCGCGATGTCCTGCAACGTCTTCTGGATGCAGAAGCTGCGCGGATCGGCCAGCCGCCCGGTCGAGTTCGTATCGCTGTCGGCCCAGCTCGAAAAGCTGCACTGCGACAGGCAGCCCATGCAGTCCGCTTGGTCCTTGCGGATGATGCCCTTTTCCTCGGGGGTCACGAACACCAGCGTATTGTCCGGCGTCTTGAGCGATTCGGTGAAGCCCAGCCCGTACCATTCGCGCGCGCGCATCAGGTCGCCCTGCGTCACCCAGAAGTTCTTGCCCTTCACCCCCACGTCGAGCTGGAAGACATGGTCGCCCGCCTCCTGCCGCGAAAAGGCGATCTGCCGCTCCGACCGCGCTTCGAGCTGGCGCAGGAACGGGTTGCGCACCGCCGACGAATAGAAGCCGGTCGGGCTGAACCGGTGCAGCAGCACCTCGCCCTGCTCGATCTCCATCAGCTTCGCCTTCCACTCGGGCGGGATCGGGCTTTCCTGCGTCAACAGCGGGCGCGTGCCGAACTGGAACGCGATCTTGCCCAGTTCGGGATTGTCGATCCAGTCGCTCCAGTCGCGCAGGTACCACACGCCCCCCGCCATCACGATCGGCACGTCGTCGGAAATGCCGCCCTCGCGCATCGTCGCGCGCAGGTCGCGCACGCGCGGATACGGGTCCTGCGGCGCCAACGGATCCTCGGCATTGGACAGGCCGTTATGGCCGCCGGCCAGCCACGGGTCCTCGTACACCACCGCCGCCAGCCATTCCGACGCCTTCGAATAGGCGCGCTTCCACAGCGCGCGGAACGCACGGCCCGACGACACGATCGGCAGATAGCTGACGCCGTAGGACGCGGTGATTTCCGACAGTTTGTACGGCATGCCCGCACCGCAGGTCACGCCCGACACCAGCCCGCGGGTGCGTTCCAGCACCCCGTGCAGGATGCGCTGCGCCCCGCCCATTTCCCACAACACGTTGATGTTGATCGCGCCGTTGCCGCCCGCGATCTCCCAAGCGCGCCGCACCTGCTGCACCGCGCCCTCGATCGCGTATTCGATCAGCTCTTCATGGCGTTCGCGACGGGTCAGCGCCTTGTAGACCTGGGGAATGATCCTGCCCTCGGCATCGTAGCTGTCGGCGTTGACCGCCGATACCGTGCCGATACCGCCCGCCGCCGCCCATGCGCCGGCCGACGCATGGTTGGTCGCGGCAACGCCCTTGCCCCCCTCGATCAGCGGCCAGACTTCGCGGCCGTTATAGACGATGGGCGACAGACCTTTGAACAACGCAACCTCCAGCGGGAACCACGAAGCGGACCGGACAAAAGGCCCCGCCGCATCCAGCCGTCATTAATGGCTGCCACGCGCGAAGGCGAGCAAATTGCGAGGAGTGCCCCGCCGCGTCCGGTTTCGTGCCCGCCCGCCGTGACGGCGCGAACTTATCCCAACGCCCCCGGCCGCCCGATCGCGCGCTCGTACAGCGCCTTGTACGCCGCGATCATCCTCGCCTCGTCGAACTCGGCTCGTGCCTTGGCAAGGTTCGCCTCACCCACCCGGCGGCGCGCGTCGGCGTCGACCGCGAGCATCTGCAACCGGTCGCGTAGGTGAACCTCGTGCCGGTCGATGCCCATGTGCGGATGGTTCTCCGGCGTGACCATCGCCATGATGTCGCCGACCGGCGGGGCGACGACCGGCAGCCCGGTCGCCATCGCCTCCATCACCGAAATCGGCTGCTGCTCGCTGCGCGACGACAGGGCGAAGATGTCGAACAGCCCCATATAGCGATACGGCTCGGCTATAAATCCGGGCAGGTGGACGCGGTCGTCGATGCCCATCGCCTCGGCCGCGTCGAGGATCGTCTGCCGCTCGGGCCCCTCGCCGACGATCACCAGCCGGACCTTCACCGCGATCCCGCCCACCGCCCGGACCAGCAGCGGCAGGTCCTTGACCTCGCGCAGCCCCGCGACGGTGCCGATCACCACTTCGCCCGGCTTGCGGCGGAAACCGGGGATCGCGTCTGGCGCAACATCCTGCGCATAGCGTTCGACCGGAATGCCGTTGCCGATCAGGTGCAGGCGATGGCCGGGCTGTTTCCACGGCCCGCGCGCGACCTGCATCAGGCGCTGCGACGGCACGACCAGCGCCTCCGCCGCGCCCAGCGCGAACCGGCGGTACAGGTTGCGCACCGGGTTCAGCCGGGTCGCCTCGTCCTCGTTGAAGCCGTCCTCGTGATGGACGACCGGCGGCATGCCCTTCGCGAACACCCGCCTCGCCATCACCCCGTCGATCGCGCCCCAATTGTATGTCAGCACCAGGTCGAACCGCGCCATGAACTTCGCGATCGCCTCGTACCGCGCGACCGACGGCTTGCCGGTCAGCGGCGGCGGGTTCTGCGCGATCTCGTACGCGATATGGTCGGCGATCGCCGCGCGCGCCTCGGTCCGCTCGGGCACGCCCGACACGATCGTGTGTACCGCATGGGGCCCCCATGCATGCATCAGCCGGATCGCGCGCGCTTCCTTGCCGCCATAGGCGAAGGACGAATGCAGGTGCAGGATGCGGACCGGCCTGCTCATGCCGCCGCGACCCGCGCCAGCAGACCGTCGATCGCGCCGACCGCCGCCGGTTCGGTCAATACCGGCGCATGTCCGACATCGGCCACCATGGTCAGCTCGGCCCCCTCGATCCGCACCGCCATCGCCTCGGCGACGTTCGCGGGCAGGATGTCGGACAACGCGCCGCGCACGATCGCCACCGGCTTGCCCGCCAGCGCCTCGTACGCGCGCCACATGTCCGGCCCGGCCTCGTTGCCCGGCACGCGGAACGGCTCGGCGATCTTCATGTCGTAGTCGAGGATGATCCGCCCCGCCGAATTGAGCCGGTGCAGGCGCTTGGCCATGTGCAGCCAGTCGTGCACCGCATAGCCCGGATAGGCATCGCCATTGCCATCGCCCACCGCCCGCGCGGCGTGCATCCAGGTCGGGTGGCTGACCTGCCGCCCGACATAGCCGCGGATGCGCCCCAGCCCGACGGGATCGAGCTCCGGCCCGACATCGTTCAGCAGCGCGGCGGCGATCCGGTCGCGATCGGTCGCCGCCAGCAGCATGGTCAGGATTCCGCCCAGCGACGTACCGAACGCGACGACGCGCGGCAGCTCCAGCTGGTTCAGCAGCGCCTCGACATCCTGCAGATAGACCAGGGGCACATAGGTCATCGGATCGCGCGCATAGCCGCTTTCGCCGCGCCCGCGCATCTCCGGCACGATCAGCCGCCATTCGCCCGCCAGCCGGTCGGCCACGTCCTCCCAGTCGCGGGCGTTGCGGGTCAGGCCGTGCAGGCACAGGATCGCCGGGCGGTCGTCGCGCCCGGGATAGTCGCGATAATGCAGTCGGAGGCCGTCGTTCGACCACCAATAGCCATCGGTGAAGCGTTGCTTGTCCAAAAGCGCCATCACCCCCCATATCGCCGCATGGCCGAAAACCCGCAACCCGCTCGCTATCGTCCCCGCACCGATATTCTGGACCTGGGCGATCCCTTTTACGACGCGGTGACGGCGGCGGACTTTCCCGCGCACATCCTTCGCTTCCGCAACGATCGTGCGGCGGCGGAGATCGGGATCGTTCCAGCAACCAACACCGCCGCAATTGACCGTACCCCCACGGAGGCGGGGGTCCAGAGCCCGGCAGAACCACAAGCAGCGATCGAAACCCTGGATCCCCGCCTGCGCGGGGATACGGGAGGGGGTGTTCTAAACCTGTCCGACGCGGCATGGATCGACCACTTCGCCCGCTTCACGCCGCTTCCCGGCAGCCTGCCCCGCCCCCTCGCGCTGCGCTATCACGGGCATCAGTTCCAGTCGTACAATCCCGATATCGGCGACGGCCGCGGCTTCCTCTACGCACAGGCGACCGACCATCGCGACCGCCTGCTCGACCTCGGCACCAAGGGGTCGGGCCAGACCCCGTACAGCCGCTTCGGCGACGGTCGCCTGACGCTCAAGGGCGGCGTGCGCGAGGTGCTGGCGACCGAGATGCTGGAGGCGCTGAACGTCCCCACCTCGCGCAGCTTCTCGCTGGTCGAGACCGGCGAGGAACTGGTGCGCGGCGACGAACCCTCGCCCACCCGCTCGGCCGTGCTGGTCCGGCTGAACCACAGCCATGTCCGCATCGGAACGTTCCAGCGGCTGGCCTATGAACGCGACGGCGACGCGATGCGCCGGCTGATCGACTATGTCCTGACCCGCCTCTACGACCGCACGCCCGGCAGCGATCCGGCGATCGAGCTGTTCGACGAAGCGGTCGGCCGGGTCGCGACGCTCGCCGCGCGGTTCATGGCCGCGGGGTTCGTCCATGGCGTCCTCAACACCGACAACATCAACCTGACCGGCGAGAGCTTCGACTATGGTCCGTGGCGCTTCGCCCCGACCTGGGACGCGGGCTTCACCGCCGCCTATTTCGACCATCACGGCCTCTACGCCTTTGGTCGCCAGCCCGACGCGATGCACTGGAACGTCATGCAGCTGGCGGTGGCGCTGCGCACCGTCGTCGATGCCCCGCCATTGATCGCCGTGCTCGAAACCTTCCCGACACGCCATGCGCAGGCGGCGACGGACGCGATCCTGTGGCGGCTGGGCGTCCGTCCGCGCGATCCCGACGGCGACCGCGCGCTCGCCGATGCGGTCACCGCCGCGCTCGCCGGCTCGGGCATGGCGATCGACCGCTTCTTCCACGACGCGTTCGGCGGCTGGCTACCCGAAGGCGACGACTGGGCCCCGTTCGAGGCGGTTCGCGCGCACCTGTCCGACTATCGCCCGCGCAAGGGACGCGACCATCCCTATTGGTCGGACGCCCGGCCCTGTTCGATGCTGATCGACGAGGTGGAGGCGATCTGGTCCGCCATCGCCGAACGCGACGACTGGGCACCGTTCGCGGCAAAGGTCGCCGCGATCCGCCGGATGGGCGCGGCGCTTGCCTGACCCCAACGCTTCGTAGCAAATGAAGTCTTAACGCATTCGGGTCCACAGGATGCGCGACACCAGGGGGCAGTTGAACACCGCGATGGCCGAACTCGTATCGACCGAACCCGCCACCGGCGCGACGCTGTGGCGCGGCCCGATCGGCATTGCCGATACCGAAGTCGCCGCCGCGCGCACCGGATGGGCGGGATGGGCCTCGCGGTCGCTCGCCTATCGGATAGAGGCGCTGCGCCGTTTCGCCAACGTCGTACGCGGCCGGTCGGAAGCGTTCGCCGACGTCATCGCCCGCGAAACCGGCAAGCCGTTGTGGGAAGCGCGCAGCGAGGTCGAATCGGTCGTCGCGAAGGTCGACATCTCGGTCACCGCCTATGGCGACCGCTCCAGCCAGCGCCGGCTGGAATCGCCGATGAACTCGCGCATGGCGCTGCGGCACAAGCCGCACGGCGTGCTGGCGGTGCTGGGGCCGTACAACTTCCCCGCACACCTGCCCAACGGCCACATCGTGCCGGCGCTGATCGCGGGCAATGCGGTGGTGTTCAAGCCGTCCGAAAAGACGCCGGCGACCGGCGCGTTCCTGATCGACTGCTACCGCGCGGGCGGCGTGCCCGACGACTGTGTCCGCCTGCTGATCGGCGATGCGGAGCAGGGGCGCGCACTCGCCGGCCATCCCGATATCGACGGACTGCTGTTCACCGGATCGGCGCGCACCGGCATCGCGCTCAACCGCCAGTTCGCCGACACCCCGGACAAGATCCTCGCGCTCGAGATGGGCGGCAACAACCCGATCGTCGTGTGGGGAACGCCCGACCTGTACGCCGCCGCGGTGCTGGTGGTGCAATCGGCCTTCACCTCCGCCGGACAGCGCTGCACCGCCGCGCGGCGGCTGATCGTCGAACGGCGGCTCGCGGAACCGTTGCTGGCGGAGATCGGCCGGCTGTGCGACCGCCTCATCATCGGCGAACCCCATGCCGATCCCGCCCCGTTCATGGGCCCGGTGATCGACAACGAGGCCGCCGACCAGCTGACCGAAAGCTTCCTGTCGCTGACCTCGCGCGGCGGTCGGCCGCTGCGTTTCCTGCAACGGCTGGTCGAAGGGCGGCCGTTCCTGACCCCCGGCATCATCGACATGTCCGACACCGCCGAGCGCAGCGACGTCGAGCTGTTCGGCCCCGTGCTCCAGCTGTTCCGGGTCGACAGCTTCGACGATGCGATTACGGAAGCGAACAATACCCGCTACGGCCTGTCCGCCTCGCTGATCTCGCAGGACCCGCAGCTGTACGACCGGTTCTGGGCCAACATCCGCGCCGGCATCGTCAACTGGAACCGTCCGACCAACGGTGCCTCGTCCAACGCCCCGTTCGGCGGCATCGGCCTGTCGGGCAACCACCGCCCGTCGGCCTATTACGCCGCGGACTATTGCGCCTATCCGGTGGTGTCCGCCGAAGCCGAACAGGCGCGTGCATCGATCGGCATCGGCCTGCGCAACGAATAGGACGTCGCTTCCGCCGCCGACAAGCAGCGCGACTCCCGGCAACCAACGTCACCCCAGCCCAGGCTCGGGTCTCCCAGTCGGGAAACGCCGCGCGCCGCCACCAAGATACCCCAGCCTGCGCTGGGGTGACGTGTCTGGCGGAGAGTAGTTCTCGCTAAACAATCCCTACCCGTGCCCCAAGCAAGCGTCGGTTGCCTGAAACCACCCCAGCCCGCATCTACGCCATCATGGCTACGCTACTCGATCCCACCGCGCGCGGGCGCGTCATCCTCGTCGGCGCCGGTCCGGGCGATCCCGGGCTGCTGACGGTGCGCGCCGTGGAGGCGCTGAAGACCGCCGACGTCGTCGTCCATGACGGGCTGATCGACCCGCGCGTGCTCGACCTCGCGCCGGCCACCGCGCAGCGCATCTCGGTAGCGAAACAGCGCGCGCGCCACACCCTGCCGCAGGAATCGATCAATGCGCTGATCGTCGCCCATGTGAAGACCGGCGCGATCGTCGTCCGGCTGAAGGGCGGCGACCCGTTCATCTTCGGCCGCGGCGGCGAGGAGGTCGAGGCGGTGCGTGCCGCCGGCCTGCCGGTCGAGGTGATCCCCGGTGTTTCGGCCGCGCTCGGCTGCGCGGCGGGCGCGATGCTGCCGCTGACGCACCGTGACTGGTCGTCGGCGGTCAGCTTCGTCGCCGGCCAGTGCAAGGGGCTGAGCGAACAGGACTGGTCGGGCCTTGCCGGACAGGGCCGTACGCTGGTGATCTACATGGGCGTGGCGACGGCGGAAGCGATCGCCGACAAGCTGATGGCCGATGGCGTCGCGCCCGACATGCCGGTCGCCGTGCTGGAGCGCGGCACCTATGCCGATGCCCGCGCGCTGCGCACGCTGCTGGCGGACCTGGGTCCGATGGTCGCGCGCGAAGGGGTGCAGAGCCCCGCCGTGATCGTCGTCGGCGAGGTCGTGCAGCTGGCCGATGCGCAGGACAAGCTCGGCAGCTGGGCCATGGCGGCGGGGGCACTGGCATGAAACTTCTGACCGGCAACGACCTCGCCACCGGCGACGTGACGTGGTGGACGGGCAGCGGCTGGTCGCGCCACGTCGAGGACGCGGCGGACGTCGGCGAGGATGGCGAACGCATCGCCCATGGCGAGGAAGCGGCGCAGCGGGTCAACGTCCCCTATGTGATCGACGCGGTCGCAACCCCCGAAGGCCCCCGCCCGGCGCACATCAAGGACCGCATCCGCGCGCTGGGTCCGACGGTCCGCAGCGACCTGACGCTGAAACCCGCCGACCCCGATGCAGGAGCATGGGTAATCTAAATCCTCCCCGGCACGGGGAGGGGGACCGGCCGCAGGCTGGTGGAGGGGGCGTCCCCGTCCACACCGGCAGCGATCGTGGCATACCCCCTCCACCATGCTGCGCATGGTCCCCCTCCCCGCGTGGCGGGGAGGATCTAGGAAGAAGCGATGTACCAGTACGACACCTACGACCAGTCGATCGTCGATGCCCGTGTCGCGGAGTTCCGCGACCAGGTCGAACGCCGCCTGTCGGGCCATCTGACCGAAGACCAGTTCAAGCCGCTGCGGCTGATGAACGGCCTGTATCTCCAGCTGCACGCCTACATGCTGCGGGTCGCCATCCCGTACGGCACGCTGTCGTCGACGCAGATGCGCGTGCTGGCCGATATCGCCCGCACCTATGACCGCGGCTATGGCCACTTCACCACGCGCCAGAACCTCCAGTTCAACTGGATCAGGCTGGCCGACACGCCCGACATCCTCGAAAAGCTGGCCAGGGTCGAGATGCACGCCATCCAGACCAGCGGCAACTGCATCCGCAACATCAGCTCCGACCAGTTCGCCGGTGCCGCCGCCGACGAGCTGACCGACCCGCGCCCCTGGGCCGAACTGCTGCGCCAGTGGAGCACCTTCCACCCCGAATTCAGCTACCTGCCGCGCAAGTTCAAGATCGCCGTCATCGCCGCCGACGAAGACCGTGCGGCGATGCGCCTGCACGACATCGGCCTGCGCATCGTCGAACAGGACGGCGTGGCCGGCGCGCAGGTCTATGTTGGCGGCGGCATGGGCCGCACCCCGATGATCGCGCCGCTGGTCGCCGATTTCGTCGCCCTGCCCGACCTGATGAGCTATCTCGAGGCAGCGTTGCGCGTCTACAACCGCTACGGCCGCCGCGACAATATGTACAAGGCGCGGATCAAGATCCTGATCCACGAAATCGGCGTGGACAGGTACCGCGCCGAGGTCGCCGAGGAATTCGCCCATATCAAGACGCTGGGCATCGACCCGCCACAGGCCGAGTTCGACCGCATCGCCGCCTTCTTCGCCGATCCCGCCTTCGCCGACACCGGCGCCGACGCGCCGGTCGACCGCAGCGACGCCGGCTTTGCGGCATGGCTCGACCAGAACACCCATGCCCACAAGCGGGAAGGCTATACGATCGTCACGATCAGCCTGAAGCCCGCCGGCGGCATCCCGGGCGACGCGTCGGCCGATCAGATCGATGCGATGGCCGACCTCGCCGAAGCGTACAGCTTCGCCGAACTGCGCGTCACCCATGCGCAGAACATCGTCCTGCCGCATGTCCGCTCCGCCGACCTGCGCAGCGTCTACGACCGGCTGGTCGCGATCGGGCTGGCCGAGGCGAATCTCGACCTCATCACCGACATCATCGCCTGCCCCGGCCTCGATTATTGCAGCCTCGCCAACGCCCGCTCGATCCCGCTGGCGCAAAAGATCGCCGATCGCTTCGCCGATCCCGTGCGCCAGCGCGACCTCGGCGAACTCAAGCTCAAGATCAGCGGCTGCATCAACGCTTGCGGCCATCATCACGCCGGCCACATCGGCATCCTCGGCGTCGACCGGAAGGGGACCGAGAATTTCCAGCTGCTGCTCGGCGGGTCGGGCGCGGAGGACGTGTCGCTCGGCAAGATCACCGGCCCCGGCTTTTCGGAGGACGGGGTGGTCGACGCGATCGAGCGCGTCACCGACCGCTATCTCGCCGAACGCGAGCGCGGCGAGCGTTTCGTCGATACCTATCGCCGCATCGGCATGGAACCGTTCAAGGAGGCCATCTATGGCTAAGCGCGACGCCGTCTTCCCGGCCAGCCCGCATACGCTCTACGCCGACCATGGCTATTCGCCCGCAGTCCGTGCCGGCGACCTGCTGTTCGTGTCGGGCCAGGTCGGCGCGCGTGCCGACGGGACGCCCGAACCCGATCTGGCCGACGAGGTCGCGCTGGCCTTTGCCAACCTGCGCGACGTGCTCGCCGGTGCCGGCTGCACCCCG
The DNA here is from genome assembly GCA_003946805.1 of Bacillus sp. 2B10. Taxonomy (GTDB): domain Bacteria; phylum Pseudomonadota; class Alphaproteobacteria; order Sphingomonadales; family Sphingomonadaceae; genus Sphingomonas. The sequence continues at coordinate 68,809 of RPSH01000008.1, read as the reverse complement.
GCCGACGTGATCGACGTGCAACTGTTCACGACCGATCCCAACGCGGTGTTTCCGCTGCTGTTCGCCCATCATCCCGCCTATTGGGGCGAAGGCCCCCTGCCCGCGCTGACTGCGGCGGGCGTGACGTGGCTCGCCGGCTTCCGGTTCGAGATCAAGGTCGTGGCGCGCCTTGCCGGTACGGGAGATGTCGTATGAGCGAGCCGGTACGCCTGCGCGACGACACCGCACATGACGAACCTGCCGTCACCCTCGACGCGTTCCTCGGCCAGTCGAACGCGACCGCCGTCCGGATCGAGGCGGGCGACGACGCGCGTCTGCTGCTGCCGCATATCGACCGGCTGGCGCTGGTGGAGGTCAGCTTTCCCAAGTTCCGCGACGGACGCGGCTATTCGGCCGGCCGCATCCTGCGCGAGGCGGGCTATGCCGGCGAACTGCGGGCCGAGGGCGATGTGCTGGTCGACCAGATTCCGCTGATGCGCCGCTGCGGCTTCGACAGCTTCGCCCCGGCCGCGCCGGTCGATGCCGCCGCGCTCGCCCGCGCGCTCGACCGCTACGACCAGGTCTATCAGGCCGCGGCCGACCCCGCCGTGCCGGTGTGGAAGCTGCGTCATGGCTGATGCCGACCCCGAAATCCGCATCCGCGACCGGATCGCGGTCGGTCCAACTTTTACCCAATCCGACGCCGATGCGCTGAACGATCGCTTCCGCGACGCGACGACGCAGGAGATGCTGACGACCGCGCTGGGTGAGGGATTGCTCGGCCGCGTCGCTGCGGTTTCGTCCTTCGGTGCCGAGTCTGCGGTGTTACTGCACCTGATCGCTACCGCCGATCCGTCGGTGCCGGTGCTGTTCCTCGAAACCGCCAAGCATTTCCCGGAAACGCTCGCCTATCGCGACCTGCTGGTCGAACGCCTCGGCCTCACCGACTTCCGCAACCTGACGCCCGATGCCGATCTGCTGGCGGCGAAGGACGCGACCGGCCTGCGCTGGTCCTACGATCCCGATGGCTGCTGCGACCTGCGCAAGGTCGAACCGCTCGCCCGCGCCATGGCCGGGTTCGATGCGAGCTTCACCGGGCGCAAGGCGTTCCAGTCGGCCACCCGCACCGCCCTGCCCCGCTTCGAGATCGATACCGCGGACACCGCCGGCCGTCTGAAGGTCAATCCGCTCATCACCTGGACCCCGGCGGACATCGACGCCTATTTCGCGCAGCACGACCTGCCGCGCCACCCGCTGGTCGAACAGGGTTTCCCCTCGATCGGCTGCCAGCCCTGCACCAACCGCGTCAAGCCGGGCGAAGACCCGCGCTCGGGGCGCTGGGCGGGCTGGGAAAAGGTCGAATGCGGCATCCATACCCCGCTACCCGACGGCGACCCGAACCTGCCGAGCTTCTGATGGTGCTGGGGGGGGGCGGCTTGCCCCTGCCTGCGTTCCGGCGCAAAGCGGCGCGATGCACCAATCGGCCGTCGCCTATTTCACCAACGGACGCCTGATCCTCGCGCCCGTATCGCGGACCGCATCGGGCGACACGATCGCCACCGATCCCAAATGGTTCGGTAAGTCGGCGAAGAAGGCGGTCGTCGCCCATGCGCTATCGGAGGCATTGAACGCATCGCGAACCGATGTGGCCGATCCGACGGCCGACCAGTGGAAGCGCCAGTTCATTCCGTTCCAGGACGCGGCGGCGGTGAAGAACTTCAAAACCTTCATGCGCGACGCGCTGCGGGTGGATATCGAGCGCACCGGCGACACGGCCACGCTCACCCCGTTCGACAATCTCGGCGTCAAGAACGGGTTCGAAGCGCGCGAGGGCGAAGGACGAACCGTCGCGATCGACGATCTGGAGGCGGCGGCCGGCACGTTGTTGATACTGCTGGGACTACGCCCCGATACCGGCGTGGTCACGGCACCGGTCGCGGACTGACCGCAAAACCGCCATATCCTGAAGTTTGGTCCATCGGCATGGAACCGTCACCCCGGCGAAGGCCGGGGTCTCCATCGGCTCCTGCTGCGCACTACCACCGGAAGATCCCGGCCTTCGCCGGAATGACACCCGTTTCAACAGGGATGGATCAAACTCTGCCGCCAGCGAAGGCCGGGGTCTGATCGGGAAACATCGGCAACGAACGCAACCGCTTCCCAACCGGACCCCGGCCTTCGCCGGGATTCAGCCAAATCATGGGGCTATCGAAGGCCTTCGCACGGTCCTCTCGGTCGCCCCAAACTACGCCCAGGCCTTCGTCCGCACCGCATGGTCGGCCGCGCGTGCGGTCAGCGCCATGAAGGTAAGCGACGGATTGACGCATGATACCGATGCCATCTGCGCGCCATCGGTGACGTACAGGTTCGACGCGTCATGCGCCTGGCTCCAGCCGTTCAGGACCGACTTGCGCGGGTCCATCCCCATGCGCGCGCCACCCATTTCGTGGATCGCGTCGCCGGGCACGTGCTCGCCTTCATAGCTGCGGACGTTTACCAGCCCGGCGGCCTTCAGCATCGCCTCGCCCTGCGTGCGGGCGTCGGCCATCATCTTCAGCTCGTTCTCGCGGAACTTCACGTCGAACCGCATCAACGGCACGCCGAAGCGGTCGACCTTGTTCGCATGCAGCGACACGCGATTGTCGACATAGGGCAGACATTCGCCGAACGCGCCCATCCCGAACTTCCACGGGCCGTAGCGGCGCATGCCGTGCTTCATGTCCTTGCCGAACCCGACCGGCGCGGCCGGTTCGCGCCGCGCGCTGCCCTGATAGCCATAGCCGCGGCGGAAGCCGACACCCTCCTCGCCGTTCAGGTTGCGGAAGCGTGGGACATAGACCCCGCCCGGCCGCCGCCCGAATTCGATCAGGTCGGTCATGCCGGGGATTTCGCCCTCGGCCCCGACGCGGAAGATGTGATCCATGACATAGCGGCCCAGCGTCCCGCTGGTGTCGAAATGGCTGCGACCGCCGCCGGCCATCCGCGAATTCATCAGGATCTGCGTCGACGCCATCGCCGACGCGCACAGGAACACCAGCCCGGCCTGTACCGTCTCCGCCTGCCCCGTCTTCGCGTCGATGAACCGGACCCCGGTCACCTTCTTGCGCGCGGCGTCATATTCGAGGTTGGTGACCACCGCGTCGGACCGCAGCGTCAGCCGACCCGTCGCCCGTGCCGCCGGCAGCGTCACCGCCTGGGTCGAGAAATAGGCACCGAACGAACAGCCATTGCCGCACTGGTTGCGGAACTGGCACTTGCTGCGGTTCTGGTCCGGCTTGTCCTCGGTCATGTTCGACAGGCGGGTGTGGATCAGCTTGCGCCCGGGAAACTGGGTCTCCAGCCGCTGTTTCAGCCACTTCTCCGCGACGTTCATGTCCATCGGCGGCTGGAACTCGCTGTCGGGCAGGTACGGCAGGTTCTCGCGCGATCCTGACACGCCAATATATTTCTCGACATAGCTGTACCACGGCGCGACGTCGTCATAGCCGATCGGCCATTCGCCATCGACGCCCTCGCGCTTGTTCGCCGCGAAGTCGTCCGCGCTCCAGCGGAACGTCCAGCGGCCCCAGATCAGCGACTTGCCCCCGACCGCGCCGGGGCGGATCCAGTAGAATTTGTCGCCCTCGTCGAACGCATAGGGGTTCAGCCGGTCGTCATTGTAGAACGACCGGTTGCTCGGCGCGACATAGCCGTGGCGGGCGATGAAATAGTCGCTGTCCATCAGCGGCTTGGGCATCTGGTTGCGTGCCGGGACCTCGTACGCCGGCTTTCCGTCGTACGGATAGCCCTCGATATGTTCGACCATGCGCCCGCGGTCGAGCATCAGGACGCGCAGGCCCTTTTCGGTCAGTTCCTTCGCGGCGAACCCGCCGCTGACGCCCGATCCGATGACGATCGCGTCGAACCTGTTGGTGGCAGCCATATGTCCCCTCCCAGGGTAATTTTATCAGTAGCGAAGGGCGCGAAGCGTCCGGTAGCTGGTCGTGACGTCGGGCAGATAGGGCGCGGGCGCCTCGTCGTTCTCGACATAGAAATGGCGGACGCCCCGGCTGCCGCGGCGGCGGAACAGCGCGGCGAAATCGGTCTTGCCGGCCCCCACCGCGGTCATGCTGCCATCGGGCCGCATGTCCTTGACGTGATAGGCATAGAGCCGCGGCCCCAGCCGGTCGATCCATGCGCCGACATCCTCGCCGGCATGGCCGACCCAGTACAGGTCGAGCTCGACCTTCACCAGCGCCGGATCGGTCGCCTTGAGCAGCCGTTCGTACAGGCTCACCCCGCCCGGCTTTACCGTGAATTCGAAATCATGGTTGTGATAGGCGAAGCCCAGCCCCGCCTTGCGCAGGTCGGCGGCGAAGCGGTTGATGTTGGGCAGCGCCTGCGTCCAGCCGGCCTCGTTGCGATACTGGTCGGTCATGTACGGCAGGATCACCGTGTCGGCGCCCAGCGTCTTGGCCATCTCGACCTGCCTGGCGAACGACCCCAGCAGCGCGTCGTAGCCGATATGGACCGACGGCGACTTCAGCCCCAGCCGGTCCATCGTCCGCCGCAACAGCCTGTGGTCCATGGCGTCGTATCCGCCGCCGCCATATTCGACCTCGCGATAGCCGATCTTGGCGAGCGACGTCAGCGTGGCGACCGGATCCTTCTGGAACAGTTCGCGCACGGTATAGAGCTGGATGCCGATCGCGCCGATCTGCGCCGCCGATGCCGTACGGGTGGTGGCAAGCGCGGCAAGGCCGCCCGCGCCGATCAGGAGCTTCCTGCGATCGATCATCATGCGCTGTAGACCTTGTTGACCTGGGAATAGGGAAAGGCGCCGTTATATTCGCCCGGCACCGGCAGGTATTCGCGTTCCTGCGTCATGCCGATCTCCGACGTGTAGTAACCGGCGATCACGAGCTGACGGAACGCCTCGAAGAACGGCTTGCCGCCCGCGATCTGCCCGTTCATCGCCAGCGTGAGCAAGGCGTCCTGCTGCGCCGGCGTCGCCTTGGCGGTCGACACGCGGTAGTCCGCCATCGCCTTCGCCTCGATCGCGTCCAGCCCGGCGAGGATCGGCACGCGTTCGGCCGGATAGGACCAGTCGGCCAGCAGCTTTTCGATATAGGCGGGCACCCCGGCGGCGATCGCGCCGGGCGTGTCGGTGGTCGGCAACACCCGTTCGCTCAGGCTCGTCATCGCCGCGCGCTGCACCGCCGTGAACACCGCCGCGCTAGGCGGACCTTCGCTGATGACCGGCACCGGCGTCGTGACCGGTCCCTGCGCACCCGCCGCCCGCGCGAGCGGGGCGTAGAGCGCGGTACCGAACATCGCCGCGACGCCGGCCAGCGCCGTCCTGCGGTCGATCATTTCACATTCTCCTTCAAATCCTGCGCGATCGCCGCCTCGGGCAACGGACGTACCCAGATGTTGCGGAACGACACCGGCGAATCATGGTCCTGCAACTGGATCGGCGCGGCATCGCCATGCGCCGTATACTTCGCGACCTGCCGCCATGCGGTCGTACCCAGCATCGCCTGATGGTTCTGCACCAGCACCCCGTTCAGGAACGCGGTGACATAGGCCGGCCGGACCAGCGACCCGTCGGCGGCGAAGCGCGGCCGTTCGAACACGATGTCATAGCTCTGCCATTCGCCCGGCGCACGCGCCGCGTTCGCCAGCGGCGGCTTGAAGCCATAGACCGCGCCGACCGTGCCGTCGGCATAGGTCGGGTTGCGATAGCCATCGAGGATCTGCACCTCGTAGCGCTGCATGAACCAGATGCCGCTGTTGCCGCGATCCTGCGACGTCTTCGTCGGCGGATTGGGGCTGCGGAACTCCAGATGCAATTGCACGTCGCCGAAGCTCTGCTTCGTCACCAGCGCGTTCTCGCCGCCGGCGCTGGCACGCGACGGCACGGTCATCGCGCCGTCGGTGATCGGCCACGCCTTGCGCTGCGGCGTCCATGCGTTGAGCGAGCGCCCGTCGAACAGCACCACCGCATCGGACGGCGCGCCGCCCGGCTGCTTCGCCGGCGTCACCACTACCGGCGCCGGCCGGTCGGCATCATGCACCCGCCACTGCCCGCCGGGCAGCATCGGCGTGTCCTTGAACCCCGGCTTCTCCTGCGCCGAACCGGATGTTGAGAGCGTTATCAACGTCGCACCGAGTGCGACCATCGTGCGGAGCGTCATCTCGCCTCCCCTGTTTAAGCCTGGTCGATCCGGCGATAGGCGGCGACCAGCGCCTCCTCGCCCGCGCGACCCTTGATCGAATTGCCATGTTCCATGCCGATCACCCCGGCATAGCGCTTGCCGCGCAGCCACTGGACGATCCGGGCATAGTTGATCTCGCCGGTCCCGGGCTCGTTGCGGCCGGGATTGTCACCGAACTGGATATAGCCGACCTCGTCCCAGCAGGTGTCGAGCGTGGGGATCAGGTTCCCCGACTGGATCTGCTCGTGATACAGGTCGGCAAGGATCTTCACCCCCGGACTGTTCGCCCCGCGCGCGACGGCATAGCCCTGCGCGATCGTCTGCATATAGACGCCGGGATGGTTGGTGCGGGTGTTCAGCGGCTCCATCACCATCGCGATCCCATGCGGCGCGACGATCTCGCCCGCGCGGCGCATCACGTCGATCACCCGCGCGGTCTGGATATCCACCGGCACCTTTGGGTCCATGAAGCCGGTGACCACCGTCATCCGCGTCGCCGACAGCCGCCTGGCGACGTCGATCGAGGCGCGGATGTCGGCAAGGAACGCCTCGCGCTCCGCCCCGTCATTGGCACCCAGCAACGGCCGCGACTGCGCCCATTTCGGCATGGAGGCGACGAACACCCCCATCGTCATGCCCCGCTGCTGCAACGCCTTCGCCATCGCGGTCTGTTCGGCGACGCTGCGCAGGGCGGCCTCGTTGTCCTCCCACGCGGTGAAGCCCTGGTCGGCGGCATAGGCGATCTGTTCGATCCGCCCGCCGCGGCTGGCGAAGCTGCCCTCGTGCGGCGCATATTTCAGCGAGAAGCGCGCGGCGTTCGACGGCGGACGCTGTGCCGCGCCGACGCCAACCGCCAGCGTCGCCGCAGCGCCGCCCGCCATCACCGTGCGGCGCGACACCCCGCTCATTTGGCGGACGTCAGATAGGCGATGATCGCCGCACGCTTCGCCGGATCGGGCGTCGCGATCGGCATCCGCGTACCGGGCACCTTCTTGGTCGGGCCGGCCAGATATTCGTCGAGCGTCTTGGCGTCCCAGCGCAGCTTCGACGCCTTCATCGCCGGCGAATAGTTGAAACCGGCGACCGACGCCGCGGGGCGTCCGACCACACCGTTCAGGTTCGGGCCGATGCCGTTGCGCCCGCCCTTGTTGACCGTGTGGCACGCCTTGCACGCGTTGAACGCGGCCGGTGCCGGGGTCTGTGCGGTGGTCGGCGTGGCGGTGGCGAGCAGCGCGACGGTCGCGCTGGCCCCGGCGATGGCGATGCCCATCAACAGCTTCATCGATACTCTCCTGATACGCGCCCCGAAACCGGGGTCCATTTGTCGTCGCCGGCGGCGTTGGCGATCATCGCCTCGATGAACGCCATCGTCCGCAATCCGTCGGCAAGGCCGGGCACGAACCGGTCGTCCCTGCCCTGCAACTGCGCGGCAAATCCCTGATACAGGTTGGCGAACGCCTCGATATAGCCCTCGGGATGGCCCGACGGAGTGCGCAGCAGCGCCTGCGTCGAGGGGCTGAGCCCCGGCCCGCCCGCGCGCACCACCTCGGTCGGCCGGTCGAGCCAGCGCAGCGTCAGCGTGTTCGGCTCCATCTGCGCCCATTCGAGCGTGCCATGCTCGCCCGACACCCGCAGCTTCAGCCCGTTCTCCTCGCCCGCCGCGACCTGACTGGCCTTCAGCGTACCGCGCGCGCCCCCGTCGAAGCGCAGCAACGCGCTGACATCGTCGTCCAGCCGCCGTCCGGGCACATGCACGGTCAAGTCGGCACATACTGATTCGACGCGCACGCCCGCCACATGCTCGGCCAGATGAAAGGCATGGGTGCCGATATCGCCCAGGCAGCCGCCCATCCCGGCCTTTGCCGGATCGGTGCGCCACGCAGCCTGTTTGTTACCTTCGCCATCGATCGGCAGGCTTAGCCACCCTTGCAGATACTCGACCTGAACGACCCGGATTTTTCCCAGATCGCCGCGACTTACCCGGACGCGCGCCTCTTCGATCAGCGGATACCCGCTATAGGTGAATGCCAGCGCGAACTTCGCACCGCCGCGTTCCGCCGCGGCGGCGATCGCCTGCGCCTCGGCCGAATTCATCGCCATCGGCTTTTCGCAGAAGACGTGGATACCCGCCTCCAGCGCGGCGATCGCCATCGGCGCATGGAGGTGGTTGGGCGTCACGATCGCCAGCGCGTCGATCCGCTCGCCCGCGGGCAGCGCGCGCTCGGCAGCGATCAGCGCCTCGATCGTCGGATAGACCCGCGCCGGATCGAGCCCCAGCACCGCGCCGCTGCGATCGTTGCGCGCGCCGTCGCTGCTGAACGTCCCCCCGACCAGCCGCCAGTTACCGTCCAGCGCGGCGGCGTTGCGGTGGATCGCGCCGATGAACGCGCCCTCGCCCCCGCCGGCCATCGCCAGCTTCAACGGTTCGTGGCGCGTGGTCATTGCGCCGACAGCCCCATCAGCTGCCGGATCGCCGCGCGGTCGACGCCGCTCGCCGCGAAATCGTCGAACGGCCGTTCGGTCAGGCGGATCATGTGCGCATCGATGAACGGCGCCCCCTCGGCCGCGCCGTCGGCCGAGTTCTTGAGCGCGCACTCCCATTCCAGCACCGCCCAGCCGTCATAGCCATATTGCGCCATGCGGCTGAACACGCCCGAGAAATCGACCTGCCCGTCACCCAGCGACCGGAACCGCCCGGCCCGATCGACCCAGTTCTGATACCCGCCATAGACGCCCGACCGTCCGGTCGGATTGAACTCGGCGTCCTTGACATGGAAGCACGAAATCCGGTCGTGATAGCGGTCGATGAAATCGAGATAGTCGAGTTGCTGCAACACGTAATGCGACGGATCGAACAGCAGGCGCGCGGCATTGTGCCCCTTCACCGCATCGAGGAACCGCTCCCACGTCGCGCCGTCGTGCAAATCCTCGCCGGCATGGACCTCGAACGCGCAATGCACGCCATGGTCCTCGAACACGTCGAGGATCGGGGTCCAGCGCCGCGCCAGTTCGGCGAACGCTTCCTCGACCAGACCCGCCGGACGCTGCGGCCACGGATAGACGTACGGCCATGCCAGCGCGCCGGAAAAGGTCGCATGCGCCTTCAGCCCCAGCTTCGCGCTGGCCTTCGCCGCCATCTTGACCTGCTCGACCGCCCACAGCTGACGCTCGGCCGGCTTGCCGTGCACTTCCGCCGGCGCGAAGCCGTCGAACAGCGTGTCATAGGCCGGATGGACCGCGACCAGCTGCCCCTGCAAATGGGTCGACAGCTCGGTCACCGCGATGCCGTGGACCGCCAGCTTGCCGGTCAGCTCGTCGCAATAGTCCTGGCTTTCCGACGCGGTCTTCAGGTCGATCAGCCGGCTGTCGCACGGGATCTGCACCCCGATATAGCCGAGACCGGCGGCCCACTCGGCCATGTTCTCCAGCGTGTCGAACGGGGCGGTATCGCCCAGGAACTGCGCCAGGAAGATGCCCGGCCCCTTCATGCCCGTCATGCCACGGTCTCCGTGCGACGATCGTCGCGGAAGGTGAGTTGGAACAGCAATGCGATCGCGGCGGCGGCGATGGCGGGATAGACCCACATGCCCTGCCAGTCGGCGATCGTCGGATTGGCGGGAAGCTGCGCATAGAGCAGCGCACCGATCTGCGAGCCGAGCAGCATGCCGACGCCATAGGTGAACAGCGTCAACATCCCCTGCGCCTGCGCATTGACGCCCTTCGGCGTGGCGATGGTGCCGACATAGATGGCCCCGGCGACAAAGAAGAAGTCGTAGCATACGCCGTGCAGCGCGACGCCCAGATAGACCGCCCACAGCCCCGTGCCGCCGTCACCGATCGCGAACAGCGCATAGCGCAGCGCCCATGCGGCCATGCCGACCAGCAGCAGCGGCTTCACCCCGAAGCGGCGATAGAGCCACGGCATCGAGAACATGAACACCAGTTCGGACATCTGCCCGATCGCCAGCGTGCCGCCGACATTCTCGATCCCCGCCGCGCCGACATAGGGCGAGGCATAGGCGTAGTACATCGCCAGCGGGACCGAGATCAGCGTCGCGCAGGTGATGAAGATCAGGAACGACTTCTGCCGCATCAGCCCGAATGCCTCGACGCAGAACACCTGCGCCAGCACGCTGCCGCCCTGCGGCCGGTCCGCCTCGACCGCCGGCAGCGTGAAGCTGTAGATGCCGAGCGCGATCGACACGACCGCCGCGACGGTGAATATCTGCGGGCTGGCCGACAGCCCGGCCCAGCCGATGATGAGGCCCGACGCGATCCAGCCGATCGTGCCGAACGCGCGGACGAAGGGGAAATTGTCGGTCCGCGTGCCGAAGCTTTTAAGCGCGATCGTGTTCGCCAGACCGACGGTCGGCATGTAGAGGATCATGTAGCCCAGCAGCAGCCACACGAAGGTGCCGCCGCGTTCCGGCGTGATGAGCGAGGGCATCAGGAACAGCAGCACGCCGCCGACCAGATGCAGGATCACCATCAGCATCCGGGGCGCGACATAGCGCGCGGCGACCATGCCCAGCAGCAGCGATCCGACGATCGACGCGATCGGCCCCATCGAGAACGCGTTGCCGATCAGGTTGCCGATGCCGACCGTCTGCATGACGAGGCCCAGCGTGACCTGCCACGCGCCCCAGATGAAAAACTGCATGAACATCAGTGCGCTCAGCCGTGCGGTCATCCCGCCTTCGACCGATGCGCGCGTACGACGCCCAACGTCCTCCGCTATGGCCATTCGCCATCCCCTCCGCGGTTTTTGTCTGCTTGATCGTCCTGAAGGCTAGGTAGGTATGACAGCGCTGTAAAGGCCGGATGTAACCGTATTCATTGTTTCGACAATCCGCACCGCACCCGGCGGGGCCGTAGCGTCATGGTGGCCGGTGAAGGCAATGCGCGGATCGGTGCCGGTGCGGCTATTCCTCCAGCCCGCTGAAACCCCCGCCGGCATAATCGCTGAATTTCGTGATCTGCGGCTCGAACTTCAGCGTGACCTTGCCGGTCGCGCCGTGGCGCTGCTTGGCGATAATCAGCTCGGCGAGGCCATAGACACGTTCCATATCCATCGCCCATTTGGCATGATCCTCAAACACCCGCGCATCGTCGCCGTCGCGGGGTCGCTTGGGCTCCTTGGCCGCGACATAATAATCCTCGCGGTATACGAACCACACCATGTCGGCGTCCTGCTCGATCGACCCCGACTCGCGAAGATCGGACAGCTGCGGCCGCTTGTCCTCGCGCTGTTCCACGGCACGCGACAGCTGCGACAGTGCCATCACCGGCACGCCGATATCCTTGGCCAGCGTCTTCAATCCGCGCGAAATCTCCGAGATTTCCTGCACGCGGTTGTCGCTGCCCTTGCCCGACCCCTGCAACAGCTGGAGATAATCGACGACCACCAGCCCCAGCTCGCCGTCCAGCTTGCGCTGCAACCGGCGGACGCGGGTATGCAGGCCGGAGATCGAGAGGCCGGCAGTATCGTCGATATAGAGCGGCAACTGCTCGAGATCGGCGGCGGCGTTGGCGAGGCGGGTAAAATCCTCCTTGCGGATCTTGCCCATGCGCAACGCTTCGGAACTGATCGACGCCTGTTCGGCCATGATGCGCGTCGCCAGCTGATCGGCGGACATTTCAAGGCTGAAGAACGCGACCTTCGCGCCGACCGACTTGCCCTTTTCCATCCCCGCGCGCTGGTCGTCCATGTACCGCTGGGCGGCGTTGAACGCGATGTTGGTGGCAAGCGACGTCTTGCCCATGCCTGGCCGCCCGGCAAGGATGATGAGATCGCTGTGGTGCATGCCGCCGATCCGGCCGTTGACCGAATCGAGGCCGGTGGTGACGCCCGACAACCCGCCGCCCGAGTTCATCGCGCGCTCGGCCATGCGCACCGCCATCGTCGTTGCCTGCGCGAACGACTTTACCGCATTGGCCGAACTGCCCTCGGCCGCGACCTTGAACAGCGCTTCCTCGGCCGCCTCGATCTGCTTCTTGGGATCGACCTCGGTCGAGGTGTCGGTGGCATTCTCCACCAGCGTCCGACCGACGGTAATCAGCGCGCGCAGCTGCGCCAGGTCGTAGATCTGCTGCGCGATCTGCCGCGCACCGATCAGGCCCGCCTGCGACCCCGTCAGGTCGACGAGATATTTCTGACCGCCGCGCGGGGCGAGCAATTCGTCGCCATCGAACATCGGCTTGAGCGTCACCGGGCTGGCGATCATCCCCGTCCGGCGGACGTCGCGGATCCGTTCGAAGATGCGCGCGTGCAGCGGGTCGTAGAAATGCTCGGCCTCCAGCCGCTCGACCATGTCGTCGGCAAGGCCGTTGTCGATCAGCATCGCGCCCAGCAGCGCCGCCTCCGCGTCGACATTGTGGGGCACGCGCGGGGGTTGCGGGGGTGTTGCCCCGCCGATGCTGTGAACAGTGGCCATGCCCCCTTGTCCCAGACCTTGGCCTCGCGCTCAACCGCTTGACAGCGCATTTTGCGGTGGACGCCGTGCCGGGAAGCGGCAACAGGAGGCCATGGCCGATCCCCGGATCATCGACGTGACCCTCGACGAGCGCACCATCCTGTGGCGCAGCGCCGATATCGAACAGGAACGCCGGATCGCGATCTTCGACCTGCTGGAGGCGAATCATTTCGCCCCGCAACGCGAAACCCCGGACAACTATGCCGGCCCCTATCGCATCGCGCTGTCGGTACCCGAAGGACGCCTCGCGATCGAGATCGCGCGCGAGGACGGCACGCTGATCGAGACGCTGGTGCTCGGCATGGCGCGCCTGCGCCGCCCGATCCGCGACTATTTCGCGATCTGCGACAGCTATTACAAAGCCATCCGCCAAGCGACCCCGCACGAGATCGAGACGATCGACATGGCCCGCCGCGGCATCCACAACGAAGCGGCCGAGGCGCTGCGCGAACGGCTGGACGGCAAGGTCGCGATCGATTTCGACACCGCGCGCCGCCTGTTCACCCTGATCTGCGTGCTGCATATCAAGGGATGATGCGGACCCGGTTGATCCTTGGCTTGGGCGTAGTGCTGGCGATCGCGGCCGTCGTCACCTGGCGCTGGTCGCTCGGATGGCGCCCCGATGCGACGCGCTTTCCGGTACAGGGGCTGAGCGTTGCCGCCGCCGACGGACCGGTCGACTGGCCGATGGTGCGCGCGCGCGGCGCGGACTTCGCCTTCGTCACCGCATCGAACGGTACGGCGCGTGATCCCGCGTTCGAGGCGAACTGGAACGGTGCCCATGCCGCCGGGCTGCGCCATGGTGCGCTTCACGTCTTTTCCTTGTGCGAACCGACCGCCGATCAGGTCACCGCCTATCTCACCACCGTGCCGCGTGCCGCCGACGCGCTGCCCGCCGCACTGGCGCTCGATTTCGCCGCCGGATGCGAAACGCGGCCGACGCGCGCGCAGGTGCTGACCGCGATCCGCGGCTTCCTCGCCCCGGCCGAATATCATGACGGGCGGGCGATGATGTTGCGCATCTCCCCGGCGTTCGAGGCCGAGTACCGGGTCAGCGACGCGATCGTCCGCCCGCTCTGGGCGACGCGGCGCTTCTTCGAGCCCGACTATCTGGCGCGGCCGTGGCGATTGTGGCAGGCGAACCCGAAGCGGCGCGTCGAAGGCGTCGCCGACAGCGTCGCGTGGAGTGTAGCCGCCCAATGACCGATCCCGAAGCGTTGATCGACGCGGCCCGCCGCGCCGCCGTCCATGCCCATGCGCCCTATTCGCGCTTCGCGGTCGGGGCGGCGCTGCTGCTGACCGATGGCTCGATCGTCACCGGCACCAATTTCGAAAACGCCAGCTATGGCCTGTCGCTGTGCGCCGAAACCGTTGCCACCGCGACCGCCAGCGCTGCCGGCCGGCTGGGCGACATCGTCGCGGTCGGCATCGTCGGCGGTCGGATGGGGGCAGCGGACGTCGTATCCGTTCGCCCCTGTGGCCGCTGCCGGCAGGTGCTGAACGAAGCGGCGCAGATGGGCGGCCGCGACCTCGCCGTCCATTGCGCCGGGCTGGGCGGCGGCACCATCGAAACCTATCGTCTGTCCGACCTGCTGCCGCACGCGTTCGGACCGGCCGATCTCGGCATTGGGGGAATCGCATGAGCATCCTGTCGGACCACTGGATTCGCGAGCAGGCGCTGGCGACCGGCATGATCGAGCCGTTCGTCGAATCGCAGCGCCGGGAGGGCTGCATCAGCTACGGCCTGTCGTCCTATGGCTATGACGCGCGGGTGTCGGACGAGTTCAAGATCTTCACCAACGTCGATTCGGCGGTGGTGGACCCCAAGGACTTCGCGCAGAACAGCTTCGTCGATCGCAAGACCGACGTGTGCATCATCCCGCCCAACAGCTTCGCGCTGGCCCGCACCGTCGAATATTTCCGCGTACCGCGCGACGTGCTGGTCATCTGCCTCGGCAAGTCGACCTATGCCCGCTGCGGCATCATCGTGAACGTGACCCCGCTGGAGCCCGAATGGGAGGGCCATGTCACGCTGGAGTTCTCGAACACCACGCCGCTGCCAGCGAAAATCTATGCCAATGAAGGCGCATGCCAGTTCCTGTTCCTGAAAGGCGACCAGCCCTGCGGCACCAGCTATGCCGATCGCGCCGGCAAATATATGGGCCAGCGCGGCGTGACGCTGCCACGGTTGTAAGACTTCGACCGGTCGAAGGCGCTCGAAGGAAACGTCGCCCCAGCGAAGGCTGGGGCCTCGAGCGGCTCCTGTCCTGTGCCGTCACCGGAAGGTCCCAGTCTTCGCTGGGACGACGTCTGTTGCGATCCGGGTTTGTCAGGTGTTGCGAGATCGGAATAGACGCGCATTCTTCACGGCACGCGGCGGGGCGATCGTCTGCGGCACCTCCCACGGGTGCTGCCCGCCGCGCCGCACCGTCGTCACCCGCCCGGTCGACAGCGTCACCGCCACCCCGCCGGTCCGCGCCAGCATCTTGCGGTCGAGCTTCAGCCAACGCGGCCGGCATTTCTCCGGCAGACGCCGTTCGCTGACCACGATATCGGCGCGTGCGCACGCGGCGACCAGTTCCGCCCACGGCACCGCATAGCCGCTGCGCGTCGCGAGGATCGTCCAGCGCCGCCCGCCCGTCATGCGCGTCGCGACGCACAGGTCCGGGCTGCACCGCGCATTCGGTTGCCCGGACAGCGGCGGCAGGTCGCCGGTAACACCCCCGCCCTCACCCAGCGTCGATCGGACATAGTCGCCCGCCCGGTCGCGCAGGATCGCCATGCCGCCATCGTCGGTCGCCAGCGCCAGATGCCGCCCGTCCCCGGTCACCAGCAGGTCCGGCGCGGGCGTCGCCAACGCCCAGACTGCCCCCGCCACCACCGGCACCACGCCCCAGCGCCGCCACCGCGCGCGCCACAACGCGATCCACAGCCCGCCGACGACCATCAGCGCGAACGCCCCGTCCGGCATCGCCGGCAGCGCGGCGACCGACCCCGGTGCCGATGACACGCGGTGCGCGATCCACAACAATAGCACCAGCGACCGCTCGACCGCCCACCATGCCGGCGCACCCAGCCCGACCAAATCGAGCAGCAGCGCCAGCGCCTCCAGCGGCATGGTGACGAAGGTCGTCAGCGGGATCGCGACGATGTTGGCCAGCGCACCGTACAGCCCGGCCTTGTGGAAATGATACAGGCCGATCGGCATCAGCGCAGCCTCGACCACCAGCCCGGTCAGCAGCAGCGAAGCGAGGCCGCGCAGCAACCGCCGCCACACCGCCTCGTCGCGCGCCAGGAACCACCGGCGCACGCGCGGATGTTCGTGCAGCGCCACGATCGCGGTAACCGCGGCGAAGCTCAGTTGGAAGCTCGGTCCGGCCAGCGATTCGGGCAGGACCAGCAGCACCAGCAACGCGCCGGTCGCGATCATCCGCAGCGTGATCGCCTCGCGCCCCAGCGACAGCGCCGCCAGCACCAGCAGTGCGGCGATGCACGACCGCACCGTCGGCACGTCCGCCCCCGACAGCCAGGTATAACCCAGCGCCGCCAGCGCCCCCGCGCCGGCCGCCACCACCGGCAACCGGACGCGCAGCGCCAGCGGCGGGAACAGCGCGAGCAGTTTCAGCACCAGCGTCATCGTCGCCACGACGACCGCGGTCACGTGCAGCCCGCTGATCGACAACAGGTGCGCCAGCCCCGACCGCCGCATCGCTTCCGCATCGACTTCGTCGATCGCCCCGCGGTCGCCGGTGACGAACGCCGCCGCGATTCCGCCCGCGCTGCCATCGACCCGTGCGACGATATGCCCGGTCAGTGCCGCGCGCAGCCCGGCATTGCCGGCATCGCCCGCCGCGACGACCCGGATCGGCGCAAAGCCGCGCCCGGTCGCGCCGATCCCCTGAAACCACGCGGTCCGCGCAAAGTCATAGGCACCCGGCAGCGCGGCGGACGGCGGCGGCATCAGCCGTGCGCGGAGCGAGATGCGGCTACCCGCGACGATCCCCGCCGGCACGTCGGTTTCCGCGACATTGACCCGCACCCGTGGCGGCAGCCCTGCCTCCATCCCCGGCCGCAACGTCAGTCGCACCAGGTCGCGCGCCGGCAACGGTTCGACCCGTTCGACCGTGCCGGTGAACGCCGCCACCACCGGGCGCGCCAGCACCGGCGCGGCGACCCGCTCCGCCCGCCACCACACCAGCGCACAGCCCAGCATCGCCAGCATGCCCGCCAGCGTGATCGCCCGCGCGGTCCGCGTTCCCCATGGCAGCACCATCCCTGCCAACGCGACCGACAGCGCCAGCAACAGGAACGCAGCCCACGCCCCCTGCCCCGGCAACAGGAACCACGCGGCGATGCCGGAGCCCAGCGCGACCGGCATCCACAGCGGCAATTGCCCCCGCTCGGCTTCCGCCAACGCCTCCAGCGCCCCGAGGAACCCGAACGGGGGGCGCACGGTTTGAAGCGTGCCGGGTGCCATGCTAGGGGCGGTCGCGGCTGAGTTTGCCATATCGTTCCACCCGATGTCTGGGAGCATCCGCGCTTGGGCGCAACCAATTCCGCGACGCCTGTCGTCACCCGTTTTGCGCCGTCACCGACCGGCTTTCTCCACATCGGCGGCGCGCGCACCGCGCTGTTCAACTGGCTCTATGCCCGCCGTCATGGCGGCCGCTTCCTGCTGCGGATCGAGGATACCGATCGTGCGCGCTCGACCCAGCCCGCGATCGACGCGATCCTCGACGGGATGCGCTGGCTCGGCCTCGACTGGGACGGCGACGCCGTGTTCCAGTTCGCCCGCGCCGATCGTCACGCCGCCGTCGCGAAGCAATTGCTCGACGCCGGCCATGCCTATCGCTGCTACGCCACGCCCGAAGAGCTGACCGCGCTACGCGACGGACAGCGCGCGGCCGGCAAGCCGATCCGCTACGACGGCCGCTGGCGCGATCGCGCACCGGAGGACGCTCCACACGGCGCGCCCTTCGTCGTCCGCCTGAAGGCGCCGAAGGAAGGCTCGGTCACGATCTCCGATCAGGTGCAGGGCGACGTCACCGTCGCCAATGCCGAACTCGACGATTTCGTCCTGCTGCGCTCCGACGGCACGCCCACCTATATGCTGGCGGTCGTGGTAGACGATCACGACATGGGCGTGACCCACGTCATCCGCGGCGACGACCACCTCAACAACGCCTTCCGCCAGCTGGCACTGATCCGCGCGATGGACGCGGTCGAGGGCGGCTGGCCCGATCCGGTCTATGCCCATGTCCCGCTGATCCACGGCGCTGACGGCGCCAAGCTGTCGAAGCGTCACGGCGCGCTGGGCGTCGAGGCATATCGCGACGAACTGGGCGTGCTGCCCGAAGCGCTGAACAATTACCTGCTGCGTCTGGGCTGGGGCCATGGCGACGAGGAGATCATCAGCCGCGAACGCGGGACCGAGGTGTTCGACCTTTCGGGTGTCGGCCGTTCGCCGTCGCGCTTCGACACCAAGAAGCTGCTGAACCTCAACGGCCACTACATCCGCGAAGCCGACGACGCCCGCCTGACCGACCTGGTCGCCGGGCGCCTGCCGGCCGGGATCGACCGCGATCTGCTGCACCGCGCCATGCCGGTGCTGAAGGTCCGGGCGGCCGATATCAACGAACTGGCCGCCAACGCCGCCTTCTTCTTCCGCTCCCGCCCGCTGGCAATGGACGATGGCGCGACCGCGCTACTGACGCCCGACGCCCGTGCGATTTTGTCGCAGTTGCACGACGCGCTTGACGCACTCGCAGCATGGGATACGGAGACAATCGAAGCTGCGGTACGCGAAGTGGCGGAGGCGGCGGGGTTGAAGCTGGGTGCTGCCGCGCAACCGCTTCGCGCCGCGCTGACGGGCTCGCGCACCTCACCGGGTATCTTCGACGTGCTCGCCCTGCTGGGTCGCGACGAGAGCCTGGGCCGCATCAAAGACCAGATGGCCGCACCGGCCGCATAACGAGACAGGAGACGCCAGATGGCCGATAACGCGAAATTGCAGGTTGCGGGCAAGGACGTCGATTTGCCGGTACGCTCGGGCACGATCGGTCCCGACGTCATCGATATCCGCAAGCTCTATGCCCAGACGGGCGCCTTCACCTACGATCCCGGCTTCACCTCGACCGCCAGCTGCGATTCGGCGCTGACCTATATCGACGGCGACGAAGGCGTACTGCTCCACCGCGGCTATCCGATCGGGCAGCTGGCCGAAGGGTCGAGCTTCATGGAGGTCGCCTATCTCCTGCTGAACGGCGAACTGCCCTCGGGCGACGAACTGAACAAGTTCACCGGGACGATCACCCGCCACACCATGCTGCACGAACAGCTGGCGGGGTTCTACCGCGGCTTCCGTCGCGATGCCCACCCGATGGCGGTGATGTGCGGCGTCGTCGGCGCGCTGTCGGCCTTCTACCACGATTCGACCGACATCACCGATCCGCACCAGCGGATGATCGCGTCGCACCGGCTGATCGCCAAGATGCCGACGATCGCGGCGATGGCGTACAAGTACAGCGTGGGTCAGCCGTTCATCTATCCGAAGAACGACCTGAGCTACACCGGCAATTTCCTGCGCATGACGTTCGGCGTGCCGGCCGAGGAATATGAGGTGAACCCGGTCGTCGAGAAGGCGCTGGACCGGATCTTCATCCTGCATGCCGACCATGAACAGAACGCCTCGACCTCGACCGTGCGCCTTGCCGGTTCGTCGGGTGCCAACCCGTTCGCCTGCATCGCGGCGGGCATCGCCTGTCTGTGGGGTCCGGCGCATGGCGGCGCGAACGAAGCCGCGCTCAACATGCTGCGCGAGATCGGCACGCCCGACCGCATTCCGGAATATATCGCCCGTGCCAAGAACAAGGACGATCCGTTCCGCCTGATGGGCTTCGGCCACCGCGTCTATAAGAACTATGATCCCCGCGCGACGGTGATGCAGAAGACCGTGCGCGAAGTGTTCGATTCGCTCGGCGTCAACGACCCCGTGTTCGAAACCGCGCTGCAGCTGGAAGAGATCGCGCTGAACGACGACTATTTCCGCGAGAAAAAGCTGTTCCCGAACGTCGATTTCTATTCGGGCGTCATCCTGTCGGCGATCGGTTTCCCGACGACGATGTTCACCGCGCTGTTCGCGCTGGCCCGCACCGTCGGCTGGGTCGCGCAGTGGAACGAGATGATCTCGGACCCCGAGCAGAAGATCGGCCGTCCGCGCCAGCTCTACACCGGCCCGACGCAGCGCGACTATCTACCCGTGGGCAAGCGCTGACATGCGCTACGTCCGGCGCACGCTCACGATCGTTGGCGCGATCCTCGCGTTCGTCGGACTGTTCTGGCTGGGTCAGGGGATGGGGATCATCCGCTGGCCCGCCAGTTCCTTCATGATCGACCAGTATCTCTGGGTCATTACCGGATCGGTGACCGCCGCGCTCGGCCTGCTGCTGATCCTGATCGCGCGCCGCCTGCCGCGCCGCTGATCGCGCCGGCCGTCACCGCGGCTGGCCCTGCGCGAATTTTGCGCATATTTCCTCTCAGACTTTCGAATGACGCTCACGCCGCGCAAACGTTAACCCGCCGTCGCGGCCGCCGACGTCGTACCTGCGCAACGCGCGACGACATGGTTAACGGCATCGACCGCAGGCGATCCGCCGGAACTTCGGGACCGCTGGCGCCTGCGCCGTGCTTAAATCGATCTTAAGCAGCCGCTGCGAAGCAACTCCCAGTCATCGGGGGGTTCTACCATATGCCGTCTACGATCTTCTTGCCGCCCGACGTGACGATGGAGTCGGTCGGTACCGTCGCCGACGCGCTACGCGACCTGCCGCCGGATGTGGACATCGTGCTCGACGCCGCCGGGCTGACCGCCCCCGACCTCAGCGTCGTGCAACTGATCGAGAGCCTGCGCGCCGAGGCCCGGCTGCGCGGCACCGCCGTCCGTCTGGCAACCCCCGCCGACGACACGCTCACCGCCCTTCTCCACCGTGCCGGGTTCACCGACGCGATGACCCCCGACGACAACGCTTTCTGGTTCCACGGAGTACCGCTGCAATGACCGCTTCCATTCTCGCCGTCGACGATTCCGCCAGCCTGCGCATGGCGATCCGCATCGCGCTGACGGGTGCCGGCTACAGCGTGACCGAGGCCGGCGACGGCGTCGAAGGGCTGGCAAAGGCCGAGGCGACCAGGTTCGACATGATCGTCACCGACCTGAACATGCCGAACATGGATGGCCTGTCGATGATCCGCGAACTGCGCAAACAGCCCGCGCAGGCCGGGGTGCCGATCATCTTCCTGACCACCGAATCCGATCCCGAGATGAAGAACCAGGCCAAGGCCGCCGGCGCGACCGGCTGGCTGGTGAAGCCGTTCGTCCCCGATCAGCTGGTGAAGGTCGCACGCAAGGTACTCGGCCGGTGATCGACGATCCCGTCGCCGCCTTCCGCGTCGAGGCGGGCGAGGTGCTGGATCAGGTCGAACAGGGCCTGCTCGACCTCGGCCATCGCCTCGACGACACCGATCTCGTCAACGCCGTGTTCCGTGGGCTGCACACGCTCAAGGGGTCGGGCGCGATGTTCGGCTTCGATGCGCTGGCGGCCTTCACCCATCACTGCGAAACCGCGTTCGACCGCGTCCGCAAGGGACAGGTCCCCGCCACCGCCGGGCTGGTCGCGGTGATCCTGTCGGCGCAGGACCATATGCGCGCGCTGGTCGATGGCGATGCGCCGCAGGCGGAGGGCGACGTTATTCTCGCCCGGTTGCAGGCGGCGATCGACGAAGCGTCGGGCATCACGCCCGCTGCGCCAGGGGCGCCCGCCCGCGCCGGCTGGACCGTGTCGTTCAAGCTGCCGCTCGATGCGATGGCCAACGGCACCAACCCGCTGATGCTGCTGGATGAACTGCGCGAACTGGCCGACTGCACCATCGTCGCGCGCACCGACGCCGTCCCGCCGCTGTCGCAACTGGTCCCGACCGAATGCCATGTCGGCTGGGACGTCACGCTGGTCGGCGACGTCAAGCGCGACGATATCGAGGACGTCTTCATCTTCGTGATGGACGACATGGAACTCGCCATCGCACCGCTTGCGCTCGACGACGAACCGGAAAGCGAGCCCGCGCCCGTCGAGGAGGAACCGGCCCTCGCCGCACCGCCCGTCGCCGTCGACACCCCCGCCGCGCGTTCGGCCGCCAAGGCCGAGGAAAGCGTGCGCGTACCCGCCGGCCGGCTCGACGCGCTGATGGACCGCGTCGGCGAACTGGTGATCGCGCAGAGCCGCCTGTCGCAGCTCGCCGACCGGGGACAGGATCTTGTCCTGCGCTCGATCTCCGAAGAGATCGAGCGACTGGCCGGCGAACTGCGCGAGACCATGATGGTGCTGCGCATGGTCCCGGTCGGCTCGCTTTTCGCGCGCTTCCGCCGCCTGATCCACGACCTCGCCCGCGATACCGGCAAGGCGATCGAGTTCGAAACGGCGGGCGAGGCGACCGAAGTCGACAAGACCGTGATCGAACGGCTGTTCGATCCGATGGTCCACCTGATCCGCAACAGCTGCGATCATGGGCTCGAGACCGCCGACGACCGCACCGCCGCGGGCAAGCCCGCCGCCGGCACCGTCCGCCTCGCCGCGCATCAGGCGGGGGGCGAGGTCGTCATCACCATCCGCGACGACGGCCGCGGCATCGACCGCACCCGCGTCCGGGCAAAGGCGGAGGCGAACGGCCTGATCCAGCCCGACCAGCCGCTCAGCGACCACGACCTGCTGCAACTGATCTTCGCCCCCGGCTTCTCGACCGCGGCGACCGTCACCAACCTGTCGGGCCGCGGCGTCGGCATGGACGTGGTCAAGCGCACGATCGAGGGCCTGCGCGGATCGATCGACGTCCAGTCGACCGAGGGCGAAGGTTCGCTGATCGCCCTGCGCATTCCGCTCACCCTCGCCATCATCGACGGGCTGCTGGTCCGCGTCGGAACCGGCCGCTACGTCATCCCGCTGACCGCGGTCGAGGAATGTATCGAACTCTCGCTCGAGGACGATATGCGTCACCGCGGCCGCAGCCTGATAACGCTGCGCGAGAAGCTGGTGCCGTTCCTGCGCCTGCGCGAGGTGTTCACGACCGATACCCGGCCCGATCCGTTCCAGAAGATCGTGGTGGTCGCCACCCCGCAGGGGCGCATCGGGCTGGTCGTCGACCAGATTATCGGCAACCACCAGACGGTCATCAAGCCGATGTCGACGCTGCATCAGGGCGTCGCGACCTTTGCCGGTGCGACGATCCTCGGCGATGGCGAGGTCGCGCTGATCCTCGACATTGCCCAGATGATCGCGCTCGGCCAACCGCATCAGGAGACGCTGCGTGCAGCCGGATGACATGCAATCGACCGCCGTGCCATGGAACCACGACGACCGGCTCGAGGTCCTCGTCTTCGATCTCGGTGGGCAAAGCTTCGCTCTGGAAGCGGTCCTGGTTCGCGAGATTCTCGACATGATGCCCGAAACGCGGGTGCCGGGCGCCCCGGCGCTGGTCCGGCATGTCGTGAACTTTCGCGGCCGGATCATCCCGCTCGCCGACCTGCACCTCGCCTTTGGGATGGACGTCCCGGCGACCACCGCCGACAGCCGGATCGTCGTGATCGAGATCGACCTGGGCGGCGAACCGACGATCGTCGGCCTGCGCACCGACAAGGTGCACGAGGTCGCGACGTTCGATGCGACCGCCAGCGAGGGACCGCCCGTCGTCGGGCTGCGCTGGCGCCGCGACCATGTCCGCGCGCTGGTCCGGCATGGCGACGACGTCGTGGTCCTGCCCGATCTCGAGGCAATTTTCCTGTCCATCGCGCGAAGCGAAACTGCCGGCGCGGCTATCCATTGAAATTTCGGGGGGATTTAACCGATGCGTCCTACTATCAAGCTGAAACTGGGGGCGACCTTTGCCCTTCTCATCTCGATGCTGATCGTCGTCGTAGGCGTCGGTATCAGCCGCGCGAGCGCGTTGAACGACGCAATCAGCGCGGTGATCGGCGTCCAGGCTGCACAACTCGACCTTGCCTTGTCGATCGATGCCGACTCCGGACGCGTCGTCCGTAACGAAAAGAATATAGCAGCCACCCTCGATCCCGTCGAAAAGAAGAAATTCGACGATCGCATGATTGAGATGCGCAACAGCGTCGACCAGAAGATCGCGCTGGGCATGTCGAGGGCCACCGAACGGGGCAAGCCGATCTGGGCCGAGATTCTCCCGCGCTGGACCGCGTACAAGGCGATCAACGAACGGATTCGTCTGCTGGCCCTTGCCAACCGGAACGACGAGGCGATGAAACTGTCGATGGGTGAAGCGCGGACCGTCGTCATGGGCATGTCCGAACAAATCACCAAGCTTGTCGAACTGCAGCGCTTGCGGATGCGCGAGGCCAAGGCCGACACTTCCGCACTTTACGCTTCTGCTCGAAACACGTTGCTGATCGCCGCGGCCTGCGCGCTGCTGATCGCCATCGCCGGATCCGTCTACATCTCGCATCTGGTTTCCAGTGGCCTGAAGCGCGTCGCGGTTGCGATCGATGCGGTCGCAGTCGGCGACCTTGACCAGGAGGTGAAGGTCACGACCAACGACGAGATCAAGGATCTCGTCGATACGGTCCACCGCATGACGCTCGCGCTGCGGCAGTCGGCGGCACTGGCCGACCAGATTGCGCAGGGCGACCTGACCGTCGACCACACGCCGCTGTCGGACAAGGACAAGCTGGGCCATGCGCTGGTGTCGATGGTCGAACGGCTGCGCAGCGTCGTCGGCGACGCGTCTGCCGCCGCGGACAATGTGGCGGGCGGCAGCCAGGAACTCTCCGCCTCGTCGGAACAGGTGAGCCAGGGTGCCACCGAGCAGGCGGCATCGGCCGAGGAAGCATCGGCGTCGATGGAAGAGATGGCCGCCAACATCAAGCAGAACGCCGACAATGCCGCGCAGACCGAAAAGATCGCGCGCCAGTCGTCGAAGGATGCCGAAGCCAGCGGCGTCGCGGTGGACCGCGCGGCCAAGGCGATGCGGACCATCGCCGAAAAGATCGGCATCGTGCAGGAAATCGCGCGCCAGACCGATCTGCTCGCGCTGAACGCCGCGGTCGAGGCTGCCCGGGCCGGCGAACATGGTCGCGGCTTCGCGGTCGTCGCTTCGGAAGTGCGCAAGCTGGCCGAGCGCAGCCAGAGCGCGGCCGCCGAGATCAGCGCGGTGTCGAGCGACACGGTGCAGGCAGCGGCGCAGGCGGGCGAGATGCTGACCAAGCTGGTGCCCGACATCCGTCGTACCGCCGAACTGGTGTCGGAAATCAGCGCCGCTTGCCGCGAGCAGGATATCGGCGCCAGCCAGATCAACCAGGCGCTCCAGCAGCTCGATCAGGTGACGCAGCAGAACGCATCGGCCTCCGAACAGATCACCTCGACCTCCGAGGAGCTGGCGGGACAGGCCAACGAACTGCAGCAGAGCATCGCCTTCTTCCGGGTGACCGATGGCCCCGCCGCGCGCCGTCCGGCCGCCCGCAAGCCCGCGGTCCGTACCAAGGCGCCCGCACCCAAGGTCCGCTCGAACTCGGTCGTCGACCAGCAGGCCCGCGCCCGCGGCTTCGCGCTCGACCTGTCGCAGGGCGGCCCGGACAGCGACGACGCCGATTTCGGACGCGCCGCATGACCGGCAGGGGCGTGGTCCAGGTCGTCACCTTCGGCCTCGGCGAGGAAATCTTCGCGGTCCCGGTGACCATGGTCCGCGAAATCCTCGACTATCGCCCCGCCTTCCGCGTGCCGGGGGGCCCGGCATGGATGCTGGGGATCACCGACGTGCGTGGTCAGGGCGTGCCGATGATCGACCTTCGCGCGCGCCTCGGCCTGTCGCCGGTCGATGCCACGCTCGCCACGCGGGTGCTGATCGTCGACCTCGCGCTGGCCGACCGCACCCTCTCGCTCGGCCTCGTCGTCGACCGGGTGATCGCGGTCGCCGCCTATGAGCGCGACCGGCTGGAACCGGCGCCTGATATCGGCATGCGCTGGCGGTCCGACCATATCGCCGGGGTCGTGCGCGAACCCGACGGTTTCGTCGTCGTCATCGACGTCGCGCAGGTGTTCTCAACCGACGACGCCACCGTCATCGCCGACGCTGCCTGACCCGGAACGCGCCGCGTCCTTCACCGGATGCGGCGCACCCCTACGCGACGACTGGAACCCGCCCGCATGTCCGCCCTGCCCGCCACCGCCGCCGATACCGATCGGCTCAGCCCGCACCGCCTAGCAAAGCTGTCCGCGCTGATCTTCGACAAGACCGGCATCAAGATGCCCGCGACCAAGGCGACGATGTTGCAGGGGCGGCTGCAACGGCGCCTGCGCGATACCGGCATGGCGACGCTGGACCAATATTGCGACCATCTGTTCGACGGCACTGCCGATCCGGCGGAAATGGTCCACCTTATCAACGCGGTCACCACCAACAAGACCGATTTCTTCCGCGAACCCGGCCATTTCGACTTCATGACGAAGACCGCGCTGCCGGCGCTGGCGGAAAGCGGTCGCCGCCGCATCCGCGCGTGGAGTGCCGCCTGCTCGACGGGTGCGGAGCCGTACACGATGGCGATGATCCTCGACCAGTTCGCGCAACGGGGCGGCCCCGACTATGGCATCCTCGCCACCGACATCGACACCGCGGTGCTGGAGACCGCGCGCCGCGGCATCTATCCGGCCGATCTGCTCGATCCGGTCCCGGCGACGCTGCGCCAGCGCTATGTCGTCACCTCGCTCGACCGTAGCGCTCGAAAGGTACGGATCGTGCCCGCGCTGCGATCGGCGATCGGCTTTGCGCGCCTCAACCTGATGGACGCCAGCTATCCGGTCGGCGAGCCGATGGACCTAATCTTCTGCCGCAACGTGCTGATCTATTTCGACAGGGACACGCAGGAACGGGTCGTGCGCCGGCTGTGCGACCGCCTCGCGCCCGGCGGCTACCTGTTCCTCGGCCATTCGGAATCGATCGCCGGCATGGACCTGCCGGTCACCACCGCGTCCTACACCGTGTTCCGGAAGGTCTGACATGGCCAAGATTCGCGTCCTCGTTATCGACGACAGCGCCAGCGTGCGACAGGCGATGACCGCCATCCTGAATGAGGACGCGGAGATCGAGGTGATCGCCGCCGCCGCCGATCCCTTCGCCGCCGCGCGCTATATTCAAGAAGAGGTGCCCGACGTCATCACGCTGGACGTCGAGATGCCGCGGATGGACGGCGTCACCTTCCTGCGCAAGCTGATGAGCCAGCGTCCGATCCCGGTGGTGATGTGTTCGTCGCTGGTCGAGGAAGGATCGGAAACGCTGCTCCAGGCGCTGGAGGCGGGCGCGGTCGACGTGATCCTGAAACCGCGCATGGGCGTCGCCGATCACCTGAACGACGCCAAGATGCGCATCCGCGAGACGGTGAAGGGCGCCGCCCGCGCCCGCGTCCGCGGCCGGCCCGCGACCGGCCGGACGACGGCGCCCGCCGCCAGGCTGACCGCAGACGCCGTCCTCCCCCCACCGACCGGCCGCGCGATGAGCCGCACGACCGAGATGGTGGTGTGCATCGGTGCCTCGACCGGCGGGACCGAGGCGCTACGCGAGGTGCTGGAGGCGCTGCCCGCCAATTCGCCCGGCATCGTCATCGTCCAGCATATGCCCGAAAGCTTCACCCGCGCCTTCGCCAAGCGGCTGAACGGCCTGTGTCAGGTCGACGTCAAGGAGGCGGAGGACGGCGACACCGTCATGCGCGGCCATGTGCTGATCGCACCGGGCGGCCTGCGTCACATGATGCTCGAACGGCAGGGCGCGCGCTATGTCGTCGCGGTCCGGGAAGGACCGCTGGTTTCGCGGCATCGCCCGTCGGTCGACGTACTGTTCCGCTCCGCCGCGCGCAACGCCGGGTCGAACGCGGTCGGCATCATCATGACCGGCATGGGCGACGATGGCGCCCGCGGCCTGCTGGAGATGCGACAGGCCGGCGCCCGCACCTTCGCGCAGGACGAGACGACGTCGGTCGTGTTCGGGATGCCCAAGGAAGCGATCGCCCGCGGCGCGGCGGACAAGGTCGTGCCGCTCCACGCCATCGCGCGTGAATTGCTGCAGGCGACGGTCCGTTGACCGTCGCCCGCCTTACCCTCCCACTCCGCCAGGACTGACGCCATGCAGCATTTCCGCATCGACACCCATGACGCGCAGGCGATCGACCCGTCCGACCTGAAGCGCACGCTGGCTCTGGTCGCGGCGGGGATGGACGCGCGCTTCGTCCGCGCCGGTTCGACGCTCGCCACCGCGATCGAGACGATCGACCGCATCATCACCTCGATCGAGGGGGTGACCGGCGCGCTCGACGAGAGCGTGGCGGGAATCGCGGTCTCCAGCCTGACCGACGTCGCCGGCCAGCTCGAGGCGCTGCCCGATATCCAGTCGGGGCGCGACAAGGACATGGCGCGGATCGGCGCGGCGTCGCGCGTGCTGCGCGACCATGTGATGGACATGCGCCAGGCGCTGCGCGTGCTGCATATCTATGGCATGAACATCAAGATCGCCGCATCGGGCGAGGCCGCTTTCGTGGGCTTCGTCAACAACATGGGGCAACGTCTTGCCACCGGGGAAGAGCATCTCGAAGCCTTCCTCGCCAAGCTGAAGGAACTGTCGGGCAGCGTCGGCACGGTGCAACAGGCCGGACGACTGCTCGCCGCCGAAGCGACCAAGATCCTGCCGGCGGTGCCCAGGCGGCTGGTCCGTGACGCCGCGGCGCTCCACACCCATCTGGGCGACGTCGCCGCGATGGCGCGGCAGGTGGCGGAGATCGCGCGGACGGTACAGGGGCGGGTCGCGACGATGCTCGGCGCGTTGCAGGTCGGCGACAGCACCCGCCAGCGGATCGAACACGTCGTGTCGGCACTGCAACTGCTCGACGGCTGCACGCTCGACCTGCCCGATCCCGCCGCGCAGGTCGAGGTGACGGCGGTGATCCATCGCCTGCTCGCCGCGCTGCTCGAAACCAGTGCTGCCGATTTCGATCGCGACGCCGCGCTGCTGGTCGCCTCGCTCCGCGCGCTGCGTCCCGATACCGCCGCGCTGCTCGACCTGATCGAGGACGATGCCGGGCGCAACGGCCGCCCGTTCCTGACCCAGATCGAGGAGGCGGTCGGCGAAGTCGCCGTCATCACCGTGCAGTTGCAGGAAGCCGACCAGCGCTCGGCAGCGATGCTGGGGCTGATCGCCGAGACGGTCGACGAACTGACCGGCCGGCTGGCACAGCTGCAACGCGTGCAGTTCAACGTACAGGACATCGCCACCAACACCCGCCTGCTGTGCCGCCGTCATGGCGAACTGGGCAAGGCGGTGTCGGTCGTCGCGGGCGAGGTCGACATCTATGCCCATTCGCTGGGCAATGCGATGCGCGGCGTCGCGCGGCCGATCGCCGAACTGGCCGAAACCAACGGCGCACTCGCCGCGAAACGGGCCGGGACCGGCGACAGCGACATGGGCGACAAGCTGGCGCAGGCGCTGGTGGTCATCCGCGAAGGATGCCAGCGCACCGACATGGCGGTGCGCGAAGGCGGTGACGACGCGCGGCAGCTGACCGAGCTGCTGGCGATCGCCGCGGACGAGATCGGCGCCGAGCTGCAACTGGGCGCGACCATGCGCCAGGCGGCGATCGTGCTGTCGGCGACCCCGCCGGTCGATGCGCTGTCCGATGCGGCGACGTTCGCGCTCGGCACGCTGCTGCCGCAGATCGGCGCGCTCTACACCATGGCGCAGGAACGCGACGTCCATGCCGCCAACGTACCGGCGGACTTCGTGGTGGCGAGCGCGGTGGTCGAGGAGGAGGACGACGACGACGGGCTGTTCTAGCGGCCGCTCGACAGGCAGCCGTTCCGGGCAGCCCCTTCCATGACCCGGCGAATGTCGATCCGACCCGATCCTTCCGAATGGAGGACGAAGCGGGTAAGCGGCCGGATGGCTACCACTCCCTCCCCGACCCGGTCACAGCGACTGAAGGCCGCGACCGCCGCGATCCACGACCGGCTCGATGCGCGGATCATGGCGCTCGATCCGTTCGCGTCGCGCGAACGCTATGTGCGGTTCCTGCGCGCGCAGCAGGCGTTCCACGATGCGCTCGCGCCGCTCTACGCCGCGCCCCTGCTCCGCGTCGAACTGCCCGACCTGCCCGAGCGCGACCGCTCGGCCGCGATCGCGGCCGATCTCGCCGCCATCGGACTGCCGCCCCCCGCCGTGCCCGACGCACCGCCGGTTGATCCTGTCGACATGTCTACATCGCTCGGCTGGCTCTATGTCGCGGAAGGATCATCGCTGGGGGCCGCGTTCCTGCTGAAGGCGGCCCAGCGGATCGGTCTGGATGCCGATCATGGCGCGCGCCACCTTGCCGGCCATCCCGATGGCCGCGCGGCGCATTGGCGCCGCTTCACCGCGCGAATCGACGCGATCGACATGACGGAGGCGGAAGAGGAGCGGATGTTCGCCGCTGCCCGCGCCGCCTTTGCCCGGTTTCGCGACCTGACCGAGGCGGCGTTCGCGTGATGCGGTCGAGCGGCTAAACCCGAATGGCTATTCAGGGTGAACGGATCGGCCGTGGATAGCTGACGGCTCCTGGAACCGCCCCGGCAGCAACAGCACGAACCGCGCCCCGTGCCCCGGCGCGCTGTCGACCAGCAGGTCGCCGTGCATCGCCCGCGCCAGCCGCCGTGCGATATACAGCCCCAGCCCGCTGCCCCCCGCCTCGGTCGGATCGACCCGCCCGAACTTCGCGAATATCCGTTCCTGGTCGGCAGCGGCGATGCCTTTGCCCTGATCGGCGACGATTACTGCGGCATCGTCGCCGTCGCGCTCCATCCGGATCCACACCGTGCCGCCCGGCGGCGAATAGCGGACCGCATTGCCGATCAGGTTGACCAGGATCTGCAACACCCGGCGGAACTCGCCGCTCGCGGGCAGGCTGTCGTCGAACGACGGCCGGTCGATCCGCACGTCGCCCTGCGCCGCGCGCACCGCCAGCAGCCCCGCCGCGCGCCGCGCGACATCGGCGAGGTCGATGTCCTCGACCGCCACCGCGAAATCGGCGCGCTCGATCGCCGACAGATCCTCCAGATCGTCGACCAGCCCCAGCAGGTGCCGGCCCGCGCTGGCGATATCGGCGGCATAGGCGACGTAATCGTCGCGCAGCGGCCCTTCGGTCTGCGCCGACATGCTGTCGGCATTGGCGATGATCCGCCCCAGCGGATCGCGCAGCGCGCGGCCGATGCGACGGCTGAACCCGTCGGGCAGGTCGGTGGAGGTTTCCTCGGCCAGCACCGCCGGCGGACTGTCGGGCAGGCTGTGCGCCGCCCCGTCGAACCCGGCGAACTGCCCGTGCGCATCGACGCGCGGTACGGCGGACAGACGGACACGGTGCGTCGTGCCGCGGATCGCGGCCTCCTGTCCGTCGAACCATGCCTGCGCCGCCAGCGCGCTCAGGATCGGAAAGCCACCATCGCCATCGTTGTTCAGCGCGAACAGCCGCGTGATCGGCTGACCCAGCACCGCCGGCGGATCGAAGCCGAAGCGGGCTCCGGCATGGTCCGACACATGTGTCAGGTGCAGCCCGGCATCGGTGGTCCACAGCCAGTCGGCATCGGCGCGCAGGAAATCCGCCTCGCGCCGCACCGCCGGTTCGGCCTCCCACGGCGCACCCGCCTGCCACCCGCCCACCTCCAGCCGGATGCCGAGGTCGTCGGGCTCGGCACGCACGGTCAGCGCGATATCGTCCTCGCCATCGGCGGCAACGATCGGACGGGTCAGCGCGATGCCCAGCCGCTGGACCAGCCGCACCAGCGCCGCGATCTGCGGCACCGCGACCGGCTGCCCCGGCGCACCACCGGCGCGGCGGTTCAGCTCGGCCAGACGTGGTTCGGCGTCGAGCAACAGCCCGTCCGCCGACAATCGCCCGATCGCGGGCGAAGCGCCTGGCCGGTGGTCGTTCATGCGGCCGCCCCCAGCGCCAGCATCGCCGCATGATATTCGGCGTCGAGCGCCATCGGCGCCAGCGCGACCCGCGCCGCGCCGGGCGTCACCGCCATGATGCTGTCGATCCGGTCGGCGAACGCCTCGACGTCGCGGACCGGTTCCGCCTCGGCCAGCGCGAAGCCGATCCGCGCGATCGTCGCGCGATCGACCGCCAGCGCGCGCAGCACGACCCACAAGCGCGCACTGTCGGGATCGATCACCAGGTCGCGCACGCGTTCGAACGCCAGCCCGCTGGCACGCGCCACGATCGCGGTGAAGAACACCAGCCGCCCGTCGCCGATCGCCTCGCCCAGCAGCGCCGGCACCTCGTCGCCCTGCGGCTCTACCGCCAGCGCCAGCCGCATCGCGGCGATTTCCAGCGGCACCAGTTCGCCCTGCGCATCGATCGCGCGCCGCACCGATTCGGCCAGCGCGGCGTCCAGCTCGGCGATGCGGTCACCCGCCCCGGCCATCTCGCGCAGCGCCGCCGCGACCCACCACGCGATGCGGGCATGGTGCGATCGGATCAGGTCGACCGCGGCGGGCACGCCATCGACCACGCTGGCGCGCCGCGCCTGCGCCGCCAGCATCCCGACCGCCGCACCCGCGATCAGCCGGTCGCTCGCCTGCGCCAGCCGCGCGACCATCGTCGGCCCGTCGCCGCCCGCCGCGACCGTAACCGGCAGCGCGCGTGCCAGCGCGTCCATCCGCACCCTTGCGTACAGTTCGCCGAACAGCGCGGCATCGCGGAACAGTCCGGCCCGGACCACCCGGTCGAACGGCGAACCCGCCGTGCGCAGCCCCTGCGCCAGCGCCGCTTCCCCGCGCGACGTCAGCAGCCGCGCGGCATGGTCGCGTATCCCGGCATCGACCCCGGCAACCGTCGCGCGCATCGTCGAATCGAGCGCGGCGGCGGTGCGATCGTCGATCCGCGCATCGTCGGGCACGTGGAAATGGTCCGCCGCCGCCCGCAGGCGCCGATGCCCGGCCCGTTCGGCCGCCGCGACATGGTCGAGCAGCAGGAGGGCGGAAGCGCTGGCTTCACGGGGATCGACCGGATCGATGGACATGGTTCTGGCTTTAACCTTACCCGGTTAAGGCGAAGCTAAGCCTCTCGCCGCAGGATTTCGATGGCATGTGCGAGCGTCGCCCCCGAATGAAGCGCCACCAACGCCAGCCCGATCGTCGATGTTCCGGCCAGCGCGAACGGTGCGAGCAGTACCAGCGCCGTCGCCGGCGTCGCCGCCCATGGAGGACGGGCGACCGGCATCCGCCGCGCGAGGATCGTCGCCGCCACCCCGACCACCGCCAGCACGCCCGCCGTGCCCGTCTGCACGATCAGCGACTGGACCAGCCCGACACCCAGCACCCCGGCCACGCCCAGTATCTCCAGCCCGCGTTCCTGCCATGCGGCATGTTCGTCCTCGCCGCGCAGCCAGCCCAGCAGCGACCCCGCCGACAGGATCACCATCGACAGGAACAACAGCACCGTCGCCGCGCCCGCGCTCCAGAACGGGATCGCTGCCAGCCCGGCCACGCCCAGCACCCCGCCCGCCGCGCCGATCGCGACATCGGGCACCTTGCGCCGCACCAGCAGCGGGAGCAGCAGCCGGGTGACCGGCGTGAAGACATAGCGGTCGATCCACCCGGTGCGCTGTTCGGCCAGCGACGCCAGCACGTCCTTGCTGCGCACCTCCAGCGTGCCCGCGTCGCGCTCCACGCCATGCCCCGACCGCGCGGCCTTGGCCGGCAACAGGACGTGCGCGGCGCGTGCCTGCGTCGCGACGCGCAGCAGCGTCGACTGAAAATCATATTCGGGCGGCAGCCGCGCGGCATCCTCCAGCCGCGCGATTGACAGCGTCGCGACCCCGGCCCAGCAATGATCGGCATCGACCCGCTCGACCGCGGTCGCATCGCCATTGGGCGTCACCAGCAGCGTATCGGTCGGCTCCAGCGCCATGCCCGCGATCACCGCATCGGTCGTGACCAGCCCGTCGGCCAGCGCGACCAGCGTCGCCAGCGGATGCACCTTCGCCTTCGCCTCCTCGGCGGTGCGGACGATATCGACCGTGGCGCCGCGCCGCCCGATCCGGTTGACCGCCGCCGCCAGCGGGGGCGTGACCCGCCCGACCGCGACCAGCAACTGCCCGGCACCTGCCGCGACCAGCAGCCGCGCCTGATATTCGATCAGCGTCATGCCGCCGAACGGCAGCGTCGCCGCCAGCACGCCGGGCTGGTGCTCGGCTTCCTCGGTCGCGAAAATAAGGCCGGTCAGCATCGCGTTGCGGTTAGGCGCTGACGACGCGAAGCGCCAGTCCCGTGCGCTGCGTGCGGTACAGCGTTCCCCCGGTCATCGGCGCGGCCACCCCGGTCGTCCCCGGAAAGGTGATCGGCAACCCTTTCAGCGACCGGATCGCCAGATAGGCGAACCCTTCGGCCTCCAGCGCGTCGCCGTCCCATCCCGACGCGTCGCTGGGTTCGGGGGCCAGCCCGGTGCGCTCGGCGATCATCGCCAGCATCACCGGATTGTGCCGCCCGCCGCCGCCGACCAGCAGCCGTTTCGGCCGCGCCGGCAACCGGTCGACCGCCTCGGCCACGCAGGCGGCGGTGAACGCGGTCAGCGTCGCCGCGCCATCCGCCGCCGACAGCCCGCGCGCCGGCTGGATCGTGAAGTCGTGCCGGTCGAGCGACTTGGGATGGGCCAGGTCGAAGAAGGGGTGGTCGAGCATCGCCGTCAGCACCGCCTGATCGACCTGCCCCGATCCCGCCAGCGCCCCGCCGGCATCGTAGCGCGCGCCGCTTTCCGCCTCGACCCAGCTGTCGACCAGCCCGTTGGCCGGCCCGGTATCGAACGCGATCAGTTCGTCGCCCTCGCCGACATATGTGATGTTGCCGACCCCGCCGAGGTTGAGCACCGCAACCGGCTTCTCCATCCCCGCCGCACGGGCGGCATGATAGATCGGCAGCAGCGGCGCCCCCTGCCCGCCCGCCTTCACGTCGTCGACGCGCAGGTCGGCGACGACGTCGATGCCCGTGGCCGTCGCCAGCGCCGCGCCGTCGCCCAACTGCCACGTCCAGCCCTTGTCCGGGCGATGCGCCACCGTCTGTCCGTGAAAGCCGATCACATCGACCGCCCGCGCCTCGACGCCCGCCTTGTCCAGCAGCGTGGCGACCGCATCGGCATGGGTGCGCGTCAG
Source organism: Bacillus sp. 2B10 (assembly GCA_003946805.1). Lineage (GTDB taxonomy): Bacteria > Pseudomonadota > Alphaproteobacteria > Sphingomonadales > Sphingomonadaceae > Sphingomonas. The sequence goes on along the minus strand of RPSH01000008.1, from coordinate 33,931 downwards.
CACCGCCTCCGCCCGCGCGATCAACGGATGCTCGCCCGGGTCGTCGAGCAGCAGCGCCAGCTCGGTCGCCGCCACCAGTGCCGCGCGATCCGCGTCGGCATAGGGCGTGCCGACGAACGCGATCGGCCGCACCCCGCCTTCGCCATCGCTCTCGATCAGCGCGGCGTCGATGCCGTCCAGCGAGGTTCCAGACATCAAGCCGATCGCAAGCATGGGGCAACTCCGGTCGCGTTAACTGCCCCTAGTATCGCGCACAGCCCCATCAAGTCGAGATACGTGGACTTGCGTACGATCGCGACGCTAAAGACGCGCGCATGACCTATGCTTCCGACCTGCTGAACACCCTGTCCGACCGGGGCTATATCCATCAGCTGACCGACGCCGCCGGCCTCGACGCGCTGGCCGCGAAGCAGGTCGTGCCGGGCTATATCGGCTTCGATCCGACCGCGCCGTCGCTGCATGTCGGCAGCCTCGTGCAGATCATGCTGCTGCGCCGGATGCAGCAGGCCGGGCACAAGCCGATCGTGCTGATGGGCGGCGGCACCGGCAAGATCGGCGACCCCAGCTTCAAGGACGAGGCGCGCAAGCTGCTCGCCGAGGACGGCATCGCCAGCAACGTCGCGTCGATCAAGCGCATCTTCGAACGCTTCCTGACCTTCGGCGACGGCCCGTCGGACGCGGTAATGGTCGACAATGCCGACTGGCTCGACGCGCTCGAATACATCCCCTTCCTGCGCGAGGTCGGCCAGCATTTCTCGGTCAACCGGATGCTGTCGTTCGATTCGGTGAAACTGCGGTTAGAGCGCGAACAGTCGCTGTCGTTCCTCGAATTCAACTACATGATCTTGCAGGCCTATGACTTCCGCGAGCTGGCGCAGCGCCACGGCTGCCGGTTGCAGATGGGCGGCAGCGACCAGTGGGGCAACATCGTCAACGGCATCGAACTGGCGCGCCGCATGGATGGGACCGAGGTGTACGGCGTCACCACCCCGCTCATCACCACGGCGGACGGCGGCAAGATGGGCAAGACCATGTCGGGCGCGGTCTGGCTGCACGAGGACCAGTTGCCGCACTTCGATTACTGGCAGTTCTGGCGCAACACCGACGACCGCGACGTCGGCCGCTTCCTGCGCCTGTTCACCGACCTGCCGCTCGACGAGATCGCCCGGCTGGAAGCGCTGCCGGGCGCCGAGATCAACGAGGCAAAGAAGATCCTCGCCAACGAAGCCACCGCGATGTGCCGCGGTGCCGACGCCGCGACGCAAGCCGCCGAAACCGCCCGCCGCACCTTCGAGGAGGGATCGGCGGGCGACACGCTGCCGACCTTCGCCGTCGAAGGCGCGATCAACGTCGTCGACGCGCTGGTGGCACTCGGCCTCGCCGCGTCGAAGGGCGAGGCCCGCCGCCTCATCAAGGGCGGCGGCGCGCGCGTCGATGGCGAGAAGGTCGTCGACGAGGCACAGGTGATCGCGGTCGACTCGCCGGTGCGCGTGTCGGCGGGCAAGAAGCATCACGGCCTGCTGACGCCGGCGGCGTAGGGCTTACCCTACCCTCACCCCCCGCCCACCCGTTCGGTTCGAGCAGCTTCGAGCCTGTCGAGAAGCGTCCGTCGAGAACGGGTCGCTTGGGGCACCCCTTCTCGACTACGGTTCTCGACAGGCTCGAACCTACGCTCGAAGCAAACGGAGTGAGCGTAAGGTAGGACGACCTACCCCCGCCGAACCAGCACCGCGCCCACCAGCACCAGCGCCACCCCGACCAGCCGCAACCCGCTGATCGACGTCCGCGGCAGTCCGATCAACCCGAACCGGTCGATGACCAGCGCGGCGATCAGCTGCGTCGCGATCATGATCGTCAGCATCGACGCCAGCCCCAACCGCGGCGCGGCAAACGCCGCCGCCGTGACGAAGAACGCGCCATACGCCCCGCCGAGGAACATCCACGGCCGCGCCTCGCGCAGGTTCGCCAGCGGCGTCCGGTCGGCGACCAGCCACACCCCGATCAGGATCATGGTCCCCACAGCGAACGACACCAGCGCCGCCAGCAGCACCGACCCGACGCTCCGCCCGAGCGCCGCATTGGTCGGCGGCTGCACGGCAAGGCCGATACCGCCGAGCAGGGCGAGGATGAGCGGGGCGAGGACGTTCATGGGCACTTGCGCTATCGGCTGCGACGCAACCGCGCAACCAACCCCAACGTCATTCCGGCGAAAGCCGGAATCCATGGATAGGTGACGTTGCGAACGATCGCCAGCACCCGACACAATGGATTCCGGCCTACGCCGGAATGACGGTTGGTTCGGGCGAGCACCCGCTCCCAAATCGTCATTCCCGCGAAGGCGGGAATCCATACACGCCAACCGTCCGGCTCCATCCGCAACGTCAGCGCATATGGACTCCCGCCTCCGCGGGAGTGACGAAAGAGTCACCCCGACCGCAACCGCCCCACCCCCGCATCGCGCTCGAACAGGTACAACGCCACCCGCGCCGCCTGCCCGCGCGGCCCTTCCAGCCCGCCATCACGATCCACCAGCAACCGCGCATCGGCATTGGCGACTGGCAGCAGCTCGGCCAGCATTTCGGGGCTGGCCAGCCGGAACATCGCCTCCCCCGACTGCCGCGTCCCCAGCAGCTCGCCGCCGCCACGCAGCCGCAGATCCTCCTCGGCGATCCGGAATCCGTCATTGCTCTCGCGCATCAGCGCCAGCCTTGCCCGCGACGTCTCCGACAGCGCGTTCCCCCGCAGCAAAAGGCATACCGACTTGCCTCCGCCGCGCCCCACGCGCCCGCGCAACTGGTGCAACTGCGCCAGCCCGAACCGGTCCGCCGCCTCGATCACGATCAGCGTGGCGTTCGGCACGTCGACGCCCACCTCGATCACCGTCGTCGCCACCAGCACACCCGCGCGCGCCGCCGAGAACCCGGCCATCACCGCGTCCTTCTCGATCGGCTTCATCCGCCCATGGACCAGCGCCACCTTGTCGCCGAAGCGCGCCCGCAGCACCTCCGCCCGCGCCTCGGCGGCGGCGAGGTCGGACTTCTCGCTCTCCTCGACCAGCGGGCACACCCAATACGCCTGCTTCCCCGCCGACAGGTGCCGCGCCAGCCCGTCGACCACCGCGTCCAGCTTGTCCTCGGACATCACCACCGTCTCGATCGGCTCACGCCCCGGCGGCATCTCGTCCAGCCGGCTGACGTCCATCTCGCCATATTGCGCCAGCGTCAGCGTGCGCGGGATCGGCGTCGCGGTCATCACCAGCAGGTGCGGCGGGCGCACCGCCTTGGCCTGCAACATCATCCGCTGCGCCACGCCGAAGCGATGCTGTTCGTCGACCACCACCAGCCCCAGGTCGCGATATCCGACCGCTTCCTGAAAGATCGCGTGCGTGCCGATCAGGATATCGATCGACCCGTCGGCCAGCCCCATCAGCACGCCCTCGCGCACCCGCCCCTTGTCGCGTCCGGTCAGCGCGGCGACGGTCACACCGGTCCCGGCCAGCTGCCGCTGCAACGTCGCATAATGTTGCCGCGCAAGGATTTCGGTCGGCGCCAGCAACGCCCCCTGCGCCCCGCCCTCGACCGCGATCAGCAGCGCCATCAGCGCGACCAGCGTCTTGCCCGACCCGACGTCCCCTTGCAGCAGCCGCAGCATCGGCTGGGTCTGCGCCATGTCGCCCTCGATCTCGCCGATCGTCCGCGACTGTGCGCCGGTCGGCTGGTACGGCAGGTCGAGCTTCGCCCGCAGCCGCCCGTCGCCGGTCAGCGACCGCCCTTTGCGCGCCCGCGCCTCGCCGCGCACCAGCAACAGCGCCAGCTGGTTGGCGAACACCTCGTCATAGGCCAGCCGCTCGCGCGCCTTCGCATCGGCCGGATCGGCATGGATGCGCGCCAGCGCCGCTTTCCACGCCGGCCAGTCATGCTTCGCCAGCAGGCTCGGCTCGATCCATTCGGGCATCTCGGGCGCGCGTTCGATCGCCTGCGCCGCCAGTTGCCCGACCCGGCGCGACGTCAGCCCCTCCGACAACGGATAGATCGCCTCGCGCTCGGGCAGGCTGTCGGCCTCGTCCACCGGCAGCACATGGTCGGGATGGACCATCTGCAATTCCTGCCCGTACGTCTCCAGCTTGCCCGACACGATCCGCGTCTCGCCCAGCGGGAACAGCTTCTTCACCCATCCCGACGATCCGCCGAAATACGTCAGGTTGACGATATTGCCGTGCTTGTCCGCCGCCTGCACCCGCGTCGGTCCCCGCCCGGCGCTGACCCGGTAATCGGTCGCGGTCAGGGGAATCGCGATCACCCGCCCGGCATCCTGCACCATCAGTTCGTCGCGCTTCAACCGTTCGACCCAGCCGGTCGGCAGGTGGAACGCGACATCCACCACCCGGCCGAGCTTCAACCGCTCCAGCGGCTTGGCCAGCGCGGGGCCGACCCCCTTTAACGAGGTGACTTCGGCAAACAGCGGGTTGAGCAGATCGGGACGCATGACTATCTCGCCCTAATCCTAACCGGCGTCCGCTTCCAGCGTCCGCCGGTCAATCGCTATTGGAAGCCCATGGACCGCGAAACCCGCCTCAAGCGCCTGAAATTCCGCAGCTGGCATCGCGGCACCCGCGAAGCCGACCTGATGATCGGCGGTTATTTCGATGCGCATTCGGCGACGTGGAGCGACGCCGACATGGACTGGTTCGAGGTGTTCCTCGAAGAACAGGATGTCGACATCATGGCATGGGCGATGGGCGTCCAGCCCGCGCCTGCGCCGTTCGACCATCCGGTGCTGCACGCGATGCGGAAAATGGATTTCGTGCCGGTCAGCCGCTGACTGGAGATTGAACAAAATCCGTTCATGCTGAGTAGAGACTGAGCTTGTCGAAGGCTCGTATCGAAGCACCGTGCGGAACCCACCCTTCGATACGCTCTTTCGACAAGCTCAATAGCTACTCAGGGCAAACGGCACATGCGCGATGGCCGTCGCCGATCAGGAACCCGATGCCCGACCTCTCCAAAATCCTCTCCGCTCCCCGTTCGCTGACCCTTGCGGGCGTTCCGGGCGGCTTTCTCCCTGTCCTGCTCGCCGACCTCGCGCGCGGCGCGAAGGGCGACCTGATCTACATCGCGCCCGACGAAGCGGCGATGCGCGCCGTCGCCACGACCGCGCCGTTCTTCGCCCCCGACCTGGTCGTCCTGCAATTCCCGGCATGGGACTGCCTGCCCTATGACCGGGCCAGCCCCACGCTGCGCTCGATGGCCGAACGCCTCGCGGCACTCCACGCGATGCAGGGTGCGGCAAAGGGCCCGCGCCTGATCGTCACCACCGTCAACGCCGCCAGCCAGCGCACGCTGACCCCGTTCCGCATCCGCCAACTCGTCGCGCGCCTCGCCCCGGGCGAGCGCATCTCGCTCCCCCGCCTGTCCGCGCTGTTGCAGGCCAACGGCTACAACCGCGTCGATACCGTCCACGACGCGGGCGAATTCGCCGTGCGCGGTGGCCTTGTCGACCTGTGGCCCTCGGGCTCCGAGGTCGGCCTGCGCCTCGACTTCTTCGGCGACGAGATCGAAACCGTCCGCACCTTTTCGCCAGAGGACCAGCGCACCACCGGCCGCGTCGACGGCTTCACCCTGCTCCCCGCCTCCGAAGCGCTGCTCGACGAGGACTCGATCAAGCGCTTCCGCACCCGCTACCGCGAGAAATTCGGCGCGACCGCGACCGGCGATCCGATCTATCAGGCGATCAGCGACGGCCGCCGCCTGTCGGGCATGGAACACTGGCTGCCCTTCTTCGAAGACCGGCTGGAAACCTTCTTCGACCACCTTTCCCCCGAAGCGGTCATCGTCCGTGACGCCGGCGTCCCCGCCGCCGCCGAACAGCGTTTCGAATCGATCGCCGATTATCACACCAACCGTGTCCGCGCGCAGACCAGCGATCCGGGCAGCTACCGCCCGCTGCTCCCCAATGCGCTCTACCTGTCGGTGGAGGAATGGACCGACCGCCTGTCGGACACCGCCGCGCATCAGGTCACGCCGTTCCACGCCCCCGACAGCGCCACCTCGCTGGATTTCGAGGTCGACGGCCCCCGCGACTTCACCCCCGAACGCACGCAACAGGCGAATATCTACGAAGCCGTCGTCGATCATATCGCTTCGCTGCGCAAACAGGGTCGCAAGCCGATTCTCGCCAGCTATTCGGAGGGCGCGCGCGAACGGCTGATGGGCCTGCTCGCCGATCACGACCTGACCGGCGTGTCGACCGTCGAGACGTGGCAGCAGGCGCTGGGCGGCGCGAAGTCGACCGTGTCGTTCGTCGTCCTGCCGCTCGACCACGGCTTCACCGCCGAAACGCTCGCGGTGCTGACAGAACAGGACATGCTCGGCGACCGCCTCGTCCGCCGCGCCAAACGCCGCAAGAATACCGACGCCTTTCTCCAGGAACTCGCCACCCTGTCGCCCGGCGACCTCGTCGTCCATGCCGACCACGGCATCGGTCGCTATGTCGGGCTGACGCAGGTGCCGGTGGCAAAGGCCCCGCACGACTGCGTCCAGCTCGAATATGCCGGCGGCGACAAGCTCTACGTGCCGGTCGAGAACCTCGAAGTCCTCAGCCGCTACGGCGCTGGCGAGGAAGGCGCATCGCTCGACCGTCTGGGCGGCGAGGCATGGCAGCGGCGCAAGGCGCGGATGAAGGATCGCATCCGCGAGATCGCGGGCGACCTGATCGCCACCGCCGCCAAGCGCGCGATGCGCCCCGCCGATATCGCCGAACCCGACAGCGGCGGCTATCCCGCCTTCGTCGACCGTTTCCCCTATCAGGAGACCGACGATCAGGAACGCGCCATCGCCGACGTCCTCGAAGACTTGGGCGCGGGTCGCCCGATGGACCGGCTGGTCGTCGGCGATGTCGGCTTCGGCAAGACCGAGGTGGCGCTGCGCGCCGCCTTCGTCGCCGCCATGGCCGGGATGCAGGTCGCGATCGTCTGCCCGACCACGCTCCTCGCGCGCCAGCACTACAACAACTTCAAGGCCCGCTTCGAAGGCTTCCCGCTCGAAATCGGCCGCCTCAGCCGCCTCGTCACCGCGACCGAGGCGAAGAAGGTCCGCGACGGCCTCGCCAATGGCACCATCGACGTGGTGGTCGGCACCCATGCCGTGCTGTCGAAACAGGTCGTTTTCAAGCGCCTCGGCCTCGTCATCGTCGACGAGGAACAGCGTTTCGGCGTGACGCACAAGGAACGGCTGAAGGCGATGAAGGCCGACGTCCACGTCCTGACGCTCACCGCCACCCCGATCCCCCGCACGTTGCAGATGGCGATGTCGGGCCTGCGCGAACTGTCGGTGATCCAGACCCCGCCGGTTGATCGCCTCGCGGTGCGCACCTACATCATGCCATGGGACCCGGTGGTGCTGCGCGAGGCGTTGCTGCGCGAACATTATCGCGGCGGGCAGGCGTATTTCGTCACCCCGCGCATCGCCGACCTGCCCGATATCGAGAAGTTCCTGACGCAGGAAATTCCCGAAATCCGCTACGTCGTCGCCCATGGGCAAATGGCTCCGACCGAGGTCGAGGAACGCATGTCGGCTTTCTACGACAAGCGCTACGACCTGCTGGTATCGACCACCATCGTGGAATCCGGCCTCGACATCCCCTCGGCCAACACGCTCATCATCAACCGCGCCGACAAGTTCGGCCTGGCGCAACTCTACCAGCTGCGCGGCCGCGTCGGCCGGTCGAAGACCCGCGCCTATGCGTACATGACCACACCCCCCGAACGGCTGGTCAGCGAAGCGGCGGAAAAGCGGCTGAAGGTGTTGTCCGACCTCGAATCGCTCGGCGCCGGCTTCCAGCTTGCGTCGCACGACCTCGACATTCGCGGCGCCGGCAACATGCTCGGCGACGAACAGTCCGGCCATATCAAGGAAGTCGGCTTCGAACTCTACCAGTCGATGCTGGAGGAGGCGATCCTCGACGCCAAGGCCGGCGGCCTGCGCGACGACAAGCCCAAGGACTTCTCGCCCGCGATCACCGTCGATGCACCGATTCTGATCCCGGAGGAGTATGTTCCCGACCTCGACCTGCGCATGGGCCTTTATCGCCGCCTCAACGATGTCGAGGACCGCGCCGGCATCGACGCCTTCGCTACCGAACTGATCGACCGCTTCGGCACGCTACCGGTCGCCACCGCCAATCTGCTGCAACTGATCGAAGCGAAGCTGAACGCGAAAAAGGCGTGCGTCGCCAAGATCGACGTCGGCGCAAAGGGCGCGATCGTCAGCTTCCACGAGGACAAATTCCCCAGCGTCGAGGGGCTGCTCGCCTATGTCGACAAGCTCAACGGCACCGCCAAACTCCGCCCCGACATGCGACTGGTCATCAGCCGCAACTTCGGCGACCCACAGGCCCGGCTGAACGCCGCACTCCAGATTTCGCGGGGACTCGCGAAGGCGGCGGGGTAGCAGCGGCTTTCCCGTTGCACCAGACGCCACTCCTGCAACGGCCGGCATCTTTTGGTAACGGAACATGACAGGAGCCGTTACCGCACACCCTCCGCCAAAGGCACCTCGTCACTTTTGCCAATTGCACTTTACCGTCGTGATCGAATCTCCGCAAGGTTTGCCGGCACGATGATGGCTAGAACGATTACGATTATGCCCGAAGTAATCATTCGCAACCAAATGCCGGAGATCACGTCCTGCAGAATAAGGAACACCAGAACGATCAACAACGTACAACTCAGCCAAACAAGAAATCCCTTAATCTCGGCACGCGCGTCAGGAACTGTTCCGGCACTGGCACATCCTCTCCAAACGCCTTTTGATAGAGCTCGACCGGCATCTTTTGCTCCTGATACCTTCGAGTGATCTCATTACCGAGGTCGATCATGTTCTGCTCGATTGCAACATATGCCACGGATCCTACGACCCATACCAAACCAAGCGTACCGGCCAATCCACCGGTAGCAGCGCCTCGTCCGCCGCTTAGGGCGCCCCGGACGACATTTCCTACGCGGCCGGCACTGGCAGTAGCGGCGCGTTGTCCGCCAGCAATCCCCCCCTTGATCGCATCACCGCCGATACCTGCAAGGCCACCCATTCCTGCCAGGCTCATCCCACCCACTATCAGCCGAAGGTTCAGATAGTCATTGACCAGCGACTTATTGTCCTTGCGAAGGATGGCGTGCCAAGCTGGAAATTCCTGCATCGAAATAACCAACTCGCGAAGTCGCCAATGGAACTGACCATTCCTGGGGTGGTCCAGCGGCATCAACTTCGCGGCATTCTCCAGCACTTCTGTCCCATAGGCGCGTCGCCGTGCCTTATCCCGGACGGTCGGCATGCCCGCCAGATGCGACATGATGTGATATGCTTGGCGCTCACGTCCGGCGTAGCTGGTCGCTTAAATCTTGAGGACGCGGGCGATCGCCAATGCCCGGCGGCGGACCTGCTGCGGCGTTACGGTTACCCGGGTACGGGGCATCAACTGCTCCCTCTCGTTCGGACCGCAGAACAAGGCCCGGGTTGCCATCCGTTGATTAAGTTCCACCCCGTCGCGGGCGGCCACCCATTGTCTATCGACGAACGGACAGGCGATCCCACAAGGAAACCCTGCTTTCCTACAGTCCGTACTCCTGCCAGTCTCCGCGCCAGCTATTGCCCGGCCGCGCTCTTTGACACTGCCGCTACCCACCCCGCGCAAATGGCGCACGAGTGTGACTTTTGTGACCTTTGGCGGCGCGACGCCCTGAAAGTCCTAATAATTCAACTGCAACTGCGTCCGGAACACATCGCCCTCGGCGCGCCCCAAACGCCGCTCGTCCGCCTCGGCGCGGTCCATCCGCGCATAGGCGATCGTCCATTCCAGCGCAGGCACCGGCTGGAACTCGATCCCCAGCTCGATCTCGTCGGTTTCCAGCCGCGGCGCATTGACCGCCGCCTTCCACCCGCCGCGATAGGTCTGCCACCGGGCATAGGGCATGAACGGTCCGACCGGCGACGCCTTGATCCGCGCCATCGCCTGCACATAGCCGCCGTGCAGCGGCTTCGTCGTGATCGCGCGCAGCGCCCGGTCATATTCCGGCCCGCGTCCCCAGTTCCATTCCGCCTGGAACCCCAACGGCGCGGGATACAGGATCGCGTGCAGCCCGACGCGGTCGTCGGCGAAGCTCGCCTCGCTCACCCCGCCGGTGCGCACCTCGGGCTGGACGCGGTTGGTATAGGCGCTGCCGCCGACCTCCAGCACCCGGCCCCCGCCGATCTCGAACGGCCATGTCGCCAGCGCGACCGCCATCACCGCGTCGTTCGCTTCCTCGCGATTGATCCCCTGCCCGTTATAGATGCCGACGCCGAACGCGCCGTAATTGCCGAACAGCTTCTGCCCGTCGTCGGTCAGCCGTTCCCAGATGTCCTCGACATAGGTCGGCGTGTAATAGGCGACGACTCCGATATCGCGCTCGCTCGGCACGCCGCTGTTGATCGCGTCGCTGCGGTCGAGCGTCAGCCGGTTGGACGACGACTGCATATTCTCCCACCCGAACGGCACCTTCGACTGGCCGAAGCGCAGGCGGAACCGCTTGTCGCGATCGAGGAACGCGTCGACATACGCGTCGCGCAGTTGCAGGAACCCCTCGCGCCGCTCGCCGACCGACTGGCTGGTTACCGCGGTCGCGAAGTCGGGCTGGAGGTAGAACGACACCCGGTCGCCCAGATCGCCCTGCAGGATCAGGCGGATACGGCGAAAGGTGAAGCCGGTGTCGTCGCCGATGCCGCTGTCGTGCACCGACCGCAGCCGTGCGACGCCGTCGGGCGCGGTCCGGTCGCCGCGGATGATCTCGTTCAGCCGCAACTGGGTATAGCCGCGCAGGCGGATGCGGTCGTACCACTGCTCGTGTTGCGGTGCGGCGGCAGCGGCCGGCGCGGCGGCGACCTGCGTCGGCACGGCGGATTCCGGCGCGGCCGGGGCCGGCGGGGTCGCGGGCGCGGCGGCCATGACGGGCGGTTTCGCGGCCGCCTGCGCCGCCTTCATCTCGGCGATCACCGCCTTCAGCTCGTCGATCTGCCGCTGCAATTCCTGCACCGTCTGCGCCGCGGCCGGCGGTGTGACCACGAAGGATGCGACGATCGCCGCGGGCAGGAAGGACTTCATGGACCCGCGCCATGCCGCTGCGGCACGGCACGGGTCAAGAGCCGATTATGACGCTCCGATGACGTCCTACATATGCAGCGTGCGGCCGTATGCGCCCAGCACCGACTCGTGCATCGATTCGGAAATCGTCGGGTGCGCGAACACCGTTTCGGTCAGTTCCTTCTCGGTCGTTTCGAGCTGGCGGGCGATGACATAGCCCTGGATCATCTCGGTCACTTCCGCACCGACCATGTGCGCGCCCAACAGCTCGCCGGTCTTCGCATCGAACACCGTCTTCACGAAGCCCTCGGCCTCGCCCAGCGCGATCGCCTTGCCGTTGCCGATGAACGGGAACTTGCCGACCTTGACGCTGTAGCCCGCTTCCTTGGCCTTCGCCTCGGTGAAGCCCACGCTGGCGACCTGCGGCCGGGCATAGGTGCAGCCCGGGATGTTGTTCTTGTCCATCGCGTGCGGATGCACGTCCTTGTTGCCCAGCGCCTGGGCGATCGCCTCGGCGGCGATCACGCCCTCATGGCTCGCCTTGTGCGCCAGCCACGGGGCACCCGTCACGTCGCCGATTGCCCAGATGCCATCGACATTGGTCCTGCCATAGCCGTCGGTCTTGACGTGGCCACGCTCGGCCTCGATCTTCAGCGTCTCCAGCCCGATATTCTCGGTGTTCGGCACGATGCCGATCGCGACGATCGCGTGGCTGAACTCGACCTGCTCGACCTTGCCGTCCGGCCCCTTGATCGCCGCCTTCACGCCCGCCGGGCTGGCTTCCAGCTTTTCAAGACCCGACTTGGTCTTGATCGTCATGCCCTGCTTGGTCAGCGCCTTGTGCATGAACTCGCTGACTTCGGCATCCTCGACCGGCATGATCCGGTCGAGCATCTCGACGATGGTCACGTCGGCGCCCATGTCGTTGTAGAAGCTGGCGAACTCGACGCCGATCGCGCCCGATCCGATGACCAGCAGCTTCGTCGGCATTTCGGGCGGCACCATCGCGTGGCGATAGGTCCAGATCTTGGCGCCATCCGCCTTGGCGAACGGCAGGTCGCGGGCGCGCGCGCCGGTCGCAATGATGATGTGCTTCGCTTCCAGCTCGGTCGTCTTGTCGCCCTGCTTGACCGACAGCTTGCCCTTCGCTGTGATCGTGCCGACGCCCTCGTGGACGGCGACCTTGTTCTTCTTCATCAGCCCCTTTACGCCCGCGTTCAGCTGGCCCGCGACCTTGCGGCTGCGATCGACCACCTTGGCGAGGTCGAACGACGGCTTCTCGTTCGACAGGCCGTACTGCGCGGCATGCATCATGTAATGATAGATTTCGGCCGACCGCAGCAGCGCCTTGGTCGGGATGCAGCCCCAGTTGAGGCAGATGCCGCCCAGCCGCTCGCGCTCGACGATCGCGACCTTCAGGCCCAGCTGGCTCGCACGGATCGCCGCGACATAGCCGCCGGGGCCCGAACCGAGCACGATGAGGTCATAGGTATCAGCCATTCAAATGCTCCTGGGGCTCCCTCCCCCCCTTGCGGGGGAGGGCTGGGGAGAGGGGTGGCGTGGGGGACGGCTCGATGCCGTTCCCCACGCCGTGCAGCGCGACGAGGATCGCGGTGCAGACGCCCTCTGGATTGTCGAGAATATCGGTATTGAACAGTCGCAGGACGCGAAAGCCCTCTTCGGTCAGCCAGTGGTCGCTGTCGCGATCATAGGCGCTGTCGATGTGCTGCGATCCATCGGCTTCGACGATCAGCCGTCGTTCGAAACAGACGAAATCGACGATGTAGCGTCCGATCGGCTGTTGCCGGCGGAACTTGTACGCTGCCAGTCGCCGGTTGCGCAGCACCCGCCACAGCGCGCGTTCGGCATCCGTCGGATTGCTCCGCATGGTGCGGGCACGGGCCAAGGGAACACCCCCTCTCCCTCCCACCGCTTCGCGGCGGGCCCCTCCCTCCCCCACGCGGGGGGAGGGAATCGACGCCACGCCGCTCACCCCTCGATCGCCCGCGGCCTGCGGTCGTCGTCGATCGCAACGAACACGAAGCGGGCCTGCGTCACCCGATCGAGCGCCTCGCCGAAGCGGTCGCGGCGCCACGCCACGACCTCGATCGTCATCGACGAACGGCCGACCTTGACCAGATCGGTATAGACCGACACTTCGTCGCCGACCGCGACGGGGGCATAAAACTGCATCGCGTCGACCGCGATCGTCACCGCCCGCCCCTTTGAATGGCGTGCCGCGACCAGCCCTGCGGCCATGTCCATCTGCGACATGATCCACCCGCCGAAGATGTCGCCATAGGGGTTGGTGTCCGCCGGCATCGCCGTCACACGCAGCGCGGGCTGGCCGGTCGGCGGGGTGGCGTTATCGTCGACCATCATACCCTGCCCCCTTCGCGCGTTCGTCCGCCATCGCGCGTTGCACCTGCCGGACGCCCAGCACCAGCACGACAACCATCGCCACCCATGTCACCGTCCAGATATCGCGCCGCCCCAGCGGATACGACCACGCCGACAGCGACCCGATCGCCCATGCCGCCGCGATCCCCGCGACGACATGCACGATCTCGGTCAGCAGCCGGGTGCGCATTTACGCGATCAGGCCGAGCGGCGACTCCACCAGCGCCTTGAACAGCTTCAGCATCTCGGCACCGTCCGCCCCGTCGATCGCGCGGTGGTCGAAGCTGCCGGTCGCGGTCATCACCGTCGCCACGCCCAGCGCGTCGTCGACGATGTACGGGCGCTTCTCACCGGCACCGACCGCCAGGATCATGCCCTGCGGCGGGTTGATGACCGCCTCGAACTGCTTGATGCCGAACATGCCCATGTTGCTGAGCGACGCGGTGCCGCCCTGATACTCCTCGGGCTTCAGCTTGTTCTCCTTGGCGCGGCCCGCCAGGTCCTTCATCTCGCTGCTGATCTTCGCGACTCCCTTGTTCGCGGCATCGCGGATGATCGGCGTGATGAGGCCGGTCGGCGTCGACACCGCCACCGACACGTCGGCGCGCGCATACTGCACCATCTCGTTGCCGAGGAAGGTGACGTTGCACTTCGGACTGTTCTCCAGCGCGACGCCCAGCGCCTTTATCAGCAGGTCGTTGACCGACAGCTTCACGCCACGTGCGTCGAGCGACTTGTTCAGGTCGCCGCGCAGCTTGAGCAGCGCATCCAGACGGATGTCGACCGTCAGATAGATGTGCGGCACCTGCTGCTTCGATTCGGTCAGGCGACGCGCGATCGTCTTGCGGATGTTCGACAGCTTCTCGACCGTGTGCGGGATCGAATCGTCGAACCACACCGCGGCAGGCTTGGGCGCTTCGGCGGCAGGGGCCGATGCCGCAGCCTGCGGCGCGGGCGCGGCTGCTTCGGCCTTGGGTCCGCTTGCCTGACCCGGCTTGGCGTTCTCGACGTCCGCCTTGACGATGCGGCCGTTGGGACCGCTGCCGGCGATGCCCGACAGTTCGAGGCCCTTGTCGGCGGCGATGCGACGCGCCAGCGGGCTCGCCTTCACGCGACCGCCATCGGCCTGCGCGGCACCGGCACCGGCCGGGCGGCCATGGTCCGACGTGCCGGCGGGCGCGGGCTTCGCCTCGCTGCCGGTCTTGTTCGGATCGGTCGCGTCGGGCTTGCCCTTGAACTGGTCGTCGGCCGGCTCGGGGGTTTCGGCCTTCGTGGGCGCCGCGTCGATGGCGGAGGCGTCCTCGCCTTCCTCGAGCAGGATCGCGATGACCGCGCCGACCTTCACATTGTCGGTGCCCTCGGCCACCAGCACCTTGCCGATCGTGCCTTCGTCGACGGCTTCGAATTCCATCGTCGCCTTGTCGGTTTCGATTTCCGCCATGATGTCGCCTGACTTGACGGTATCACCTTCCTTCACCAGCCATTTGGCCAGCGTCCCCTCTTCCATGGTGGGGGACAGGGCGGGCATCTTGATCTCGATCGGCATGGGGCAGAGTGGTCCTCTCAGGCTCGTGAGCGCCTCTTCGCCGCCGGGCGGCTCCGGGTCAAGCCCCGCCACCACCCTTGCGCCCCGCGACCGAACCGGCGCATGAACCGTAGCGTCAGGGGAAGGCACATGCGTACATATCTTGTGGTCGTCGACGAAAGCCCGGAAAGCGCGGTCGCCCTGCGCTTCGCCGCGCGGCGTGCGGTCAAGACCAATGGCGGGGTCGAGGTGCTGGCGCTGGTCGAACCGCAGGAGTTCGCGCCATGGGGCGGCGTGCAGGCGACGATCGAGGAGGAGGCGAAGGAACGCGCCGAGGCGCTGGTACAGGCGGCGGCGGGCACGCTGATCGCCGAATCGGGGCTGCAGCCGCATCTGACGGTGCGGATCGGCGACGGCCCGCGAATCGTGCGCGAGATGATCGCCGCCAATCCCGAGATCGCCGCGCTGGTGCTGGGCGCCGCCGCGACCGGATCGCCCGGCCCCCTCGTCACCCACTTCGCCGGCACCGACGCCGGCGCGCTGCCCGTGCCGCTGATGATCGTTCCCGGCAGCCTCGACCGCGCAGGGATCGACCGGCTGAGCTGATGTCCGGCCATGACTGCACGTCGCGTTCGACACGGGTGTGATCGGCAGCAATGTCGGTGCGTTGACCGCGCCAGCACTTTCATGATCCGGCTGGACGCTCTCTACAGCCCTCTTGTCATCCCGGAGCTGTTCGAGACCCCTGCGAACGTCTCGAACAGAGCCGATTCCTCGCCGCACCCCGGCGAAGGCCGGGGCCCAGTTGGGGGCATTGGCAAGATACGGAAAAGTCTTCGAACTGGACCCCGGCCTTCGCCGGCACACGGATTGAAGGCTTCTGCAGAGGTCTCGACCTGTTCCGGGGTGCGCCCTGCCGAACGATAGGTCCCCGGAGCATCCAGTTCCACCGCTGGCCGCGCGTTGAACCCCGAACAAGTCCCGTATGACGAATCGAATACTCCAGCCGTCCGGACCGGAATGGCGATCCGCCGATGTTCAGGGATACCGTGCGGGGGAGAGCTGCGATTCGCGCTCGATCCCCCGCGGGCTGCTGCTGTTCGCCGGGTATCCGGCACATCCTCTCTTATAATTCAGCGCAGCGCTGGTGAGAGGCCGTTAGCGCGGAGCGCGCACAAAAAAAAGGGCCGGCGAACCGACCCTTGAAAAGTTTTAGGAGAGGATGCCTGAAAGGCACAGTCGTTGTGCATCGCAACGCATCCGTTAGCAATTGCAAAAAACGAAACCGAACATTCTATTTCTGCACGATTGCCCATTTGGATGATGGGTTTTACGCGAGGATGGGTATCGCGCGAAACCGGTTGACCCGGTTCGCGATGGCGTCATCCTCCGCCGATGCGATCGATCCTCCTGCTGTCCGCCCTGTTCCTCGCCACCGCCGCCGACGCGCGCGACACCCCCCGCCGCGAACGACTGCGCGCCGATGTCGCGACGCTGGTGTCGTTCGGCACGCGGCACACCGCCTCCGACCCCGATGATCCAAAGCGCGGCATCGGCGCGGCGCGACGCTGGTTCGCCAGCGAACTGACGCGGATCGGATCGGGCTGCGGCGACTGCATCACCGTCGCCAACATCGCGCGCGGCTTCACCGGCCCGCGTGCGCCAAACGGGGTAAAGGTCGTCGACGTGCTCGGGTTCCAGCAGGGCAGCGACCCGAAACGCGTCGTGATCGTCATGGGCCATATCGACAGCCGCGTCAGCAACGTCATGGACGCGACCAGCGACGCGCCGGGCGCGAACGACGACGCATCGGGCGTGGCGCTGGTGCTGGAGGCCGCGCGCATCCTGTCGAAGGAGAAGTTCGATGCGACCATCGTCTATGCCGCGCTGTCGGGCGAGGAGCAGGGACTGTGGGGCGCGCAACTCCTCGCCGAAACCGCGAAGGAACGCGGCTGGACCGTCACCGCCGTGCTGAACAACGACATCGTCGGCAACACGCTGGGCCAGGACGGCCGCCGCGTCGCCGACCGCGTCCGCGTCTTTTCCGAAGGCATCCGCGCTTCGGAAACGATCGAGCAGCAAATCGCCCGGCGCGCTGCGGGCGGCGAGGATGACGGTCCGTCGCGCGCGCTGGCCAAGACGGTCGATTCGGTCGCGGCGACGCTGCCCGGCGGCCTCGACGTGTTTCTCGACCGCCGCCCCGACCGGTTCGGCCGCGGTGGCGACCACGAACCCTTCCTGAAGCTCGGCTATCCCGCGATCCGTTTCTCGGTCGGCGTCGAGAATTACGATGCGCAGCATCAGGACCTGCGCCGCGACGGCACGCGCATCTATGGCGACACGATCGACCGGATGGACTTCCCCTATCTGGCAAAGGTGACCGCGATCAACGTCGCGACGATCGCCCGCCTCGCCGCAGCCCCGGCCGCACCGACCGGCGTATCGATCGACGGCGCGCTATCGACCGATACGACCGTCCGCTGGTCGCCCGTGGCGAATGCGGCGGGCTATCGCATCCGCTGGCGGCGCAACGATGCGCAGGGCTGGACCGACAGCCGCGACGTCACCGGCGCGCAGGCAGTGCTCAGGGGCGTGATCGTCGACGATCACTTCGTCGCCGTCTCGTCGCTGTCGGCCGGCGGCGCGGAGAGCGTCCCGACCTTTGCCGGACGCGCCCCGCGTTGATCGCCTACCGCCGCAACAGCTTCGAGCGCTGTACCCGGCGCGGTGCCCGGCGCTCCGACGTATAAGTCACGACCTCCTCGGTCGTGGTCGTGACCACCGGCTGGCTTTCGACCGTCACCGTCGTCACCGTGCGCGGCGGATAATAATATCCGTCCGCGACATACCCCCCCGGCCCTTCGGTCGTCGTGGTCGTCGTATAGCTGCGCGCGACCGGCGGCGCGCCGACATGCCGCTCGACATAGCCACCGCGCGCGCGGGGACGGACCGGCTGCACCTGTTCGCGCATCGGGCCGAACACCACCCCCGGCGGTGGCGCGTCATAGCCCGGCTCGCCATAATAGCCATCGTCCGGCGCCACCGGCATCTCGTCGCCGGGCAGCGGATAGTCGGCGCCATAGCCCGGCTGCAGTTCCCGCCGTGGCAACGGCGGAGGCGGCGGCGACGCACGGCGGTCCTCCGCCCGGTCGATCGCGGTCCCGGACAGCGCCCCTACCCCTGCGCCCAGCACCGTCCCGCCCAGTCGATTGCCGCGTCCGGCGATGACGTTGCCGGCGACCGCCCCCGCCACGCCACCGATCACCGCCCCGCCGACCCCGTCGTCACGGCGCGCGACCACCGGCGGCGGCGGCAGGTCGGGCTGCGCGCGATAGCTGTCATAGGCGCGGTCGTCGCGGACATAGCGGCCATCGTCGCGCCCGTCCCAGTCGATCCCGCGGCGGTAATCGACCACCCGCCCGTCACGATCGGCAAGCACCGCATCGTCGTAATAGCGATACCAGCCATAGCCCGGTTGCGGCCGCGTCAGCCCGTACACCGGCCAGTCCTGCACGAAGAAGCTCGGCGCGACCCAATAGCGCGGCAGCATCCAGCCGCGCACCGGCGTGCGATACGCCGCCCAGCCACCCGGCGCGTAATTGCCGCCATACCAGCGCCCGCGCACCTTCCCGCCCCAACGCGGCCCCGGCAGATTGACCCGCGCCTGTCCCGGATACAA
The DNA here is from genome assembly GCA_003946805.1 of Bacillus sp. 2B10. GTDB lineage: Bacteria > Pseudomonadota > Alphaproteobacteria > Sphingomonadales > Sphingomonadaceae > Sphingomonas. The sequence continues at coordinate 15,215 of RPSH01000008.1, read as the reverse complement.
GGCCGGACGCCCCGGCCGCGCCTCGGGCGCCTGCCCCACGCGCTGCGCCTGGGCGACCCCGCCCGACAGGGCGGTGGTGGCGAACATCGCCATGGCGGCGGCAAAGGTCGGCGTGCGCATCGGCCGGTCGGCTCCCTGAAACCCGCACCCTGCGGGCATGACTATGGTTGCCGAAACCTTACCACGCCCCCCGGTTCCCGGCCAATCCATCGATTGCCCTGCGGACCGTCCCGCCCCGGGGCAGATCAGCCGATCCGCGACGCCAGCAACCCGACCAGCGCCTCGCATCCCGCCTGGTCCGCGGCATCGAAGCGTCCGGGCAACGGGCTGTCCAGATCGAGTACCCCGACCAGCCGGTCGTCGACCACGATCGGCACCACCAGCTCGCTGCGGCTGTCGGCATCGCAGGCGATATGCCCCGGAAAGGCATGGACGTCGGCGACCAGCTGCGTCGTCCGCCGCTCCGCCGCCGTCCCACAAACCCCACGGCCCATGGCGATGCGGATGCACGCCGCCTTGCCCTGAAACGGCCCCAGCACCAGCTCGTCCCCGACCAGCCGATAGAAGCCCGCCCAGTTCAGGTCGGGCAGATACTGCATCAACAGCGCCGACGCGTTCGCCATGTTGGCGATGGCGTCGCGCTCGTCCGCCGTCAGCGCATCGAGCGCCGAGAGGAGATCGCGATACAGGTCGCCCTTGGCGCCGCCGGAAATGTCGAACTGGTACATGGGCGTGTATGTAGCGCCGGGCTGGCGGCACACAATCCTCTCCGGCACGGGGACGACGTCAGTCGAACTTCACCTTCCCCCGCCCCGCCTTGACCTGCGCCCGCCCCTTCTTCGCATCGACCCGCCGCACCTGCGACGCTCTGGTCGGCTTGGTCGCGCGGCGCTTCTTCGGAACGATCGTCGCCTCGCGGATCAGGTCGAACAGCCGTTCGCGCACCTCGCGCCGGTTCATCTCCTGCGAGCGCGACGCATCGGCGCGCAGCGTCAGCACCCCGTCCTTGGTCAGCCGCGATCCGGCCAGCACCGCCAGCCGATGCTTGACCGCCTCCGGCAACCCCGGCGACGCGACGACGTCGAAGCGCAGCAGCACCGCGCTGTCGGTCGTGTTCACATGCTGCCCGCCCGGCCCCGACGCGCGCGTAAAGCTCTCCACCAGCTCGCCGCTATCGATCGAAATCGACCGCGTGATCGGGATGCGCGGCATGTCAGGCCTCGTCGAACCCCGCCGCGATGAAGCTCTTCGGCCACGGCGCGGTCACGTCGATCGCCGGCTTGTTGTCGCGCGGTATCGTCAGTCCGACGGCGTGGAGCAGCATCCCCGACCGTCCGCCCCGGCCGTACACCGGATCGCCCGCCACCGGACAGCCCAGCCCCTCGGCCATGTGGACGCGGATCTGGTGGGTGCGCCCCGTTTCGGGGAACAGCGCAACCAGCGCCCGGTCGTCGATGGTGCGCAGCACGCGCCAGTTGGTCCGCGCCGGCTTGCCCTGCGCATCGCCGACCATGCGCCAGCCGGTCTCGGCGGTGCTGACCTTCGCCAGCGCCAGGTCGATCTCACCCGATTCGCCGGCCGGAATGCCGTCGAGGATCGCCAGATAGCGCTTCGTCACCCGCCCCTGTTCGAACGCCTGCTGGAACCGCGCATGCGCCTTGGGATTGCGCGCGAGCAACAGGCAGCCGCTGGTATCGCGGTCCAGCCGGTGTACCGGTGTCGGTTCGCGTTGAAAGGTGAAGCGCAGTTCGCCGGCCCGCGCGACGATGCTCGGCGACCCGTCGCGTGGCGGATCGACCGGCAGGCCGGCGGGCTTGTCGAGGACGATCGCCTCGCCATCGATGAACAGTACCAGGTCGTCGAGCATTGCGCTCCCTTGCCATCGTTGGCGACACCATGCCAGTGCGCGTATGCGGCCCCGCCGCGCCTGCCGGAGACTTTTGTGCGCCGATCCCCGCTCCTCGCCTGTCTCGTCCTCCCGGCCTGTGCGCCGACCGCGCCGCCGCGGGTCGTGGTGCCCGTGCAGCCGGCACCGCAGACCGGACCGGTCGCGCTGTGCAATCGCGGCACCGTGCAGCGGACCGGCGACGGCCGGCTCTTCAACCATTTCCCCTATCCCGACATGCCGGCAACGGCGCTGATCGAGGCGCCGGCGACGCTCGGCGGGTCGTGCAAGGTGCATCCGGCGATGCTGCCCGATCTGGCCCGCCTGCTCGCCGCCGCCGATGCCGATCCGGCGGTCGCCGGCACGCTGCGCGCGGTATCTTGCCACCGGTCGGAAGCGTTGCAACGCATCACCTTTTGCGGCGGAATCGGCGTGAACGGGTCGGGCAGCTTCGCCGAACGCGCTTGGGCCTCCGCGCCACCGGGGCACAGCGAGCATTCGACCGGCTATGTCATCGATTTCGGCACCAGCACCTCGACCGCCTGCAACGCCGAAGCCTGCTTCGCCGCCACCACCGCCGGCCGCTGGCTGCGCGCCAATGCCGCGAAATACGGGTTCGAGATGTCGTTCCCGGGGGGCAACCGGCAGCAGGTGAAATGGGAGCCATGGCACTGGCGCTGGGTCGGCACCGCCGCGACCGAAGCAGGTGCGGCACCGGCCCGCGCGATCTTCCTGCAGGCGCGGACGCGGTTTCCGGCCGCACCCGGATTGGACTGAATAACGCTGTCGTTTGCCAAACCGGCCGATATGACCCGGTCGCCATGGGACTGACCGAAAAGACACTTGAAATCAACACGACGCATGAACTGCTGTCGTTGGGCCACGGAATATGGTCGATCCTGTGGGGTGCAATGCCCCGTCCGATGGCACCTTCGACGGTAGTCGGCCCTTCAATCTATGCGACGGGACTGAGTCTGAAGGGCGAGAAGCACCACGGATGGGATATACCTCTGGACTTGCCGGCCATTACCGGACGACCGGCGCGAGTTGCCTTCCTGCAATTCAAGCTGGGCAAGCAACTGACATATTCACTGTATCCCGGGAGCACGTTTGGTTCGCCCAAAAGCAGCATGACGCGGCATGTGCTGTTCGGAATCAATAACAATAGCGACAAGACTCAGCATGGCCGGTTGCGGGCGACCGGTATCGCTTCCGGCACACCGCATAGTGCGATCTATGCACTCCCCCTTCTGACGGAAGACCGGCAGGTTCGACGGGCGCTGGGAAATCTGCTTGCAAATACACTGTTCTTCGCGGTGCCGGATGTCGATGCCGCCGCGGCACATAACCCGATCGTCAATGGGATCGAACGCGCTATCGCGGTCAGCAACCTCAACCCCCGCCATCGAGAAATTCGATCCAAACCGGTTCCATTCGAAGCGCGCGACATCGGTGGAAGATTGATCGGGGAGATCGCCAAGGTTCGTCTGCAACGCAGCTTGGCTGCATGGGCGAGCGGCCCGCCACCCCGGGGGCCGGGCCGCGCCCGGCCGGGGTATCGCGTTGCTCAACGGGTGGCGAGCTATCTGGCAAGTTTCGTGGGCGTCGACGGCGCGCTTGCCCAGCAGGCATTCGACCGCCCCCTATCGGTCCGTCCCGTTGCTCCTTTCCCTGACGGAACTGACGACCAGACGTCCGAACTGCGAACGAAGCGAATCTTTGATGTGGCCGAAGCCATAATGCCGACCCTGCGTTCGCTAGACAACGGTGCATGGTGGTATGGCGAGTTTGACGACGGCCCGCCCGAACTACTTGCCGAGGCCCCAATTGCCGAGCGCTGGCGCCTTGGACGCGGCGGCAAGGATTCTACGTCCTTGTCGCTCGACTGCATCGTCGTCTGAAGCGAGTTTGATGAAGCGGGGCGACCCATCGGCCGCCCCCTTCGATTACCCGAACACCTTCGTCGCCAGCTCGGCGATCCGCTTGCCCTGATGGCGCGCGCCGCCCAGTTCGATCTCGGTCGGCTGGCGGCTGCCGTCGCCACCGGCGATCGTCGACGCTCCATAGGGGGTCGACCCGTTGACCTCGTCCAGCCCGGTATGGCCTTCATAGGCATAGTCGAGCCCGACGATGGTCATGCCATGGTGCAACAGGTTGGTGATGATTGAAAACAGCGTCGTCTCCTGCCCGCCATGCTGCGTCGCGGTGGAGGTGAAGGCGCCGCCGATCTTGCCGACAAGGCCACCCTTCGCCCACACGCCGCCGGTCGTGTCCCAGAACGCCGCCATCTGGCTCGACATCCGGCCATAACGGGTGCCGGTGCCGACGATGACCGCGTCATAGTTGGTCAGTTCGTTCGGATCGGTCAGCAGGTCGTGATGATCGGCGACCCGGAAGCCCGCCGATTTGGCGACCTCGTCGGGTGCGGTTTCGCGCACCCGGCGGACATCGACTTCGGCCCCGCCGGCCCGAGCGCCTTCGGCGACGGCGTCGGCCATCGTCGCGATATGGCCATAGGACGAATAATAGAGAACCAGTACCTTCGACATGGGGTTACTCCCTTGCGGTTATTCGGAATCGACCAGGACGATCTCGCTGTCCTCGGTCGCGGTGATGGTGACGGTCTGCCCGCCCGACAAGGCGACCCCGTCGCGCGCCTGAAAGGCCACGCCGTCGATCGTGAACGCACCGGTCGCCGCGACGAGATAGGCGTGACGCCCCGCCCCCACGCTGTGTTCCACGCTCTCGCCGGCGTTCAGCGTCGCGCCCAGTACCCGCGCCTCCGCCCGGATGCGCAGCGCGTCGCCATCCTCGTCGAAGCCGCTGGCCAGCGTGACGAACTTCCCCGACCGCTCGCCCTTGGGAAACGGCTTGGCGCCCCATGCCGGCGCGCCGCCCTTCTGCCGCGGCTCGATCCAGATCTGGAAGATCCGCGTCGTCTCGGGCTCGAGATTATATTCGGCGTGGCGCACGCCGGTGCCCGCGCTCATCACCTGCACGTCGCCGGCGGCGGTACGGCCCTTGTTGCCCAGCGAGTCCTGATGGGTGATCGCGCCGGAACGGACATAGGTGATGATCTCCATGTCCTTGTGCGGGTGCGCCGGAAAGCCGCTGTTGGCGGCAATCTCGTCGTCGTTCCACACCCGGATCGCGCCCCAGCTCATCCGCGCCGGATCGTGGTAATTGGCGAAGCTGAAATGATGGCGGGCGTTCAGCCAGCCGTGATCGGCATGGCCCAGGCTGTCGAAATTGCGTTTCTCGATCATCGTCGATCTCCTTGCTTGACCCCCAAGATAGGCGGCGCGATCATGACGTAAATGGAAACGTCGGAAACCGATCGTTTCGCACGGAGGGCATATGCGACTACCCGATTTCGAAGCCTGGGCGATGTTCGCCTGCGTCGTGGAACATCGGTCGTTCAGCGCCGCCGCCCAGTCGATCGGCGTGTCGAAGGCGACGGTGTCGAAGGCGGTGGCCCGGCTGGAGGCATCGCTCGGCACCACGCTGTTCCACCGCACCTCGCGCCGCCTGACGCTCAGCGACGCCGGCCAGTCGCTCGCCGAACGCGCCGCGCGCATCCTCGCCGAGGCGCAGGGCGCGGAGGAACAGGCGCGCGATGCCGCCGCCGCCCCGACCGGGCTGGTCCGGGTCGCGGCGCCGATGTCGTTCGGACTCGCCCATGTCGCGCCCGCCATCGCCGACTTTCTGAAACTGCATCCCGGCGTCGAGATCGATCTGACGCTGTCCGATGCCAAGGTCGATATCGTCGCGGAGGGGATCGACGTGGCGCTGCGCATCGCCGACCTGCCCGACAGCACGCTGCGCGCCCGCCGCCTTGCCCCCGTCGCGATCCGCATCGTCGCCGCGCCTGCCTATTGGGATGCCCGCGGCCGCCCGACGCATCCCGCCGATCTCGGCGACCATGACTGTTTCGGCTACACCAACCTCCCCAACCCGATCTGGCACTTCCGCCGCGGCGAGGAGGAGGTCGCGGTCCGCCCCACCGGTCCGCTGGCGACCAACAATGGCGAGGCGATGCTGCCCGCACTGTGCGCCGGACTCGGCATCGCGCGCTTGCCCGACTTTCTCGTCGATGCCGATATCGCCGCAGGCCGGCTGGAACCGGTGCTCGCCGAATGGAGCAGCGGCGGCGTGGCGCTGCACCTGCTGACCCCGCCCGGCACGCTGCGTCCGGCACGGGTCGAGGCGCTGATCGACTATCTGTCCGACCGATTCCGGCGGTCGTGCAACCTGCGTTGATTTCCCTAAACCTTCGCCGCATCCGGCCGTTTCTGGGACTGGAACCTTCTTTCCGCTTAACCAACGGAATTTACGAAGTGTTTTCGATTAGGAAGAAATTAACCTTTTGCCTTCATAGGTCTTTACGTTAATGTTTTTGTCGCGCGCCGGTCAGGGACGATAGCGCGCCGCGAAACGGGGGAAGTAAGCCGATGCGCGTGCTGTTGATCGAGGACGAGCCGACGACCGCCAAGGCGATCGAGCTCATGCTGACGACCGAAGGATTCAATATCTACACGACCGATCTGGGCGAAGAGGGCCTCGATCTGGGCAAGCTGTACGATTACGATATCATCCTGCTCGACCTGAACCTGCCCGACATGCACGGCTATGACGTGCTGAAGAAGCTGCGGGTGGCGCGGGTGCAGACCCCGGTCCTGATCCTGTCGGGCATTGACGAGATGGATTCGAAGGTCCGCTCGTTCGGCTTCGGCGCCGACGATTACGTGACCAAGCCGTTCCACCGCGAGGAACTGATCGCGCGCATCCACGCCGTGGTCCGCCGGTCGAAGGGGCATTCGCAATCGGTGATCCGCACCGGCAAGCTCTCGGTGAATCTCGATGCCAAGACGGTCGACGTCGACGGCGCGCGCGTCCACCTGACGGGCAAGGAATACGCGATGCTCGAGCTGCTCTCGCTGCGCAAGGGCACGACACTGACCAAGGAAATGTTCCTCAACCATCTCTATGGCGGGATGGACGAGCCCGAACTCAAGATCATCGACGTCTTCATCTGCAAGCTGCGCAAGAAGCTCAGCATGGCATGCGAAGGCGACAACTATATCGAAACCGTCTGGGGCCGCGGCTATGTGCTGCGCGAACCGGACGAGATGGTGGAGGCGGCGGTCGCGTAAGGCGGCTGCCCGACCGCTACCTCTGCCTTCGTTGCTACCTACCCCGTTCGGTTCGAGCAGCTTCGAGCTTGTCGAGAACACCCCGTTCGGGGCAACCCCGTTCGGGGCGCCCCCTTCTCGACTACGGTTCTCGACAAGCTCGGAGCGAACGGATGGCGGATAATGCGGCCAACTACGCCGTAATCGCCCCACCCATCTGCAACCGCTTGCCGTTGGTGATGATGACCCGATCGCCCAGCCGCGCCGCGTTGAACAACTTCTTCGCGAACGCCGTCGGCACGCCAATGCAGCCATGCGTCGCCGCACCTTCCTGCACGTCGCTGCCGTGGATCGAGATGCCGTCGTTGGTCAGCCGCAGCATGTACGGCATCGGCGCGCCATAGAGGTTGCTGACATGGTCGGCATCCTTCTGCGTGATCTTGAGCGCGCCGAGCGGCGTCGGCTTCCAGTCCGCGCCGTACAGCACCACCGCCGCGCCGATCTCATAGCCGTCGCGGAAGACCGACAGCACCTGCGCATCGAGGTCGATGGTCACCACCAGCTTGCCGGTGGCCGGTGCGCCGTCCTCGTCCCAGACCCAGCGGCCATGGGTGAACGGCCCGTCGATATCGAGCACGCGGCGGACCACCATCGCTTCCGGTGCCGGGGTGGACTGGGCGATCGGCGTTGCGACCGGTTGCGGACTCGGGCGGGCGATCGGCGCTGCCGCCACTTTTGCGACCAGTGCGGCCGGCGCAGGCCTGGCCGCACCCAGCAGCATCGCCGCCCCGCCCGCGGTCGCGCCCGCCACGCCGACCAGCAACGCCACGCCCAATCCGGTTCGCAAAGACGCTCGCATCGATCCTCCTGTCCGGACCCATGTAGGGCAAGCGCCCCGGTCGCGCACCCCGGCAATCCAGACCGTACCGCGATGGCACATTAATCCTCCCCGCCACGGGATGACTTTCAGCGCCCGGTCGCCTTCGGCTCCTCCTTCAACGGCCACGCCTTGTACCCGCCGACCCATGTCTCGATCACCCTGGTCGTCCGCAGTTCCGCAGGCGTCGCGGTCACCGGATCGCGATCGACGACGATGAAGTCCGCCTTCTGCCCCGGCAGCAGCGATCCGAAACGCTGTTCCGCGAACCCGGCGAACGCTGCGTCCTGGGTGAACGCCTTCCACGCCTGTTCGCGCGTCACCTTTTCCTCCGGCCGCCACCCGCCCGGCGGCTGCCCATTGGCATCCTCGCGGGTGAACGCAGCCGCCCAGCCGACGAACGGGTTCGGGTTCTCGACCGGATAGTCCGACCCGAACGCCAGCCGCCCGCCATCGCGCAGCACCGTCGCCCACGCATAGGCGCCGGTCAGCCGCGCCGGCCCCAGCCGCGCCTCGGCCATGGTCCGGTCGCCGGTCGCGTGGACCGGCTGCATCGATGCGACGATGCCGTTGCGTCCCAGCCGCGGCAGGTCGGCGGGATCGATCACCTGCGCATGTTCGATCCGCCAGCGGCGGTCGTCCTTGTACGACGATGCCAGCTCGTCGATCGCGTCCAGCACCTGCCGGTTGGCGCGGTCGCCGATCGCATGGATCGCGAACTGGAACCCATCCATCGTGCCGCGGCTCAGCAGGTTCAGCAGGGTAGTATCGTTGATGAACGACAGCCCGGTCTGCTTCGGCGCATCGGCATAGGGCGCCTTCAGCCACGCCCCGCGCGATCCCAGCGCCCCGTCGGCGTACAGCTTGATCCCGCCCATGCGCAGCCGGTCGCCATACAGCCACGGCGTCGGCCCGGCCCCGGCGATGGTCAGCGCCGGCTCCAGCCCCATCGCATAGCTCATGATCCGCACGCGCAGCTGGCCGATATCGCCCATCCGCCGGAACACCTGCCAGTCGTCGACCGACGTGCCCATGTCGGCGGTCGCGGTGATGCCGTTCGACAGCAGCAGGTCCTGCGCCTTCAGGAACGCGGCGTTGCGTTCGCGCGGGGACGGTTTCGGTCTGGCGGCATCGAACAGGCTGGCGGCGCTGTCGACGAACACGCCCGAAGGCTGGCCGTTCGGCAGCAATTCGATGCGCCCGCCCGCCGGCGCGACGGTCTTCGCGGTGATCCCCGCCGCCTTCATCGCCGCGGTGTTCGCCCACACCGCATGGCCGTCGGCGCGTTCCAGCAGCACCGGCTTGTCGCCCGCCGCCGCATCCAGTTCGGCGGCGGTCGGGAAACGCCCCAGCCCCCACGCCTCCTGATTCCAGCCGCCACCCGTCACCCATGGCCGGTTGCCGTTGGCGCGCGCATAGGACTGGATCGCGCCCTGCGCCTCGGCCAGCGACTTCGTGTTCGACAGGTCGAGTTCGAGTGCGCGATAGCCCAGCGACATCACATGGCCGTGCGCGTCGATCATGCCGGGCATCACGATCTGCCCCTTCATGTCGCTGCGCCAGTCCAGCTTCTTCGGTGCCTTCTCGCCCTTGGGCACCAGCCGCACGACCTTGCCCTCGCGATCGACCAGGATGCCGCCGAAGCGCACCACCTGCCCCCGCGAATCGAGCGCCACGCCCGACACGTTGTCGATCAGCCCGTCGGCCTGCGCCGTTCCCGCCAGCAGCAGCGCGGCGACGGCAAGAGCCTGCCGGATCACTTCGCGATCCTCCGCACCAGCGCGCTGGTATCCTGTCGTCCGCCACCCATGGCCTGCACCTCGGCATAGAATTGATCGACTAGCGCGGTCACCGGCAAGGTCGCGCCGTTGCGCCGCGATTCGTCGAGCGCGAGGCCGAGGTCCTTGCGCATCCAGTCGATAGCGAAGCCGAAATCGAACCGGTCCTTCGCCATGGTCGGCCAGCGATTGACCATCTGCCAGCTCTGCGCCGCGCCGCCCGACACCGCGTCCAGCACCTTGTCGAGGTCGAGGTCGGACGCCTGCGCGAACCGCAATGCTTCGGCCAATCCGCCCAGCACCCCGGCGATGCAGATCTGGTTGACCATCTTGGTCGTCTGCCCCGCGCCCGCATCGCCGACATGGACGATGCGCTGCGCATAGGCCTGCATCAGCGGCTCGGCGGCGGCGAAAGCCTCGGCCGAACCGCCGCACATGATCGACAGCTTGCCGTTCTCGGCCCCCGCCTGTCCGCCCGACACCGGCGCGTCGAGCACCAGCAGCCCCTTTCCGGCCCCCGCCTGCGCCAGTTCGCGCGCGATCGCCGCCGATACGGTGGTGTGGTCGGCGAACAGCGCGCCTGCCCGCATCGCGCCGAACGCACCGTCGTTGCCCAGCGTCACCGCGCGCAGATCGTCGTCGTTGCCGACGCACGCGAACACCGCATCGGCACCTTGCGCAGCGGCGGCGGGCGTATCCGCGACGGTGCCGCCATGCTGCGCCGTCCAGGCGTCGGCCTTGGCGCGGGTGCGATTGTAGACGGTGACCTGATGGCCGGCGGAAACGAGGTGCCCGGCCATGGGCGCGCCCATGACGCCGGTGCCGATGAATGCAAGTGTTGCCATGGGCCAGCGGTCTATGGGCTTCGCGCGTCATGGGGAAGGGCCGATATTGCGGACGCACTGGACGGATTGGCCGCAAGCGCCGGCCACACTATCCACGCAGTACGTCGCCCCGGCGAAGGCCGGGGCCTCAAGCGGCTCCTGCTCTCCGCGATAACCGGGAAATTCCAGCCTGCGCTGGGATGACGTACCGTTGGTCGGCTTGGCCCGGGTAAATCACGCCGGCTGCCCACCCCCGCCGGTCGCCCCGAAAATCTGCCCCGTCGAAAAGCTGATCGCCGGATCGGCCGCCGCGACGTACAGCCCGGCGATCTCCGCCGGCTGACCCGGCCGCCCGAGTGGCGAACTGCCGCCGAAGCTCTGCAACTTCTCCGGTGTCGCACCGCCGCTCACCTGCAACGGCGTCCAGAACGGTCCCGGCGCCACCGCGTTGACGCGAATGCCTTTCGACGCCAGCTGTTTGGCCATCGCCTTGGTGAAGTTCAGCACCGCCGCTCGCGTCAGCGCATAGTCGACAATGTCGGGCGACGGATCGCCCGCTTGTTCTGACGAGGTATTCACGATCACCGCGCCCGGCCCCATCACCGCCACCGCCGCCTTTGTCAGCCAGAACGGCGCATAGACATTGGTCTTCATCGTATCGTCGAAATCCTGCGAACTGATCGACGCGATATCGGGCCGGGTCTGCTGCCGGGCGGCATTGTTGACGAGGATATCGAGCCCGCCCAGCTGCGCCGTCGCCTGCTGCACCAGCTTGCGACAAAATCCTTCGTCGCGCAGATCGCCGGGGATCGCCACCGCCTTGCGTCCTGCCGCGCGGATCAGCGCGACGACCTCGCGTGCGTCGGGTTCCTCGGCAGGCAGATAGTTGATCGCCACATCGGCGCCTTCGCGAGCATAGGCGATGGCGGCGGCCCGGCCGATACCGCTGTCGCCACCGGTAATCAACGCGCGCTTGCCCGCCAGCCGGCCCGATCCCTTGTAGCTCTGCTCGCCATGGTCGGGGCGCGGCGTCATCTTGGACGCAAGGCCCGGCCACGGTTGGCGCTGCACCGGAAAGGGCGGCTTGGGATGCGCGGCGGCGGCGCTGGTCGGGGCCGCGGCACCCCCGCCCTGCGCCGATGCGGGAACGGCGGCGGCCACGCCTGCAAGGGCGGCACCGGTAACGAAGGTGCGGCGATCGGTATCGGACATGGCGTTCGGCTTTCCGGCTTGAGAGGTCTTTCGGGAGACGCGTGCCGGGGCGGATGGGTTCCCCTGTCGGCGCGAATAGGCTACGCGCCCGCGATGGCTACGAACCCGATCGCTCCGCCCGCCCTGCCCCTCACCGTCGACGATGTACGTGCGGCGGCGATGCGGATCGGCGGATCGATCGTCCGCACGCCGACCCTGGTCAGCCGCACCCTGTCGCAACTGACCGGCGCCACCGTCTATCTCAAGTTCGAAAACCTTCAGTTCACCGCCGCCTACAAGGAACGCGGCGCGCTCAACACCCTGCTGCAACTCGACGAGGCCACCCGGTCGAAGGGCGTGATCGCCGCCTCGGCCGGCAACCATGCGCAGGGCCTCGCCTATCACGGCAACCGGCTGGGCGTGCCGGTGACGATCGTCATGCCGCGCCCGACCCCGACGGTGAAGGTGATGCAGACGCAGAGCCACGGCGCGACCGTGGTGCTGGAGGGCGAGACGTTCGACGCCGCCTATGCCCATGCCCGCAAGCTGGAGGCGGAGCAGGGCCTGACCTTCGTCCATCCGTTCGACGACGCGCGGATCATGGCGGGGCAAGGGACCGTCGCGCTCGAAATGCTGGAGGACGTGCCCGAGCTCGACACGCTGGTCGTGCCGATCGGCGGCGGCGGCCTCATCAGCGGCATGGCGACCGTCGCCCGCGCCGCCGGGCGCCCGATCGAGGTGGTCGGCGTGCAGGCCGAGCTGTTCCCGTCGATGTACAACCGCCTGCACGGCACCGACATGGACTGCGCCGGCGACACGCTGGCGGAGGGGATCGCCGTCAAGCAGCCCGGCGGCCTGACCGCGCAGGTCGTGGCGGCGCTGGTCGACGACATCGTGCTGGTCAGCGAACGCCAGCTGGAGGAAGCCGTCAGCCTGCTGGTCCAGATCGAAAAGACCGTGGTCGAGGGTGCCGGCGCCGCCGGCCTCGCCGCGCTGCTGGGCCATGGACAGCGGTTCCGGGGCAAGACCGTCGGCGTCGTGCTGTGCGGCGGCAATATCGACACCCGCCTGCTCGCCAACGTGCTGCTGCGCGACCTCGCCCGGTCGGGCCGGCTGGCGCGGCTGCGCATCCGGTTGCAGGACCGCCCCGGCGCGCTGTTCCACGTCGCCAAGATCTTCCACGAACACGCCGTCAACATCATCGAGGTCTATCACCAGCGCGTCTTCACGACGCTGCCGGCCAAGGGCCTGATAACCGACATCGAATGCGAGACCCGCGACCGCGCACATCTCGACGGGCTCGTCGATGGCCTGCGCGCGGGCGGGTACGAGGTAAGCACGGTCGAACTGGCGTAGACAACCGACGCCATCGCATTGAACCCGGATGCCCTCCCGGCGGCGGCTGACCCTGCGGAACCGGCCGCGAACGGCATCCCGGCGAAGGCTGGGATCTCCCGCTGACAGGGCGCAGCAGGAGCCGCGGGAGGCCCCGGCCTTCGCTGGGGCGACGCTGCCATGCCGGTCTGTCGAACGCTGGCACAGGATCGACATGCGATTCGCAAGGCGTAGCCCCCGGGACGAACGGTCATCCCGAGCGCGTCACGCCGACCGATCACATCTGGATCGAATCGAAACAGCCATGGCTGGCGCTGGCCGACGGAATACCGCAATTTCCGCAGGGTCCGCCCGCGACCTGACCGGCGCAACGGAATTGATGGTTAACGCGCTTTTCAGCACGTCGGGTAATCGCCATATCCCCCGCGATCCGCTAGATTCACAACGTCTCGACCGCAGGAGCATCGGGTGACCGCGCCGTTTCGTTTTCCCCGCTTCTTCGTAACCTCGCCTGCCCCCTGCCCCTATCTGCCGGGGCGGCAGGAGCGGAAGGTCTTTACCGAACTGAACGGCCCCAATGCCGACGAACTGAACGAGGCGCTGGGCCGCATCGGTTTCCGCCGCAGCCAGTCGGTCGCCTATCGCCCCAGCTGCGTCGGGTGCAGCGCCTGCGTGTCGGTCCGCGTCGTGGCGGGCGGCTTCACGATGAACGCGACGCAGCGCAAGCTGATGCGCCGCCACGCCGATCTCGACATCCGCGCGTGCAAGCCGTGGGCGACCGACGAACAGTTCCGCCTGCTGCGCCGCTACCTTTCGGCGCGCCATCCCGGCGGCGGCATGACGGCGATGGACGAATCGGACTTCGCCGACATGGTCGAACATTCGCCGGTGACGTCATGGGTCATCGAATATCGCGAGCCGGCCGAGGGCGGCGTGCCCGGCCGGCTGGTCGGCGCATGCATTACCGACGAACAGGCCGACGGGCTGTCGATGGTCTACAGCTTCTTCGAAACCGACGACGATGCGCGCCCGGGCCTCGGCACCTTCATCATCCTCGACCATATCCGCCGCGCCCGCGCCGGCGGGCTGCCGCACGTCTATCTCGGCTATTGGGTACAGGGGTCGCCGCGCATGGCGTACAAGACGAAGTTCCGTCCGCTGGAGGTGCTGGGGCCGACCGGCTGGGCCGTACTGGGCGACGCCCCCGCCGCGACCGTGCCGGCGTAAGCGGGCCGTTCCGGCTCGAACCGCCCCCTACCGTCAGCCCGGTCTTGACCGAGACGTCTCGAACAGGGCCAAAGCCTCGCCGTACCCGGCGAAGGCCGGCGTACGGGTTGAGGGCTTTCGCAGGGGTTTCGATCAAGGCCGGAGTGACGACACCGTCAGCAGTATCGCCGAGGGGCACACATACGAACAGGCACCCGACCCGCCGGGGCCGGATGCCTGTACGAAACCGCCGGGCCCGCCGCGCGACGCGGCCAGGCCCTGCGCCGGATCAGCCCTGGCGGGCCTTGAAGCGGCGGTTGGTCTTGTTGATGACGTAGATGCGCCCGCGGCGACGGATCACGCGGTTGTCCCGGTGACGATCCTTGAGCGACTTCAGCGAATTGACGATCTTCATGGGAACGGCTCTCAAACGGCAAATGGGCCGCTCGCACGGCCGGAAAAGAGGCGTCCAGCTATCGCCGGTCGGCGCCTGCGTCAAGATGGGATCGCCTCCGCATGTCGAAACACCATCGCAATGAACCCGACCATATGGTTGGTGCGTTATCGGATGACACAGGCTGTGGCATAAGCAGGATGAACGACATGAAGCAGGGTTGGGCAATCGGGGTCGCGACGGTCGCGGCGCTCCTCGCCACGGGGTGCACGACCACCGGATCGCGCGTCGCGCCGGTCGACGTCACCCGCTTCCACCTGAACCAGCCGATCGCCCGCGGTACCTTCACCGTCGAACCGGTGTCGAGCGGCATGTCCGCCACGCCCGAGTTCCAGACCTATGGCAACGCCGTCGCGCGCGAGATGGAAAAGCTCGGCTTCACCCGCGCCGGCACCCAGCCGTCCGACCTGATCGTCGGCGTCACCTTCACCCGCGCCTCGCGCGGCTTCGTCGAAAAGCGCCCGCCGGTGTCGATCGGCCTCGGCGCGGGCGGCGGGGGCGGCGGCTGGCGTGGCGGCGGCGTGGGGCTGGGC
>RPSH01000078.1 GCA_003946805.1 Bacillus sp. 2B10 | reverse complement strand
ATCTAAGATTCTTTCATAGACAGTAACGTTGAGACATCTGGTTCTTTGTCATCCACGTAGGCAAAATGTTATAATGCCAGTAAATAAAGTTGACTGCCAATGTACTCTGTCTAAAACTTAAGAATTGTTGTTTACTCTGTCGCTATCCAAATTTAATGAATGTCTGTATATTAAAACTGTTGTCCTTGTCATAGATAATAAAGGAGAGCTTGAAAATGAAAACTGCGGTTACGTTTCTATTAGAGGAATATGCCGATTGGGAAGGGGCTTATATTACTAGCACACTAAACCAAAATGAGGGATGGCAAAATAAAACTGCTTCTATCCAATCAGAGGTCACTTCCATGGGAGGACTAAAAACAAAAATCGATTATTTAATCGAACAAATACCTGAAAAAATTGATCTCTTTATTATGATTGGTGGCAATTCATGGGACAGAGAAAATCACCATTTATATTTAATAATCGATAAATTTTTAAAAACAGGCGTACCAGTAGCTGCGATTTGTGGGGCAGTTGATTATTTAGCACAGAGCGGATTATTGCAAGGTTACAAAC
>RPSH01000077.1 GCA_003946805.1 Bacillus sp. 2B10 | reverse complement strand
ATTCAACGCCCCAATTATCATTTGCTGGGTAGTTCATCTTCGCCAAGTAGTGCTCGTAAGCATATTGTTTCGATCCACCGGAATTCAATACGTCTTGGTATAAGTGATAAGCTGGGATATTGTTGGACCATTCCAGTGACTCACGGACGGTTTGGAAGGTGTTCGACCCTTCATTGGTCGCATTGACGATTTTCTCGCCAGCATTTTCTCCTTCTTGCCAAGTCGTTGCATAATCTGATACACGGGATTCTGATCCGACCAGTCCCATATCGATTGCAGGACCGTAAACAAGAACCGGTTTGATGGATGAACCAGCTTGACGTTCTGTATCAAAGGCGTGGTTATTTTGATTCTGGCTGTAATTCCGGCCACCCACGAATCCATAGATACGTCCGGTTCTGTTATCCATCAATACATTTCCAGTCTCCACTTGGCTACCAGCACCATCATCTAACATGTAGCCATAATTTTCTACGCCGGTTTGCAATGCAGCATAGATATCTTTATCAATCGTCGAATGGATCGTATATCCTTTGTTTTGGATCGTTTGCTGTGCTTTTTGAT
>RPSH01000076.1 GCA_003946805.1 Bacillus sp. 2B10 | reverse complement strand
ATTTCAACTTTCGTATAACCTAACGCCTTCAATGTTCCTATTTCCCTGCGGTTTTCTTCTACCATACGCGTCATTGTCGTAAAGGTGATCAATGCGGCAATAAAGAAAAAGAAAACAGGAAAAACATTGGCGATTGCTGCGATACGTTCAGCCAAATCACCAAATTCTTGAAACCCGACATTTTCTGAACGTTCATTGTATAGGTATGATGGTTTAGTTAAATTTTCAATTTTTTCTGCATTTTCGTTCCATTCTTCCTCTGCAGAAGCTAGTTCTCGTTCTTTCTCAACTAACTGCCTTTCTTGATCAGCGAGTTGAGCTTCTTGTTGAGACAAAGTTTGTACAGCGATTGTCCGTTGCGCTTCAGGAAGCTGCTGGATAGCTGCTGACTGCTGCGCTACCTGTTTTTTAGCATCTTCTAACTGTGTTCTTCCCTGCGCTATTTGTGCTTTGCCTTCTGTTATTTTTTGCTGTGCTGGTTCTAATTCTTCTTTTGCCGATTTTTTCAGTTCTTCTAAGCGTTCTTCGGGTCGATCTTGTAAATACTTTTCTGCCTTTTCTTGATTTTGCTCCATTTTATCTTTGTAAGCT
>RPSH01000075.1 GCA_003946805.1 Bacillus sp. 2B10 | reverse complement strand
AGTATTCTCCGCAAATTTACATTGACTAATAGCCATGTAGCCACTCTGTTCATTGACAATTCCATACTGTCTTCCTTGAAAAAGTGGAGAATTTGCAGTGTCAACAATCTGCATTCCGACGATTTGACAATAGCCAGTACATGTTGCGAACATAATACTTCTAACTTTTACTGGACAATCAGACACTTGAGGGTCTAATGTGCTGGTATCATTTTAAGGACGTATGACAAATGTTCTAAAAGTTAAACCATTGACATATACATCTTCCAAATACACCCCATCGCTAATCCAGATGGTGACAGATGATGTAGTAATTAGCGGAACTGAATTAACAGCAGTTTGAATCGTGAGAAATGGTTTCTCTTGGGATCCATCTCCAGTCTGATCGTTACCATCATTTGAAACATAAATATTGATGGGCTCGTTATACCCTCCAATAATTTGATGGTCTGCTTTGTTTTATTGCTCTACTTGTGCTTTTTGACTAGCGTCATTTGTAATTAATTCACTAATTTGTTCATCTGTCAGTTTTTCATGTGCTACCAATCTGCCGTGTAACGTAGGAAAGGTTTCTCCTCTATTGTTTACACGTGCATCCACTACTTCGTTAG
>RPSH01000074.1 GCA_003946805.1 Bacillus sp. 2B10 | reverse complement strand
ATGTTGTTAATGGAGCCTAGCGGGATCGAACCGCTGACCTCCTGCGTGCAAAGCAGGCGCTCTCCCAGCTGAGCTAAGGCCCCGTTTTAAATTGAGAGTAAACCTCTCAAAACTGAACAAAGTAAAAACAAATTGTGTAGTCTCCGTAATATTCCTTAGAAAGGAGGTGATCCAGCCGCACCTTCCGATACGGCTACCTTGTTACGACTTCACCCCAATCATCTATCCCACCTTAGGCGGCTGGCTCCAAAAGGTTACCTCACCGACTTCGGGTGTTACAAACTCTCGTGGTGTGACGGGCGGTGTGTACAAGGCCCGGGAACGTATTCACCGCGGCGTGCTGATCCGCGATTACTAGCGATTCCGGCTTCATGCAGGCGAGTTGCAGCCTGCAATCCGAACTGAGAGAAGCTTTAAGAGATTAGCTTAGCCTCGCGACTTCGCAACTCGTTGTACTTCCCATTGTAGCACGTGTGTAGCCCAGGTCATAAGGGGCATGATGATTTGACGTCATCCCCACCTTCCTCCGGTTTGTCACCGGCAGTCTTGCTAGAGTGCCCAACTGAATGATGGCAACTAACACTAAGGGTTGCGCTCGTTGCGGGACTTAACCCAACAT
>RPSH01000073.1 GCA_003946805.1 Bacillus sp. 2B10 | reverse complement strand
ATGCCGTAGGGGATTAAAGGGACTTTATCAAACGTATCCACAACTGTCTGGTAATTTTCTTCACTTCCATACCCTGCAATTAACTGTAATACGATTTGTTCCAGAATGCATTCATTTTCATGAATATAATACAGTCGGTCGTCTTGAATCTGGATAGTTTTACATAGGATTTTGCTAAACTTAAATTTATCCATGAGTTCTTTTGCTAATATTAAGCCGGAATCTGAGGATAAATTTGGTTCTGTTGCAAAGTTTTAAATAAAGAATAAAATCCCTTACGGTATCTATGATTTAAGCTGGGATTCCCAATAATACCTTGATTTCAGTACAGACCGAAAACCCGAAGAGAGTGCCTTCTTTTCGGGTTTTCTTATATAATCCTCGAATGGCTTCCATGCCTTTAATCGTGGTAGAGGCAGTGCGTAAACTTCGATAGAATTTATTGCGTCTCTTTACTGGACGATGGTCTTGTTCAATCAAATTATTCAGGTATTTAATGGTACGATGTTCTGTTCCTTGATAAAAGCCGTATTCTTTTAGTTTCTTAAAGGCACTTGTAATAGAGGGGGCTTTATCTGTGACTACAACCTTCGGTTCATCAAACTGCTTCACTAACCGCTT
>RPSH01000072.1 GCA_003946805.1 Bacillus sp. 2B10 | reverse complement strand
GCTCCATTTTCTTTTGATTTTTATTTAACTTCGATAAGCGTTTTTCTAAGAAGCTAATCCTCGAATTTACTGTCTGCTTACTTGTGTTTACTTCTAATGCGTTCTTATTAAATTTTTCTATGATTTCAGAAAGTTTTTTGACATTGGAGTCGTTAGATAGGTTTATCAGAAGATTTTGACACGTGTCTTGTGCGTTTTCTATTTTTTTTTGCAAAGTCTTTATTTTTGTTGCTTTAATTCTCATCTCTTTACTATTCTTAGGTTTCGTCTTTTGTAGTACATTTAAAGTGTTCTTATATTTTTCGATTGTACAGATATGTTTTTTAAATTCTTCTATCTGATTTTCATTCGGCATATGCGTACTCCCTCTCTATTTTACAGTTAGATATACATATGAAGGGTAGCATGATTTATCGGTGTGGGCGAAACGTCTTTTTCTGGTTAATGGAAAAAGTGTAGAGGGGCAGCGTGAGGGAAAATGGTATACGGAGGAAAGCGCAAAAGGACACTGCATAGAAATCGGTGTCCTCTTCAGAGCGCTATTCTTCTCAGGAACCGATAGAGGTAAGGCTGATTTCACCAGAAGATAGGCTCATTTCCTGTTCATTTGTTTGGACGATCAGTTCGCCATGATCGCCGATTTCTTTTGCAAGACCGACATAAGT
>RPSH01000007.1 GCA_003946805.1 Bacillus sp. 2B10 | reverse complement strand
AACCGATGCCGACGCCTCGCCAAGGACTGGGAGGCTTCCATCGCCTCGTCAGAAGCATGGCTCATCATCGCATCCATCAGGCGAATGACCCGCCGTATCGCAAAGCTCGAATTATGAGTCGGGCTCTCAGAGACCGATGCCGACATCGCCGATCTCAATCCAGCAGCCGGACCTCCCGACAAGATCCTTCGATACCTTCGCACCTTGGGTGAATTGGCGGACGTACTGGCGTCAGGGGCGCTTGGTCGGTCGATTCCGATCTGGCTTCGCGAGCGGGGGGTTGAGTGCAGCGTAGATTCGGAAACGACGAAGGCCAGTAAGGAAGGCAAGCGCTTCCGTTTGCGTATGATTAACGGCGAAAGCGTTGAATGTGAATTTCACGCGAAACCATCGGAGGGCGTGTCTCCGGATATGTGCGCGCGGATATACTTTGCGACAGCTTCATTAGCTCCCTTCGTCAAGGTTGGTTATATCGGTCGGCATTCCGTCTGATCTTTCTTGGTAGGTGCGTCACGGCCGAAAAAAGTGAGAGGGCTGCGCCCGGTTCCGTGACGGGTCAGGTTCGAGAGAGAGGCTCCCGACGCCCGTCGCGGAGTAACCCTGATGGCGACAGCCGTTCAGAAGATCACGCTCGCATCCGCGCGCGATATCCCCTTCAACAAGCTGGTACTGAGCCAGTCCAACGTCCGGCGCGTCAAGGCCGGCGTCTCGATCGAGGAACTGGCCATCTCGATCGCGCGACGCGGCCTGATCCAGTCGCTACACGTCCGGGCGGTGGTCGACGCCGAGGGCGCGGAAACCGGCATGTTCGAGGTGCCGGCGGGCGGGCGGCGCTACCGCGCCTTGGAACTGCTTGTGAAGCAGAAGCGGCTCAACAAGACCGCAGCCGTGCCATGCGTGGTGTCGGACGCGGCGAGCGGCATCCTGGTCGAGGAGATCTCGCTCGCGGAGAACGAGGAGCGCGCGCCGCTCCACCCGCTCGACCAGTATGGTGCGTTCCAGGCGATGCGGGACAAGGGCATGACCGAGGAGGCCATCGCCGCCGCCTTCCTCGTCGGCGTCAACGTCGTGAAGCAGCGGCTGCGCCTGGCCTCCGCATCGCCGGTGCTGCTCGACGTCTATGCCGAGGACGGCATGACGCTCGACATGCTGATGGCCTTCACCGTCACCGAGGATCATGCGCGGCAGGAGCAGGTGTGGGAGGCGATCCGCGCGTCGTGGCAGAAGGAGCCGTGGCAGATCCGGCGGATGCTGACCGAGTCCACCGTTCGCGCCTCCGACAAGCGGGCGCTGTTCGTCGGCATCGAAGCCTATGAAGCGGCGGGCGGTATCGTGCTGCGCGATCTGTTCCAGTCGGATGATGGTGGCTGGTTGCAAGACGCGGCCTTGCTCGATCGGATCGCCGCGGAGAAGCTGAAGACGGTCGCGGACGAGATCGCGGGCGAAGGCTGGAAGTGGATCAAGGCGTCGGTGAGCCTGCCCTACGGCGTCGCGAGCGGACTGCGTGCGCTCGCCGGCACGCCGCTCGACCTGACGGCGGAGGAGGAAGCGACGATCGCGGCCCTCACCGAGGAGAACGACCGCCTCGTTGCCGAGTACGAGGATGCGGACGAACTGCCCGACGCGGTGGACGAGCGGCTCGGCGAGATTGAGGCCGCGCTGTCAGCCTTCGACGAACGCCCGGTGCGCTACGACCTCGCCGATATCGCCATCGCGGGCGTGTTCGTGTCGATCGGCAACGACGGCCGGCTGCTGATTGATCGCGGCTACGTTCGTGCCGAGGATGAGGCGTCGGTTGCGGTGGAGCCGGACGACAAAGCGGAGCCAGCCGCTGGCTCCCAAGCTAACTCAGGCTTGGAGCCTACGGTCCAGCGCGCCGTCATCACCATCGGCGGGGCACCGTCGGAACCCGACCCGGACGAGGACGACACCATCCGTCCGCTGCCCGACCGGCTCTGGTCCGAGTTGACCGCGCATCGCACGCTGGCGCTGCGAGATGCGGTGGCGGGCAACCCGCACGTCGCGATGACCGCCCTTCTGCACAAGCTGGTGACGGACGGCTTCGGGCACCGCTCGGGGACGGGCGTGATGGAAGCGAGCGTACGTCGCGTCCACATGTCCGCGCAGGCCGACGATCTCGGTGACAGCGCGTCGGCCCGGTCGATGGACGAGCGGCATCAGACCTGGGGGGCGGACCTGCCGCAGGACGATGATGCGCTGTGGGACCGGCTTGCGACGCTCGACGAGGCGAGCCGGATGGCGCTGCTGGCGCACTGCGTGTCGTTCGGGGTCAACGCGCTCTACGAGAAGCCCAATCCCTTCGGCGGCAACGGCGTCTCCGAGCACGGGCTGCGGGTGCGCCTGGCTCAGGCCGACCGGCTGGCAAGGGCGACCGGGCTCGACATGGTGGAGGCAGGCTGGCGGCCGACCGCGACCAACTATCTCGGTCGCGTGACGAAGACGCGCATCCTCGAAGCGGTGCGTGAAGGAGCCGGCGAGCGTGCCGCCGAACTGATCGGCCACCTCAAGAAGGGTGACATGGCGCGGGAAGCCGAACGGCTCCTCGCCGACAGCGGCTGGCTGCCCGAGCCGCTCCGCCTGGCCGAACTCGACGCGGCGCCCGCCGACGAGAACGGCACGGACGGCGACGCCGATCTGCCGGCCTTCCTCGCCGAGGATGGCGAGGACGATCCCGTCGAGGACGACGAACCGGCGCTGCTCGCCGCCGAATGACCCCGCCTGCGGGGAGCGGTGCAGCGCCGCGCCCCGCCGTCCCCCTTTCGGCCCGGCCTCATCCGCCGGGCCGTTTTCATGTCTGGATCCCGTCATGGCCGACGATTCGACCCCATTCTCCTGCGCACTCGACGCGGGCACGCCGGAGCACGCCGCCCGCGCCCTCGATCCCACGACCGGCGAGTTTGTCGCCGGGACCTATAAGAACGTCTGCCTCGCCGCCGTGCTGGGTGGAGGCGCTCCCAATGCCTGAGGTGATCGAGACCATCGTGTTCCGCCTGGACGAGTTGGACGAGGTGGCCCGCGAAACCGCCCGCGCCTGGTTCCGCCGCATCGGCTTTGACCACGACTGGCACGAGTTCGTCGTCGACGACTTCGCGCGGGTCTGCGCGATCCTCGGCATCGAACTGCAGACCACGCCCCTCCGCCTGTTCGGCGGCGGCACGCGAGCGAAGCCCTGCATCTACTTCTCCGGCTTCTGGAGCCAGGGCGACGGCGCGTGCTTCGAAGGTCGCTATGCCTACGCGCCGACCGCTCTCGCCACCATTCGCGCCCATGCGCCGCTGGACACGGACCTCCATGCCGTCGCCTGCGCGCTCCAGGCGGCACAGCGGCGCAACTTCTATCAGCTCCGCGCCGACATTCGGCACTATGGCCGTTACTATTTCGAGCACAGCATGACGATCGCGGTCGAACGCGATAGTCCGACCGGACAGGAAATGACGGCCGGAGCCGACGAGGCCGTCGCCGAGGCGTTGCGCGATCTCGCGCGCTGGCTCTACCGCCGGCTGGAAGCCGAGTACGAGCATCTGGCCTCGGACGGCGAGGTCGATGCCGCGATCGTCGCCAACGACTACTGCTTCACCACCGATGGTTGCCGCTTCGGCTAGA
This sequence comes from Bacillus sp. 2B10, assembly GCA_003946805.1. Taxonomy (GTDB): domain Bacteria; phylum Pseudomonadota; class Alphaproteobacteria; order Sphingomonadales; family Sphingomonadaceae; genus Sphingomonas. Next base: position 130,487 of record RPSH01000007.1, on the reverse strand, counting down.
CCGATCAGGTCAGCCGGAGCCAGAAGAGGGAGGGGTCGGCCGGACGGGAGACAAGCCGGTGCGGTCGAGAGAGAGCGCCCTCCGGTCCTCCCTTCCGCTCTCCCGGAGACCTTTCCATGTCCGACCCAGCCGCTTCGCCCGCCCCGTCCTATGATCCGTCGTGGGAGGCTTAGCGTCAGCAACGCAGCGCCGAGCACCGGATGGCCGAGCACCGATTGCAGGTAGATGCCCGACAGGTAGCCGGTGGCCGACCAGACGACGAGCGACAACAATCCGGTGAGAATCGCGATGGAGAACACAGGATCGCGGAACAGGGCGAGGTCCAACAGCGGTTCATCGATCCGCCTCTGACGGTCGACGAACAGTACCAGCGCACCAAGGCCGGTGATGCCGACTATCGCTTGAGAGGCTCCGATCCCGTAGGCAGCGGCCGTCTTCACCGACCAGACGAAGAGCAGCAGTCCGACGAAAGAGAGCAACAGGCTGGCGAGGTCGATCCGGCCACTACCGGTCACCCGCACCTCTCGCAGGAACACGGGTGCCGCGATTAGGAAGAGCAGGACGACTGGTACGTTGATGAGGAAGACGATGCGCGGCATCGCCAGGTAGAGCACCGACCCGTCCATCGCGACGAGAAGCACGAGGCTGAGCACGGTGAGAAGGCCAAGCCACGACCTCCGGCGAGACGATGGGATGGCGACATCAGTCATGGTGAGATTTCTCCGGGCGGCAGGCGCAAAACCGCCTATGCCGCGCGGATCGCTCCAGCGGGTTGCGGCGCGGCGTTTGTCACTATATACTGAATGTAAGTTACGATCGGTATATAGATATGTCAATCGCGCCTGCGTCACCGCGCCGTCTCCGCCTCACGCGGGAAGATCGCTTGCAACAACTCCTCGATGTGTCGTGGCGCATTATCCGTGAGAAAGGCACCGATGCCTTGACCCTCGGGCATCTCGCGGAGGAGGCCGGTGTGACCAAACCGGTGGTGTACGACCACTTCGGCACACGGAATGGCTTGCTGGTCGCGCTCTACGAGGCTTTCGACCGACGCCAGACGACTATCATAGACGAATCGTTGGCCGGAAGTGGGCCGACTCTCGACGAGAAGGCCGGCGTGATCGCCTCCTCCTATGTCGATTGCGTGCTCACGCAAGGGCGCGAAATCCCTGACGTGCTAGCGGCGCTCGCTGGCTCGCCGGAACTAGAGGCGACGAAGCGCACCTATCTGGCGGCCTTCATGGAGAAGTGCCGGCAGGCGCTCGCTCCCTTCGTGATTAATCGCACGCTCTCGACTGCCAGCCTCTGGGCAATGCTCGGTGCGGCGGAGGCGCTGTCGAAGGCTGCCGTCACCGACGAGATTACGCCCAAGCAAGCCAAGGACGAGTTGCTTCGTCTAATCGTCGCGATGGCTGGGAGCGATCGGCGCTGACCCTCCAGTCGCCATTCGTCGCTCAAAGCGTCAGAGCGCGTCTCTTCTCAAAACCGATAGGCTGCGACGCGAGCCGCAGATAGGACGGTACTGAAAATGAGCATAGAAATGATGGAAAAAGTTAGCCGGGATGCGTTGCGTCGATGGATGAATCGACGGGGAAGCAGGCGACACGCTACATCGACGCTGTGCAGTTAAGGTCGCAACCGCTTCGTGCTATGTCTGAAAGCGGTAGAAGGCTTCACCACAGCCGAAAGCCGCCGAAATATCGCCAGAATGCGCCATGCGCTGCTTCCCCCATGCTTCCCCACTGAAACGGGACGAGTCGGGGAAACAAAAAAACGGCCCCGAAGGACCGCAATAACTTCATGATAATGATTGGAAAAACTGGAGCGGGCGAAGGGATTCGAACCCTCGACCCCAACCTTGGCAAGGTTGTGCTCTACCCCTGAGCTACGCCCGCTCTGGCGTTCCGAACCGGCGAACCGGCTGGGGTGAGGCGGGCTATTAGCCGGGGGTTTCGGGGGGCGCAACCCCTAAAACTACTCTTTTCTGAAACCGCCGCGATGCCCACATAGGGGCGGCTGTCACAGGATAAGGAATCGCCGCTTGGCCACGCTAGGACTGACCGCCCCGGAAAAGGATGCCGTGGAGGCGTTCCGCCGCGATGTCGTCGAACCGTCGATGACGAAACTCGTCATCATCGATTTCTGGGCGGAATGGTGCGGGCCGTGCAAGGCGCTGACCCCGATCCTCGAAAAGGTGGCGGAGGCCTATGCCGACAAGGGCGTGGTGCTGGCCAAGGTCGATACCGACAAGAACCAGTTCATCGCGTCGCAATTCCAGATCCGTTCGATCCCGACCGTCTATGCGATGTTCCAGGGGCAGCTCGTCGCCGACCTGACCCAGGCCCGCACCGAAAGCCAGTTGAAGCAGATGCTCGACCAGCTGCTGCGCCAGTTGCCGGTCGCGGCGGGCGAACCTTCCGGTCCCGACATCGAACCGCTGATCGCGATGGGCGAGGAAGCGCTGGCCGGGGGGGACGCGGCGCGCGCGCTGTCGATCTTCGACCAGATCGCCGAGATGGTGCCCGACGATGCGGCGGTGGCGGCGGGCCGGGTCCGTGCGCTGCTGGCGCTGGGCGAGCACGACGCGGCGCAGGCGGCGCTCGACGCGCTGTCCGACGATGCGGCGAAGCAGCCCGGCATCGATCAGGTCCGCGCGGCGCTGGCGCTGGCGCGCGATGTGCAGCCGGTCGACGATCTGGCGGGGCTGAAGGCCGAGGTCGAGGCGAACCCCGACGATCACGATGCGCGCTTCCGTCTTGCCGGCGGGCAGATGGCGGCGGGCGACCGCGATGGTGCGGCCGAATCGCTGCTCAAGATCGTCGCCGCCGATCGCGCGTGGAACGACGATGCGGCGCGCCAGCAGCTGCTCAAGGTGTTCGAGGCGGTCGGGCTGGAAGACCCGTGGGTGTCGCAGCAGCGCCGCAAGCTGTCCGCGATCCTGTTCGGATGAGCGCGCGCGTCTCCGTCTTCCCGCTGGCGGGGGCGCTGCTGTTTCCGAACATGCATCTGCCGCTGCACATCTTCGAGCCGCGGTACCGCGCGATGGTGTCCGACGCGCTGGCACGCGACCGCCGCATCGGCATGATCCAGCCGCGCCCGGCGGGGGGCGATGGCGACGGCGACCATCCGCCGCTGTTCGACATCGGCTGCATCGGGCAGATCGTCGATGTCGAGGCGCATGCCGATGGCCGCTACGAGATCGTGCTGCGCGGGTTTCAGCGGTTCCGCGTGCTGCGCGAACTGGAGGTGACGACCGCGTTCCGGCAGGTCGAGGCGGAGATGCTGCCGGTGGTCGGCGACGCCACGCTGGCGCTGGCCGAGCGGGCGTCGCTGGAGATCGAATCGCGCCGCTTCGCCGACCGGCTGGGCTATGCGGTCGACTGGGAATCGGTCGCGCGGCTGGATGACGAGAGCCTCGTCAACGGCATCGCGCAGATCGCGCCGTTCGACGTCGCGGCCAAGCAGGCGCTGCTCGAAGTCGACGAACTGTCGGCGCGTGCGGAACTGATCGTGCAACTCATGCAATTCTTCGGGCGACATGGCGATGACGAAGAGGCGACGCTGCAATGACGGGCGAGCGAGGCGAGACGACCGGCGAGACGATCGACCCGTGGCTGTTGTCGATCCTGGTATGCCCGGTAACGCGGACCCCGCTCGTCCATGACGCTGCGGCCGACGAACTGATCTCGGAGGCCGCCGGCCTCGCCTTTCCGATCCGCCGCGGCGTGCCGGTGCTGCTGGTCGACGCGGCGCGCCCGTTGTGAGCCGCGACCTCAGCGGCAAGTGGAGCGGGATCTTCAACTATCCCCACACCAACCCGCCGACCGCGTTCGAGGCGGATATCGCCGATCTGGGCGGGTCGATCGTCGGCACGATCCACGAACCCGACCTGTATTCGGTCCCGCCCGGCGCGCTGATCGCCGCGGCGATCGACGGCCATCGCGACGGCGCGAAGGTGACGTTCAGCAAGTTCTACGACGATAGCGAAGGCTATGGCGACATGGTCGTCTATGCCGGGATGCTGAGCGACGACGGGTGCGAGATCAGCGGACGCTGGGACATTCCCGGCATGTGGTCGGGCAGTTTCCTGATGATCCGTCCGGCGACGGCCATTCCGGCTATGGAACATGCGACGGAGAGGGCAAGGGAAGCGCCGGAGGATTGATCGCCGGAAAGCAGCAGGACCAATCTGCCGTCCTTTTCCACCGAATGGTCGCTTTGCCAGTTCTTGCTTCCGCATCCATTGGGCAGTTTCCGTAACATTGCAGTGTGTCCGTACGAATTTCGGCACAACGCCGAGGACGGGCCGCCAGCCGCAACCCGGAAGGAACCAGGGAGGTACGGACCATGCCGGAACATGTCGTTGCGAGGGGAGAGGCGCTGGGTGGCATCGCCGCGCGATACGGAACGAGCTGGCGGGATCTGGCTGCCGCCAACCGGATGCGCGATGCCGATATGATCCGGATCGGGCAGCGGTTGCATGTGCCTGGTCGCAAAGGAGCCGCGTCGGCCGGACCGAAAGGCGCTGACGACCGCCCCGCCACCCCGTCACCGAGGCCCGCGCCGGGGCGCGAAGGCAGTACCACCCTGTTCCTTGCCAGGCTGATGGAGTTCGGCGACCGTCAGGCGAAGGCGGACTTCGATGCCGGCAAGCGCGTGGTCGTGGCACTGCGCGTGCCGACCAATCATCAGGACAATCCCAACGGGAAATATGACGACAAGGTCGCGGTCCTGCGCAAGCTGGTCGACGGCACGGTGCAGATCCGGACGTTCGATGGCTGTACCGAGCCGGCGGGTGCCTATGCCCATGGCAAGCGACGGGCGGCCCGGGGATCGACCACCGACATGAACGGCGACGGCAAGATGGATCTCGGCCGGTTGCGGCCGGGCAGCTATCGCTATCGCAAGCGCGAAGGAAATTTCATGAACGCGGTGGCGTTCAGGGCCACACGGACCCAGACGGTGGAACGCGATACGAATCAGGACGGAAATTTCGACGATCGCGATCCCAACCGGATCGACACCAGGGGCGCGCAACGATCGGTGCTGATCCATCGCGGCGGTTCGGAAACCTTCACCGGTTCTGCTGCATGCCAGACGATCAAGCCCAGCCAGTATCCCTCGTTCCTTTCCGCCATCTCGATCAGTTCTCAACCGGAGTTCAGCTATGTCCTTGCCCGCCGTTGAAGCCCGTTTGTCCCCGTGGCTGGTTGCCGCCGCTTTGGCGCTGGGACTGGCCGGGTGCGGATCGGCGGGCGAACCGCGTGCGGAAAACACCGCTGCCGTAGTTCCGTCCGTCGCCACCATCGATCCGGTCGAACCGGCGCCTGCGTCACCGGTGGCGATGCCCGACAACGCCACGGGCGCACCCCCTTCCACGCGGACGCCGGGCGAGGAAGCGCCGGCTGCGCAGGTCGAGGGGCGGTGGCAGGTGATCGATGCGGCGGGACCGGCGAGCGGCCGGGCAATGATCGGGCGGACGCTGTCGTTCACCGATACGGCGCTCGGCTGGGTCGGCGCGGACGGAAAGGTCGAGGCGGGCTGCCCCGATCCCTTTTATCACGTCGTCATCGATCCGGCGCATTTGCGCAACTTCGCCCCCGCGTTCGCGGTGGGATGGCCGAAGTTCGCGCTGCCCGCGGACCGGGTGGGGGCAATGCACGTCTGGGAATGCGGCGACGCCGATTCGATCTTCGGCCCCGCCGAACCGGCAGCGGGTTCGGCGTTCTTTCCAGTCGGCGGCAACCGGCTGGTCATGAACTGGAACGACGGGACGGTGCTGCTGCTGCGGCGTCCAGGTTAAGCCGTAACCCCCTGCAGCAGCTTCGGCAGCTTGCCCGTTTCGCCGCGCGCTTCGGCCATGAACGCGGCTTTCAGCGGCGGGATCGAATCGACCGCCGACAGCCCGAAGCGCCGCACCGCGCTCGCCGCCTTGCCCGGAATGCCGAACAGCCGGGTGAGGCCGTCGGTCGCCAGTGCCACCGCGAAGGTGTCGAGCCCGCGCCACCGCTGATACCGTTCCAGCAGATAGGGATCGCCGAGGTCCAGCCCGGTGCGCTTGCCCTCGACCAGCACCTCGGTCAGCGCCGCGACGTCGCGCAGGCCCAGGTTCAGCCCCTGGCCGGCGATCGGGTGGATGCCGTGCGCGGCGTCGCCGACCAGCACCAGCCGGTCGGCGGTGATCCGCGCGGCATGGTGGAAGCCCAGCGGATAGCTCGACCGCGCCGACAGGTTGGACAGCTCCCCCAGGAACCCGCCCATCTTCTTCGATGCTTCGGCGAGGAACGCGCGGTCGGACAGTTTCAGCATCGCCGGCCGGTCCTTCGCATCGACCGTCCACACGATCGCCGAGCGATGGCCGTGCGCGTCGTCGTTCAGCGGCAGGATCGCGAAGGGTCCCGCGGGATAGAAGATCTCGTAGGCGATGTTTTCGTGCGGTTCGGCATGGCCCAGCGTGGTGATGATCGCGGCATGGTCGTAGCTCCAGCGCGCGACGCGGATGCCCGCCGCCTCGCGCGTCGGCGAATTGCGCCCCTCGGCGGCGATCAGCAGCGGCGCGGTCAGCGTATCGCCGCCCGCCGTCGTCACCGTCACGCCCTGCGCGTCGCGCCGCACGTCGATCGCGCGGTCCTTGTACCGCAGGTCGATATGCGGCGAGGCGATGGCGGCGTCGTAGATCGCCTGCCGCAGCCGCTTGTTCTCGTACATCACGCCGACCGGATCGTCGGCGGCATCGGGGACGAAGTCGAGCTTGCCCGGTTCCAGCCCGTCGGTCGCGCGGATCGCGGCGATCGGGCAGCCTTCGTCGCCCAGGCCCGGCGCGATGCCGATCGCGTCGAACATGCGGTGCGTCGCGCTGGCGATCGCCGAGGCGCGGCCGTCGAAGCCGGGCGCCAGCGTCACCGCCGGATCGGCCGGATCGAGGATGATCGAGGTCAGCCCATGCACCCCCAGCGCCACGCCCAGCGTGCTGCCGACCAGCCCGCCGCCCAGGATGATGAGGTCCGCCTGTGCCATAAAACCTGTCCTATCGTCATGCCCACCGGTCGGGACCGCTACCATGTACCAACGCCGTTCGTGCTGAGTAGGGGCTGAGCGCAGTCGAAGACCCGTATCGAAGCATCTGGCCGCAAGCGGTCCTTCGATACGCCCTTTCGACAAGCTCAATGGCTACTCAGGACGAACGGGTCGTCCGGATGCTCCTACGATCTAGGCTCTCGCGCATCCCGCCGCAACGCCAGCTTGACGGCAGAGCATCGTGCGGCGCAAATCAAGATATTCTTGAATGTAAGGTGGAACGAATGGCGAGCAACGCGCAGCCGATGTTGTGGCGCGACGCGATGAAGGCGGGTGCGAAACGTAGCGGCGCGATGATCGGCGCGACGGTCCTGTTCCTGGCCATCGTCGTGATCGCGGTCGCGCTGCTGAGCTATTCGCCGGCCGATCCGTCGTTCAGCACCGCCGCGGGTGGTCCCGTCGTCAACAAGCTGGGCGCGCCGGGCGCGCTGCTGGCCGATGCGCTGCTGACCGTGTTCGGCGTGGCGGTGGCGATGCTGTTGCCGCTGGGGCTGATCGTCAGCGTCCGGCTGTGGCGCGACGTGCCCGTCGGTCCGTGGCCGCGGATGGTGCGCGACTGCCTGATCGGCGTGCTCGCGATGGGCACCACGCTGGCGTTCGTGTCGGGGGAGGCGATCCTGACGCTGCCCGCCGGCTATGGCGGGGTGATCGGGTGGAGCGTCGCAGCGGCGGTGCAGGGGCTGATCCACCTGATCGGCGTGCCGGTCGCCGAGCTGTGGACGATCCGCGTCGTCGCGCTCGCCACCGGGCTGTTCGGGGTGTGGCGCTGGGCCAAGGGGCTGACGATCGAGATTCCCGACGGCACGTTCCGCCTGCCCAGGTTCGAACGCCGCGTCCGTGCCGAGGGCGACGATGCGGACGGCTATGACGACGAGCTGCCGTTCGATCCCGCACCGCGCGCGCCGTTGCTGGCCGATGCCGATCCCGACGAGGACGACGACGCGCCCGCCCGGCCGCAGCCGCGCCGCGTGGCCAAGGCCGACGATCGCGCCCCGCCGGTCATCGCCGATCGCGCCGCCTCGCCCGCGCTCGCCAGCGCGCCGCGCCCGGCGAGCAGCGAGGGCCGCGACAATTTCCAGCTGCCGTCGATCGACCTGCTCACCCCGCCGCCCGAATCGACCGGCCCCGGCATCGACAAGGCGGCGCTGGAGCGCAATTCGCGCCTGCTCGAAAGCGTGCTCGACGATTTCAACGTCAAGGGGCAGGTGGTGAAGGTCGCCCCCGGCCCGGTCGTGACCATGTACGAACTGGAGCCCGAACCCGGCATCCGCGCCAGCCGCGTGATCCAGCTGGCCGACGATATCGCGCGCAACATGTCGGCGATCTCCGCGCGCGTCGCGACGATCCCCGGCCGCACGGTCATCGGCATCGAACTGCCCAACCAGCGGCGCGAGACGGTATCCCTGCACGAACTGATGGCGAGCCAGGCGTTCGCCGACCAGAATGCGCAGCTGCCCATCGTGCTGGGCAAGAACATCGCGGGCGATCCGGTCGTCGCCGATCTCGCGCCGATGCCGCACCTGCTGGTCGCGGGCACGACCGGATCGGGCAAGTCGGTCGGGCTGAACTGCATGATCCTGTCGCTGCTCTACCGGCTGACCCCGGACCAGTGCCGCATGATCATGATCGATCCCAAGATGCTCGAACTCAGCATGTATCGTGGCATCCCGCACCTGCTGGCCGATGTCGTGACCGACCCGCCCAAGGCGGTGCGCGCGCTCAAATGGGCGGTCGAGCAGATGGAGGACCGCTATCGCATGATGGCGTCGATCAACGTCCGCTCCCTCGCCAGCTTCAACGACAAGGTCCGCGCCGCGATGGCGAAGGGGCAGAAGCTCGGCCGCAAGGTGCAGACCGGCTACGACGCCGATACCGGTACGCCGATCTACGAGGAAGAGACGCTCGACCTGTCACCGTTGCCGCAGATCGTGGTGATCGTCGACGAACTCGCCGACCTGATGATGACCGCGGGCAAGGAAGTCGAATTCCTGATCCAGCGGCTGGCGCAAAAGGCGCGCGCGGCGGGCATCCACCTCATCATGGCGACGCAGCGCCCGTCGGTCGACGTCATCACCGGCGTCATCAAGGCCAACCTGCCGACGCGCATCAGCTTCCATGTGACCAGCAAGATCGATTCGCGCACCATTCTGGGCGAACAGGGCGCCGAGCAGCTGCTGGGGCGCGGCGACATGCTCTATATGCCCGGCGGCAAGGCACTGGCCCGCGTCCATGGCCCCTTCGTCAGCGACGAGGAGGTGCAGGCGGTGTCGGATTTCTGGCGGTCGCAGGGCGCGCCTGACTATATCGACGCCGTGGTCAACGAGCCCGAGGGCGATGCCGGCTTCAGCCTCGACGGTGCACCCACCGGTGACGATTCGCCGGAGGAACAGACCTTCCGCCAGGCGTGCCAGCTGGTGGCCGAGAGCCAGAAGGCGTCGACCAGCTGGCTCCAGCGCCAGCTGCGCGTCGGCTACAACTCGGCGGCGCGGCTGATCGAGCGGATGGAGAAGGAAGGGCTGGTGTCGCGACCGGACCATGTCGGCCGGCGCGAGGTGCTGATGGATGCGGACGGGCGGCCGACGGGGTAGGTTTTCTGCCCATTTCCGCCCCGTTTGCTTCGAGCGCAGGTTCGAGCCTGTCGAGAACCGTAGTCGAGAAGGCGGTGCCCCAAACGGGCGGGTTCTCGACCGACGCTTCTCGACAAGCTCGAAGCCGCTCGAACCGAACGGGTTGGGGGCGGTGGCCCAAAATCCCTCCGTTCGTCCTGAGTAGCCATTGAGCTTGTCGAAAGGGCGTATCGAAGGACCGTTCGCGGCCAAGTGCTTCGATACGGGTCTTCGACTTCGCTCAGCCCCTACTCAGCACGAACGGTTTGCTGGGCACGGCCAAGCATGGAACACCAGCGCCTCCCCATCACTTCACTCCCAGCCCCAACCGCACGGACGCCCCATGACCGACCTGACCCTCAACGACGGCCGCACCATCCCCGCGATCGGCTTCGGCACCTACAAGGTACCGGCGGAAGACGCCGCGCGCCTGTCGCGCGACGCGCTCGATGCCGGCTATCGTCTGATCGACACCGCTGCCTTTTACGGCAACGAGGCCGGCGTGGGTGAGGCGACCGCGGGCACCGACGCGTTCGTCACCACCAAGCTGTGGCGCGACGACATGGGTCATGACGCGGCGCTGCGCGCGTTCGATGCCAGCGCCGCGAAGCTGCCGCGCATCGACCTGTTCCTGATCCACTGGCCGATGCCGTCGCACGACCGCTATGTCGAGACGTGGCAGGCGCTGGTGCGCCTGCGCGAGGAAGGGCGGGTCGCGTCGATCGGCGTGTCGAACTTCTCGCCCGACCATCTCGACCGGATCGTCGATGCGACCGGCGTGGTGCCCGCGCTCAACCAGATCGAGCTGCATCCGACCTTCCAGCAGCGCAAGGCGCGCGCCGCGCACGAACGCCTCGGCATCGTGACACAAAGCTGGTCGCCGCTCGGGCAGGGCACGCTGCTGACCGACCCGACGATCGCCGCGATCGCGCGCGAGGCCAGCGCGACCCCGGCGCAGGTGATCCTCGCGTGGCACCTGCGGGCCGGGCTGGGCGTGATCCCGAAAGCGTCGTCGCGCGCGCGGATCGCGGAGAACCTTGCCGCGCAGGCGGTGCAACTGTCCCCCGACCAGATCGCGAAGCTCGACGCGATGGACCGCGAAGACGGTCGTCTGGGGCCGGACCCCGACACCCTCTGAAATCCTCCCCGGCACGGGGAGGGGGACCATGCGAAGCATGGTGGAGGGGGTGTCCACAGTCGGGACCGTTGCGTTGCGAGGCGAACTCCCTCCACCAGCTGCGCTGGTCCCCCTCCCCGTGCCGGGGAGGATTTGTTAGGGATCGCCATGCTCCCCATCCACGCCGTCCTGCCCGACCTGCTCCGGACGCTGCGCGACCGCACTTGCGCCGTCCTCGTCGCGCCGCCGGGCGCGGGCAAGACCACCGCCGTCGCCCCTGCGCTGCTGGCCGAGCCGTGGGTCACCGGCGAAATCCTGCTGCTGTCCCCCCGGCGCATCGCCGCCCGCGCCGCCGCCGAGCGCATGGCCGCGACCGCCGGCGAACCCGTCGGCCAGACTTTCGGCTACGCGACCCGCATGGACAGCAAGCGCTCGGCGGCGACGCGGGTGACGGTGATGACCGAGGGCATCTTCGTCGCCCGCATCCAGGTCGATCCCGAGCTGAGCGGCGTATCGGCGGTGCTGTTCGACGAGGTCCACGAACGCAGCCTCGACAGCGATTTCGGCCTCGCCCTCGCGCTCGATGCACAGGCGGCGCTGCGCCCCGACCTGCGCATCCTCGCCATGTCGGCGACGCTCGATGGCGAGCGCTTCGCCGCGCTGATGGACGACGCGCCCGTGCTCGAAAGCGAGGGCCGCTCGTGGCCGCTCGACCTGCGCCATATCGGCCGCAATGCCGAAGCGCGCATCGAGGACTCGGTCGCCGCCGCGATCCGCCGCGCGCTGACCGAAGCCGAGGGCGGCATCCTCGCCTTCCTGCCCGGCGTCGCCGAGATCGAGCGCACGGCCGAGCGCATCGCGGTGCCCGATGGCGCGGTGCTCCACCGCCTGCACGGCACGCTGCTCCCCGCCGAACAGCGCGCCGCGATCGCGCCCGATCCGGACGGGCGGCGCAAGATCGTGCTGGCGACCAGCATCGCCGAAACCTCGCTGACGCTGGATGGCATCCGCATTGTCGTCGATTCCGGCCTCGCCCGTCGCCCGCGCTACGACCGCGCGGCGGGCATGACCCGCCTGACCACCGAACGCGCGAGCCAGGCCGCCGTGACCCAACGCGCGGGGCGTGCCGCGCGGCAGGGGCCGGGCATCGCCTATCGCCTGTGGGAGGCCGCTGCGACCGCCGGACTGCCACGCTTCGATCCGGCCGAAATCCTCGAGGCCGACCTGTCGGCGCTGGTGCTCGAATGCGGCAAATGGGGGGTGACCGACCCGACCAGCCTGCGCTGGCTCGACCCGCCGCCCGCCGCCGCGGTGGGCGAGGCCCGCGCGCGGCTGGCGACGCTGGGTGCGATCGACGGCGACGGCCGCCCGACGGCACACGGCCTCGCCATCGCCGCGCTGCCGCTCAACCCGCGCCTCGGCCACATGCTGATCCGTGCCGGCGAACAGGGCTTTGCCGGTACGGCAGCGGAGGTCGCGGTGCTGCTGGGCGAGCGCGGGCTGGGCGGCTCCGACACCGATCTCGACCAGCGCCGTCGCCGCTGGCGCACTGAACGCGGCCAGCGCGCCGATGCGTCGCGCCGCCTCGCCGACCGCTGGCGGCGGCTCGTGAAGGGGACCGACGATCCTCCCGCCGATGCCCTCGCCCGCAGCGTCGCGCTCGCCTTTCCCGATCGCATCGCCAAACGTCGCGATGCGGGCGGCGAACGCTGGGCATCGGTCGGCGGGCGCGGCTTCACCCTCGATGCGGCGGCGCTCGGCACGGCCGAATGGCTGGCGGTCGCCGAGACCCAGGGACAGGCGGCGGGCGCACGCATCCTGTCCGCCGTCGCGATCGATCAGGCGACGGTCGAACAGCTGTTCGGCGATCGGATCGAAACGCGGCGCAGCGTCACCTTCGATCCAACCACACGCGGCGTTATCGCCCTGCGCGAACGCCGGCTCGGTGCGGTCCGCCTGTCGTCCGGCCCCGATGCCGCCGCGTCCCCGCAGGAGATCGTCGCCGCGCTGACCGAGGGCGTGCGCCGCGACCTGTCGCTGCTGCCGTGGGAGGGGGCGGAGACGCTGCGCCGCCGATCGGCCTATGTCGCGGCGATGCTGGGGCGTGACGATCCGCTGGGCGACGCCGCGCTGACCGCCGCGATCGACGAATGGTTGACGCCGCTGCTGGCGGGCAAGCGCCGGCTGGAGGCGGTAACCGGGCTGCACGACGCGCTCGAACAGCTTGCCGGGTGGGACTGGATGCAGCAGCTGCGGCGCCTTGCGCCCGCGCGGTTCGAAAGCCCGGCCGGGTCGAGCCACGCGATCGACTATGCCGCCGAAGGGGGGCCGCGCGTCGAACTGCGGGTGCAGGCGTTGTTCGGCCTCGCCACCCATCCGATGGTCGCCGGGCAACCGCTGACGCTCAGCCTGACCTCGCCCGCCGGCCGCCCGATCCAGACGACGCGCGACCTGCCCGGCTTCTGGGCGGGATCATGGCGCGACGTGTCGAAGGAAATGCGCGGCCGCTATCCACGGCATCCGTGGCCCGACGATCCGGCGGCGGCATCGGCGACACTCCGGACGAAGAAGGCGGATACGCGGCGGGATTGACCTGCACCGCCCCAACCGTTCGTGCTGAGTAGGGACTGAGCTTGTCGAAGGCCCGTATCGAAGCATCTGCCCCAAGCGGTCCTTTGATACGCCATTTCGACAAGCTCAATGGCTACTCAGGACAAACGGTGGAGTCTGGCCGGCATTACCTCACCCCTCGCCATGCCCCTTCGCCAGATATTCCTCCGACCGCATCTCCTCCAGCCGGCTGATCGTCCGGTCGAATTCGAACCGTCCGTCGCCGGTCGGATACAACTCGCCCGGTTGCGCATCCGCCGCCGCCAGCAGCTTCACCCGATATTCGTATAGCGCATCGATCAGCGTCACGAACCGCGCTGCCTCGTTGCGGTTCTCCGGGCCGAGGATCGGTATCCCGACGAGGATCACCGTGTGGAACGCGCGCGCCACCGCGAGGTAATCGGGCGCGCCGCGTGCCTCGCCGCACAGTCGCTTGAAGCTGAACACCGCCACGCCCTTCAGCGCCCTGGGCACGTGCAGCGTCCGCCCGCCGATATCGAGGTCGCACGACGGCACGTTCGCCGCATCCTCGACCGGGTAATCGGTCAGGCGGAAGAATGCCGCTGATAACGCCTCGGTCGCCGCCGCGCCGTTGGGCACCAGCCAAGTATCGACCTGTCCCAGCCGGTCGCGGCGGTAATCGGTCGGCCCGTTGAGCGGCAGCACGTCGAGGTTCGATTCGAGCAGCGCGATGAACGGCAGGAAGCTGTCGCGCTGCAACCCATCCTTGTACAGGTCGACCGGCGGGCGGTTCGACGTCGCGACGATCGTCACGCCGTGGGTCATCATCTCGGTGAACAGCCGCGACAGCACCATCGCGTCGGCAGTGTTGTTGATGACCATCTCGTCGAAGGCGAGCAGCTTCAGGTCCTTCGCCAGCGCCTCGGCGACCGGCGGCACGGGGTTGCCGGCTTCCCTGGCGCGTTCGGTGGCGAGGCGGGCATGGACCTCGATCATGAAGGCGTGGAAATGGACGCGGCGCTTCGCCGGATCGACGACGCAGTCGTAGAACAGGTCCATCAGCATCGACTTGCCGCGCCCGACGCCGCCCCACAGATACACGCCGCGCGGGACCGGGGCGTCCTTGCCGGTCAGGCGCGCGAACAGCCCGCGCCGAGGTGGCGAGTCGATTTCGGCGGCAAGGCGCGACAGCCGCTGCGCAGCGGCACGCTGTTCGGGATCGGGGCGGAGTTCGCCGGCGGCGACGAGGCCGTCGTAGCGGGTGAGGACGGTCATGGCAGGATTACTCCCCCTGAATGACCCCTCCGCTTGTCCTGAGTAGCCATTGAGCTTGTCGAATGGCGTATCGAAGGATCGTCGCCAACGGAAACGGTCCTTCGATATGCGCCTTCGACAAGCTCAGTCGCTACTCAGGACGAACGGATATTGCCGAACGGATCAGATGATCCGCTCGACTTCCATCTTCTTGATCTCGGCGATCGCCTTGGCGGGGTTCAGCCCCTTGGGGCACACGTTCGCGCAGTTCATGATCGTGTGGCAGCGATACAGCCGGAACGGGTCTTCCAGCTCGTCGAGCCGTTCGCCGGTCATCTCGTCGCGGCTGTCGGCCAGCCAGCGATAGGCCTGCAACAGGATAGCCGGACCCAGGAACTTGTCGCTGTTCCACCAGTAGCTCGGGCACGATGTCGAGCAGCACGCGCACAGGATGCATTCGTACAGCCCGTCGAGCTTCGCGCGTTCGTCGGGCGACTGGAGCCGTTCCTTGCCCGCGGGCGTCGGGGTGACGGTCTGCAGCCACGGCTTGATCGACGAATATTGCGCGTAGAAGTGCGTGAAGTCCGGCACCAGGTCCTTGATGACGTCCATGTGCGGCAGCGGCGTGATCCGGATGTCGCCCTTGATATCCTCGATCGCGGTGGTGCAGGCGAGGCCATTGCGGCCGTCGATGTTCATCGAGCACGACCCGCAAATCCCCTCGCGGCACGAACGGCGGAAGGTGAGCGAGGGGTCTTGCTCCGACTTCATCTTGATGAGCGCGTCGAGCACCATCGGCCCGCATTCGTCCAGATCGATCTCGAAATCGTCGTAGCGCGGGTTCTGGCCTGAATCCGGGTCGTAGCGATAGACCTTGAATTTCTTGATCCGGCCCGCGGTCGGCGACTTGTGGGTCGTGCCCTTCTTGACGACGCTGTTCTTGGGCAAACGGAATTCGGCCATGGTGCTCGCTCGGTTCGGCTTGGGGCGGGAACGCGCCCGGGTTTGCGGGTCAGATACATGACAGGTGGGGATGCCGCAAACGCGAACAAGCCTTTTTCGACCGATCCGCCCCGGCACGGGGAGGGGGACCATGCGCAGCATCGTGGAGGGGGAGCGCTGCATCCGCCACGGTTGCGTTGCGGGGCCACCCCCCTCCACCAGCTTCGCTGGTCCCCCTCCCCGTGCCGGGGCGGATTTCAGACCGCGGGCAACCCTTCCAGCAGCTTGTCGAGCGTCGCCGGATAATCGCGCACGCGCACGCCGGTCGCGTTGTAGATCGCGTTGGTCACCGCCGCGCCGGCCCCGCCGATCCCCAGCTCGCCGATCCCCTTTGCCTGCAACGGGTTGGCATGGGGGTCGCGTTCGTCGAGGAACACGATGTCCATCGCCGGAATGTCGGCGTGCGCCGGCACGTGATATTCGGCGAGGTCGTGGTTGACGATGCGCCCGTCGCGGTCGTCATGCACCAGTTCCTCGGTCAGCGCGGTGCCGATGCCGAACACGATGCCGCCGATGCACTGCGACCGCGCGGTCTGCCGGTTCAGGATGCGTCCGGCCTCGAACGTCGCATGCCAGCGCGTCACGCGGACCTCGCCGGTCACCGCATGGACCTTCACCTCGCAGAAATGCGCGCCATAGCTCGCCTGTGTGGTTTCCTTCTCCTGCTTGCCCGGCTCGATCGATCCGGTGGCGGTGATCCCGTCGCCGACCAGTTCGCCGATCGCGACCCGACGGTTGCCGGCGATGGCATGGCCGTCCTTCAGCGTCATGTCGTCGGCATCGACGCCCATCGCCTTCGCCAGCTTGTCGCGCAGCGCCTGCGCCGCCAGATACACCGACGACCCGCTGCTGCCCGCACCCCACGACCCGCCCGATCCCGCACCCGGCGGCGTGTTGGTATCGCCCAGGTGCACCGCCACCCGCTCGACCGGCAGGCCGAGGATCTCGCCCGCGATCTGGGCGAGGATGGTATAGGTGCCGGTGCCGATATCGGTCATGTCGGTTTCGACCAGCGCACGGCCGTCGGGGCCGATCGACACCTGCGCCTCGCTCGGTTGCAGCATGTTGGTGCGCGTGGTCGCCGCCATGCCGTGCCCGATCAGCCAGTCGCCCTCGCGCTGGCCGCCGGGCACCATGTTGCGCCGGTCCCAGCCGAACGCCGTGGCTCCGGCGTCGAGGCAGCGGGTCAGCGACCGCGTCGAAAAGGGCACGTCCTTTTGCGGGTCCTTCGCCGGATCGTTGCGCCGGCGCAGCTCGACCGGGTCTATCCCGATCTTTTCCGCCAGCTCGTCCATCGCATTTTCCTGCGCCAGCAGCCCGACCGCCTCGCCCGGCGCGCGCATCGACCCCGACAGGGTGCGGTTCAGCTCGACCAGATCGTGCTTGATGATCCGGTTCGCGCCGCCGTACAGGAACTGCGTCGCCTGTCCCGCCGGCTCGAAATAGCCCTCGCCCGGCAGGTTGGAACACAGCGTCTCGTGCCCGATTCCCGTCAGCCTGCCATCGGCATCGGCGGCAAGGCGAAAGCGCTGCTGCGTGTTCGACCGGCGTACCGTCGCGTCGAACACCTGCTGGCGGGTCATCACCGTCTTGACCGGCCGCCCGACCGCCTTCGCCGCGATCGCCGTGGCGACCGTGTCGGGCGAGATGCCCAGCTTCGATCCGAATCCGCCGCCGATATAGCGGGCGACGACGCGCACCTTCGACGCCCGCTCGCCCAGCGCCTTGGCCAGCTGCTGCTTGTCCGACGACGGCATCTGGAGCGATCCGTACAGCGTCAGCCCGGCATCGTACCACACCGCGATCGACGCATGCGGCTCCATCGCCGCCGAATTCTGCGACGGGGTGCGCCACACATCGTCGATGGTGAACGCCGCCCCGGCCATCGCCCGGTCGAGATCACCCTGTTCGTGATAGGGCGGCATCGATCCCGGCGGCGGCTTGATCGCGTCGTCGACATGGTCGTCGAACGTGAACACGCCCTCGGTCGGCTTGTACCGGATCGCCACCAGCTGCGCAGCGTCGCGCGCCACCTCGAAGCTCTCGGCGACGACGATCGCCACCGGCTCGCCGAAATAGGCCACGTCCTTGACGCCCTGGGTCGGCGCGCCGGTCTCGCCGCCCTGTTGCGGGTTGCGGATGAAGGTCTTCAGATCGACGACGACATCGACCACGCCCGGCAGCGCCTTTGCCCCCTCGGCATCGATCGCGGTGATCGTCCCCGCCGCGAACGGCGCGCGGACGAGGAAGCCATAGGCCATGTCGGGGAAGTCGTATTCCGCCGAATAGGTCGCCTGTCCGGCCACCTTCAGCGGGCCGTCGACCCGTTCGATCCCCTTGCCGATGATCCCCTGTACCCCGGTGTCGAGCAGGCTGGTCTCGACGGGCTTGTCCATGCGCAGCGCGTTGGTGGTCATGCGGTCAGCTCCCTCAGCGTCGCGATCAGCGTCCGGCGCGCCAGCGGAATCTTGAAATCGTTGCTGCCGAAACCTCTGGCATCGCGCAGCAACAGGTCGGCGGCCTCTGCGAACAGCGCATCCGAAGGGGCCTGCCCGACGAGCACGTTCTCGACCGCGGCATCGCGCCACGGCATCGGTCCCAGCCCGCCGAAGGCGAGGCGGGCCGAGGCGATCCTGCCCCCGTCCTGCCCGACGATCCCGGCGACCGACACCAGCGCGAACGCATAGGATGCGCGGTCGCGCACCTTGCGATAGGTCTGGCGACCCGCGGGCGCCGCCGGCAGTTCGACATGGGTGATGAGCTCGCCGGGCCGCAGCACGGTCTCCACGTCGGGCGTGTCACCCGGCAGGCGATAGAAGTCGCCGATCGCGATCCGCCGCTTCTCGCCATCGCTGCCCAGCGTCACGATCGTCGCGTCCAGCGCGCGCATCGCGACCGCCATGTCGCTGGGATGCGTCGCGATGCAATGCTCGCTGGTGCCGAGCACGGCGAGGATGCGGTTGAAGCCCTGCTGCGCGTCGCAGCCCGACCCCGGCACCCGCTTGTTGCAGCGCGCCGCCGGTTCGTAGAAATAATAGCAGCGCGTGCGTTGCAGCAGGTTGCCGCCGGTCGACGCCTTGTTGCGCAACTGCCCCGACGCGCCGGCCAGCAGCGCGCGGCTGAGCACCTCGTAGCGATCGCGGATGATCGGCGACGCGGCGAGGTCGGAATTGGGCACCAGCGCGCCGATCCGCACCCCGCCGCCGTCGATCTCCTCGATCCGGTCGAGCGGCAGGCGGCTGATGTCGACCAGCCGCGCGGGCGTCTCGATCTGCAATTTCATCAGGTCGAGCAGGTTGGTCCCGCCGGCGATGAACTTGGTGTCGCGGACCGCGCCTTCGCGTACCGCGGTTTCGGCGCTGTCGGCCCTGGCATAGTCGAACAGTTTCATTCCGCTGCCTCCCGGACCGGCTGGCGCGCGTCGGCGACTTCGCGGATCGCATCGACGATGTTGGGATAGGCCGAACAGCGACAGATATTGCCGCTCATCCGCTCGCGAATCTCGTCGTCGGTGAAGGCGGGATCGTTCAGCGTGTCGCTGACATGGCTTGGCCAGCCCTTCTCGACCTCGTCGAGCATGCCGACCGCCGAACAGATCTGCCCCGGCGTGCAATAGCCGCACTGGAACCCGTCGTGCCTGACGAACGCCGCCTGCAACGGATGCAGCTTGTCCGGCGTGCCCAGCCCCTCGATCGTCACGATGTCGTCATCCTGATGCATCACGGCGAGGGTGAGGCACGAATTGATGCGGCGGCCGTTCACCAGCACGGTGCACGCCCCGCATTGGCCATGGTCGCAGCCCTTCTTGCTGCCGGTGAGCGAGAGATGTTCGCGCAGTAGGTCGAGCAGCGAGGTGCGGATGTCCGCCTCCGCCTGATACGGCTGTCCGTTGATGGTGAATTGCATGGGGCGCGCTCCGTTGGTCGTGTCGGCTAACGATCGCGCATCAAAGGGTTTCCTCTTGCGAAGGGATCGCAGATGTTGGGTACGTTGGTGGCGGCGATGCTGGGGAACGGGGCGATGGTGGAGGAACGACCGATCGATCCCGTGCCGATCGTGATCGCGCATCGCGGCGCCAGCGGATCGCGCCCCGAACATACCCTCGCGGCCTATGCACTCGCGATCGAACAGGGTGCCGACTTCATCGAACCCGACCTCGTCCTGACGAAGGACGACGTGTTCGTGGCGCGGCACGAGAACGAGATTTCGGGCACGACCGACGTCGCGGCGCATCCCGAATTCGCCGCGCGGCGCACGACGAAGACGATCGACGGGCAGCAGGTGACCGGCTGGTTCACCGAGGATTTCACGCTGGCCGAACTGCGCACGCTGCGCGCGAAGGAGCGCCTGCCGCAACTGCGCCCGGCCAACGCGGCGTATGACGGGCAGCAGCCGATCCCGACGCTGGCCGAGGTGATCGCGCTGGCCAAGCGGGCGACCGCCGCGACCGGGCGCACCATCGGCATCTATCCCGAAACCAAACACCCGACATGGTTCGCGTCGATCGGCCACCCGATGGAGGCGCGGCTGGTCGGCGAATTGCGCAAGGCGGGATGGGACGGCGCGACCGCCCCGGTCTTCATCCAGTCGTTCGAGGTGAACAACCTGAAGGCGCTGAAGAAGCTGACCGGCATCCGCCTGATCCAGCTGATGGACGCCGCCGGCGCCCCGGCCGACCGCGCGGTCGACAGCTACGCGACGATGGCGACGCCCGCCGGGCTGAGGGCCGTGGCGACCTATGCCTGGGGCATCGGCCCGAACAAGGCGCTGGTGTCGGCGACCACGCCGCTGGTCCGCGACGCCCATGCCGCCGGCCTGCGCGTCCACCCCTGGACCTATCGCGCCGAAAACATCTTTCTGCCCGAGCGATACAAGGTAGCCGGCGGTCCGGCGGCGCATGGCCGCGTGGGGCAGGAGATTGCCGATGCCGTCACCGCCGGCGTCGATGGTTTCTTCACCGATTTCCCGCTAATCGGGGCGCAGATACGCGACAAACCCTATTGAGGACAACGAGATGCGACTGGCGTGGGCGATATTGGCGATGGCGCCGCTGACCGGCGGCTGTGTCAGCACCGTCTGGAACGTGGCCACCGCCCCGGTCCGCGCCGGGGCGCAGGTCGTCGACTGGACCACCACCAGCCAGTCGGAAGCCGACCGCAACTACGGCCGCAAGATGCGCAAGAAGGAAGCGCGCGAAGGTCGCGAGATGCGCAAGGAAGAAGCGCGGCGACGGCGCGAGGCGCGACGCGACGACGATTGAGGACTGCAGACCATCCGTTCGTGCTGAGTAGGGGCTGAGCAAAGTCGAAGACCCGTATAGAAGCACCCTTGGCGGTCCTTCGATACGCCCCTTCGACAGGCTCAGTGGCTACTCAGGACGAACGGAGGTCGCAGTTCGGTTCCCCGCCAGCGCCTCCGCCACCGCGCGCAGCACGACCAGCCGGGTCTGCACTCCGTAATGGCTGCTCACCACCTCGACCGACCGGCAGCCCGGCTCGCCCGCCACATGGCAGCCAAGGCCGTTGACCAGCCCGTCGCTGGCGCTCCAGATCGCGGTGGCGGGGACGGGCAGGGGGCGGCGCACTTCGTCGGCCAGCGCCAGCACGGCGGGATCGTCGACCGATTCGCCGCTGATCCATTCGTACAGCCGCCACACCCGCGTCGAGCGCGCCGGCCCGGCATAGGGGCTGGCGACGCTCACCACCTGTTCGACCAGCGCGGGGCGGCGGTGCGCGGCGAGGCGCGCCATGATTCCGCCCAGGCTGACCCCGACCAGCGCCACCGGCCGCCCGGTCGCCTGCGCGACCGCATCGATCCGCGCGAACAGCAGCTCGCCGTCCGGCCCGATGCTGCGCTGCCCGAAATTGCGCCCCAGTTCCCAGCCGCGCGCATCATGGCCCAGCGCGCGTAGGTAGCGCGCCATGATCGCGTTCGACCGGTCGCTGTTGAACAGTCCGGGCAGCAGCAGCACCGGCTCGCCCGCGGCACGTGGCGCATGCTCCAGCGCCGCGCGCCAGCCGAACGGCACCCCCGCCAGCGCCAGTGCGGCGCGCGGCGTCTCGATCACGAACCGGCCCAGCGGCGGCGGGGGGAGGGGGTTCACAGCCACGACGTCACCGTCACCGGAAACGGCGTCCACCGCCCCATCGGCACGCCCGCGATCCGCAGCATCCGTCCGGTCCAGCTGTTGCATGTCTCCACCGCACTATACCGTCCGCGCGCGACGTAAAAGGCATCGGACGCGCCATAGCCATGCACCGGTGTCCCTTGCGCAAAGCTCGCCCGGATCGCGGTGACCAGCCGGCGATACTGGTCGGGGCTGAGCATCACCGGATACACCCCCGGCTCGCCGGCCGGCTCGGGCAGATGCCCGACATGCAGCACCACCGCATCGCTGCCGATCGCGGCCGCGGCGATGGTGGCGGGCTTCACATCTCCCCAGGTCGGCGTGCCGACATAGAAGGCGCGGTCGCCCCAGCCGATCGACAGCCAGCCATGGCCGGCATGGCGCGGATCGGCGATATCCTGCGCCCGCACCAGATCGTCGAACGCCATGCCGGCGGCGTGCTTGGGCAGGACGATGCCGGTATGGATGCCGTTATCCTCGACATAGATGCGGATGCCACCGGTCGCCGACGGCGCCTGTCCGCCCGCCGGGATCGCCCCGCCGACCAGCCCGGCGAACAGATATGTCAGCACGACGAGCGCCACCGCCCCCAGCATCCCCGCAATTCGGCGCAGCCATTTCCGTCGCATCGTTTCCCATGCTACTATCGCGCGATGGCAAGCGAAACCCATGTGCTCGACCGCCCGCCCGAGGGCGCCAATGCCGACTGGACGATCCCGCAGGGCTGGGACGCCTATGGGGCACAGGACCATGCGACATGGGACACGCTGTATGCGCGGCAGATGAAGCTGCTGCCCGGCCGCGCGTCGGACGCGTTCCTGCGCGGGCTCGATGCGCTGAAGCTGTCCGAATCGGGCATCCCCGATTTCGAGGAACTGTCGGACCGGCTGGAGGCGCTGACCGGCTGGCGTGTCGTGGCGGTGCCGGGGCTGGTGCCCGACGACGTGTTCTTCACCCACATGGCCAATCGCCGCTTCGTCGCCGGCAACTTCATCCGCCGCCCCGACCAGCTCGATTACCTGCAGGAACCCGACGTCTTCCACGACGTGTTCGGCCATGTGCCGATGCTCGCCGACCCGGTATTCGCCGACTATCTCGCCGCCTATGGCCGCGGCGGCCTGCGCGCGCTCGAACTGGGTTCGCTCAAGCAGCTTGCCCGGCTCTACTGGTACACCGTCGAATTCGGGCTGGTGCAGGAAGCCGACGGCCTGCGCATCTATGGCGCGGGCATCGTGTCGAGTGCCTCGGAAACCCGCTTCTCGCTCGACGATCCCAGCCCGAACCGGATCATGCTCGACCTCGCCCGGGTCATGCGTACCGATTACCGGATCGACGATTTCCAGCAGACCTATTTCGTCATCCCCGGCTTCGACGACCTGCTGCGCCTGACCGTCGAGACCGACTTCGCGCCGGTCTACGACGCGATCCGGGGACAGCGCGAGATCGCGGTGGATGCGGTGTTGCCCGAGGATGTGGTGCTGACCGAAGGCACGCAGGAATACGCGAAGTCGAAGCGCTGAAATCCTCCCCGTGCCGGGGAGGATTTCAGAGGTCCAGCGCCCAGCCGTCCCTTCCCTTCGGATCGATCGGCGCGGTCGGCACGAAGCGGTCCGCCCCCGCCACCAGCCGCAACACGCTCCAGTCGCCCCGCCGGTCGACCTCCTCCAGCGAACACCCGCACGCCGCATAGGCCGCGACCACGTCCGCCCGCTGCGTCTCCAGCAACCCCGCCAGCACGATCGTCGCCGCCGGCGCAGCGATCGCCGCCACCTCGGGCGCCATCGACATCAGTGGCCCGGCAAGGATGTTGGCGATCAGCAGGTCATAGGGCGCCGCCGTCGTGATCGCGTCCGACAGCGCGCCATCGGCCACCACCAGTTCGACCCGGCCGACCGCGTTCGTCGTCGCATTCTGCGCCGTCACGTCGATCGCCACCGGATCGATATCGGTCGCGATCACCCGCGCCGCCGGCCACAATTCGCGCGCCGCGAACGCCAGCAACCCGGTCCCGGTGCCGAGGTCGATGACATTGGCGAAGCCCGCGTCCGCCAACCGGTCGAGCATGGCCAGGCACCCGCTGGTCGTCTCGTGATGCCCGGTCCCGAACGCGCGCCCCGCATCGATGCGGAACGCCCGCGTCCCCGCCGGGGCGGTGTCCAGCGCGCCGACATGGACATAGAAGCGCCCGACATGCAGCGGCGCCAGCCCCGCCTGGCTCATCGTCACCCAGTCCTCGTCGCCCAGCGCCTCGATTCCAGCGGCCTTACCCGCGGCGCTCGGCACCAGCGCGGCGATCGCGGCCACGGCGTGCGCATCGGGCTCGGCCTCGAAATAGGCGTCGAGCCGCCACGTCTCGGTATCGTCCTCGACCGTTTCGGTCGTCATCAGCACCGGCGCGGGATCGATCCCGAAATCCTCGGCGGCATCGATCGCCTCGGCCTCGGCCCGGGTGCAGGGGAGGGTCAGTTTCCAGCTCATCGCACGTAACTCGCGCCATTGATGTCCAGCACCGCGCCGGTCATCGATTCGGGCGCCTCCGTGGCACAGAAGGCGGCCACCGTCGCCACCTCGTCGACCGCCGCCACCCGGCCCAGCGGAATATCGGCCTGCGCGGTCGCCGGACCGGCGGTGTCGGCCATCGCCGTCGCGACGAACCCCGGACAGATTGCGAACGCCAATATGCCCTCGGCGGCATGGGCGCGGGCGATGGTCTTGGTCATCGCGACCATCCCCGCCTTCGACGCGGCATAATGCCAGTGTGCCGGACTGTCGCCGCGATGCGCCGCGCGGCTGGCGATGTTGACGATTCGCCCCGGCCGCCCGGTCGCCTGCCAGTGCAGCACCGCCAGCCGGCTGAGTTCGGCCGCGGCGGTCAGGTTGATCCGCATCGTCCGCTCCCACCCCGCGACCCACTGGTCATGGGGCAGCGACAGGTCGTGCGCCTCGAACACGCCGGCATTGTTGATGAGCACGTCGATCCGCCCGTCCAGCCGGTCGAGCGCCCGCGCCCAGAGGTCCGTCGGCGCACCGGGATCGGCGAAGTCGGCGGCAAGGTCGCCGCGCGTCGCCTGTACGGCAACGGCATGGGGTCCACGCAACCGGTCGGCAATCGCCGCCCCGATCCCGCGCGATCCCCCGGTCAGGAGAATATGGGCCATGGCCGCGTGTAGGCGGCGGCGCGGGTGCGGGCAACGGGGCGACCGAACACCCCAGCCACCCACGTCATCCCAGCGAAGGCTGGGATCTCCCGGGGCTTACGCACCACGCCATTGCGAAAGACCCCAGCCTGCGCCGGGGTGACGCATCGGGCCGGCCTTCGCCCGCCGCGAATCTACGCCGCGACCTTCCCCACGAAATCCACCGCACTGTTCTTCAGCGCGCCCAGCTCGCCGTCGAGCTGGGTGAAGCCGTTGCCGACCCGGTCGATCTCCGACGCCACCATTTCGGTGTCCTCGCGGATCGCGGCGATGGTCGACGACATCGAATCGGCGGCCAGCGCGGTTTCGTCGACCGCGGCGGTGATCGCGGTGACGGTCTGGGCCTGCACCTCCATCGCGCTGCGGATGCGGTTCGCGCTCTCCTGCACCTCGGTGACGGTCGAGCGGATCGATGCGTTGGTATCGACGGTCGATCGCGTCGCGGCCTGGATCGCGGCGATCTTGGCGGCGATGTCGTCGGTCGCGCGTGCGGTCTGGCTGGCGAGGCTCTTGACCTCCTGCGCCACCACCGCGAAGCCGCGGCCGGCATCGCCCGCGCGCGCCGCCTCGATCGTGGCGTTCAGCGCCAGCAGGTTGGTCTGCCCGGCGATGTCGCGGATCAGCCCCAGGATCGATTCGATCGACTTGGCATGGTCCGACAGCGCCTCCGACATGCCGACGGCGGTCCCGGCCTGTTCCGACGCGCGGGTCGCGATCTCGGCGGCGGCCTCGACCTCCATGCGGGCGTCCTCGATCGCGCGGATCAGTCCGGCCGACGTCGCGGCGGCCTCGCGCATCGCGACCGCCGATTGTTCGGCGGCGGCGGCGACCTCGGATGCCTTGCCCAGCATGCCGCGGACATTGGCCGAGCTGCGGTTCGCATGAACGCGCAGCGTATCGCTCTCGCGGCTCGCCCGCTCGACCGTCGCGCCGATATTGTCGCGGAACTCGTGCGCCAGCGCGTCGCGTGCCGTCTGCATGTCGTAGGCCAGATACGCACTGTAGAGCGCGACATAGACGTCGTTCTCCAGCGCACGGGTCCGCAGCAGCAGCATCGTGTACTTGCGCAGGCCGGATTCGTCGCCCGCCAGCTCGCGTTGCAACACTTCCATCGTCTTGCGGCCATAGGCATCGACGATCGCCAGCACCGCGGTCAGCGACGACCCGGTCGAGAACGCCCGCGCGACCGTCCGTTCCACCGACTGGACCCACGCGATGCCGGTCAGGTTGGTGAACTGGTTGCGCAGATAGGCGGCGCCCAGCTCGATGATGCGTTCGGCGTCGCTCGCCACGGCGCCGCGCCCGCCGGCCCGTTCGGACCGGGGCAGGATCGTCGCCGCGATCTCGCGCGCATGCGGTTCGATCACCGTCCAGCACTCGCGCACCTCGGCAATCTCGCGTTCGGAGAAATCGAACATCCGCAACCGCATCGCCAGATCGATGGTCGGGCTGACGCTTTCGGCCGCAGGAAGCTGTTTCGTGTTCACCGGTATCCCCCAATGTCGATTCGGCGGCCGGACCGCGCTGGTCCGTTCGTCGTCTCGTCCGTGTCGCAAGGTAGGGGGGAAGGTGTTAATAGTCGGTTGACCACGCAGCGTGCCGCGCCGCCCTTTCGCGCAAGCGCACTTGCATCGGCGGGGCGGGTGCGTAGATAGGCCACAATCGCTGGAAATCCGCACCCGCCCGGCATGGTGCATGCGCTGCTTGAGGAATGTCCGACTTGGCCATGGTCCGCCCCAAATCCCGTCCCGTATCGCCCCACCTTCAGGTCTGGCGCTGGGGGCCGAACATGCTGGTGTCGATCCTGCACCGCGCCACCGGCGTCGCCATGGGCACCGTCGGCCTCGCGCTGTTCGTGTGGTGGCTGGCGGCGCTGGCCGGCGGCGAGGACAGCTATGCGCGGTTCCTGTCGTGGTTCACCGGGCCGTTCGCGGTTGTCGGCTACGTCGTCGGCATCGGGCTCAGCTTCGCGCTGTTCCAGCATATCGGCAACGGCATCCGCCATTTCTTCATGGATATCGGCGCCAATTTCGAACTGAAGGGCAACCGGCAGAGCGCGATCGCGACGATCGTGTTCGCCGCCTGCGCGACTGCCGCGCTGTGGGCCTGGCTGCTGGTGGGGAAGCACTGATGGGTAACGGAACCAGCATCGGCCGCGTCCGCGGCCTGGGATCGGCCAAGGCCGGCGCGCATCATTTCTGGCATCAACGGCTGACGGCGGTCTCGAACCTCGTGCTGATGCTGTGGCTGGTGTTCTCGCTCGCGCTGCTGCCCGGCTACGACTACGATACCATGTTCGCATGGGTGTCGTCGGCATGGGGCGCGGTGCCGCTGATCCTGCTCGCCACCTCGGTCTTCTACCATGCCAAGATGGGGCTGCAGACCGTGATCGAGGATTACCAGCATGACGAGACGCGCGTCGTTGCGCTGATCGCGCTGAACCTCGTCTATGGCGCGGGCTGGCTGTTCGCCGCCTTCTCGATCCTCCGTATCGCTTTCACCGGGACGCCCGCATAATGGCCACCGACGCCTACAAGATCATCGATCACACCTATGACGCGGTCGTCGTCGGCGCGGGCGGCTCGGGCCTGCGCGCGACGATGGGCATCGCCGAGGCGGGCCTGAAGACCGCCTGCATCACCAAGGTGTTCCCGACCCGGTCGCACACCGTCGCGGCACAGGGCGGCATCGCCGCGTCGCTGGGCAACAATTCACCCGACCACTGGTCGTGGCACATGTACGACACCGTCAAGGGCTCCGACTGGCTCGGCGACCAGGACGCGATCGAATATATGGTCCGCGAAGCCCCTGCGGCGGTGATCGAGCTGGAACATGCCGGCGTGCCGTTCAGCCGGAACGAGGACGGGACGATCTACCAGCGGCCGTTCGGCGGCCACATGCAGAACATGGGCGAAGGCCCCCCGGTCCAGCGCACCTGCGCCGCCGCCGACCGGACCGGCCACGCCATGCTTCACGCGCTGTACCAGCAGTCGCTGAAATACGATGCCGACTTCTTCGTCGAATATTTCGCGCTCGACCTCATCATGGAGGACGGGCCCGATGGCGAGAAGGTGTGCCGCGGCGTCATCGCCTTGTGCATGGAAGACGGCTCGATCCACCGCTTCCGCGCCCATTCGGTGGTGCTGGCGACCGGCGGCTATGGCCGCTGCTATTTCTCCGCCACCTCGGCGCACAGCTGCACCGGCGACGGCGGCGGCATGGTGCTGCGCGCCGGCCTGCCGCTTCAGGACATGGAGTTCGTGCAGTTCCACCCGACCGGCATCTACGGCGCGGGCGTGCTGATTACCGAGGGGGCGCGCGGCGAGGGCGGGTATCTGACCAACAAGGACGGCGAGCGGTTCATGGAACGCTACGCCCCCTCGGCCAAGGACCTCGCCTCGCGCGACGTCGTCAGCCGGTCGATGGCGATGGAGATGCGCGAAGGGCGCGGCGTCGGCAAGGACGGCGACCATATCTTCCTGCACCTCGACCATATCGATCCGAAGGTGCTGGCCGAACGCCTGCCGGGCATCACCGAAACCGGCAAGATCTTCGCCGGCGTCGACCTGACCCGCCAGCCGCTGCCGGTCACCCCGACGGTCCACTACAACATGGGCGGCATCCCGTGTAACTATCACGGCGAAGTCGTCGTCAACCGCGACGGCAACCCCGACACGGTCGTCCCCGGCCTGTTCGCGGTCGGCGAAGCGGCCTGCGTGTCGGTCCACGGCGCCAATCGCCTCGGCTCCAACTCGCTGATCGACCTTGTCGTGTTCGGCCGCGCCACCGGCCTGCGCCTCAAGGAAACGCTGAAGCCGAACACCCCGCACAA
Organism: Bacillus sp. 2B10; assembly: GCA_003946805.1. Classification (GTDB taxonomy): domain Bacteria; phylum Pseudomonadota; class Alphaproteobacteria; order Sphingomonadales; family Sphingomonadaceae; genus Sphingomonas. The sequence goes on along the minus strand of RPSH01000007.1, from coordinate 101,704 downwards.
GCCGCTGCCCGAAGGGTCGGCGGACCTGGCGCTCGCCCGGCTCGACAAGTTCCGCAATGCGAAGGGCGCCACGCCGACCGCGCAGATCCGCCTCGCCATGCAGAAGACGATGCAGAAGCACTGCGCCGTGTTCCGCGACGACGCGCTGCTGAACGAAGGCGTGACGATGATGGACGACATCTACCGGTCGTTCGCCGACGTGAACGTCACCGACCGGTCGCTGATCTGGAACACCGACCTCGTCGAGACGCTCGAACTCGACAACCTGCTGGCGCAGGCGATGGTCACCATCCGCTCGGCACAGAACCGCAAGGAAAGCCGCGGCGCGCACGTGAACGAGGATTTCCCCGATCGCGACGACGCCAACTGGATGAAGCACACCATCGCGACCTTCGACGGCTGGGGCGGCAATGGCGGCCTGACCGCGATCGATTACCGCCCGGTGCACGACTACACGCTCACCGACGAGATCGAGTATATCAAGCCGAAGAAGCGGGTGTACTGAGGTCGCCATCTCTGGTTCGGAAAGGGCGATCGGCTTGGTAGGCCGGTCGCCCTTTTTGTTTTCACGCGAAGGCGCGAAGGCACGAAGAAGAGTGGTTCGCGCGTAGACGCGGAGACGCGGAGACGCGGAGGGGAAGCGCCAGCGGCACCGCTCCGCTCCAGGCCATCCGTACAAACGTCACCTCAGCGAAGGCTGGGGTCTCCCGCGGCTCCTGCCCCGCCAGATCGACAAAGACCCCGGCCTTCGCCGGGGTGACGTCTATGACCGGAAGACCTGCGCAGCCTCCCGCACGCGGCTTCCCCCATGATGGCGCGCACCCTGGGACCAGATCGCAACCCCTCCGCGTCTCCGCGCCTCCGCGCGAACCCCTGAACTTCCTTTCTTCGCAGCCATCGCGCCTTCGCGTGAATCAATTGCCGAAAAAACCCGGAACCGAACCTGCCCGCCCCCGGTTACCGCCGCCGACCACGTCAGAGGGAACGCCCGCCATGTCCGACACCAGCATCAACGACTATCCGCTGCTCGCCCGCCCGCACGTCCATCTCGCCGGCCCGGTCGACCATGCGATGTACGACAGCTTCCGCAGTCAGGTCCTCGCCGCTCCCACCGACGGCCCGCTCGTCGTGTCGATCTCGACGCTGGGCGGCGATCCGGAAGTGGCGCGGGCGATGGGCGACGATATCCGCCTGCTGCGCGACTATACCGGCCGCGAGGCGCTGTTCCTCGGCAAGGTCGCCGTCTATTCCGCCGGCTCGACGTTCATGTCGGCCTTTCCGGTGAACAAGCGTTTCCTGACCAAGGGCACCCGCCTGATGCTCCACGAACGCCAGATGAAGAGCACGCTCGAACTGTCGGGCCCGCTCAAGATGCTGGTCGCGACGCTCAAGGCCAAGCTGCACGAGATCGAAGTGTCGGTCGAGATCGAGGAAGAGGGTTTCCGCGACATCGTTACCGGGTCGCAGGTTCCGTTCGAGGAACTGGTCGAGAAGGCCCCGGCCAACTGGTACATCGGCGCCGACGAGGCCAAGGCGCGCGGGCTGGTGCTGGACGTGATCTGAAATATCCGGCTTGGCCCAAACCCGTTCGTGCTGAGTAGGGACTGAGCGAAGTCGAAGGCCCGTATCGAAGCACCTCGCCACAAGCGGTCCTTCGATACGCCATTTCGACAGGCTCAATGGCTACTCAGGACGAACGATTGGTAAGCAATCAACGGAGTTGGCTTGCTACACCTCTGGCAACCGCTGCGAAAATCCCCATCATCGAAAGCATCATGGCCGATAACGACTTCGTTCTGACCGCGGCGCGCGACTGGGCAGGTGCCCCGCTGGCGCTCGCCACCGTCACCTCGACCTGGGGCTCCGCGCCGCGCCCGCGCGGCAGCCACATGCTGGTCCATGCCGATGGCCGGTTCGAAGGATCGGTATCGGGCGGCTGCGTCGAAAGCGACATCCTCGCCACCGCCGCCGACGTCATCGCCGGCGCCCCCTTCGCGGTGAAACGCTACGGCGTGGCCGACGCGGCGGCATGGGAGGTCGGCCTGCCCTGCGGCGGCGAGATCGAGGTGATGGTCCAGCGAGTCGATGGCGACCAGTTCGACCCCGCGCTGTTCGACGCGATCGACACGGCACGCGCGGACGGACAGGCGCTCACCCTTACCACCGATCTCGCCACCGGCCGGACCCGGGTCGGGGAGGGGGACGGCTTCGCCAATCGCTACGACCCGCCGCGCCGGCTGCTGATCGTCGGCGCGGTACAGATCGCGCAGGGGCTGGCGGGCATGGCGCGCGAACTGGGCATCGCCACGACGCTGATCGACCCGCGCGCCCGCTTCCTGACCGAGGAACGCTTTCCCGGCGTGACCCTCGACGATCGCTGGCCGGACGAGGCGTTGCAGGCGTTGAAGCCCGATGCCGCCACCGCCGTCGTGACGCTCAGCCACGACATCAAGATCGACGACCCCGCGCTGATCGAGGCGCTGAAGACCCCCGCCGCCTATATCGGTGCGCTGGGATCGCGGCGCAGCCATGCCGCGCGGCTCGAACGGCTGGCCGCCGCCGGCGCGACCGGGCTGGAGCGGATCGACGGGCCGGTCGGGCTCGACATCGGGGCGATCGGCCCGTCCGAAATCGCGCTGTCGATCGCGGCGGCGATGACGCGGAGCTTCCATGCGCGCTGAGGATGCCGTCCTGATCCTGCTCGCCGCCGGCCGTTCGCGCCGGTTCGGCGACGCCGACAAGCTGGCGCAGCTGTTCCTGCACAAGCCGGTGGCCTATCACGTCGTCACTGCGCTGGAGGCGATGCCGTTCCGCGCGCGCATCGCGGTGATCGACGGGACCGAGCTGGATTTCGCCTCGCGCGGCTATGACGTGATCGTCAACGAGGATCCGGCGGCGGGCATGTCGCGCTCGGTCCAGCTCGGGCTGAGCGCCGCGCGCGCGGCCGGGGCAGGGGGCGTGGTGATCGCGCTGGCCGACATGCCGCGCATCACCGCCGCCCATGTCTATCGCCTGCTCGACACCGCGCGCGACGACGCGGATGCGGTCGTAGCGTCGAGCGACGGGACCAAGCCCTGCCCGCCCGCCGTGTTCGGCGCGGGCCGCTTCGACTTTCTCGAGTCGCTGGAAGGCGATGCCGGCGCCCGCGATCTCGTCCGCGCCGGTCGCCATGTCGTGACCACCCCGGCCGAACTGATCGACATCGACACCCCCGAAGACCTCGACCGTCTCCGTGCCATCGCCGAGGCCCCCGAACAGCATGACGCGATCACTCTCCCGCGTCCCGAACCGTGGTGGCACCCCCCGCAGGAATGATTTTCCTACAAGGGGCGGGTCGGGTTAGCGTCACAGAACCTGGTTCACGCGGAGGCGCGGAGAAGAAGAAAGGATTTGATCGCGCAGAGGCGCAGGGGGCGCAGAGATGACGCGCCCGCCGCGACAGCGGCTCTCCTTTGCAAAGGCCGAAAAAAGGAGAGGGGCTTTGCCAGACAGGCTATGATCGCCTGATCCACGACCGCTCAGCGTCCTCTGCGCCTCTGCGCGAAAATAATCTTCTTCTCCGCGTCTCCGCGCCTCCGCGTGAAACCGATCTTTCTACGGTCAGCCCCAAACGTCGCCCCAGCGAAGGCCGGGGCCTCAATCGGCTCTTGTCCCGTGCTATAACGGGAGATGTCAGCCTCCGCTGGCATGACGTCCGGTTCGAACCGGAAGGAGGATCACCGCGAAAACGTGGCAAGTGTGACTTTCGTGACCTTTGGCCTCAGGCCATCGCCGCGTGCGCGCCCTTCAAGTCCTCGACGAATCGCGCAAACTCTTCATCCGCTTGGCTTTTATCCGGCAACCGCAACAGATAGCTCGGATGCACCGTGATCCAAGCCGCGCTGCCGTCGGTCAGCGTCAGCACCCGCCCGCGCTCGCGGGAGATCGTCACGGTCTTGCCCGTCAGCGACCGCGCCGCCGTCGCGCCCAGCGCCACCGTCATCCGCGGGCGCAGGATGCCGCGTTCCTGCTCGATCCACCAGCGGCACGCATCGATCTCGCCCGCGCCGGGCTTCGCATGGATGCGCCGCTTGCCGCGCGGCTCGAACTTGAAATGCTTGACCGCGTTGGTGACATAGACCCGTGATCGGTCGATCCCCGCCTCGGCCATCGCCCGGTCGAACACCTGCCCCGCCGGCCCGACGAACGGCCGCCCCGCCAAGTCCTCCTGATCGCCCGGCTGTTCGCCGACGACCATCATCGCCGCATCGACCGGCCCCTCGCCGAACACCGTCTGCGTCGCCGGTTTCCACAGCGGGCAGCGCTGGCACCCCGCCGCCTCGTCGCGCAGGGCGGTCCACGCCGTTTCGCTGTTGCCGCCGGGTGCCGCACGTGCCGTCTCGATCATCGCCGCTTCCCGTGCCTGTGCGCCCGCGATCAGCGCCGGGACCAGCGCGGTTTCGGGCATGTTCTTCCAGTATTTGCGCGGCATCTCCTTCAACATCGCACCCTTCTTCAGCCGCGCGGGATTGAAGATCGACGCGTAATAGGTCTTCCAGACTTCCTCGACCGGATCGCCGTCGGGCGCATCGGCCTTGCTCGCGCCCGGCCCCTCGGTCAGCGTCTCGCCGTCCCAATGGACCGACAGTTCGGGCGTCAGGATCGACCAGCGCATCGCCGCGAACCGGTCGACGAAGAACCGCGCATTGTGTCGCACGATGTGATGTTCCGGCTCGAACCACGCGACGAAACGGGCGTCGCCATCCTCCTCGACCTCGCGGAAGCGCAGGAACGCCCGCATCTTGTGGATGTCGCGCCGGACCCCCTTGGCCATCTCCTCCAGCCGCCGAAGCGCCGGGTCGGCCTTGTCGTCGATCAGCCGCGGCTCGGCGATCAGGCGGGTGAGCATGGCGTAGAGCAGCGCGAACCGCTGCGGATCGGCATGCATCGCCACGGTCCGCGCCAGATCGATGAACGGTCGCGGCACGCGCGGGGCGGGGGCGCCCGCATCGACGATGGCCTCGTCGCCGAACAGATCGGTGGGCAGGTCGCCGACCTGCCACACCACGTCGGACGGAGCGACACGCTGCGCGGCGAGGCTGCGGGCGGCATCGCGCCACCCGTCGAAATCATCCGCCGCCGCCAGCGCCGCGACCCGCATCAGTCGCGGTCGTCGCCTGCTTCCGACGATTCGGCGATTGCAAGTTCCCTGGGCTTGCGCTCCTCGAACACCTTGGCGATGCGCGATTCCTCGGCATCGCTCAGTTCCTCGGCGGCGGCGGGGAACATCTCTTCCTCCTCCTCGTCGATATGATGCTCGTAGCGGTGGCGCATCTCGGCGAAGCGTTCGTTCCACTCGTTGCTGCCGGCGTCCAGCTTGGCGATCTCACCCAGATAGTCGTCGATCTCCTTGTGCTCGGACACCGAATGCCGCGCCTCGTCGCGCAGGTCGGGATTGGCGAGCATCGTCGCGTACAGCGCTTCTTCCTCGGCCGCGGCATGGGCCGATACCTCGACCCGGAACGCCTCGAACAGTTCGGCGCGCTCGTCGCCACTGGCGGCGTCGATCCGCTGGAGCAGGTCGCGGTGCCGGTCGTGATCGGCCTTCAGGTCGGCATAGATGCGGGCGTCGGCCATGGCGGTGTTCCTTTGCAACGGGTTCCATCCAGCAACGGCGGCGGACGACGGAGGTTTCTCTTGCGAGGGATTTTCACCGGAACGTCATCCCGGCTTCCGCCGGAATGACGGATGCATTCACCCGAACAGCTCCATCTGGTCCGCCTTCTTGGGCGCCACGATCGGTCGCAGCTCGGCACGGTCCGCCAGCACCACCGGCCGCCAGTCGTCGGCAACGATGAATGGCCGCATCTTTGCGATCGATACCGTCAGCCGCCCGATATCGGCCAGCGTCAGCCGCCGCCACCGCCGCGCGGTCAGGATCGAATTGACCGCCTTCACGCCCAGCCCCGGCACGCGCAGCAGCATCTCGCGCGGCGCCCGGTTCACGTCGACCGGAAAGCGACCGCGGAACTTCAGCGCCCACGCGAGCTTGGGGTCGATATCGAGCGGCAGCATCCCCGTCGCGTCGTCCGCGGCCGCCCGCACCTCGTCGGGACGATAGTCGTAGAAGCGCATCAGCCAGTCCGACTGGTACAGCCGGTGCTCGCGCATCAGCGGCGGGCGTTGCAGCGGCAGCACCGCCGACGCCTCCGGGATCGGGCTGAACGCCGAATAATAGACCCGGCGCAGGCCGAACCGGTCGTACAGCGTCGCCGCCTTGCCGACGATATCGCTGTCGGTCGCGGCATCGGCGCCAACGATCATCTGCGTCGACTGTCCGGCAGGCGCGAACTTCGGCGCGGACTTGTACCGTTTGCGCGCATCGCGACCGTCCGCGATCGCGTGGGCGACATCCTTCATCGCCCCCTCGATCTGCGGCGCGGACTTTTCGGGCGCCAGCCGCTTCAGCCCGCCGACCGTCGGCAGCTCGACGTTGATCGACACGCGATCGGCATGAACCCCGGCCTGATGCACCAGCTCGGGATCGGCGTCGGGAATGGTCTTTAGGTGGATATAGCCGCGGAAATCATGATCCTCGCGCAGGCTGCGCGCGACCTCGACGATCTGCTCCATCGTATAGTTGGACGACCCGATGATCCCCGACGACAGGAACAGCCCCTCGATATAGTTGCGCCGGTAAAAGCTGAGCGTCAGGTTCACGACCTCCTGCGCGGTGAAGCGCGCACGCCGGACGTTCGACGACTTGCGGTTGATGCAGTAATGACAGTCGAAGATGCAGCTGTTGGTCAGCAGGATCTTCAACAGCGAGATGCAGCGGCCATCGGGCGCATAGGCGTGGCAGATGCCCATGCCTTCGGTCGATCCGATCCCCTTGCCGTCGCGCGAATTGCGCTTGGCGGTCCCCGACGAGGCGCACGACGCGTCGTATTTGGCGGCATCGGCCAGGATCGCCAGTTTCTGCCGGGTGTCGAGTTGCGCCATACGTTCGATATATGTTCTAAGGGGTTGCCGGCCAAGGGGTAATCAGTCGAGCGCCGCTGCCAATGCCTTGCGCAGTGCAGTCACCTCGGCATTCAGCGCGACCAGCCGTTCGGGCGCCATGCCGCTGCGTGCGACGACGGTCGGGGCGAGGCACCCGCTCTCCGCCCACCGCGCACGGCCCGCATCGGTAAGGCGCACCCGTACCTGCCGCTCGTCCTCCGGACTGCGCACCCGCGTCACCAGCCCCGCCGCCTCCATCCGCTTGGCAAGCGGAGTGATGGTGCTCGGTTCCAGCGCCAGCCGCTCGGCGATCGCCCCTACGCCCATGCCGTCCTCGGTCTCGCTCAACGTCATCAGCACGAGAAACTGCGGATAGGTGATTCCCATCCGGTCGAGCATCGGCTTGTACGTCCGGTTGATCGCGATCGTCGCCGCATAAAGCGAGAAGCAGAGCTGGTCGTCGAGGGGCAGGGGCTGGGTCATGGTGCGCGCATAGCATGAAATATTTTCGCGATAAATAATGCTGGACAGTACCGAGCCGCCGTCCTAAATAGTTATCGCGATAAACAAATGGAGCATCCCATGTCGGTCGACGTCAAGTACAGCACCACTGCCACCGCCACCGGCGGTCGCGAAGGCCATGCGCGCAGCGAGGACGGCCGGTTCGACGTCAAGCTGTCGACCCCGCGCGAACTGGGCGGCGCAGGCGGTGACGGCAGCAACCCCGAACAGCTGTTCGCGGCGGGCTATGCCGCCTGCTTCATCGGCGCGCTGAAGGTCGCCGGCCAGCAGCTGGGGACCAGGGTTCCCGCCGATGTCGCGGTGACTGCGACGGTCGGCATCGGCCCGCGCGCGCTGGGCGGATTCGGCATCACCGCCGATCTGCAGGTCTCGCTCCCCGGCGTCGCGCCGGCCGATGCGCAGGCGCTGGTTGATACCGCGCATGGCATCTGCCCCTATTCGAACGCGACGCGCGGCAATGTCGATGTCGGGCTGACGCTCGCGTGACCGTTCGACATTGGCGGCCGGCATCGCCTATGCCTTGCGCGAAGCGAGGAAGGAGATGCCGGTGCTGATGACCCAGACGATGCGGTGGTTCGGTCCGGCCGACCCCGTATCCCTGACCGCGATTCGACAGGCGGGGGCGACCGAGGTGGTCACCGCCTTGCACGAACTGCCCAATGGCGCGGTCTGGCCGCGCGCGGCGATCGCCGACCGCAAGGCGACGATCGCCGCCGCTGGCCTCGGCTGGCATGTGGTCGAAAGCCTCCCGGTCCATGACGAGATCAAGCGCGGCGGCCCGCACCGCGACGCGCTGCTCGATGCGTATCGCCAGAGCCTGACGAATCTGGCGGCGGAGGGTATCGGCGTCGTCACCTATAACTTCATGCCGCTGCTCGACTGGACGCGGACCGACCTGGCTTATGCCCTGCCCGATGGCGCGCTGGCGCTGCGGTTCGAATGGGAAGCGGTCGCCGCCTACGACATCCATCTGTTGCGCCGCCCCGATGCCGCGCGCGACTATCCGCCGGCGCTGGTCGAAGCGGCCGCCCGCCGCTTCGCCGCGATGGACGACGACGCCCGCCGAACGCTGGAGGCGACGATCCTCGCCGGCCTGCCCGGCGCGGAAGAGAGCTTCACGTCGGATGCGTTCCGGGATGCCATCGCCGGCTATGCGGGGATCGACGCGGCGACGCTGCGTGCGAACCTGATCGCGTTCCTCGCCGCCGTATGTCCCCATGCCGATGATCTCGGCATCCGGCTGGTGGTGCATCCCGACGACCCGCCCTTCCCGATCTTCGGCCTGCCGCGCGTCGTCAGTACCGAAGCCGATGTCGCGGCGCTGTTCGACGCGGTACCCAACCCGTCGAACGGGCTGTGCCTGTGCACCGGATCGTTCGGCGCGCGCGCCGACAACGACCTGCCCGGCATGGTCCGGCGGCTGGGATCGCGGATCGGCTTCCTCCATTTGCGCTCGGTCGACCGCGAAGGCGGGACGGCGGCGTTCCACGAAGCGGCGCATCTGGACGGCGATGCCGGCATGGCGGCGGTGGTCGCCGCGGTCCATGCCCTCTCGCGGGCCGAGCGGCGCAGCATCCCGATGCGGCCCGACCATGGTCACCAGATGCTCGACGACCTCGATCGCCGGACCAACCCGGGCTATTCGCTGCTGGGGCGGATGCGCGGGCTGGCCGAACTGCGCGGGCTGGAGCGTGGGCTCGCCCATGCGGCGCAGGGGACGGCGTGACGACCACCATCGCCGACGTGGCCGCGCGCGCCGGGGTGTCGATCCGCACCGTGTCGCGCGTGCTCAACCGCTCGCCGCTGGTCAACGCCGCGACCCGCGAACAGGTCGAGGGGGCGATCGCCGCGCTCGCCTTCCGTCCCAGCGCCCGCGCCCGCGGCCTCGCGACCGGTCGGTCGTTCCTGCTCGGGCTGGTGCATAACGATCGCAACGCGCTGGTGCTCGACCCCCTGCAACGCGGGATCGTCGGCGCGGCGGCGGCGCGGGGCTACGAACTGGTGGTGCATCCGGTCGCGGCGGGGCAGGGCGATCCGGTGGCGGACGTGCTCGACTTCGCCGGCCGGTCGCGGGTCGACGGCATCGTCGTAGTGCCGCCGGTGTCGGGCGCACCGGGCGTCGCCGACGCGCTGTCGGCGGCGGGCGTGCCGGCGGTCGCGCTCTCCCCGGTCGCGCTGTCGGGCTATGAGGCGGTGCTGGTGTCCGACGAACGCGGCGCCGCACGCGCCGTTGCCGGGCATCTCGTGGTCCTCGGCCATGACCGGATCGCGCTGCTCTCCGGCCCCGCATCGGCGCATTCGGCGTGCGAGCGGCGCGCGGGGTTCGTCGCCGGCCTCGCCAGCCACGGGCTGACGCTGACCGGCGAGGCCGAGGGCGATTACGGCTTCGACAGCGGCGTCGCGGCGGCGCGCGCGCTGTTGTCGATCGCCCCACGCCCGACCGCGATCTTCGCCGCCAACGACGTGATGGCGGCGGCGGTGCTGAAGGTCGCGGTCGCCCATGCGCTCGACGTGCCGCGCGACCTGTCGGTCATCGGGTTCGACGGCAGTATCCTCGCGCGGATGCTGACCCCGGCGCTCACCACCGTCCACCGCCCGATCGCCGCGATGGCCGCGACGATCACCACCCGGCTGATCGACCGGATCGAGCGCGTGGCGAACGACGCCCCGCTCGCCGCGACGCTGACGCTGTCGATCGGCGAGTCCTGCGCCCCGCCTAGCCGCGGATAAGCGCCAGGAACCGCACCGCCGCGCCATAGTCCGCCGCGCGGACCGCGCGCGTCGCGGCGGCCAGCGCATCCTCGCCCCATTGCTCGATCTGCCAGTCCTCGTCGACATGCGCCGCCGCCCACGCCGCATCGGCATCGATCGCGCGCTCGACCACCGCCAGCCCCAGCAGCAGCGATCCCGTAATCCCGACGACCGGCGACAGCGGCGCCAGTTCCCAAGGCGACAGCGCGACTGCCGCCTCGCGCAATCGTGCCAGCGTGCGCGGCGGCTGTTCGACCGGCATCACCCCGTCGGTCACGACGAAATCGACGGCATGGCGCGCGCGCGCCCAGTCCAGCACCGGGTCCCACGCCGCCACCTGCCGGTCGGCGAGCGGCCCCGCTCCGTCGCGGTAGCACAGCAGGTCGCTGCCGCCATATACGGCCAGCCCCGCGGCAAAGGCGTCCACATCGGGCGCGATCCGCTCGATCGCGGCATTGGCAAGGCCGGTCAGCGGCATCGCGCGCGGGTCGACATTCTCCTCCACCGCCCGCCATTCGTCGGCGATGGCGTCGGCCAGCGCCGCGAACGGCACCACCAGCGGCAGTCGCCCTGGGGTGCGCACCGGCCGCCCGTCGAGCGCGATACCACCCCCGGCCGTCACCGCGACCTCGCGCCAGAACCGCTTCACCGGCTGCGCCACTTCGTCAGCAGGCCGCGCGGCACGACCGCCATGGCGTACAGCGCCGACAGCACGATCGCGACGCCCAGCACCCGCATCCCGGTATCGGGCGCACGTGCCAGCATCACCACGCCGAACACCGCGCCACAGGCGGTGGCGATGCGGATCGCGACCAGGATCAGCCAGCGGTTCCGGGCAAGCGCGTCTTCGGTCATGGCTGCTCCAGCAGGGCGGGGAGGGTGGCGGCATCGTCGCAGAGCCGCGCGGCACCGGCGGCGACCAGTTCGTCGGGCCCGTGATAGCCCCAGGTGACGCCGATCGCCCGCGCGTCCGCGGCGACCGCCATCGCCATGTCGAACCCGGTATCGCCGATCATCACCGTTTCCTCGGCCCGTGCCCCCGCCTCGGCCATCGCCGCGAACAGCATCGCCGGATGCGGCTTGGACGGATGCCGGTCCGCGGTCTGCAACGTCACGAAATGCTGCGTCAGCCGGTGATGGATCAGCAACAATGACAGCCCGCGATCGGACTTGCCGGTCGCGACCCCCAGCCGCCATCCGCCGTCCAACAACGCGGTCAACGCATCGACGATGCCGGGGAACAGCGGTTCCTCGGCCAGCCGCCCGTCGCTGCGCATCGCGCGGAAATGGCGCTTATACCCCTCGGCCACCGTCTCGTGCAGCGCCGTCGTGCTACCGGGCACCAGCGCCGCCACCGCCTGCGGCAGGCTCAATCCCACGATCCGCCGCACGTCGCGCGGATCGGGTTCGCTCAGGCCGGCATCGGCAAAGGCCAGCGCCATGGCGAGGCAGATATTCGCCTGCCCGTCGGCCAGCGTCCCGTCGCAATCGAACACCGCCAGCCGGGTCATGACATCCGCATCCATGCAGCCAGCGGATGATCGCCCAGTCGCCCGGCCACCCGCGCGCGTACCGCGGCGGGCTTGTTCCGGTTCAGCTTGGCGGTGCCCCGCCACGCGGTCGGGATCAGTTCGAACCCGGCGATCGGGTCCAGCATCGCCGCCAACGCCCGCGCCGCATCCTCCGTCATCCGAAACGCTGCATCGGGGTGCATCAGTCGCGGCTGCCCCGCGACCGCCGTTCGCCGCGGCGCTCCTTGCGATAGGTCTTGGCATGCGCCTTGGCCTTGGCCTTCAGGTCGGCGCGCGTCACCGGCGGCGGCGCGTCGTCGATCATAGCGTTGCCCAGCGTCAGGTCGAAACCCAGCAGGTCGATGCTCTCGGCGAAATGCGGCGGCAGCTCGGCGATCACGTCGACCTGTCCGCCATCGGGATGGTCGATGCGGATGCGGCGCGCGTGCAGGTGCATCTTGCGGCTGACCCCGCCGGTCAGGAACGCCGCCTGTCCGCCATATTTGCCGTCGCCGACGATCGGATGGCCGATCGCCGACATGTGCACGCGCAACTGGTGGGTGCGTCCGGTAAAGGGTTGCAATTCGACCCACGCCGCGCGGTTGCCGACGCGCTCGATCACGCGGTAGCGCGACCGGGCCGGCTGGCCCTCCGCCTCGTCGACATGCATCTTCTCGCCGCCGGTGCCCGGCTGCTTGGCGATCGGCAGGTCGACGATCCCGTCCGAAATGTCGGGGATGCCCACGACCAGCGCCCAATAGACCTTCTTGGCGGTGCGGCCCGAGAACGACTTGGCGAAGAACGCCGCGGCGCGCGCCGTCCGCGCGATCAGCAGCGCGCCCGACGTGTCCTTGTCCAGCCGGTGGACCAGCTTCGGCCGGCTTTCGCCGTCGAACTGCAACGCGTCGAGCAGCCCGTCGACATGGTCGTGGGTCTTGGTCCCGCCCTGCGTCGCCAGGCCCGGCGGCTTGTTCAGCACGATCGCCTGCCTGTCGCGGTGGATGACCAGGCTCTGCGCGAACTCGGTCTGTTCGGCCGACAGCGGCGCCCGCTCCGCCTTGGGCTTTGGCTGTGCGACGACCGCCGATTCGGGCGGCGGCACGCGCAGCACCTGTCCGGCCGACAGGCGCGCGCCCGGCTGCGCCCGGCCGCCGTCGATGCGCAGCTGCCCGGTGCGGGCCCAGCGCGAGACGATGTTGAAGCTGGTGTCGGGCAGATGCCGCTTGAACCAGCGGTCCAGCCGGATGCCGTCGTCGTCGGCCCCGACCGTGAATTGCCGAACGTCGTTGTCGCTCATGCCGCCCCCCGCGTCAGTTGCAGCCCGACGAACAGCGCCGCGGCCGCGCCGATCACCGATACCAGTGCATAGCCGATCGCGCCCGCCACTGCGCCGCGTTCGACCATCGTCACCATGTCGAGCGAGAACGCCGAAAAGGTCGTGAACCCGCCCAGCACGCCGACGCCTAGCGAGAGGCGCAGCGCTTCGCCGCCGCCGCTGCGCGCCAGCACGCCGACCAGCACCCCCATCGCCAGCCCGCCGAGCAGGTTGACGCCCAGCGTCCCCCACGGATAGCCGGGGCCGAAGACCGCGAGCGTCCAGCGCCCGAACAGATGGCGCAGGCCAGCGCCGACAGCGCCGCCAGCCATGACGATGAATAGATTTCCCATGATCGCCTGTCGCCTAGCCGATTGCGGCGCGCGATGAAACCGTCGCCGTTCGTTGCAGCCACCCGGCAGCCTGCAACGCCTCGGCCTGACCGCGCGCCACCGGCGCCTCGATCCCACCGGTCAGGATCAGGCGGACGTTGCGCCCGTCGCGCGCGGTGCCGGCGACATGGGCGCGCGCCACCCACCAGCTGCGATGCACCAGCCGTCCGTCGACCGCGGCCAGTTCGGCCACCGCGTCGCGCATCCGCATCAGGATCAGCGTCGATCCTGCCGCGGTATGCGCCCGGACATAATGGTCCTCCATCTCCAGCGCGATCAGGTCGCGGCCCAGATGCGGTGGCAACCGGTCGAGGAACGCGGGCAGGGTCGGCGGGGCGGCTATCGCCGGCGCGACGGCGGCAGTTCCGGCGGGCGGGACGGCGGTTGCCTCACCCTCCCGCCGGCACCGGAACCAGAAGATCGAGGTGATCGCCGATCCGAGGACCAGGACATGGGCATAGCTGCCGAGCCACCCTTCCGCCGACGGCGGGTGCAGCGGATGCCACAGTCCGCCGACCGCCCATGTCACGATCGTCATCGGTACGGTCGCCGCGATGCACGCCGCCACCCACAGCGCCGCTTCGGGCAACGCCATGCGCCGGGCCAGCCGGGTCGCGACCACCGCCGCCGGCAGGTACAGCGCATAGCCGGCCAGCACGATCCCCACCCAATAGGCCAGCCGCAGCGCGAACGGCACCGCGAAGGTGCCGAACGGGCCGAGCACCGCCAGCAGCGATCCGACCAGGGTCATGATCGTCAGGTCGATCAGCAATCGGCGGGCATCGGGCATTGGCGGCTCGGGGAACGACAGGAGTGTCCCGGATAGCGCGAACACGGCCGGTTGCCAAAGACCCCGCTGCCGATTCACGCATCGTGAACGGGCCGGCTGCGCGATTGGCGATGCGCCGCGCCCGTTCCGCGCAGTATCGCTTGCCGGCGGGCGGGCGTCGTCCAGCGGTGGCGGCGATACCAGCTGCACAGCTACAGGAAGCCCATGATGTCCGCACCCGCCGCCATGCCCGCCGCCCGCCTGGCCCACGACGTCTCGCCAGCCCTGCGCGGCCTGATGATCGCGGGCGGCGGGACGCTGGGACTGCTCAGCCTGCTCGCCCTGTTGCGCGCCGCGACCGGGTTCGCGCCGGCGGCACCGGTCGCGCGCGACGTTGCGGTCGTCGTCCATCTCGCCAGCGTGCTGCCCGCCGTGCCGCTCGGCCTGTATATCCTGCTGACCCGCAAGGGCGGGGCGCGCCACCGGCTGCTCGGTCGCATCTGGATGGGGTTGATGGTGTCGACGGCGCTCAGCGCGCTGTTCATCCGCCATATCAACCATGGCGGCTTTTCGTGGATCCACATCTTTGTGCCGCTGACGCTGGTGTCCGCATGGGCGGCGATCGCCTCGGCCCGTTCCGGCCGGATCGCGCAGCACCGGCGGCGGCTGGTGGGCATGTTCCTGGGGGCGATGGTGGTGCCGGGACTGTTCGCCTTCGCGCCGGGGCGGCTGATGGCGATATGGGCTTTCGGATGATGCCGGACCCCTTGCTGCGGAGGGTTGCGATCGTTACTATGTTGCGATGCACAACGACGCCGCCCCCCCGCCCGAACCTGCGACCGATGCCGAAGCGGAACAGCAGCGCGCGTCGCTGAGCGATATCATCCGCTTCGCACTGATGCAGCGCATCTGCCTGTCGGTGCGCTACAACAACATGGACATGATCCTCGCCCCGCACATGCTGTGGACCAGGCATGGCGACCTGCATGTCGATGCGGTGACGGTCGAACGCGCGGGCAGCGCGCCCAAGCTGTTCAAGATCGGCACGTTCAAGCTTGCCGGCCTCGGCAACGTCGCATTGACTTCGCGTACCTTCGTCCCGCAGGTCGAATTCGATCCGGTCGACCCGAAATATGCCGAGGCGCCGGTCGCGTCGGTGGAGCGCTGATCCCGGGCGGATCGTACCCCACAATCGCTTGCACATCCCCGTCGCCGGGGCCATGGACCGGGACGAGCCGGGGGCGCGTCGGGCGGTCCGGAAAATCGGGCGAGGATCAGTGACCAGCATCGGTATCGTCGGCTGGCAGGGCCGCATGGGACGCGCGATCGAGCTCGAGATCGAACGGATCGGGGAAACGCTGGCCGGCGGCGTCGACCAGGGCGGCGATCTGGCCGATCTGGCCGCGCGCGCCGACGTTCTCGTCGACTTTTCGTCGCCTGCCGCGCTGGAGGGCAATCTCGCCGCCGCGCGCGCCGCCACGACGCCGATCGTCATCGGCACGACCGGATTGAGCGACCGTCACCATGCGATGATCGATGCGGCGGCCGCCGACGTCGCGGTGCTGCAGACCGGCAATACCTCGCTCGGCATCGCGCTGCTGTCGCGGCTGGTACGCGATGCCGCGCGTCGGCTCGGCCCCGACTGGGATATCGAGATCGTCGAGAGCCACCATCGGCTGAAGGTCGACGCGCCGTCGGGCACCGCGCTGATGCTGGGCGATGCCGCGGCCCAAGGGCTGGGGACGACCTTGTCCGACAGCGGCGTGATCGGGCGCGCCGGGCTGGTCGGTGCGCGCGCCGCCGGCACGATCGGGTTCGCCTCGCTGCGCGGCGGCACCGTCGTCGGCGACCATCAGGTCGTGTTCGCGGGCGAGGGCGAGCGGATCGAACTGGGCCACCGCGCCGACGGCCGTGCGCTGTTCGCCCGCGGCGCGGTGCGTGCCGCGCTGTGGCTGGCGAGCGCGCCGGCGGGCCGCTACACGATGGACGCGGTGCTCGGCGTTTGAAGAAGGCGGACGTCTTCGAATTCTTCCGGCGGCTGGCGGAGGACAATCCGCACCCCGAAACCGAACTCGAATCGGTCAACGACTATACCCTGCTCGTCGCGGTCGTGCTGTCGGCGCAGGCGACCGACGCCGGCGTGAACAAGGCGACACGCGCGCTGTTCGCCACCGTCGACACGCCCGAAAGGATGGTCGCGCTCGGCCTCGACGGCCTGAAACACCATATCCGCACCATCGGCCTGTTCAACACCAAGGCGAAGAACGTCATCGCCCTCAGCGAGGCGCTGATCGCCGATCACGGCGGACAGGTGCCGGCCGACCGCGCCGCGCTGGAGAAGCTGCCGGGCGTCGGACGCAAGACCGCCAACGTGGTGATGAACGTCGCATTCGGCGCGGAGACCTTCGCGGTCGACACCCATATCTTTCGCGTCGGGAACCGCACCGGCCTTGCGCGCGGCAAGACCCCGAACGCGGTCGAGGCGGTGCTGGAACGCGTCGTCCCCCGCCCGTTCCGCCTGCACGCGCACCACTGGCTGATCCTGCACGGCCGCTACACCTGCAAGGCGCGCCGCCCCGAATGCTGGCGCTGCCCGGTCGCCGACCTGTGCGCCTTTCGCCCCAAAACGCCGCCCCCTAAGCAAAAGGCCGTGTCCGCAGACTGAAACGGCTGGCAATGCCGCGCGACCTTTGCTAGGCGCGTGCCTTCACGGCCAAGCACCCGTAGCTCAGCTGGATAGAGCGCTGCCCTCCGAAGGCAGAGGCCAGGGGTTCGAATCCCTTCGGGTGCGCCATTTTTCGATGAGCCGGCGTGATACGCCGCGGCGACATCGGATGGCCGGAAGCTGCCGGGGGTCACCGTACCTCGAAACCGCCCCGCACCTCCACGCCGTCGCCCGCCACCGCCCACAGGTCGAACGCGCCCGGCTCGACCCGCCAGCGTCCGTCGCCCGCAATCAGCGCCAGCTCCCGGGCCGCGATCCGCAGCTCGATCCGGCGTTCCTCGCCTGCCGCCAGCGTCACCCGCGCGAACGCCTTCATCTGGCGTATCGGCCGCGTGCGGCTGGCGACGCGGTCGTGCAGGTCGATCCGCACCAGCGCCGTCCCCGCCCGCCTGCCGGTGTTGCGGACCAGCACCGACACCGGCACGTCCGCCCCGATCGCCACCACCGCCGGCGTCGACAGGTCGGACAGCGCGAAGCGGGTATAGCCCATGCCCGACCCGAACGGGTACAGCGCGCGGTCGGGGACGTCGCGCCATCGGCTGCGCCCCGGCGCCATCGGCTCGGCGTCGGGCGCGGGTCGTCCGGTACTGCGCCGGTCGTACGACCAGGGCTGCTGCCCGCTCGCCAGGGGAAAGCTGACCGGCAGCCGCCCGGTCGGCTCGACCATCCCGAACAGGATGTCGGCGACCGCCGGCCCGGTCTGCTGCCCGAGGAACCACGTCGCCAGCAACGCCGGGGCGTCGCGCACCGCGCCGCGCAGCGCCAGCGCCCGGCCATGGCGCAGCAGCACGACGACCGGCTTGCCCGTCGTCGCCACCGCATTGGCCAGCGCCTGCTGCACGGCGGGCACGACGATCTCGGTCCGGCTGTTGCCCTCGCCCGACATGTCGCCGCCCTCGCCGATCGCCAGCAGCACCACATCGGCCGCGCGGGCTGCGGCGACGGCGCGGTCGATCCCGCCGGGCAGCGCGTCGGTCACGCCGCTGCCGGGTTCGACGACCAGCAGCGCCGGGTCGGCCATCGCCGTGCGCAGTCCGCTCGCCACGTCGATCCCGTCCTTCGCATCGCCCGCGAACGACCACGGCCCGTTCAGATGGGCCTTGTCCGCCCCGAACGGTCCGATCAGCGCGATGCGCCTGCCGGCACGGGGCAGGGGCAGCAGGTCGCCGTCGTTGCGCAACAGCACGATCGACCGGGTCGCGACCTCGCGCGCCATCCGCCGGATGTCCGCGCTGCCCGTCTCGCGCCGCTCGGCCCGCGGGTCGAGCGAGCGGTACGGATCGTCGAACAGCCCCAGCCGCTCCTTGAGCGTCAGCACCCGCCGCACCGCCTGATCCACCGCCGCGATCGGCACCCGGCCGCTTTCGACCAGCGCGGGGAGGTGCCGGACGAACAGCCCGCTCTGCATCGACATGTCGATCCCGGCAAGGAGGGCGAGGCGCGCGGCATCGGCCTCGTCGGCGGCGATACCGTGCGCGATCAGTTCGCGGTCCGCATCGTAATCCGACACGCACACCCCGTCGAACCCCAGTTCACCGCGCAGCAGGTCGGTCAGCAGCGGCCGGTTGGCGCTGACCGGCACGCCGCCGAAATCGGTGAACGACGCCATGGTCGCGCCGGCCCCGGCGGCGAAGGCATCGACGAACGGCGGCAGGAACGTCTCGCGCAGTTCGGCCGCGCTCATGTCGACCGCGGCATATTCCATGCCGCCGCGCACCGCACCGTAGCCGACGAAATGCTTCGGCGTCGCAAGCAACGCGTCGGGCCGCGTCAGGTCCGCCCCCTGAAACCCCCTTACCCGCGCTGCGGCCAGCAGGCGGTTGAGCAGCACGTCCTCGCCGGCGCCCTCCGCCACCCGGCCCCAGCGCTGGTCGCGCGCGACGTCGACCATCGGCGCGAACGTCCAGTGGATGCCGCCCGCGCTCGTCTCGCGCGCCACCGCGCGCGCCGCGCGGGTGCTCAGGTCGGGGTCGAACGCCGCCGCCTCGGCCAGCGGGATCGGAAAGATCGTGCGACAGCCGTGCAGCACGTCGGCGGCGAAGGCCAGCGGGATGCGCAGCCGGCTTTCCAGCGCCGCCGCCTGCGCCCGCCGGGCACCCGCCACGCCGTACCCGTTGAAGAGCATGCCGATCCGGCCGGCGCGGATATCGGCCAGCATCGCCTCGGCCCCGCGCGGATCGACCACCGGATTGAACACCGCGCCGACCGGGCGGATCTCGTCGTTGAAGCAGCTGAGCTGCCCCGCCTTCTCCGCCAGCGTCATGCGCGCGATCAGCGACTCGACCCGTGCCGATGCCGCGCGCGCCACTGGCGGCAGCAGCGTGGCGGTGCCGGCCAGCAGGGCGCCGACCAGCATCTCCCGACGGCTGACGCCCGCGCCGCAGTTCCGCCGGTCCCGGGCGCGCCTTTCGTCATCCCGGACCCGTTCCCGAATCCACGGCGCGGCAAGCGATGCGGACGAAGCCCTGGGCGACGGACTGCGCTGCACGGCCGATCCCGGAACGGGGCCGGCGTGACGACGCGTCGCGGGTCGATCGATCTCGCTAAGGTGCCGCGGATCGGCCTGCCGGTCATCGCACACAAGCCTCTCCTCGCGGACGCTCCCGAACGCCGCATGTTGCCCGATCGCCACATGCCGGCACGATACGTCATCGACCTGTATACCATGATTGCAGCAACATAGCCCGGGGTCTAGCTGTAACCTGTTCCCGGCATACCGGGGCGACGATCATGGAGTGGAGAGGATCATGCTGACATTCAACCGCCGCGGCGCGCGTGCGGCGTTGCTGGCCGGCGCCGCGTTGCTGCCGGTCGCCGCTTCGGCACAGACTGCACCGGCTGCGCCCCCGCCGGCGGCCGACGCCGCGCCCGCGACGGCCGACGACGATGCGCAGGACGTGATCGTCGTCACCGGCACGACGACGCGCGATCGCCCGCTCATCACCGCATCGGCCGACATCACGCTGGCCGACCGCGCCGACATCGATCGCCGCGCGCCGCGTTCGACCGCCGACATGCTCGAACTGGTGCCCGGCATCTTCGTCGAGGCGACCGCAGGACAGGTGTCGAACAACTATTCGGTCCGTGGGCTTCAGGGCGGCGGCCAGCGCTTCGTCCAGCTGGAAGAGGACGGCATGCCGATCCTGTACGGCGGCGGCGGCGCCGACTTCTTCTTCGACCAGGACCTGACCATCGATCGCCTCGAAGCGGTCAAGGGCGGTTCGTCGGGCGTGCTGACCGTCAACGGCGCAGGCGCGACGATCAACTTCATCTCCCGCCGCCCGAACTTCAAGGAAGCCGAAGGGGCCGCGCGCGTCAGCGCCTACAATTACGGCATGAAGCGCGGCGAATTCTATTATTCGCAGCCGCTGAGCGAAAACCTCGCCTTCAACGTCGGCGGTTATATCCAGTCGAGCCCGGGCGTGCGTGAAAACCCGTTCGACTATGCCGGCTGGCGGTTGAAGGGGATGCTGGAATATCGCTTCGACGACGGCGGCTATGCGCGGCTGTCGGCCAAGGGCGGCGATGTCGAGAACGCGTATTACGCGACGATGCCGTACCGCTTCGACGGTGGAAAGGTGCGCGGCATTCCCGGCCTCGACACGCAGGACGGCAATGTCGGCGGCGACGCCTTCGCCAACATCGCGGTGCCGGTATCGACCTTCGCCCATCCCGGCGGCTTCCGCGAATTCCGCTATCGCGACGGGATCAAGGCGAAGATCGCGCAGGTCCGTTTCGACATCGAAAAGCCGCTCAGCGACTCGATCGACCTGTTCGCGCATGCCCGCTACCTGAAATATTCCTACGACTTCAACGGCCTGTTCCCCGGTTCGGGCACGGGTAACGCCGGGCTGACCACCGCGCAGAACTATCTGACGCCCGGTGCCAGTTCGCCGATCAACGACCTGCTGACGCTGGGCGCGCGGGCCTTCCCCAACACGGTGCGCTTCGGGATCAAGAACCTGCGCACCGGCGTGGTCCTCGGCCAGAACCAGACCGCGGAGCTGGGCGCGCTGAACGGCAACGGCTTCCTCCAGCGCACCGTGCTCAACCACGACTATATCGACGGGCGCGACTTCGGCGCGAATGTCGGCGGGCGCTGGGAAGTCGATACCGGCAGCTTCAAGAACTCGCTGACCGCGGGCGTGATGTACTACAACGTCAAGCGGTCGCAGGACCAGTCGGCGACCGCCAGCGTCGTCAACGGCGTGCAGACCAACAGCGACATCTACGACATCGTCGCGCTCGATGCCGGCAACAACGTGATCGGCACGCTGTCGGACAACGGCCTCGTCTCCTATGGCGACTGGGGCGCGGGCATCCGCGACCGCAAGGATTCGGCGGTGTCGCTCTACGTCAACGACGAGGTCGCGATCGGCGACCTGCGCATCGACGGCGGCGTGCGCTGGGAAAGCGACGATGCGACCGCGCGCGACGGCAATACGCTGGCCGTGAACCAGCCGGTGCCAGCGGGCGTCGGCGGCGTGGTGCGCAATGTCGGGTCCAGCTTCGACGGGACCTATGCGGTGCGCCAGCGGACCCAGCGCAAGGCGTCGTGGACGGTCGGCGCGAACTATCTGCTGACCCCCAACTTCTCGGTCTATGCCCGCTATGCCAACGGGTTCCAGACCAACAATGTCGATCCGATCACCACGATCGAGCTCTACGAAGCGGGCGTGCGCTATCAATATGGCCGGTGGTTCTCGGGCTCGGCGACCGTCTTCCGCACCAATTTCGACAACCAGAACTACAACTTCGCCAACCCGACCAACCCATCGCAGCAGCAGAATCTGAACGCCGACCTGCGGACCAAGGGCGTCGAGATCGACTTCGTGGTGCGGCCGACGACGTGGTTCTCGGTCGATTTCCAGGGCGTGTTCCAGGATCCGCAGCTGCTCAACCTCGAACTCGACGGCGTCGATCAGGGCGCGGGGTTCGAGGGCAATCGCCCCGAGCGCACCCCGGCGCAGCTGTTCACCATCCTGCCCACGCTGACGCTGCCCAATGGGGTCGGCGACATCTATGCCCGCTACAAGTTCGTCGGCAAGATCTTCGCCGACAACGGCAACGGCATCGCGCTGCCCAGCTACGGCGTGACCGGGATCGGCGTTAACCTGAACCTCAGCCAGCGGGTCCAGCTGAACCTGAACGCCGACAACGTGTTCGACGTCGTCGGCCTGACCGAGGGCAACCCGCGACAGGGTCAGACGCAGGCGATCACCGACGGCTTCTTCTATGCCCGCGGGATCGTCGGCCCGACCTATGGCGGGACGCTGACGTTCCGCTTCTGACCATCGGGGTGTCGCGGCGAACCCGCGACACCCTGGCTTTTTCGTGACGAGGTGGCGCATGAAGACCGTGGTGCGGTGGATGCTGGCGGGCGCGATGCTGGCGGGAACGGGACTGGCGGTGGCGCAGCGCCCGGCAAAGGCCCCCGAACTGGCCTATCAGCTGACCGAGGGACAGAACCTCAACGCCTTCGTCCGCGAAGGGCCGGTCGCCGCGCACCTGCTGCTGCGCAACGGCACCGATCCGCGCATCCTCGTCGCGTTCCCGGCGGGCAATAGCGGCGTCGGGCTGTGGTTCGCACCCCTGACGCGCGCCGCCACGTGGCGGCTGGAACAGCCGCCGCGTCCGACCACCGCGCCCGGTATCGCCGGACCGCAGCCGTCGATCGTCACCATCGCCAGCATCGACGCGCCCGAACTGCGCATCAGGCAGGCGGTGCTGTCCAGCATCCGCTTCCTGCGCGACTATCAGTCGGTCGGCCGCTTTCCGAAGGAGGTCGCGGTCGATCCGGTGATCGCCGGCAATACCATCCGCTGGAGCCGCCCGCGCCTCGACGGCAAGCCCGGTTACCTGCTGCAGGTCCGGCTGCTGTCGGGCAGTATCCGCCGCGGCGCGATCGTCGCCGATGCCGGCCGGGCGATCCGCATGGAAATCACCGCGTCGAGCGGCGAGACGCCGCTGACCGGCCTTGCGCCGAACGAACTGCTCAACGCCCGCGCCGCCAACGATCCGGGCGCGCGCAACGCGTTGCGTTTCCTCAGCTATCGCGAGAAATTCCTCGCCGGGTCGTGGCGGTTCCAGACCTATTTCGGGCGCGACACGCTGATGTCGTTGCGGCTGTTGATGCCGGTGCTGCAACCGCAGGCGATCGAGGCGGGGCTGGGCTCGGTCCTCGCCCGGCTCGATGCGCGCGGCGATGTCGCGCATGAGGAGGGGATCGGCGAGTTCGCCGTCGTCGACCGCCGCCAGCATGGCGGCAGCGGCGATGCGGCGGTGCTCGACTACGCGATGGTCGACGACGACTATATGCTCGCGCCCGTCGCCGCCGCCTATCTCCTCGACCACGGCACCCCCGCCGCCGCCCGCGCCTTTCTCGCCAGGCCGATGGTCAGCGAAGGCGTCCCCGGCACCACCGCGCCCGCCGGCAAGGCGCTGGTCCGCAACCTGCGCTTCGTCCTCGATACCGCGCGACCGTTCGCCGATCGTCCCGACCCGAAGCGGCTGGTCGCGATCGGCAAGGGGCGGCTGACCGGCCAGTGGCGTGACAGCGAGGAAGGGCTGGGGCGTGGCCGCTATGCCTATGACGTCAACGCGGTGTTCGTGCCCGCCGCGCTCGAATCGGCCGGGCGCCTGCTGCGCGCCGGGCTGCTCGACCGCTATCTGACCGCGGAGGACCGCACCGCGCTGGCGCGCGCGGAAGCGATGGCGACCGTCTGGCGCACTCGCGCGCCGGCGCTGTTCCGGGTGTCGCTGCCGACTGCGCAGGCGAAGCCGCGGATCGAGGGGTATGCCCGCAGCCTCGGCATCCCCGCCGGCCCGGCGGTGGCGTCGCTCGGCACCGCGCCGCTGACGTTCCATGCGATCGCGCTCGACGATGGCGGGCGGCCGATTCCGATCGTCAACTCCGACGAAGGCTTCGCGCTGATGTTCGCCGAACCGTCGGCGGCCGATCTCGAAACCTTTGTCACCGCCGCGATGCGTCCGTTCCCCGCCGGGCTGATGACGGATATCGGCATGCTGGTCGCCAACGCCGCGCAGACCGACGCCACGGTGCAGGCGCGCTTCACCCCGGCGGCCTATCACGGCGCGGTGGTATGGTCGTGGCAGCAGGCGCTGTTCGCCACGGGCCTCGAACGCCAGCTCGCCCGTCGCGACCTGCCGCCCGCGACGCGCGCGGTACTGACGCGGGCGCAGGCGACCCTGTGGCGCGCGATCAACGCGACGCGCGCGACGCAAAGCTCCGAGCTGTGGTCATGGGCGTACACGGGCGGCCGATATCAGGTCGTGGCGTTCGGCGCAGGCAAGCAGGACGTCGACGAATCCAACGCCGCGCAGCTGTGGAGCACCGTCTATCTGGCGGTACGGCCACCGCGCACGATGCGGTAGCGTTCGACCGGACGACGTCACCCCAGCGAAGGCTGGGGTCTCCATCGGCGCCTGCTGCGTGCCATCACCGGGAGTTCCCGGCCTGCGCTGGGATGACGTCCATTCCAGCCTACGTCAGCAGCAGGAACGCCGTCACCGTCAGCCGCCCCCGCGCCGGATCGTCGCCGAGCGTCGCGTCCGGCGCAATGGCCCCGCTGTGCAGCAGCGCGCTGCGATACACGACCGCTCGGTTGCACCGCGCCTCGATCGTCGACAATTGTTCGAACTGCGCCGTCGACCCGGCGATATAGGCGGGCGGCGGCGCCTGCCTGGCGACCTCCCGCGATACCGCGCCCAGATAGCCCGGCGCCCGCGCGGCATCGATCGTCTCGAACCCGGTAGCGCGGTGGCGGTAGAAGGCGGTGCCGCCCTGATCGTCGCCCAAATAATGGACTAGCGCGATCCGCGCCGGATCGACCGCATCGAAATGCGGCAGCCGCTGTTCGATCGACAGCCGGTCGGGCTGGGTCGTCACCAGCGAAAGGCTGGCATCGAGCAGCGCGATCCCGCCGCGATGGCCGAACACCTGTGCCAGTACGGTCGTCAGCGCCGGTCGAACGTCATGGAAATATCCGGGCGGCAGGTCGGCACGCACGCCGGGATAATGGTTGCGCGCCGGTCCGAAGGTCGCGGCCTGCGCAAAGCGGCGCAGCGCATCCGGATCGGGATGGAAATGGTCGATGACCGCGATCGGCTGTCGTTCGGCGCCGATCCGGCGCGCCACGATGTCCGGCGCGGTCACGCCGTCCCGATCCGTTCGCCCAGCGCCGCATCGTGCAGCGGCAGCGTCGGCGCGGCGCGCGCCACCACCTCGGCGATCTGGCACACCTGCGCGCGGTTGGTCGCGGCGTCGATCGTATCGGCGAGCGGATTGTAGCCCGCCGCCGTGATGCCCTGGCCGTTCAGCACCGCCAGCCAGCTCGCCTCGCGGAACAGTTCGTCCGCATCGAGGATCAGCCGCCCCGAACGGCGATATTGTTCCTCGCGCGCGACCAGCGTTTCGGGCAGCGCCATCGTCCGGCAATGCCGCCACAGCGGTTCGTCGCGGCCGCTGGTCGCGTGATAGTGCAGGATCAGGAAGTCCTTGATCCCGTCCATGTCGCGCGCGAACACGGTGTTGAACCGGTCGGCCAGCGCCGGATCGCAGCCGCGGTCGGGGAACAGCGTCAGCAGCTTGGCGATGCCGCTCTGGATCAGGTGGATGCTGGTCGATTCGAGCGGTTCGAGGAACCCCGACGACAGCCCGATCGCGACGACGTTGTCGCGCCACGGTCGCCGTCGCGTGCCCGCCGTGAAGCGCAGCAGCCTCGGTTCGGCCAGCGCCTCTCCGTCGAGATTCGCCAGCAGCGTCGCCGCCGCCTCGTCGTCGGACAGGTAGCGGCCGGCATAGACATAGCCGTTGCCGGTGCGATGCTGCAACGGGATGCGCCATTGCCACCCCGCCGCCCGCGCGGTCGAACGGGTATAGGGGGTCGTCGCCGCGACGCGCGCGCACGGCACCGCCACCGCGCGGTCGCACGGCAGCCAGTGCGACCAGTCCTCATAGCCCTCGCCCAGCGCCCCGCCGATCAGCAACGCGCGAAACCCGGAGCAGTCGATGAACAGGTCGCCCGCGATCCGTTCGCCGCGTTCGGTGACGAGCGCGGTGACGAAGCCTGTCTCGCCGTCGCGCTCGACATGGCGCAGCATCCCCTCGACCCGCGTGACGCCGCCGGCCTCGCTCAACCGGCGCAGATAGGCGGCGTAGAGGCCGGCATCGAAATGATAGGCATAGCCGAGCGTCGACAGGATCGAACGCGCGTCGCCCGCCGGCGCGGCGAAGCGTCCCTGCGCCGCCAGTTGCGCCGCCAGCGACAGTGCGTCGAGCGGCACGTCCAGCCCGTCCGCCTGCGCCTTGAGCCAGCGATGGTGGAACGCGACGCCGGGCAGGGCCGGGCCGAACTGGCCGAACGGGTGGAAATAGCGGTGGCCGGGCGCGGTCCAGTCGACGAACTCGATGCCCAGCTTGAACGTCGCCTTCGTCGCGCGCAGGAATTCGGACTCGTCGAGCCCGACCAGCTCGTTGAACCAGTGGATCGTCGGGATCGTCGCCTCGCCGACACCGACCGTGCCGATCGCTTCCGATTCCAGCAGCGTCACCGCGACGGTCTCGCCGAAACTGCGCGACAGCGCGGCCGCCGTCATCCAACCGGCGGTCCCCCCGCCGAGAATCACGACCCGCCGGATTCGGTCCGGTGCTTCCATGCCCCCGTTGTAGCCACGCCGCAGCCGGTTGAGAACTGCCGGGATGCGTGCCTCGTCAGCCGCGGAACGCCGCCTCCGACAGCCGGACCCGCCGCCCCGGAACGATGTCGATCGTCGTGGTCGCCGTGCCATGGGCGAGGGTGCAGCGGCCGGCGACGACGCCCTCCACCGCGACGTCGCGCAACCGACCCTTTCGCCACGTAAGGTCGACCGTGTAGCCACCCCGCGCGCGCAACCCGCGAAACGCGCCGTCGGGCCATGCGTCGGGCAGCGCGGGCAGCAGGCGGATCGTGTCGCCGTCCGCCGTCAGCAGCATCTCCGCGATCGCCGCCGCGCCGCCGAAATTACCGTCGATCTGGAACGGCGGATGCGCGTCGAACATGTTGGGATAGGTGCGCTTCGGCCCGATCAGGAAGCGCAGGATGTCATGCGCCCGGTTCCCGTCGCGCAGCCGCGCCCACAGCGCGATCCGCCAGGCCGTCGCCCAACCCGTCGCCTCGTCGCCGCGCAGGTCGAGCGAGCGGCGCGCCGCCGCCGCCAGCGCGGGCGTGCGTTCGGCATCGATCTGGCGCGAGGGGAAGGCGGCATAGAGGTTGCTGACGTGACGATGATGCGGATCGCGTGCGCGCGCGTCCCAGTCCTGCTGCCATTCCTGCAACTGTCCCTGCGCGCCGATCCGGAACGGGGCCAATCGATCGCGCATCGCCGTCATCGCCTGCGCGAGATCGGCGTCCTGCCCGAGGATCGCGGCGGCGGCGGCGGTCTGGGTGAACAGGTCGCGCAGGATCGCCATGTCCATCGTCGGCCCCGCACACAGCGCGCCGCCCGGCCCATGGTTGTTTTCGGGCGAGATCGACGGGTTCGTCACCATGAACCCGGTCCCCGGATCGCGCACCAGCGTATCGAGGAAGAACAGCGCCGACCCGCGCAGCAACGGATAGACCGAGGCGAGATACGCCCGGTCGCGGCCATAATCGTAATGGTCCCACAAATGGGTGCACAGCCACGCCCCGCCGGTCGGCCACATGCCGAAATTGACGCCGTCGATCGGCGCGGTCGCGCGCCACAGGTCGGTATTGTGGTGACACACCCAGCCCCGGGCGCCGTACATCGTTCGGGCGGTGCGCGCGCCGGTCACCGCCAGGTCGCGTACCATCGCCACCAGCGGCGCGACACATTCGGGCAGCGCTGCGGGCTCGGCGATCCAGTAGTTCATCTGGGTGTTGATGTTGACGGTGTATTTGCTGCCCCAGGGCGGGTTGGTCGCGTCGTTCCACAGCCCCTGCAGGTTCGCCGGCTGGCTGCCCGGCCGCGAACAGGCGATCAGCATGTAGCGGGCATAGTTGAAATACAGCGCGGCGAGCGCCGGGTCCTTGCCGCTCTCGCCGGCACGGATCCGGCGATCGGTCGGCAGCCGGTCCGCCGCGCTGCGGCCGAGATCGATCGAGCAGCGCCGGAACAACGCCTGATGATCCGCGCGCGCATCGGCGGCGATGCGATCGAACGACTTGTCCGCGACGCGGGCGATCTGCGCAGCGGTGATCGCGGTCGGATCGCCGGTCACGTCGTCGAACCGGCGATAGCTGGTCGCCATCGCGATCAGCAGCACCAGTTCGTCGGCGCCGGTGACGATCAGCCGATCGCCCTCGGCGCGGATCGTGCCGCCGGGCGCGCGGACCCGCACCCGTGCCTCGCCGCGCAGCGCGCCGTCGATCCCGTGCGCCGCGTCGTTGCGGACTGACAGGACCAGTTCGCCCGGATCGGCGGCGACGCTCCAGCGCTTGAGCGGCGTGTCGAACGACAATGCGGTCGTGATCGCCCCGGCGCGCCCGGCGGTCATCCGCACCGCGATCACCTGGTCGACGGCGGAGGCCAGCACCTCGCGGCGATAGCCCACGCCGCCGTCGCGCCACCGCGCGGTCGCCACGCCCCGGTCGAGGTCGAGTTCGCGACGATAGCCGGGCAGGAGGGCGGCGGGAACGTCGGGCGTCACCGCGCTGGCAAGGCCGCCGGGCGAACGCGCGGGCCGCGGCCCGGCCGCGTCGACCGGGCCGATCACCAGTGATCCGAACGTGCCATAGGACATCTGCCGCAACGGCCGCGCCATCACCTTCGCCCCGATCAGTTCGACCGCTTCGGTGAAGCGGTCGGCAAAGATCAGCCGCCGCGCCTCGGGCAGCGCGGCCAGTGCTTCGGGACTGGCCGGATCATAGGGCCCGCCGGTCCAGAAGCTGTCCTCGTTCAGCTGCAGATATTCGGTCGTGGTCCCGCCATGCACCATCGCGCCGATCCGCCCGTTGCCGACCGGCAGCGCCTCGACCCACGACGCCGCGGGCTGCGCATACCATAGCAGCGCATCGCCCGGTCGGGCAGGACGATCGCCAGCGCGGGCCGACACGCCCCCCGCCGCGGCAAGGCCGGTCAGCCCTGCCACCAGCGATACCGCTTCCCGACGATTCACTTCGATCGACTGCCGCATCCGCGCTCTCCCGCTGCGCGCTGTTCTGGCCGATCGCGTTCGGCTCGTTCGCGCAACGCCCGATAATTGCTACCGATTATCCATTTGCGCAACGTATTTTCTCTAATAAAAACAATTGCCAGCGATAGACAGCGTGGGGTGACCGGTTTACCCATAAGGACAGCATCATTCGTCGGGTCGATCCCGTCACCCGCCGCATCGATGGTCCTTCGCGGTGCGCGACAGTGCGGTTTCGGCCTTCATCATATCGGATAGCGCCATGCAGTTGACCCGCCGACAGATCGTCGCCGTCCCGCTCGCCGCTTCGGCCGCCGGCTTGTCCGTGCCGCTGTCCGCTGCGGCGGACGACCGGCTGCCCGGCTGGACCGCGACGCGCGGCGGCGATGGCGGGCGTACGCTGATCGTCACGACGCTCGCGCCCGGCGGTCCGGGCAGCCTTGCCGAGGCGCTGGCGGCATCGGGGCCGCGCCGCATCACCTTCGCGGTGGCCGGTATCATCGACCTCGGCCGCACGACGCTGCACCTGCGCAACCCGTTCGTCACCATCGCGGGCGAAACCGCGCCGTCCCCGGGCATCACCCTGATCCGCGGCGGCCTCTCGGTCGCGACCCATGACGTCGTCATCCGCCATATCCGCGTGCGGGCGGGGGCCGATGGCGCCGCGCCGCGCAGCGGATGGGAAGTCGACGGCCTGTCCTGCACCGCCGCGCACGACGTCATCATCGACCAATGCTCGTTCGCATGGGCGACGGACGAGAATCTGTCGGCATCAGGACCGCGCTTCGCCGGTGGTGACGGCGTTGCCGACTGGCGCGCCCACACCTCGCGCAACATCTCGCTTACCCGCAACATCGTTGCGGAGGGGCTGTCGAACGCGTCGCACGCAAAGGGCGAACACAGCAAGGGTTCGCTGATCCACGACAACACCACCGGGATCCTCGTCGCCCAGAACCTCTATGCGCATAATTACGAACGCCATCCGCTGGTGAAGGGCGGGGCGCAGGTCGCCTGCGTCAACAACCTGATCTACGATCCCGGCAATCGCTGCATCCATTACGCATTGAACGGCTTCGAATGGGGCGACCGTCCGTATGTCACCGGCGAAATGAGCATCGTCGGCAACGTCGTGCGCGGCGGGCGGTCGACGCGCGCCGACCTGCCGTTCCTGATCGTCGAGGGCGATGGCGACCTCGGCCTGCACATGGCCGACAACCACGTACATCATGCCGATGGCCGGCCGATGCGGCCGATCCGGATCATCCCGACCGAACGCACGCCGCGGATCCTCGATCGCCCGCGGCCGGTCGTCTGGCCGGCCGGGTTGCAGCGACTGCCCGCCGATCGGGTCGAGGCGCTGGTCGGCGCGCGTGCCGGCGCACGCCCATGGGATCGCGACGCCGTCGACCGCCGGATCGTCGCGCAGCTGCGATCGGGCGAGGGGCGGGTGATCGACGACGAACGCAGCGTCGGCGGCTACGACGTGCTCGCCCGCGGCGCGAGCGATCGCGGGTAAAATTGGCTGCAAGCGATTGTCGGGGTTGACAAGGTTACCGCTAACCTTCGTAATGACACCGGTTTCCAATGTTGCCCGATCAACGAGGCGCAGGGACGAGCAGGAGAGACGAGGATGTTCGCATCGCCGACGACCATCGTGGTCGCATCGCTGGCCGCTGCCGTCGTGGCTGTGCCTGCCGCCGGTCAGGTGGTGGCGTTTCCGGGAGCCGAAGGGGCGGGGCGCTTCGCTGCCGGCGGTCGCGGGGGACGGGTCATCCGCGTCACCACGCTCGCCGATGCCGGACCGGGCAGCCTGCGCGCGGCAATCGACGCTGCCGGGCCGCGTACCGTCGTCTTCGACGTGGCCGGCACCATCGCCCTGCGCTCGCCGCTGGTCGTCCGCAACGATCGCATCACCATCGCCGGCCAGACTGCACCCGGTGACGGCATCACCCTGCGCGACCAGACGTTGCAGATCGCCGCCAGCGACGTGATCGTCCGCTACATCCGCTCGCGGTTGGGCGCGGCGTCGAAGACGCAGGGCGACGCCATCTGGATCAGCGGCGGGACGCGGATCATCCTCGACCATGTGTCGGCCAGCTGGTCGGTAGACGAGACGCTGTCGGCCTCCGCCAACTACCGCGATCCCGCCAACAGCATCGGCGACCTGACCGTGCAATGGAGCGTGATCGCCGACTCGCTGCGCCGCGCCGGCCATATGAAGGGCGACCATGGCTATGGCAGCCTCGTGCGCGGCGGACGCGGGTCGCGGATGAGCTTCCACCACAATCTGTGGGCCAACCATGCCGCGCGCATGCCGCGCCCGGGCAATTACGCCCGGTTCGACGCCGATCCGCGCGGGGCGGATTTCGACTTTCGCAACAACGTCTTCTACAACTGGGGCGGCGGCCGGTCGGGCTACAACGCCGATACCGAAAGCGTCGCGCGGTATAATTTCGTCGCCAACACCTATCTGCCCGGCCCCGACAGCAAGGGGCGGATCGCCTTCGCCGAAAGCAACCGTCACGCCCGCGCGTGGTTCGCCGGCAACAGCATGGATGGCCGGGTGCCGTCCGATCCCTGGTCGCTGGTGTCGGGCGAAACCGGCGGTGCCTACCGTCTGGCCGCGCCGATCGACATGCCGCCGATCGCCGCCGAACCGGCCGCCACGGCGGCGGATCGGGTGCTGGCACGGGCCGGCGCCAGCAAGGTGCGCGACGCCGTCGATCTGGCCGTCATCGACGGCGTGCGTCGCCGTACCGGGCGCCAGATCGATACCGAGGCGGATGCCGGCGGCTGGCCGACCCTGCGCGGCGGCACGCCGGCCCGCGACAGCGACGGCGACGGCATGGCCGATGCGTGGGAACGCGCGAACGGACTGAACCCGCGACGCGCCGACGGGAACCGCGTCCGTCCTGCCGACGGACGAACCAGTCTCGAGGCGTATCTCGATTTTCTGACGCGGTGATGACACCGGTTTCCAAAATAGAATGTCTGGGGAGGACGATGATGATGGTTCGCAAGATGGATTTCCTGGGAGTATCGGGACTGGCGTTGGCCATCGCCGGCAGCGGCACCGCCTATGCGCAGGACGCCGCCGCGCCCGCCGCACGGCAGGGGGAAGCGCCGGTAGCGGACGATGCGACCGCCGCCGACATCATCGTCACCGGCTATCGCGCGTCGCTGCGCACCTCGATCGTCGAGAAGCGCGACGCATCGGTGCAGATCGATTCGATCAATGCCGAGGATATCGCCGATTTCCCCGACAACAATCTGGCGGAATCGCTGCAGCGCCTGCCTGGCGTCTCGATCGACCGCGACAATGGCGAGGGCCGCTCGATCACCGTCCGTGGCCTCGGCGGCGACTTCAACCGGACCCGCCTGAACGGGCTGGAGGCGCTGGCGACCGCCGGCTCGAACGATTCGGGCACCAGCCCGAACCGCAGCCGCTCGTTCGACTACAACACTTTCGCATCCGAGCTGTTCAGTTCCTTGAAGGTGCAAAAGACGCCCTCGGCCGAGACCGACGAAGGATCGCTCGGCGCCACCATCGATCTCCAGACCGGTCGCCCGTTCGATTACAAGAAGGGGGCGTTCGCGCTGTCGGCGGAGGGGAGCTATCAGGACAATATCGGCAAATGGACCCCGCGCCTCGCCGGGCTTGCGTCCAAGACCTTTGCCGGCGGGACGATGGGCCTGCTGGTGTCGGCGGCGTGGA
Source organism: Bacillus sp. 2B10 (assembly GCA_003946805.1). Lineage (GTDB taxonomy): Bacteria > Pseudomonadota > Alphaproteobacteria > Sphingomonadales > Sphingomonadaceae > Sphingomonas. Next base: position 68,869 of record RPSH01000007.1, on the reverse strand, counting down.
GCGAGTCGCGCAACTCGATCGACCAGTATCGCCGCGGCGCCGGCCAGTCCGACTATGTCTATCGCGGATCGACCTGGGCCGGGAACGAGAACCCGCAGCGCGCGGGCTTCGCCGCGCCGGCCGGGACCGGCTTCGGCAGCGCGATCACCAATCCCGACGCCATCGCCGCGCTGACCGGATCGAACCCGGAGGCCTATGCGAAACTCTATCCCGGCGCGCCGTTCAACACGCCGGGCCGTTTCGACAATTCGACCGTCCGCTTCCCCGCGCTGCCCTCGGTCGAGCAGCAGGACGTGGAATATCAGCGCCTCGGCCTCACCGCCGCCTACCAGTGGCAGATCGGCGACCGCACGCGGCTGAGCATCGACGGGCTGTATTCGCGCTTCAGGAACCGCAGCTCGATCTATCAGGTGTCGCCGGTCGGGCTGAACCGCAACAATACCAACGCGGTCTACAACACCGCGGGCAACAACCTGACGCCGTCGGCGGCGCGCGCGCTCTATCCCGGCATCTGCGCGCCCAATGCCGGATCGGCGCTGGTGCCGGCGCAGGATTGCGGACAGCAGCTCAACGGCACCACGCCGGCCTTTTCGACCGCGCTGAATGCGCAGGGGCAGCTGGTGGCATCGGTGCTCGCCCCGTCGGCGGTCGTGCCGGGCACGGTGGCGGCAGGCGATCCGGCCACGTCGAACATCTTCAGCACCAACCCGTTCAACCTCGATCCCTATGATTACTACAACAACCCCAGTTCGGTCGGCTACATCCCGTCGAGCAACCGGCTCGCCTATCGCGGGTCGCTGATCGGGCGTCCGGCGGTGCGGGTGCAGGACGTCAACGTCACCAACGGCAATGTCGACTATCTGGTGGCGAACAACGTCGATTTCCGCTCGGGCGTCGACCAGTCGATCTACACCACCAAGTTCAAGCAGGCGTCGCTGCAGCTCGAACATGAATTCACCGACAATTTCCGCGCGGTGTTCATCGGCGGCATGTCGGAATCGACCAACGATTCCGAAGGCACGCTGGTCGAATTCAACCGGATGGATTCGCCGGGGAATTTCGTGTTCGACTCCCGCGGCGGCGGCAACATGCCGCTGATCGATCTCGGCTTCGACGCCGCCGATCCGAACAACTGGGATACGGTGAAGGGCTTTTCGGGCATTCGCCGCTACCTGCGCTACACCACGAACACCTACAAGCAGGGCAAGGTCGATTTCGACTGGCGCGTGAACCCCGATTTCAGCATCGGCTTCGGCGGCAACTATCGCGAATATGAATTTTCCACCCGCCAGTTCGAACGCAACAACGACCTGCTGAACCCGACCCTGCGGGAAGCGGGCACGCGGGCGTCGGCGATGGGGCAGGTGGTCGATTTCGGTCAGGGGCTGAACGTCCCCGAAGGATCGCTGACCAGCTTCTACGCGCCGAACATCGCCGCGTTCGACCAGCTGTTCGACTTCACCTGCAACTGCGTCAACAAATGGGGCGACTGGCGCCTGACCGACCGGCGCAACGGCGGGCGCGAGAATTTCGACGTCCTCGAAAAGGATACCGGCTTCTACGTCCAGTTCGACTGGACCAGCGAATTGTTCGGCCGTCCCTTCCGCGGCAATGCCGGTACGCGCATCGCGATCACCGACGTCACCTCGAACGGCACCACGCCCGCCGGACGCGGCATCGTCGGCAGCAACCGCTACACCGATTTCCTGCCGTCGCTGAACGCAGTGTTCGAGCCGGTCGACGACGTGCTGGTCCGCCTCGGCGCGTCGCGGGTGATGGCCCGCCCGCTGCTGGGCAACCTGTCGCCGTCGATCACCGGGCTCAGCATCCCCAATACCGGGGACTCGGTCGGCGCGACGCTGACCATCGGCAATCCGCGGCTCAACCCGTTCCGCTCGACCAACCTCGATGCCAGCATCGAATGGTATTTCGCGCCGGGCGGCCTGCTTAGCCTCGCCGGGTTCAACAAGCAGATCCTGAGCTTCCCGCAGACGATCTCGTTCTCCGGGCCGCTGTCGCAATTCACCGACGCCGCCACGATCGACGCGATCCGCGCCCAGCTCACCAACCCGGCGCAGCTTGCCTATCTGAATGCCAACAACCCCTTCGTCGCCCGACAATTCGCCGATGCGCCGGGCGGCTATCTGCGCGGCTTCGAGATCAGCTACCAGCAGGAGCTCGATTTCCTGCCATGGTACTTCAAGAACCTCGGGCTCCAGCTGAACTACACCTATATCAAGTCGGAACTCAGCTATATCCTCGACCCCGGCCGGGCCGCATCGGGCAGCCTCGCCGCAATCCCGGCGACCACCGGCACCGCGCCGTTCCTCGGCGTCTCGCCGCAATCGGTGAACGGCACGCTGGCCTATGAAACCGGCAAGTTCCGCGCGCGCGTCTCGGTCGCCTATCGCAAGGGCTATTCGCAGACCTATCCGATCGCGGGCGGTTCCTGCGCGCCGGGGTTGCAGAACAGCCCGGCCAACCCCTCGGTCGCCGGCACGCCGTGCGACGCGCCGCTGGTCAACGACTTCGTCTTCAGCCGCGACACGACCAACGTCGATGCGTCGATGAGCTACAAGTTCACCGACTGGCTGTCGGTCAGCGCAGAGGGGCTGAACCTGACCAACCAGCCGAGCGAACGCTATGCCTATCAGGGGCAGGAAGCGGTGACGCAGTACAGCGCGGCCGGTCCGATCTACCGCGTCGGCGCACGGTTGCGGTTCTGATGTCCCTCCCCGGACGCCGCCTCCCCGCTGCCGGCCCCGCGCCGGCGGCGGGGGTCTTGTCCCGGATCGACCGGCGGGGGGTGCTCGCCGCGGGTGCGACGCTGCTGATCGCGGGCGATGCCTTCGGACAGGGAGCGGCGGGTGCGCCCTATGGCCGGGCGCGGCTGACCGGCGACGTGCTCGATCCGGGGGGCGACGACAGCGGCCGGCTGGTGCCGCCGCCGCCTGCGGGATATTGGCCCTATTCGGGGACAAGCGGCCCCGGGCGGCCGGCGAGCGCGGCCAGCATCGGCCAGGGCTGGGTGTCGGGTCTGCCCGGCGTCCGCTACCGCGGCCCCGACCGGCCGCGATATCCGGTCGAACCATGGCGGGATGCGGCGGCGGGCACCGCGGTGCGCGACGGCGTGCTGCCCGCGCTGCGGCCGATCCACCACGTCCATATCCGCGACACGATCATCCGGCCCGCCCCCGATGGCAGCTACTGGATGACCGGTTCGACCGGCGACAATATCTGGGCGACCAACGACGGCGTCGAACTGTGGCAGTCGCGCGACCTCGCCAACTGGGACTATCGCGGGCTGGTATGGTCGTTCGACCGCGACGGCGGGTGGGAGAAATCGTGGCGGATGCGCAAGGGCGTACCGTTCCGCGCGCTGTGGGCGCCCGAGATCCACCATATCCGCGGACAATGGCTGATCTGCCATTCGGTCAGTCGCGGCGGCATCGCGGTGCTCCGTTCGACCAGCGGCCGGCCCGAGGGGCCCTATGTCCACGCCTTTTCGCCCGACAGGCCGATCCGCGGCGGCATCGACGCGACCCTGTTCGAGGACGACGACGGTTCGGTGTGGCTGACGGCCGGTTCCGCCGATGAAATCGTCCGGCTGAAGGACGATCTGAGCGGCCTTGCCGGCCCGTGGCAGAAGCTGACGGCGCAAGCGTGGGACCTCGATCCGCGCCATCACCGCGAACAATGCGCCGAAAAGGGTTTCGCGCATTTCGGTTATGAGGGCGCGACGCTCTTCAAGCGCGACGGACGCTATTATCTCGGCGTCGTCGACCGCTATGACGGGCGCTATTCGTTCGCGATGTGGATCGCCGACCGCATCACCGGCCCGTATCGCGAACGCCACGAACTGCCCGATTGCGGCGGCGGCAACGTCTTTCGCGACCATCAGGGACGATGGTGGGTGACCTTTTTCGGCAATGGTTCGCCATCGCCGTTCCGCGAGATGCCGGGCCTTGCCCGGATCGATTTCGACGCGCGCGGGCATGTGGTGTTCCACCGTGACCAGCCCTTTGCCGAACGTCGCTTTACCCCGGGAGCAACCACATGATTTCACGCCGCGACGCATTCTGCACGCTGGGAGCGGCCGGCGCGGTCGCGACCCTGCCGGCGACGATCGGGACCGCGGCGGCCGGGCCGGTCGCCCCGACCGGCGGCACGCCCGGCTATCGCCGCGGGTTCGACAACCAGCGCGTCGCCGATCTGGGCGACGGGCGCTTCCTCAACCCGCTGATGGCGGGCGATCATCCCGATCCGACGATCCTGAAGGATGGTCGCGATTATTATATGACCTTCTCGACGTTCGATTCCTATCCCGGCCTCGTCATCTGGCATTCGCGCGATCTGGTGAACTGGACCCCCCGCACCGCCGCGCTCACCACCAATATCGGCGCGGTGTGGGCGCCCGAGCTGACCAAGCACAAGGGGCGCTATTACCTCTACATCCCGACCAAGAATCCGACGACCAGCTGGGTCATCTGGGCCGATCATATCGACGGGCCATGGTCGGAACCGATCGACCTGAAGCTGCCCGACCATATCGATCCGGGCCATGCCGTGGGCGAGGACGGGTCGCGCTGGCTGTTCCTGTCGGGCGGCGATCGCATCCGCCTGTCCGACGACGGACTGAAGACGGTGGGCAAGGTCGAGCATGTCTACGACCCGTGGCGCTATCCCGACACCTGGGACGTCGAGGGGTTCAGCCCGGAGGGGCCGAAGGTCACCCGGCGCGGCGACTGGTTCTATCTCGTCACCGCCGTCGGCGGCACGGCGGGGCCGCCGACCGGGCACATGGTGATCGCCGCCCGCTCGCGCTCGATCCACGGGCCATGGGAACATCATCCCGGCAATCCGATCGTGCGCACCACGTCGCTCGGCGAGAAATGGTGGTCGCGCGGCCATGCGACGCTGATCGAGGGACCGGACGGCAGCTGGTGGTCGGTCTATCACGGCTATGAGAACGGCTATTGGACGCTCGGGCGGCAGGCGCTGCTCGATCCGGTCGAATGGACGCCCGATGGGTGGTTCCGGATGACCGGCGGCGACCTGTCGCAGCCGATCGCGAAGCCGAAGGGCGGGCAGGCGGTGCGCCACGGACAGGCGCTGTCCGACGATTTCGCGAAGCTGGCGCTCGGCACCAAATGGAATTTCTTCCGCCCCACGCCGCAGGACCGTGCGCGGGTGCGGGTCGATCGCGGCGCGCTGCTGCTCGATGGCAAGGGCAAGGCGCCGTCGGACGGCGCGCCGCTGCTGCTGATCGCGGGCGATACCGGCTATCGCTTCGAATGCGATGTCGAGATCGCGCCCGGCGGTACGGCGGGGCTGATCCTGTTCTACGACGACAAGCTGTATTGCGGGCTCGGCTTCGATGAGAAGCGCTTCGTCACGCACCAATATGGCATCGAACGCGGGCGGCCGGCCAATCCGCATGGGGCTAGGATGCGGATGCGGGTGACCAACGACCGGCATATCGTGTCCTTTCACACCAGCGGCGACGACGGGCGCACCTGGAACCGTTTCGATCGCGGGATGGAGGTGTCGGGCTATCACCACAATGTCCGCGGCGGGTTCCTGATGCTGCGGCCGGGGCTGTATTCGGCGGGCAGCGGCACCGCCCGCTTCCGCGACTTCCGCTTCACCGCACTGTGAGGGGGGAATGACGATGTCGCTGCTGCTCGCTGCGCTCCTCGCCGGACAGGCTCCCCCCGTCGTGCCGATCCGCGCGTCGAAGGTCGTGCTGGTTGGCGATTCGACCACCGCGGTCAGCGGCGGGTGGGGCGGCAGCTTCTGCGCGGAGCATGTCGCGTCCTTTCTGGCCTGCGTGAACCTGGCCCGCGGCGGGCGATCTTCGGGCAGCTATCGCACCGAAGGGTCATGGGACCTCGCGCTGGCCGAAATGAAGACGCCAGGGTTCGCAAGGACGTGGGTAGTGATCCAGTTCGGTCACAACGACCAACCCGGCAAGCCCGGCCGCTCGACCGACCTCGCCACCGAATTTCCCGCGAACCTGCGCCGCTACGTCGTCGAGACACGCGCCGCCGGGGCGGTGCCGATCCTCGTGACCCCGCTCAGCCGCCGCATCTACAGGGACGGGAAGGTCGACAACGACCTTGCCCCCTGGGCCGAGGCCGTCCGCCGCGTCGCGCGCGAGATGGACGTGCCGATGGTCGATCTCAACGCGCTGACGCTGGCCGAACTGAACCGCAATGGCGAGGGCTGGGCCGAACGGTTCGCGCAACTGCCGCCGACCGCCGCCGCGGTGGCCCGGCCGGCCAGGGCGGGCGAAGTGAACGACACGCCGTTTGCCCAGCGCAAGCTGTCGTTCGATCGCACCCATCTCGGCCGGGCCGGTGCCGATCACGTCGCGGCGCTGATGGCCGGTGCGCTGGCGCAGGCGGTGCCGGACATGCGACCGATGCTCTATCCGACGCAGCCGGCCGCGTTGCCGCTGCGGTGACCGGACGATCGATGCGCTTCCTGCCGCTCCTTGCCGTCGCCGCGATCCTCGTCGCCGCCCCGGCCGCCCCGCGCCCGGCGGTATCGCCGATGGTGCAGGTCTCGCCCGACCGACCGGGAGCGTTCCGGACGGTACAGGGCGCGATCGACGCGCTGGCCGCGACCGGGGGCACGGTCCTGATCGCACCGGGGCGCTACCGGGAGAAGCTGACCATCCGGGGCAATGGTGTCCGGCTGCGGGGAACCGGGCGGAACCCGGCCGAGGTGGTGCTGGTGTTCGGCGATGCGTCGGCGACGGTCGGCGGCACGCTCAAGTCCGCGACGTTGACCGTCAGCGGCGACGACTTCCGCGCGACCAATCTGACGGTGCAGAACGACTATTGGCTCGACCCGGCGCATCCTCCGTCGCAGGCGGTGGCGCTCGCGCTGACCGGCGACCGTGCGGTGGTGCGCCGGGTGCGGCTGCTCGGGCATCAGGACACGCTCTATGCCAATCGCGGGCCGAACCGGCGGACGACGCGCCAGTATTTCCGCGACTGCTATATCGAGGGGCATGTCGATTTCATCTTCGGCGATGCGATGGCCTATTTCGATCGCTGCCATATCCACGCGCTGGCCAACGACAGCGTGTGGTACACCGCGCAAAGCCGCAACGCCCCCGATGACGACGGCAGCGCCTATGTCTTCGACCGGTCGCGCTTCACGGCGGATGCGGGCGCGCGAAACATCGCGCTGGGACGGGCATGGCGGCCCTACGCCCGGGTGATACTGCTCAACGCACGCCTCGATGCGCCGATCCTTCCCGCCGGGTGGACCGAGTGGACGCCCGGAAAGACGCATACGCTCGATACCGCCTATTTCGTTGAATATCGTTCGACCAAACGCGGCGCCGCCCCCACCACCCGCGAACCGCGCACACACCAGTTGCGCCCGGATCAGGCGGCCCGTTGGCGCCTCGGCGCGTTCTTCGGTGCCGATGGGGACTGGGTTCGCACGCCGTAAGGGTGAGGCTCGGACGAGTCAGGTTCACGAAGTGACCGTCGGGCCGGCCTGTCAATGGTACTGTGACGGCACCCATGTCCGCCATGATCCCGCTGGGGATCCGGGGGCCGGGCATGGGTGCCGGCGTTCGAAGGCGGCTTGGACCGTCCCGCGGACCGGTCGCAAGGTGCCGTCAACCGCGAGTCAGGTACTGCGCGCGCAACGTCTGTACCGCCGCCTTGTCGAGTCCGAGCTGGTCACGCAGATAGCCGTCGAACCCGCCGGGCTGCGCCCGCATCGTCGCAAAGGCCGCGTCGAGATAGCGGCGATCCACACCGATCAGCGCTTTTATCGCGTCGGGCGGCAGGCGTTTCATGAAGCTGGCCGTCTGATCGTCGGCGGCGGTGCCGCTCGCACTCTTGCGCGGGTCGTAATAGCGGTTCGACAACAGGTAATCCTCGGTGACCGTCGCATAGGGGACGCCGAGCGTCGCGAGGATCAGCGCGGCCGCGATGCCGGTGCGGTCCTTGCCGGCGGAGCAGTTGAAGGCGAGTGGTACGCGTCCGGCAAGAATTTCCCCGAACATCCGCCGATACTGGCCCGCGAAACGCAGCGGCATCTGCGCATAGGCCGCGGTCATCGCATCGGCCGCCTGCGCCCCGGTCAGGTCCGGACGCATCAGCCCGGCAAAGTCGCGGTCCATACTATAGTCATCGGCGAAGATCGCCGGCTTCGCCCTGCCCGGCCAGCGGACCGGCGCGCCGGTGCGTTCGCGGGTCGAACGGAGATCGCAGACGGTGCGAATGCCGCGCGCCTCCAGTTGCGCGAAGTCGCGATCGGTCAGGCCGTTCATCGCGCCCGATCGATAGAGCAGCCCCCATCTGACCTGCCGCCCGTCGGCGGTGCGGTAGCCGCCGAGGTCGCGGAAGTTCTGGCCGCCTTCCAGCGGCACGACCCGCTGGTGTGCGACGGCGACCTTGCCCGGCCGGGCGACGGCGAGCGGGGCGGGGGGCAGGGCGAGAGCAAGCAGCGCGGTCAGCGCAAAGAGATGGCGCATGTCGGAATCCTTCGTTGGCAGGCGGGTCAGAAATTGAAGCGGATGCCGCCCAGATAGCGGCGGCCGATCTGCTCGACCTCGGTCGGACGCCCGGCGTTGCCCTGATACGCCGAGTAGACGGCGTCGGTCAGGTTGTTGAGATCGGCGAACAGCGAGAGGTTCGGTGTCACGGCATAGCGGATCGCGACGTCGACATTGTCGTAGCCGGCGCGATATTCGTCGCTGCCGCCGCCCAGCCCCAGGCCCCCCAGCGTATCGAGCCAGCGGGTGCGATGCTGATAGCTGACCCGCGCCGACAGGCCGAATTTTTCGTAGTAGAGCGAGGCGTTGGCAATACGGTTCGACGTGCCCGGAAAGCGGATGTCCTGCCGCTCCGCGGTGTCGAAGCTCCCGTCGATCAGCGTCACATTGCCCTGGAACCCGAAACCGTCGAGCGCGCCGGGCAGGAAGGCGAATTGCTGCTGGTAGTTCAGTTCGACGCCGTAGAGCGTTCCCGCCTTGCCGTTGAACGTCGACGACAGGAGGTAGTTCGATCGATCGATGCCGCCGGCGTCGAACGCATCGCTGCCGACGCGCCGGGTATTGCCGTACAGCACGTTGTCGACCCAGCGGTGGAAGCCCGCGACCGACAGGATGCCGCTGCCCGGCAGGTAATATTCCAGGCTGCTGTCGATTCCCCAGGTATATTCCGGCCGCAGCGTCGGGTTGCCGCCGCCGATCTGCCCGGGCGAGGCGGTGTCGTCGATCGACGATCCGACGCGTATCTCGCCGAAGGACGGGCGGGCGATGCCGCGCTGTCCGGCGATGCGGAAGACGAGGGCGCGGGTCAGGTCGAAGCGCGTGTCCACGCTCGGGAACAGGTCGGTATAGCGCTGGCCGACCGACAGCGGCTGCGGGCGCCCGCCCGCCAGCGTCGCGGTACCGCGATTGTCCAGATCGAAATGCTCGACGCGGAGGCCCGCGACGACTTGTCCACCGTCGAACGCCAGCCTAGCCATGCCATAGCCTGCGAGCAGCTTCTCGCCGAGCGCATAGCGGTTGCTGACCGGAACGTCGCGCGCCGGATCATAGGTGCCGAGCGTCCGCAGCCGGGCAAGGATCGTATCGAGGTCGCGGCGCATCGCCTTGTTATCGATGGTGTTCAGCGTGAAGCCGAGCGGGAAGCCGGTATCCCACCGCTGGTCGGTGACGTAGCGGTTCACGTCGAAGACCAGCCCCGACCCGGCGGGGAAGCTGGCGAGATTGACGATATTGGCAGTAGCGAAGGTGAAGCCGGTGATCGTGCGGTCGGCATAGAGCCCACCCGCCGACAGCGTGACCGCACCCAGTTCCTGCGACAGGTCGAGCTTGACGGTATAGCTGTCGGTGAAGCTGTCCTGCCGCCCGATGATCGCGATCGGGCCGGCGAGCGTGCGCTGGTCGAAGCCCGGCAGCGGCGCACCGCGCCCCGGCACGGTGCCGGCATTGGTGGCGTAGAGCTGTACGAAGGGAAAGCGCGGGTCGCTGAAATCATAGGTCAGCGACGGCGAGGCCGATGCCGGCGTGCTCGCCTGCACCAGCGGCAGGTAGGTCGTGTTCTCGGTCCGGGTATAGTTGAGCGCGACCGCGGCCTTGAACCCGCTCGGGCCGTCCAGTTCACCGCCGATGGTATTGATGTAGTTGCGGGTCAGATACCGGCCGTCGTTGAACGTGCCGCGCACCGGCACCCGTACCAGATCGCCGGCGGTCAGGTTGCGCGTGCCGGATGCCGCGCGGTCGAGGCGCAGTTCGTACTGGTTGCGCTGTTCGTTGTCGCCGAAGTCGGTGTAGATCGCCTTGGCCCATAGCCGCTGGCCTTCGACCGGCTGGTACTCCACGCCGGCGAACAGGCCGTTGTTCTCGCGGATCAGGCGATAGCTGCGGATGTCGATCTCGGTCGGGCCGAACTGGGTATCGCTGGCGCCGGTGGGTTCGTCGTACAGTCCGACCTCGCGATTGTCGGTCACCTGGTGGCGCCGATAATGCGACCCGCCCAGCACCACGCCGAAGACGTCGTTCGACCAGCTGGCGCGGAGCGACCCCTGCCGCTGTTCCCCGCTGCCCAGCCCCATCACGCCGTAGCCGAGATCCCCCTGAACGCTCAGCCCCTTCTCGCTCATCGGCGAATAGGTGCGCAGATCGATATTGGCGACGATCGCCTCCGCCTGCAGGTTCGAGGTCAGCGACTTGTTGATGGCGAGGCCGCTCAGCAACACCGCCGGGATCGCGTCGAAGCGATAGGCACGGGTCGTGCCGCCCTCGTCGACGCCGATGACCGGCACATTGTCGATGCTGACCGAGGTCCAGCGGTTCGGCGCGCCGCGCACCTGGATATAGCGTTCCTGCCCCTGGTCGCGCTGCACCGCGACGGCGGGGAGGCGGGCGAGCGCCGCGGCGCTATTCTGGTCGGGAAAGCGGCCGACGGCATCGGCGGCGGCGATGTCGACGACGTTGTCCGCCATCCGCTTCTGACGGATCGACGAGCGCTGCGCCTCGACGATCGAACCGGTGACGACGATTTCGTCGGACGCCGCCGGATCTCCGGCCGGCGAACCCGCGTCGCCGGCGGGTGTCGCGTACATCGCAAGCTGCTGCGCGGACGCAGGGATTGCGGCGATGGTAGCGACGGCGATGGCGACGCCCGACACCGTGGTCTGCTGGAACGTCGGCATGGTCTTTTCCCCCGGAAATATTTGCTGGGGGCGTCGCTAGAACATATGTATTGCAGCACGTCGTCAGTACGACGTCAGTTCCGTGACATTTGCGTACAACTAAGGTCAAGCTATCGCTTGATGGCGCGGGAGCTGGTCCAGCTTCCTCGGCATGCCGCAAAACGAATAGAACGAACGTATCAACGAGACTTCAGGGTATCGACGGCCTATCTCATGCCCATGCACGCGAACGAGCCCACGCGCGACCGGTTGATCGGCGCGGTCATCCGGGAATGGGAAGTTGCCGGGACGGCCGGCATTTCCGCACGCGGCGTCGCGCGCGACGCCGCGATACCGGTTTCGTCGATCTACCATCATTTCGGCGAAATGGACGGGCTGTTGCTGCTGGCCGCCGATACGGTGATGGCACGCGCGAGTGACTGGTTCGCGACGCAGGCGCGGCTGCTGGCCGGCGCGACGGGCGGGGCGGCGGACCTCGCCCACCTGCTCGCGGCGACGATCGATGCTTGGTGTGAGGAGCGGCGCGGGCTTGCCTATGCCTGGCGCGAGGTCCAGTCGCAGGCGATGCGTCACGCCGCTTGGCAGGGCGTGGCGCAGGCGGGATGGCGGTTGCTGACGGAGTTCTGGCAGCCGATCTGCGACCGGTTCGGGGTCGGTGCGCTGGCGCCGTCGGTGGTGCTGCTGTTCGATGGCGAGACGTCGCTGCATCTGGTGCGCTGGCGGCGGCTGATCGACCGGTCGGCAATGGCCGAGCTTTGTGCGACATGGGCCGGATGGATCGAGGGGCGCGCCGGGATGCCCGCGCCGTGGCGTATGCTGGCGATTCGCGAGGCACTGGCCGGGCAGCCGGCCGTGCCCGACTGGGATGCGGCGACCGAACGGATCGCCGCCGCCGCGGCGCGCACCGTGGCGCAACGCGGCGTTCCCGGCTTGACCCACCGCGCGGTCGCCGCGGAAGCAGAGCAGACGCTGGGCATCGTCTCCAGCCGGTTCCGCAGCAGCGCCGACCTGTTGCGGGCGGCGTGCGAGGCGTTGTACCGGCAGATCGTCCGTCCACTGGGCGATGGCGACGCGCCGGTCGACCTGATCGCCAGCCGGACCGAACGCACCGGCGACGACCTGGCGCTGCGGGCGTTCTTCGAACTGACGCTGGCGGCGTCGCGGGATCCGGCATTGCAGCCCTTCGCCGCGCAACTGCGCTACCTGCGCGGGCGGACGTCGATCCGTCATCTGCGCGCGATCCTTCCGACCGGCCGCGTCCCTTCGGCGGCGGACGGCGCGCTGCTGTCGGCCCTGTTCTCCGGCCAGACCCGCGCGCGTCTGACGGGGGGCGGAACGCCCAGGCTGGACGAGGGCGTGGTGACGATACTGGACCGGTTGTCGGGGCGATAGGCATCGCGCGACGGCGGGTGCGACGCTATGGCGAGACATCGCATCGGCGAAACTGCGATCGCGCGATGAATCTCGCCAGCCGCAAAGCGGGTCAGGCGACCAGGTGGCGGAGCGGGAGGGATTCGAACCCTCGATACGCTTTTGACGTATACTCACTTTCCAGGCGAGCGCCTTCGACCACTCGGCCACCGCTCCGCATTGCCGGGAGGTGGGTTCCCTAGGGCGCGGCGGGGTTTCGTGCAAGCGGCAGTTGCGGGACGGGTGGCCCGCGTGCCACGATGTGCCGATGATCCTCGCTCCCCTGATCGCGGCGCTGCTTCAGGCCGCCGCACCGGCCGCCGCGCCGTCCTCCTCCGACCCGGTTGCGGCCGATTGGCGGGCGATCCCCGATGACGAACTGCTGGTGATGACGCTTGCCGGGGACCGGCGGGTCGTGATCCGGCTGGCCCCGCGTTATGCCCCGGTGCATGTCGCCAACCTGCGTACGCTGGCGCGCGCGCATTGGTGGGACGGCACGTCGGTCTACCGCGTTCAGGACAATTATGTCGCGCAATGGGGCGACGTGACCGAGAAGAAGCCGCTGCCCGCCGGGGTCGTCGCCAATCCGCCGCCCGAATATGTCGGCAGCCGCTATGATGCCGTCACGCGGATGACGCGACCCGATCCCTATGCGGCGAAGAGCGGGCATAGCGCGGATGGCTGGCCGGTGGCGGGGGACGGCACGGGCGCGTGGCTGACGCATTGCTATGCGATGGTCGGGGTAGGTCGCGACCTGGCGCCGAGCACCGGGAGCGGCGCCGAACTCTATACGGTCATCGGCCATGCGCCGCGCCACCTCGACCGCAATATCGCGCTGGTCGGGCGGGTGATCGAGGGGATCGAACATCTGTCGTCCTTGCCGCGCGGGACCGGCAATCTGGGATTTTACGCGCCGGATCAGGCGCCGACGCCGATCCTGTCGGTGCGGCTGGCCAGCGACCTGCCCGCCGCGACGCGGCCGCATTATCAATATCGTGCCGCCGACAATGTCCGGTTCGCGGCGTGGCTGCGCGGGCGCGAGAGCCGCGAGCCGCCCTTCTTTACCGTGCCGGCGGGCGGGGCGGATGTGTGCAACGCGATGCCGCCGGTACGCAAGGCCTCAGCCTGACGGTCAGGCGCGCGCGACGAGCAGGGCGGTGCCGAAGCCGACGAAGATCCCGCCGGTCGCGCGGTCGAACCAGCGGCGGACCCGCGGGCCGGCAAGATGGCGCGCCAGCGAGATGCCGCCCAGCGCATAGGCAGCGTACCACAGGCATTCGACCAGTGCGAAGGTCGCGACGAGGATCGCGAACTGCGGGGCTTGCGGGGCGGATCGGTCGACGAACTGCGGCAGGAACGCGGTGGCGAACAGCAGCAGCTTGGGGTTGCTGATCCCGACGAGAAAGCCGCCGCGGAACAGGTGCGCGCGGGGCAGTTCGGCAGAAGCAAGATCGACCGGCGCCGACCGCGCGGTCCATGCGCGAAAACCCAGCCAGGCGAGATAGGCGGCGCCGGCGTAGCGCAACACGTCGAACAGCCCGGGCATCGCGCTCAGCACCGCCGCCAGTCCCGCCGCCGACGCGGCAAGAACCCCCACCAGCGCCGTCAGGCACCCCGCCATCGCCGGCACGCTGCCACGCCAGCCCAGCGCGACGCTGCGCGTCAGGACGTGGAGCATGTTCGGCCCCGGCGTTCCACATAGCACGACGACCGCCGCTACGAACAGCAACCAGCCATGCAGCGCCATCGCCGCCGTCCGTCAGCCCCGGACCCAGTCGGCGACGGCGGTCGCGACGGTGTTCGCCGCCTGATTGATCGCCGGGCCGACGCTGTTCGCGTCGATCGTGGCGACCGGCGCGCGCGCTTCGAAGCGGCGCTTTTCGAAGGTGGTGGCGCCGACGCGCTGGAGCGTCGCGTCATAGACGACGACGGCTTCGTTGCGGGTCGCGTCGATGCCGAATTCGCGCAGTTCGCCGGTCAGCTGTGCGCCCGGATCGGTGAAGCCCTGGCGCGGGCTGAGCACCACCATGTTCGCGCGCGACGTCAGCGTGTCCGACACCAGCCGTGCGAAGAGGCGGGCGGGCGGTTCTACCCACTGCGCTTCCTTGACATAGGCGATGGTCGTCGGTGTCGACTGCACCGGCACCCGGTTGACCGCCAGCTCCTGCGGCACGACCGGCACCTGCACAGTGATCGAGCGTGCCGCGGCCGAGGTCTGGGTCTGCCCCGCGGCGATCGGCGTCGCGGGGGTCAGCGTCAGCAGCGCGGGCGGCGGCTCGGCACCGAAGCGGATACAGGCTGCCAGCGGCAGGAGGAGCAGAACGGACAGCTTCTTCATGGGGGGCCTCATATCGTCCGCGTCACTTCTTGGGGTCGTAATCGGGCAGCTTCGAGCGACCGACAAGCGCGGTGGCGCCGCCCTGATCGAGCTTTTCGGCGACCGAAGCGAGGGCACCGGTCATCGCGCGCAGGTCGCCGACCAGCTGGTTGACCTGCGGAATGGTCTGCTTGCTGAACGCTTGCAGCCCCGGCTTCGCCTCGCCGATCGCGTCGTTGAGCGTGTCGGCGCTCTTCTGTGCGCTGGCGATGGTGCGGTTGAGCTGCTGGATCGTCGGCCGGACGTCGTTGGCCAGCACGCCGTTGGTTGTGGCCGCCAGCTCGCCGATCTGCTGCGAGGCGACGCCCGCGCGCTGGATCGCGATGCGGGTCTCGGCCAGTGTCGCGGCGATTTCCGGACCGCGATCGGCCAGCGCGTCGGTCAGCCGGTTGGTGCTGTCGAGGATCGCGGCGATCGAGTTCTGGTTGCGGTCCGACAGCACGTCCGCCAGCCGTTCGGTCAGCGTCGTCACGCGTTCGAGCAGCTGTGGCGCCGAGCTCAGCAGCGCGGCGACGCCGCCGGCCTTCGGCGGAATGACCGGCACGCCCATCGGGCACGACTGTTCGCGGTTGGTTTCGGGGCAGGCGATCGGCGGTGCGCCCTTGACCGCACCGTCCAGCGTGATCGTCGACACGCCGGTGAAGCTGCCGACGATCGTCGCGGTGGTGCCGAGCAGGACGGGAGTCTCTTCCTTCACCTTCAGGCGGACGCGGACGAACTGTGGATCCTTCGGCCACAGCGCGATGTCCTCCACTTGCCCCGACGGCACGCCGGAGAAGGAGACGGGCGAGCCCTTGGCGAGGCCGTCGACCGCCTGTTTGAAGAAGACGTCATATTCCTTTTCGCTGCCGCCGCCGACGCGGGCAAGCCACACGGTGAACAGCGCCAGCATGACCAGCAGGATCAGCACCACCGCGCCGACTAGGACATGGTTCGACCGGGTTTCCATCAGCGCCTCTGGGCTTGCGGCGAGACCGGCTGGGTGCCGGGATCGCGGGGGTGGTCCTGCGCCTTGGCGATGCGTTCCTGCGCATCGGTGGCGGCACGGCCACGGGGTCCGTTGAAATATTCCTGGATCCACGGATGGTCCAGCGCGAGCAGTTCGTCGATCGTGCCGACGGCAATGACCTTCCTGTCCGCCAGCACCGCCACCCGGTCGCAGATGGCGTGCAGCGTGTCGAGGTCATGGGTGATGAGAAAGACGGTCAGCCCCAGCGTCTTCTGCAACGATGCGGTGAGTTCGTCGAACGCCGCCGCGCCGATCGGGTCGAGCCCGGCGGTCGGTTCGTCAAGGAACAACAGCTGCGGGTCGAGCGCCAGCGCGCGGGCGAGGCCGGCGCGCTTCTTCATGCCGCCCGACAGTTCGGACGGGTATTTGGGGCCGGCATTGGCGGGCAGGCCGGTCATCACGACCTTGTACCCGGCGATCTCGTCGAGCAGCGCGGGTTTGAGCTTCGGGTAGAATTCCTTCAGCGGCACCTGCACGTTCTCGGCAACGGTCAGCGTCGAGAACAGTGCCCCGCCCTGGAACAGCACGCCCCATTTCTTGCGGATTTCGGTCGCTTCGGTTTCCTCGCGGCCGATCGTATTCTCGCCGAACACCTCGATCGTGCCGGCAGCGGGTGTCTGCAGGCCGATGATCGAGCGCATCAGCACCGACTTTCCGGTACCCGACCCGCCGACCACGCCGAGGATTTCGCCGCGCCGCACGTCGAGGTCGAGACTCTCATGGATCACCTGTTCGCCGAACTGGTTCTTCAGGCCGCGGACGCGGATGATGGCGTCGTCGTCGCTCATATCCATCCGATCCAGGCAAAGAAGATGGCGAAGAACGCGTCGAGCACGATCACGAGGAAGATCGCCTGCACCACCGCCGCGGTCGTGCGGCCGCCGACCTGTTCCGCGTCGCCTTCGACCTGCATCCCGTGGAAACAGCCAGAGATGCCAATGATCGCACCGAACACCGGCGCCTTGATGAGGCCGATATAGAGGTCGGTGATCGGTACGACTTCGCGGATGCGGGTGACGAAGGTGATCGGCGGAATCCCGAGCTGCGCCCAGCTGAGCAGCCCGCCGCCGATGATCGCGACGATCGAGGCGTAGAAGCCGAGCAGCAGCATCATGACGATCGCGGCGATGACGCGCGGCAGGACCAGCGCCTCCATCGGCGAGACGCCGATCGTGCGCATCGCGTCGATCTCTTCGGTCAGCTTCATCGTGCCGAGCTGCGCGGCGAAGGCCGAACCGGAACGGCCCGCGACCATGATCGCGGTCATCAGCACGCCCAGTTCGCGGAAGGTCAGGCGGCCGATCAGGTTGATCGTGAACACTTCCGCGCCGAACTGGCGCAACTGCACCGCGCCCTGCTGGGCGATGACCATGCCGATCAGGAAGCTCATCAGCCCGATGATGCCGAGCGCCGAGACGCCGACGACCTCGAAGCGCTGCACCGTCGCGTTGAAGCGGAAGCGCCGGGGATGGCGCAGCACGTTGATGAAGGCGATGACGGTCGCGCCCATGAAGCCGAGCAGGCCGAGCAACTGCTTCGCGCTGCCCGATACGGCGTCGCCGACCTCCTCCAGCACGCGCAAGGGGGGGCTCAGCGCCTTTTGCTTGGCGACGACGGGATCGTCGGCCGCAGCAACCTGGTCGAACAGATGCTGGCTGTCGGCGTTCAGCCCGTCGATCGTGACGTCGCGGTCGCGGGCGAAGCGATGGACCAGCCATGCGCCGACGGTGTCGATCCGGTCGACCTGCGACAGGTCGATACGGGAAACCGGGCCGTCGACGGCGTTCAGCCGTTCGGGCAGGTCCCCGACAGCGCTGAGCGACAGGTCGCCCGTGAAACGCAGCACGCCGCCGCCATCGGCCCGGTCGTGCGAAAAATCGGCGGAGGCGCTCATCACCGCCACCCATCGGCGATTTGCGGCGCCGCGGCAAGGTGGTACGCGCGTACGCCATGGGCCATCGCGACCTCGCCATCTATGACATGGACAAGACCATCACCCGCGTCGCGACCTGGACGCCGTTCCTGCGCCATGCGCTCAAGGAACGTGACCGGGGCGCGCTGTGGCTGCTGCCGGTCGCCGGCGTCGCGGTCGCGGGCTATGCGCTGAAGCTCTATGGCCGCGACCGGTTGAAGGAAATGACCCACCGGCTGGTGCTGGGCCGCGCGGTGCCCGATGCGCGGCTGGTCGAGACGGCGCGCGCCTTTGCACGGGCGACGGTCGCCACCGGCCTGCTCGACGGCGCGCGGGCGCGGATCGAGGCGGACCGGGCGGAGGGGCGGATGCTGGTGCTCGCGACCGCCTCCTACCGCTTCTATGCGCAGGAGATTGCCACGCTGCTCGACTTCGACGCGGTGATCGCCACCGACAGCGCGCGGGGCGCGGCGGGCGACGTGCTGTCGCGGATCGACGGCGAGAACTGCTACGGCGCGGCCAAGCTGCGCGCGATCGAGGCGTGGGCGGCGGGACAGGGCATCGCGCGGGGCGATGTGGCGGTCCGCTTCTACAGCGACCACGTATCCGACGCGCCGGTGTTCGACTGGGCCGACGAACCGTTTCCGGTCAACGCCCATGCCCCGCTGAAAGCGCTGGCACGCAAGCGCGGCTGGCCGGTACTCGACTGGCGGACGTGACGCAGTGGGCGGGAAAATGGGAATGGCGCGGCTCGTACGTGGACCCTGGATCGATCGGCTAAACGTTACGTACGGCGAACGGTTCAATTTTTGTGAGCGAGCGCTCACTTTTTCTGCGGACTAAGCCGTTTGGCATTCGCGGTCGCCGTGGCGTGGATCGGGTTCAGCGCGCGTCCACCGGCACCGATCATCCCCGCTGCCAGCCGCATCGCGCGATCATTGCCCGCCGCGATCCGCGTAGGCGACGGTACCCGTCCGGCAGTACCGATCGACCACGCGTCCTGAACGACCTGCATCCACAGCCGCTGCATCGCCGCCATGTCGTGCGCCATCGAATCGCCCGCCCTGGCGAAGGCCTGCGCCTTTTCGGTGACCATGCCGGTCAGTTCGACATGATCGGCGGTCCACGGATTGCGCATGCCGGCATCGATCATCGGCATCCGCCGGTCGATCACCACGGCGGACGCCGCCATGGTTTCCCACAGCCGCAGGCCGGTCCTCGCGCTGTCGGTCCAGATCTGCCACCAGGCGGTCATCGGCGTCGTCATCGGTAATTCCCTCGAACGGTCCGCCGCGAACGGGTGCAGCGCCCATGCCCTACGCGATGGCGGCACTTCGCGCCATGGCAGTCATCATGCCTTGACCCGCATCCTGCCGCATTGCAGCAAGTGGCCATGACGACTCTGCCCCCCATCACGAACAATCCCGACATCCGCTTCCTCGGCCGGCTGCTGGGCGATGTCATCCGCACCTATGGCGGGGAGGCGCTGTTCAAGCGGATCGAGCATATCCGTTCCACGTCGGTCGACCGGCACCGGGGCGTGGCGGGCGCGGACGGCATCGAGCTGGGGCTCGACAGCCTCAGCCTCGACGACACGATCGCGTTCGTGCGCGGGTTCATGCTGTTCTCGATGCTCGCCAACCTGGCCGAGGACCGGCAGGGGATCGCCGCCGAGCCGGGCGCCGACGTCGCGACCGCGATCGAGAAGCTGAAGGCCGGAGGGATCGGGCGCGAGGCGGTGCTGGCGCTGCTCGACCAGGCGCTGATCGCACCGGTGCTGACCGCGCACCCGACCGAGGTGCGGCGCAAGTCGATGATCGACCACAAGAACCGCATCGCCGACCTGATGCTGCTCAAGGATCACGGCGCCGAGGAAACGCCCGAGGGCGACCGGGTGGACGAGGCGATCCTGCGCCAGATCGCGCTGCTGTGGCAGACCCGCGTGCTGCGGCGTGAGCGGCTGTACGTCGCCGACGAGGTCGAGACGGCGCTGAGCTACCTGCGCGACGTGTTCCTGCCGACGCTGCCCGCGCTGTACGCGCGGTGGGAGCGGGTGCTGGGCGAGCGGCCGCCATCGTTCCTGAAGCCCGGCAGCTGGATCGGCGGCGACCGCGACGGCAACCCGTTCGTCGATGCCGCCGCGATGCGCCTCGCGCTGGCCAGGGCGGCCGAGGCGGTGCTGGGCTATTATCTCGACCAGCTCCACAGCCTCGGCGCGGAACTGTCGATCTCGACCGAGCATGTCGCGGTCGACGCGGCGATCGCGGCGCTGGCCGACAAGAGCGGCGACAATGCCGCATCGCGCGCCGACGAGCCGTTCCGCCGGGCGATCAGCGGCGTCTATGCGCGCCTTGCCGCCACCTACCAGAAGCTGACCGGCAAGGCCGCGCCGCGTCCGGGCAACCTGACCGGCGAACCCTATGCCGATCCCGCCGCGTTCCGCGCCGACCTTGCCACGTTGGCGCGCGGGCTGGTGCAGCAGGGCAACGGGCCGCTGTCTACCGGCGGTGCGCTCGGCCGGCTGATCCGCGCGGTCGAGACGTTCGGCTTCCACCTCGCCACGCTCGACATGCGACAGAACAGCGTGATTCACGAGAGCGTCGTCGCCGAGCTGCTCAAGGTAGCGGGCGTCGAGGCGGATTATGTCGCGCTGGACGAGGAGGCGCGGGTCGCGCTGCTGCGGCGCGAGTTGGAAAGTCCGCGTCCGCTGGTCAGCCCCTATGCCGACTATTCGGAGCAGACCGCGTCCGAACTGGCGATCCTGCGCGCGGCGGCCGATGCCCATGCCCGCTACGGCCGCGAGTGCATCCGGCACTATATCGTGTCGATGGCGCAGTCGGTGTCGGACCTGCTGGAGGTCCATCTGCTGCTCAAGGAATCGGGCCTCTATGTCCCCGGCGAGACGCCGCAGGCGCATATCATGGCGATCCCGCTGTTCGAGACGGTCGCCGATCTGGAAGCCGCGCCCGCCATCATGACCAGGTGGTTGAAGCTGCCCGAGGTCGCGGCGATCACCCGCGCGCGCGGGCATCAGGAAGTGATGATCGGCTATTCCGATTCGAACAAGGACGGCGGGTATCTGACGTCGACGTGGCAGCTGTCGAAGGGGTCGACCGCGCTGGCGCCGGTGTTCGAGGAAGCGGGCATCGGCATGCAGCTGTTCCACGGCCGCGGTGGCGCGGTCGGGCGCGGCGGGGGATCGTCGTTCGCCGCGATCCGCGCGCAGCCGCACGACACGGTGCAGGGCCGCATCCGCATCACCGAACAGGGCGAAGTGATCGCCGCGAAATACGGCACGCGCGACAGCGCGGTGACGAATCTGGAGGCGATGACGTCGGCGACGCTGCTCGCCAGCCTCGAGCCCGATTCGGTCGATCCGGCCGATGCGGCGCGCTTTGCGGCGGCGATGGACACGCTGTCGGACACCGCGTTCCGCGCCTATCGCGGCCTCGTCTATGGCACCGAGGGGTTCACGACCTTCTTCCGCCAGGCGACGCCGATCGCCGAGATCGCCGGCCTGAAGATCGGATCGCGCCCGGCGAGCCGGAAGAAGTCCGACGCGATCGAGGATCTGCGCGCGATCCCGTGGGTGTTCAGCTGGGCACAGGCGCGGATCATGCTGCCGGGGTGGTACGGGGTCGGCGCGGCGCTGCGCGGGTTCGAGGACAAGGGGCTGTTGCGCGAGATGGCGAGCGCGTGGCCGCTGTTCGCCGCGACGCTGGCGAACATGGAGATGGTGCTGGCCAAGTCCGACATGGACGTCGCGGCACGCTATGCCGGCCTCGTCGAGGACAAGGCGCTGTCGGAGGCGATCTTCGGCCGCATCCGGGAGGGGTGGCAGGAAACGCATGACGGGCTGTTGTCGGTGACGCGCCAGACGCGGCTGCTGGAGAAGAGTCCGGCACTGGAAGCGTCGATCCGGCTGCGCACGCCCTATATCGAGCCGCTGAACCTGTTGCAGATCGAACTGCTCAAGCGCCACCGTGCCGGCGAGGCGGATGCGCGGATCGGCGAAGGAATCCTGTTGTCGATCAATGCGATCGCGACCGCGCTGCGCAACAGCGGGTAGGCCAAAGGTCACGAAAGTCACACTCGCGCGCGGTTTGCGTGTCGGGTGGCGATGGGCCAAAGGTCACAAAGGTCACACTCGCGACGGTTCGTGCTTATGGCGTATCCCCGCCGGCGCGGGGGTACGGTTGTTTCTCCCCCAAGCGGCGGGAGGATGTCGGCGATGTCAAAAAGCCGCCGGAGCCTGACAAATTGGTGCGCTGTAGGAAAGCGCATCGTGCGGGATGACCGTGCCGGCTGCGTATCCCGCATTGCATCGACAAGGAGGACGCATGGCCCGGACCGCTACCCTGTACCGCATGGTGATGCCCGATCACGTCTGCCCGTTCGGCAGGCGCGCGCTCGATCTGTTGCGGCGGCACGGCTATGCGGTCGAGGACCGGCACCTGACGACCCGCGAGCAGGTCGATGCGTTCAAGGCCGGGCATGGCGTGAAGACCACGCCGCAGACCTTCATCGATGGACAGCGGATCGGCGGGCACGACGACCTGCGCCGGTTCCTGGGGCTGAAGGTCCGCGATCCCGGGGCGACGACCTATGCGCCGGTCGCGGCGATCTTCGGCATGGCAGCGGCGATCGCCGGGGCGGCCAGTTTCTCGGCGTTCGGCGACGTGTTCACGATGCGGGCGGCCGAGTGGTTCGTTGGCATCGCGATGTGCCTGTTGTCGTTGCAGAAGCTGCGCGACATCGACGGGTTCGCCAACGGGTTCCTGAACTACGACCTGCTGGCGCAGCGGGTGGTGCGCTATGCGTGGGTTTATCCGTGGGCGGAAGGGCTGGCGGGGGTGCTGATGATCGCGGGTGCGCTGCTGTGGATCGCGGTTCCGGTGGCGCTGGTGATCGGGACGATCGGCGCGGTGTCGGTGGTGAAGGCGGTCTATGTCGAGAAACGCTCGCTCAAATGCGCCTGCGTCGGGGGAAACAGCAACGTGCCGCTGGGGTTCGTGTCGCTGCTGGAGAATGTGCTGATGGTGGCGATGGCGTTGTGGATGCTGGTGCGGATGTAGCAGAAGGTCTGGTTCACGCGGAGGCGCGGAGGCGCGGAGAGTTGCATTCGCGGGGATCGTCCGCGTTCGGGAGACGATATCGCGCGCTGCACGCTTGCGATGAGGCCGCTTGCGCGGGGGGCGTTGGCCGGCGGCGCAACCTCCTCCGCGTCTCCGCGCCTTCGCGTGAACCAACTTTCTTCCTGCGGCGACCGGTCCGCTTCGTAACCGGGAGACCCCAGCCTGCGCTGGGGTGACGGAGCAGGCTATGCGAACGCCACCGCGATGTTGTCTATCAGGCGCGTCGTACCGAGCTTTGCCGCTGCGAGGAGGCGTGCCGGTTGGCCGCGGATCGGGTCGGCGAGCGTTTCGGCGTCGACCAGCGTGACATAGTCGGGATCGAAGCCCGCCCGAGTCAGCGTCGCGATCGCGGCGGATAGCGCGGTCGCCACGTCGTCGCCGCGCTCGATCGCGCGCTTCGCCTCGCCCAGCGCGCGCGGCAGGGTGACGGCACGGGCGCGTTCGCCCTCGTCGAGGTAGATGTTGCGGGAGGAGAGGGCGAGGCCGTCGTCCTCGCGCTGGGTCGGCACGCCGACGATCTCCACGGGCAGGTTCAGGTCGGTGGTCAGGCGGCGGATGACGGCGAGCTGCTGGAAATCCTTTTCCCCGAACAGCGCTACCGCAGGACGGACCTGTCCGAACAGCTTGGTCACGACGGTGGCGACGCCGTCGAAATGGCCCGGGCGGTGCGCACCGTCGAGGACGTCGCTCACCCCGGCGACACCGATGTTGGTCGCGAAGCCCGCCGGGTACATTTCCTCGACCTCGGGTGCCCACAATATGTCGACGCCCGCTTCGCCCAGCATCTGCGCGTCGGCCGCTTCGCGCCGGGGATAGCGCGCGAGGTCCTCGTTCGGACCGAACTGTTTGGGATTCACGAAGATCGAGACGACGACGCGCGGCGCGCGGCGGCGCGCGGCGTCGACCAGCGCCATGTGCCCGGCATGGAGCGCGCCCATGGTCGGAACCAGCGCCACGGCCTCGCCCGCCTGGGCATAGAGACCAAGCGCTTCATTCAGCGCCTCCAGTCGACGGATAATTTGCACGGCCGATGGCCCTTCGATATGGACGGGGGAGGCGGCTTCTATGGGGCATGCCGCCGCGGATCAACAAGCTTGGGTAAGTGCGCTTTGGACGAAGCTTCGGATCGGTTGCACGTCATCGTGTTCGCCAATGAAAAGGGCGGCACCGGCAAGTCGACGACGGCGGTCCATGTGGCCATCGCGCTGGCGGCCAAGGGCGCGCGCGTCGCGTGTTTCGACCTCGACCATCGCCAGCGGACGCTGGGCCGCTATCTCGACAACCGGGCCGAGACGATCAGGCGGACCGGACGCGACCTGCCGATGCCGGTGTACGAGACGCACGACGGCGAAAGCATGGCGTGGTTCAACGACTGTCTCGGCCGGCTGGGCGAGCAGGCGGAATATATGGTCATCGACACGCCGGGCCGCGACGACCGCTTCGCGCGGATCGCGGTGACCAACGCCGATACGCTGGTCACGCCGATGAACGACAGCTTCGTCGATTTCGACCTGATCGGGCAGGTCGATCCCGACACGTTCAAGGTGACGCGACCGAGTTTCTATTCCGAGCTGATCTGGGAGACGCGCAAGCATCGCGCGAAGATCGACGGGTCGACGATCGACTGGGTCGTGCTGCGCAACCGGTTGCAGCATATCGAGGCGCGCAACATGCGCCGCGTGTCGGAGGCGATCAACCAGCTGTCGAAGCGGGTCGGGTTCCGCGTCACGCCGGGGCTGTCGGAGCGGGTGATCTATCGCGAGCTGTTCCCGTCGGGGTTGACGATGCTCGACCGCAACGAACTGGGCGAGATGGGGTTGGCGCATGTCGCCGCGCGGCAGGAACTGCGCGAGATGATGGGCGGGCTGCAACTGCCCGAACCGCACGGCGCGCCGGCCGCCGCCTGACGCCCGATGGTCAAGCTGGTCCTGATCGTTGCGATCGTGCTGGCCTTCTGGCTGTGGCTGCGCGCGAAACCGAAGAAGGTGGGTGGCGAAGCGGAGGCGCGGGCGATCCTGGGCGTCGCGAAGGGTGCGAAGCCCGGCGAGATCCGCGCGGCGCACAAGCGGTTGATGCAGGCGGTGCATCCCGACCGGGGCGGATCGGCGGATCTGGCGCGGCGGATCAACGCAGCGAGGGACGTGCTGTTGGGGCGGTTGCGGCATTGAGGGGTTAGAAGAAGCTAGGGGTTCGTGCGGAGGCGCGGAGACGCGGAGGGGTCGCGTTTGGCGCGACGTTACCCGCGCCAGCGGGCTTCAAGCCCGGTTGCAGCGGTCTATATGGTCTATCGATAGCGATGGGGTCGCTGCGGGGCTGACCTCCTCCGCGTCTCCGCGCCTCCGCGCGAACCCCTGACTTCTTCCCCTACTCAGCCCGACCGCTTCAGCATAAGGTCGCCAGCCCTCAACCGGCAGGATTTCCCGTATGTCCCACAATTTCCACCCAAGTTCGCTGCGGGAGTACGACATTCGCGGCATCGTCGGGCGGACGCTGGGGGTGGCGGATGCGACCGCGGTCGGGCGGTGTTTCGCGACGCTGCTGCGGCGGGCCGGCGGGACGCGGGTCGTCGTGGCGCGCGACGGGCGGGTGTCGTCGCCGGAGCTGGAGACGGCGCTGGTCACGGGGCTGACGCTGAGCGGGGTCGATGTCGTCCGCATCGGCCTCGCCCCGACGCCGATGCTATATTATGCCGAGGCGATGCTGGAGGTCGATGGCGGCATACAGATAACCGGCAGCCATAATCCCGCCGATTACAACGGCTTCAAGATGGTGATGCAGCATCGTCCGTTCTTCGGGGACGATATCGCGCGGCTGGGGGAGATGGCGGCGGCGGGCGCATGGGACGACGGGGAAGGCTCCGTTTCGGACCATGATTTCACCGACGCCTATGTCGGACGGCTGGTCGCGGGCTATGCCGGGGGCAGCTATCGCATCGGCTGGGACACCGGCAACGGTGCCGCCGGCCCGGTCATCGAGGCGCTGGTCCGGCATCTGCCGGGCGAGCATCACCTGTTGTTCACGCATGTCGACGGACATTTTCCCAACCACCATCCCGATCCTACCGAGGAGAAGAACCTCGTCGACCTGCAGCGGCTTGTCGCCGAGAAGCAGCTCGATTTCGGACTGGCCTTCGACGGGGACGGCGACCGGATCGGCGCGGTCGACGGGCGGGGGCGGGTGCTGTGGGGCGACCAGCTGCTCGCCATCCTTGCCGAACCGGCGCTGAAGGAAACGCCGGGCGCCACGATCATCGCCGACGTGAAGGCCAGCCAGGCGCTGTTCGACCGGATCGCCGAACTGGGCGGCGTGCCGCTGATGTGGAAGACCGGGCACAGTCCGATGAAGACCAAGCTGCGCGAGACCGGCGCACCGCTGGCGGCCGAGATGTCGGGGCATATCTTTTTCGGGGGCGACGATCATGGGTTCGACGATGCGCCGTACGGCGCGGTGCGGCTGATCCGCGCGATCCATCTGAGCGGGCGGTCGCTCACCGAGCTGCGCGATGCGATGCCCGAGATGGTCAACACGCCCGAGCTGCGCTTTCAGGTAAGCGAGGAGCGCAAGTTCGCGGTGGTCGACGAAGTGCTGGCGCGGTTGCAGGCGGCGGGCGCGGCGGTGAACACGACCGATGGCGCGCGGGTGACGACGGCGGACGGATGGTGGCTGCTGCGCGCGTCGAACACGCAGGACGTGCTGACCGCGCGGGCCGAGGCGCGCGACGAAGCCGGGCTGGCGCGGTTGCTGGCGGAGGTGGATGCGCAGCTGGCGGCGTCGGGCGTGATGCGGGGGTAGTAAGCCCGATCCGTTCGTCCTGAGTAGCCGCCGAGCTTGTCGAAGCGGCGTATCGAAGGACCGCCAAGGGTGCTTCGATACGAGCCTTCGACAAGCTCAGTCTCTACTCGGCATGAACGGTTCTGGTCTGACGCGGGGTGGCTTTTCGCGGCCCGACGCGCCATCTGGACCCTATGGCCCAAGCGCAGATCATCCGTGTCGTCGACCTCGAAACCACGGGGCAGGCCCCGCCGGTGCATGGCGTGTGCGAGGTCGGCTGGCAGGATGTGGCCCTGGGCGAGGACGGGCGCTGGGAATTGTCGGGCGAGGGTGGCGCCTATTTCGTCAATCCCGGCCGGCCGATCCCGGCGGTGACGCAGGCGGTGCACCATATCCTCGACGAACAGGTCGCCGATGCGCCGTGGTGGCAGGATATCGCGCGCCGCGTGCTCGACCCGTACCCGAAGCGGCTGGCGCTGGCGGCGCATCGTGCGGATTTCGAACAGAAATTCTGCACCGCGCAGCTGACCCACGGCGCCGAGTGGATATGCACGTGGAAATGCGCGCTGCGGCTGTGGCCCGACAGTCCGGGGTTTTCGAACCAGATGCTGCGATACTGGCGCAAGCCGTACGGCATCGAGCACGAACGCGGGCTGCCGGCGCACCGGGCGTTCCCCGATGCCTATGTGACCGCATTCCACCTGCGCGACATGCTGAACGAGGCGTCGGTCGCGCAGCTGCTCGAATGGTCGCGCCAGCCCGGGCTGTTGCCGCGCGTGCGCTACGGCCCCGATCGCGGACGGGCGTGGACCGAGATCGACGACGATTCGCTCGACGGCTTCCTGACCGATCGCGACGAGGATGTGCGCTTCACCGCCGAGACCGAACTGGCGCGGCGGCAGGGTGGCGGCGAGGTGAAGCGCAACCGCAACGACTGGCTGTTGCTGTGACGCGTGCGCGCATGCAGGTCGTGCGGGTGCACTGTCCGGTGTCGGGCAACGTGCTGGCGCGGTTGCAGGCGGGCGAGGCGGCGGCACTGGCCGACGATCCGGTGCTGGCGGGCGTCGTGGCCGTGATCCGCGGCAGCGACGTGCTGGGCGCGATCGGCCCGTATCGCGGCGTGTTCGAACTGGGGTTCGGGCTGGAGAGCTTCGTGCCCGGCGTCGCTGCGGTGCCGGCGGCGGGGCAGGCCGGTGCGGCGGAGGTCGTGCCGACGGTGGTGGTAAAGAGCTATGCCGCCGAAGGTGCGGATATCGACGCGGCGCTGGCGGCGATCGTCGCGGTCCATCCGTGGGAAGTGCCGGTGGTCGAGGTCGGGGTGGTGGAACTGGTCGGGCGGTAGCCTGCCGCCTCCTTCAACTTTACCTCTCCGTTTGCTTCGAGCCTGTCGAGAAGGCGTTGCCCGAACGCTGCGTTCTCGACGGACGCTTCTCGACTTCGCTCGAAGCTGCTCGAACCGAACGGATCGCGTAGGGGAGAGGAGCGCTTGCTCTATCCTGAGGCCGCATAGCGACGATTGATTGGCGCTGAACCCCCGCCTTCGCGGGGAGTACGGTGCGAGAGCTTGGCGCGCGCCCGCCGCCCCGCCCCGGCCTGCGCTGAGCGACCGTCACGGCCAACCGACGCCTATTTCTCCAGCGCGTTCCACGCCGCCACGAACGCCCGCGCGCGTTCGCCGACCGTGGCGGCGTCCATGCCCGGCACGTACAGCGCCGAGCCGAGGCCGTAGCCGGCCGCGCCCGCCTGATGCCAGTCCGCCAGCACCGATGGCACGATCCCGCCGACCGGCAGCATCCGCACGTCGCGCGGCAGGACGGCGCGCATCGCCTTCATCACCGCCGGGCTGGCGGTTTCGGCGGGAAACAGTTTCAGCGCGGCGGCACCGGCGTCGAGCGCGGCGAAGGCTTCGGTGGGGGTGGCGATGCCGGGCATGGCGACCAGCCCGCGCTCCGCCGCCGCCGAGATCACCGCCGGGTTGGCGTTGGGGGAGATGATGAGCGTGCCGCCCGCCGCCTCGACCCGGTCGACCTGTTCGACGGTCAGGACCGTGCCCGCGCCGACCGCGGCATAGCCGTCGAGGCGCTTCGACAGGCGGATGATGCTCTCATAGGGATCGGGCGAGTTGAGCGGCACTTCGACGATGGTGAAGCCGGCGTCGAGCAGCGCGTCGCCGACCGCGTCGACCTCGTGCGGCTGGATTCCGCGCAGGATCGCGACGAGCGGCAGGCGGGCGAAGGCGGCGTCGAAGGCGGCCAGATGGGTCATGCGGACAACTTTCGAATCTGGGTGATACCGGCGATAAAGGCAGCCTCGCACCCGCTGACAAGGGCCCGGCCGCCCAGTGTCTCGATCGCGGTGGCGTAGAGGGTGGCGAGATCGCCATCTGCGACGAGGTGGACGTCGCGGCCGCCGTCGATCCGCGCGGCGACATCGCCGCCGATCAGCAGGCCGCTGGCATAGGAGGCGGCGTGCGTATCGTCCCGCAGGCCGAGGACGTGCGATGCGCGGATGCCGAACAGGCTGGTGGCGAGGTCGCGCTTCGCGCCTTCGCGGACGCCCTCGCGGAACGCGTCGTCGGCCTGCACGGGCGCGGCGAGTTGCGGGGCGAGGACGCCGTTCGCGCGCAGCAACGCGAAGAGTTCGCCGGTCATCGCGGTGGTGAAGGCGGCGATGCGGTTGTCCCGCAGCTCGACCCATTTGCAGTGCGTGCCGGGCTGGCAGAGCAGCGCGTCCGCAGGCACCTGTCCGGCGAGCGCCGCGCCGAGCAGCTGCACCTCCTCGCCGCGCATCACGTCGCCACGGGTGCCTTGCGTGAAGGACAGGCCGGGGACGATCGCGGTGCGGTCGTCGATCCGGGTCAGCGCGGCGGCGATGTCGTCGATACCGGCGGGCACCGCGACATAGGGCGCCACGCGCCAGCCGATCGTCGACCCGACCATCCCCGCCATCAGCACCGGCAGGTCGCCCAGTTCGCTGCGGATCGCCGCCAGTTCGCCCGGATAGGCATCGGCCGGGGTGGTCGACACCCCCTGCGCCGACCGGAGCGTCGCCGCGATCCGGCCGTCCTCGACGCGGTAGGCGCGGCGGTTGGTCGTACCCCAGTCGAGGGCGATTAACGGGCTCACCACCATGTCGCGTACAGCGCGATCAGGATCAGGACGACGCCGACCCCGGCGATGTTGAAGCCCGTAGAGGTGCCGAAGCGCACGCCGTCCATCGTGATCCGGTTGGCGTCACCACGCCCCTTCATCGCCAGCGACAGGACGACCGCGAGGCCGAGGCTGAGCAGGAACACGAGGCCCATCCGGTCCATGAACGGAATGCCCGGCGCGATGGTGCGGAATGCCCATGACAGCAGGACCGACGCGACTGCCGCGCCGATCGCGCCGGCTTCGGTCGCGCGTTTCCAGAACAGCCCCAGCAGGAAGATGACGGTGATGCCCGGGGTGAAGAACCCTGAGAATTCCTGGATGAACTGGAACGCCTGATCCGCGCCGCCGAGCAGCGGTCTGGCCGCGACGATCGCGATCAGGATCGCGACACTGGCGGCGATGCGGCCGATGCGGACCAGCTTGCGTTCCTGCGCGGCGTCCATCGCCCCGCTCTGGCTGGTGCGCTTGGCATAGAGGTCGAGGGTGAAGATCGTCGCGATCGAATTGATCTTCGACGCGGTCGACGCGATGATCGCGGCGATCAGCGCGGCGAAGACGAGGCCGAGCAGCCCCGAGGGCAGCAGTCGCATCATCGTCGGATAGGCTTCGTCGGGCTTGGCGAGGTCGGGCGCGAGGACGACGGCGGCGATGCCGGGCACGACGATCACCAGCGGCATCAGCAGTTTGAGGAACGCGGCGAACACGATGCCCTTCTGCGCTTCGGGCAGCGACTTGGCGGCCAGCGCGCGCTGGATGATATACTGGTTGAAGCCCCAGTAGCTGAGATTCGCGATCCACATGCCGCCGATCAGCACCGACAGGCCGGGCAGATCCTTGTAGAACGGATTGTCGCGCGACAGGATCATGTCGAACTTTTCGGGCGCGCGCCGGGTGAGTTCGTGGAAGCCGCCGATCACCCCGCCATCGCCGCCGATCTGCGACAGGGTGAGCCAGGAGATGGTGAGGCCGCCGAACACGAGCAGCGTGACCTGTACGATGTCGGTCAGCGCCACTGCCTTCAGCCCGCCCTTCAACTGGTACAGCAGCGCGAACAGGCCGAGGCCGACCAGCGCCACCGTCTGGTCGATGCCCGCCACCTGCGTCACCGCGATCGAGCCCAGCCAGATGATGCTGGTCAGGTTCACGA
This sequence comes from Bacillus sp. 2B10, assembly GCA_003946805.1. Lineage (GTDB taxonomy): Bacteria > Pseudomonadota > Alphaproteobacteria > Sphingomonadales > Sphingomonadaceae > Sphingomonas. The sequence continues at coordinate 37,763 of RPSH01000007.1, read as the reverse complement.
ACACGTACAGCGCCAGCCAGAACACCGCCATCAGCGTGCGGATCGACGGGCCGTACCGCTGTTCGAGGAACTGCGGCATCGTGTAGATTTCGTTGCGCAGGAAGATCGGCAGGAAGAACTTGCCGACGATCAGCAGCGTCAGCGCCGCCATCCATTCGTACGATGCGATGGCGAGGCCGATGGCATAGCCCGACCCGGCCATGCCGACGATCTGTTCGGCCGAGATGTTGGCTGCGATCAGCGATGCGCCGATCGCCCACCACGGCAGCGACTTGGAGGCGAGGAAATAGTCGGAGGAGTCCTTCTGATGGCCCCCCTTGTCGCGGCTGACCCACTGCGCGAGACCGAAGATGCCGATCGCGTAGACAATCACCACGACCAGATCGATCGTCGAGAGACGCATGCTATTCCTCCCCGCCCTCTGGTGCTTTGGCGCGGACAATTATACGACGAATGCGATGTGTCCAGCACGAAGCGGCACGCGGGAAACGGAGAAGGTGCGGTCGATGGCGGTGCGGATGAGCGGGATGCCCGGCGGAAACCTGACCCGGGCGATGCTCGACACGCTGGGCCGGGCGATCGTGACCGGCGAATATGACGACCGGCCGTTCCCGACCGAGGCGGAGATCGGCAAGGTGCACGGGATCAGCCGGTCGGTCACGCGCGAGGCGGTGAAGATGCTGACCGCCAAGGGGCTGGTGAGCGCGCGTCCGCGGCAGGGGACGGTCGTGCGCCCGGCATCGGCGTGGAACCTGTTCGACCCCGACGTGCTGCACTGGCTGCTCGACCGGAAATTCTCGGTCGAGCTGCTGCGCCAGTTCAACCAGCTGCGCGTCGCGATCGAGCCCGAGGCGGCGGCGCTGGCGGCGGTGGCGGCGGACGAGGAGGATATGGCGCGGATCGCCGAAGGGCTGGCGCGGATGGCCGCGGCCGAGCGCGGCGAGGACGACCCGCTGGCCGCCGACATCGAGTTCCACGTCGCGATCCTGCTGGCGGCGAAGAACCCGTTCTATGCGCAGTTCCGCGAGATGGTGGCGACCGCGCTGGGCACCTCGATCCGCTTCACCAACACCATCGTCGGCCGGTCGGCGAGCGTCGAGCAACACGCCGCGGTGGCCGACGCGATCGCCGCGCGCGATCCGGTGACGGCGCGGGAGGCGATGCGCGCGCTGATCGGCGACGTGCTGGTCCTGATCGAGGTACGCGGCGGGGAGGGGTAGCAGTTCGCATCTGCCCTGTCGTACCCCCGCGCAGGCGGGGGGCCGGGGTTGCGAGCGCGACCGTCGTTCTGCCTGGCGCTGGACCCCCGCCTGCGGAGGTACGGTCGCCGCTGGCCGGTCGTTGCGTTCGCTCGATCCGCGCCTACCGCAACCGCGCGGCGTGCCAGCGGATATGGTCGGGCAGGAAGGTCGAAATGAAGTGGTAGCTGTGGTCGTAGCCCGGCTGCATCCGCAGCGTGCAGTCGATCCCGGCGTCGGCGCACGCCTTTGCCAGCAGTTCCGGGCGGAGTTGGTCGGACAGGAAATCGTCGGCGTCGCCCTGATCGATCAGGATTTCCCCGATCCGCGCGCCATCCTCGATCAGCGCGACCGCATCGGCGCCGCGCCACGCCGAACGGTCGTCGCCCAGATATCCGCCCAGCGCCTTTTCGCCCCACGGCACCTGCGACGGCGCGACGATCGGCGCGAAGGCGGAAACCGAGCGGAAGCGGTCGGGGTTGCGTAAGCCGATGGTCAGCGCGCCGTGCCCGCCCATCGAATGGCCGGTGATCGCCTGGCGCGCGCCGTCCAGCATCGGAAACCCGGCGGCGATCAGTGCGGGCAGTTCGTCCTCGACATAGGACCGCATGCGGTAGTGTTTCGCCCATGGTTCCTCGGTCGCATCGACATAGAAGCCCGCGCCCAGCCCGAAATCCCATGCGCCGTCCGGATCGTCGGGGACGTCCGCCCCCCGCGGCGAGGTGTCGGGCGCGACGAAGGCGATGCCGTGTTCGGCACAAGCCGCGCGAAACTCGCCCTTGTCGGTGACGTTGGCGTGGGTGCAGGTCAGCCCGGAGAGATACCACAGGATCGGCGCGCGCCGTCCGGGTTCCAGCGGCGGCACGAACACCGAAAAGGTCATGGTCGTGCCGGTGGCGGTCGATTCATGCGCGTACACGCCCTGCGTGCCGCCATGGGCGCGGGCGGTCGAAACGGTTTTCATCTGCGCTCTCCGTAATGGGCTGCGACCGGGCTATAGGGCAAGGACGGTTCGGGGGGACAGGCGGTTCCCCGGCGCAGGCGACAGGGGGTTTGGATGACGCGACGCAACTGGATCACGGGGCTGCTGGCGCTGATCACCGCGGCGCGCGCGCCGGCGCAGGCGCCCGACCCGATGGAGCAGCAGATGCGCGAGGCACAAGCGAGATTGCGCGCGGCCTTTCCCTATCCGGTGACGACCGTGCCGGGTACGCAGGCACTGGCGGCGTGGGAGCGCATCCGGGCGGAGGGCAAGGGCTGGCCGGTGATCGTCGGCGACGATGAAGGACTGTATGCGATCTGCGACCAGTTCAGCATGGATACGCCATCGGTGCTGACGCCGGGTGCACAGGACCTGCCGGTGCCGCCCGTCGCGCAGGTCATCGCGACCAGCCGGACGATCGCCATGCCACGCGATCTGGCGAACTGGAACGGATCTGATCCGGACAGGCGGCCGGCCAGCGGTCCGTGGCCCGACGATGTCGCGGCAATGGACCTTACCGTCGCGACCAACCTGCTGGACGGGCGGACGTTCGCCAGGGTCCATATCGTCACGCTGCCGACCGCGCATGGTTGGGAGGTGCCGGCCTATCTGCGCTGGGGCAATTGGAACGGCTGTCCGCCGCCCGCCTATCAATGTGCGGCGTTGCGCGGCTGGCAGGAACGCCATGGTGCGGAACTGGTCGGCATCAACCGCGATACGATCAACCTGCGGGTGAAACGGCGGCCGACGGATGGCGTGGAAGCTTTGGCGGTAGCGAGCGAATGCTATGCATATTGTCCCGACACGGTCGATCAGGGGGTGGGTACGATCGAGGCGCTGGCCGCGACGCTGATGGCCAGCGACTGGTGGTTCTTCTGGTGGGATTGAACGGCCACGCGGGACTTGCGAAGGAGCGGCCATGGCGCGGCTGATCCTGCTCAACAAACCCTATGGCGTGCTGTCGCAGTTCACCGATCGCGGGACCGGGGGGGCGCGGGCGACGTTGTCGGACCATGTCGCCGTGCCCGGCGTCTACCCCGCCGGGCGGCTGGACCGCGACAGCGAAGGGTTGCTGCTGCTGACCGACGATGGCGGCTTGCAGGCGCGGATCGCCGACCCACGGTTCAAGCTGCCAAAGACCTATCTGGTACAGGTCGAAGGGGCGCGGGACGATGCGGCGCTCGACCGGCTGCGGCGCGGGGTGACGCTGAACGACGGGCCGACCCGCCCGGCGGAGGTCGCTGCGATCGATCCGCCGCTGCTGTGGGAACGGGTGCCGCCGGTGCGCTTCCGCAAGTCCGTGCCCGACCATTGGCTGTCGATCACGATCCGCGAGGGGCGCAACCGGCAGGTGCGGCGGATGACCGCGGCGGTCGGGCTGCCGACGCTGCGGCTGGTGCGCTGGCAGGTCGGGGGGTGGAGCGTCGAGGGGGTGGCGCCGGGGCAATGGCGGGAGGTGGTCGCCTGACGCACCCGATCCGTATCCCCGCGCAGGCGGGGATCCAGAGCCACAGGCGTTGCGCCTTGTAACCCTGGATCCCCGCCTCCGCGGGGATACGGCTTTGATGGATCGAACCACAACCCCGACCGTCACCCCGGGCTCGAACCGGGGTCCCGCTTCCTCTCCCGCCGTCGGAAAGAAGCGGGACCCCGGATCAAGTCCGGGGTGACGATGGGGAAAGGCCAGCCCCCTCACGCCGCGTTCTGGTCGATCCCCAGTTCGCCCAACTTGCGGTAGAGCGTCGAGCGGCCGATCCCCAGCCGCCGGGCGACCTCGGTCATCCGGCCGCGATAATGGCCGATGGCGAGGCGGATGACGTCGGCCTCGATCTCCTCCAGCGCGCGCAGATTGCCGTCGGCGCGGAACAGGGTGACGCCGCCGGCGACGTCGTGGCGCTGTGCCGGCAGGACCGGTTGCGGTGCGCCGCCCTCGGCGATCCGGGCGATGTGCGGGAAATCGGCGCGGGTCAGCGCGTCGCCGTCGCACAGCACCGCCGCACGGAACAGCGCGTTCTGCAACTGGCGGACATTGCCGGGCCACGCATAGGTGCCGAGCAGCGTGATCGCGTCGTCGGTGATTCCCAGCTGGCGCAACCCCGGCTGCTGCGCGATGCGCGCCATCAGGTGGCGGGCGAGTGCGGGAATGTCGCCGGCGCGTTCGCGCAAGGGGGGAATCGTCACCTGCACGACGTTCAGCCGGTAATAGAGGTCCTCGCGGAAGCGGCCGGCCTCCACCTCCTGCGTCAGCGTCTTGTTGGTGGCGGCGACGACGCGGACATCGACCTCGCGCGGGTGGCGCGCGCCGACCGGCTGGATCTCGCCCGATTGCAGCACGCGCAGCAGCTTGACCTGCGTCTCGAACGGCATCTCGCCGATCTCGTCGAGGAACAGCGTGCCGCCGTCGGCTTCCTGAAAACGACCGATCTTGCGTTCGAACGCGCCGGTGAACGCGCCCTTTTCATGGCCGAACAGCTCGCTTTCGACGAGATTGGCGGGGATCGCGCCGCAGTTGACGCGGACCATCGGCTTGCGCGCGCGGGGGCTGGCGGCGTGGATCGCGTCTGCGACCACTTCCTTGCCGACGCCGCTCTCCCCCTCGATCAGCACCGGCACGCGGGCGCGCGCCGCCTTGGCCGCGATCGCCAGCGCGGCGCGGAATTGCGGGGCCGATCCGACGATCTCGTCGAACGCCAGCGACATCGACAGTTTTTCGGTAAGCGGACGCAGTTCGCCGCGCGCCGCGCCGCCGACCGCCGCCTCCAGCGCGGCGAGCAGCCGTTCGGCGGCGATCGGTTTCACCAGGAAATCGCTGGCCCCGGCACGCATCGCGGCGACGGCGCCGGCGACCGATTCGTTGGCGGTCAGCATCAGGATCGGCAGCGCCGGGCGGCTGCGGCGCAACTCGGCGATCAGCGCGGTCGCATCCGCCTGCGGCGACCAATGGTCGAGCAGCACGGCGTCGAGCGCCACGCCGTCGGGCGTACCCAGGGTCGCGAGCGCGGTTTCGGCGTCGCCCGCGAAGACGGTGCGCCATCCGCGCCGCGCCGCGATCGCCGCCACCAGCCGCCGCTGCGCCGGTTCGTCGTCGATCACCATCAGCAGCCGTTGTCCGTCGCGCGTCATGTGCTGCCCTGCGTCCCTGATGTCCCGTAACGGTGCAACCATGCGCCAGCGTTCGTAAAATTCGGCTTAAGCCGGCGACGACGCGATCGATGCGACCCGGCGGACGATCCGGACGGCACGTGCGGGGTTGGCGCGTCGGATGGGGCGCGCTACGCTGTCCGCCAACGAAACGAAATTCGAGAGGAGCTTCGATGGCGATCGACGGCCGCCCGCCCGCCCATGGCGGGACCTATACCGGCTTTCTGCGCTGGTTCACCTGGGGGGCGGTGGTGTGTGCCGCGCTCACCGCGCTGGTCATCTACCTGATCGCTTCCTGACGTGAAGCTCGCGCTTCTCGCCGAACAGGCCGCCGGCGAACGCCGGGTCGCCGCTACGCCGGAAACGGTGAAGAAGCTGATCGGCCTGGGTGCCGGCGTGGCCGTGGAGGCGGGCGCGGGCACGGGGGCGTCGATCGACGACGAGGCCTATGCCGCAGCGGGTGCGAGCGTGGGGCCGCGGGCACAGACGATCGCCGGTGCCGATATCCTGCTGGGCGTCGCCGGCCCCGCGCCCGACAGCCTTGCCGGTGTCAAGCCGGGGGCATGGCTGGTCGCCGGGCTCAATCCCTTTGGCGAGCGGGCGCGGATCGACGCCTATGCCGCGCTGGGCGTCGAGGCGCTGGCGATGGAATGGATGCCGCGTATCACCCGCGCCCAGTCGATGGACATATTGTCGTCGCAGGCGAATCTGGCGGGATACAAGGCGGTGCTGGACGCCGCCGCCGAATATGGCCGCGCGTTCCCGATGATGATGACCGCGGCGGGCACGATCAGCGCGGCGCGGGTGTTCGTGATGGGGGTCGGCGTCGCCGGGCTGCAGGCGATCGCCACCGCCCGGCGGCTGGGCGCGCAGGTCAGCGCCACCGACGTCCGTTCGGCGACGAAGGAACAGATCCAGTCGCTGGGCGCCAAGCCGATCTTCGTCGAGACGGTGGCGGGGATCGAGGGCGAGGGCGCGGGCGGCTATGCCGGCGAGATGAGCGCGGAATACCGGGAAGCACAGGCCGAGCTGGTGTCCGCCCATATCGCGAAACAGGACATCGTCATCACCACCGCGCTGATTCCCGGCAAGCCCGCGCCCCGCCTTGTCAGCGAGCGCCAGGTCGCGTCGATGCGGCCGGGCAGCGTGCTGGTCGACCTCGCGGTCGAACAGGGCGGCAATGTCGAGGGCGCGGTCGCGGGCGAGGTGGTGGTGCGCCACGGCGTGAAGATCGTCGGCCATCGCAACGTGCCCAGTCGGCTGGCGGCCGACGCATCGGCGCTGTTCGCGCGCAACCTGTTCAATTTCCTGTCGGCCTATTGGGACAAGGATGCGGGGCGGCCGGTGCTGCCCGACGAGGACGAGGTGACGCAGGCGATCCGCCTGACGCAAAACGGGCAGGTGGTGAATCCGCGCCTGACCGGGTGAAGGGGAAAATATGGGTCTGTTCAGCAGTCACGAGGTCGATCCGGCCGAAATCCGCGAGAAATACGGCCACGCGCTGATCGCGGGCGAAGAAGTGCTGGCGGCGTTCCGCTCGCTGCGCGACACCGCGTTCCTGACGAACTTCCGTTTCGTGCTGGTCGATGTGCAGGGGATCACCGGGTCCAAGATATCGTTCCGTAGCGTTCCCTACCGCTCGATCACCAGCTTTTCGGTCGAGAGCGCGGGGACGTTCGACCTCGACAGCGACCTGCATCTGTGGGTGACGGGGCAGCCGACGCCGATGACGCTGAAGGTCAGCCGCAATGCCGACCCGGCGGCGATCCAGCGGTTGCTGGCGGAACTGGTGCTGGCGAAGCGGTGAGGGGGGGGGCTGCCTTGGCTTCTCCTTATCCGCAGCACGCGGACGGCGACCAGACGCGGCAGGATGAGACGGAAGCGCATATCCTCCCCGGAACGGGGAGGAGGACCGGCGCAGCCGGTGGAGGGGGGCTTCCGCGGGCGGTGCGGCCGGAGGTAGCGACCGCTCGGCGACTACGCCGGGAAATGTCCCTCCCCGAAGCAATGCTATGGCAAAAGCTGCGTGGCGGACAGGCCGGTGCCAAGTTCCGTCGCCAGCATCCGGTTGGGCCCTATGTCGCCGATTTTTTCTGCCGAGAGGCCCGGCTGATCGTCGAGATCGACGGCGAAGCGCATGAGCGCGCCGATCGTCCTGAACGGGACGATGCGCGACTGCGGTTCCTGCAGGAGCAAGGCTACCGCATCGTCCGCATTGCCGCCGCCCGTGTGATTGCTGACGTCGGTGCGGTGGCCGCCGCGATCGCCTCGCTGGTGGCCACCCCCCTCCACCAGCCTGCGGCTGGTCCCCCTCCCCGTGCCGGGGAGGATATCGAGTCGCCCCGCCGGCGGTCCCCCTCCCCAAGCATGCTTGGGGAGGATTGAAAGGAACATCATGGACTTCCTCTCGATCCTGTCGATCTTCGTCCTTGCCTGCTTCGTCGGCTATTATGTCGTCTGGTCGGTGACGCCCGCGCTGCATACGCCGCTGATGGCGGTGACCAACGCCATTTCCTCGGTCATCATCGTCGGCGCGCTGATCGCCGCTGCTGCTGCCGGCGTGCCGGGGGCGAAGTGGCTGGGGCTGCTGGGCGTGGTGCTGGCCAGCATCAACATCTTCGGCGGGTTCGCCGTCACCGAACGCATGCTCGCCATGTACAAGAAGAAGGGGTGAGGGGGATGCACGAGGCCGCACCGGTCAATCCATGGGTCGCGCTCGCCTATCTGATCGCGGGGGTGTGCTTCATCCTCGCGCTGCGCGGGCTGTCGTCGCCCGCGACCAGCCGGCGGGGCAATCGCCTCGGCATGATCGGCATGGGGATCGCGGTGCTGACCACGATTGTCACGCACCTGCCGATGCAGTCGACATTTGATGGCAGAAATTTCGCATTTGATGACGGCGGGTTGGCGCTGTTTGATACGGTCACCTTCGCCGAGATCCTCGCCGCGATCGCGATCGGCGCAGTCATCGGCCTGACCACCGCCAAGCGGATCGCGATGACTGCGATGCCGCAGCTCGTCGCCGCCTTCCACTCGCTGGTCGGGCTGGCCGCCGTGCTGGTCGGGATCGCCGCGTACCTGAACCCGCAGGCGTTCGGCATCGCGTCGATGGTGATCCCGATGATCGGACAGCCCTTCGCGGTCATCAACCCGGTCAGCAAGGTCGAAATGGGCCTTGGCGTCGCGATCGGCGCGATCACCTTTTCGGGATCGGTCATCGCTTTCCTGAAACTGAACGGGTCGATGTCGGGCAAGCCGATCCTGCTGCCCGGCCGGCACGTCATCAACCTCGTCACGCTGGCCGCGATCCTGCTGCTGGTCGCGCAGTTCGCCCATACCCAGGCGACGTGGCCGTTCTGGGCGGTGGTCGTGCTGTCGTTCGCGATCGGCTTCCTACTCATCATTCCGATCGGCGGCGCGGACATGCCGGTCGTGGTGTCGATGCTCAACAGCTATTCGGGCTGGGCGGCGGCGGCGATGGGCTTCACCCTCGGCAACACCGCGATGATCGTCACCGGCGCGCTGGTCGGGTCGTCGGGTGCGATCCTGTCCTACATCATGTGCCGGGCGATGAATCGCAGCTTCATCAGCGTGATCGCCGGCGGCTTCGGCGCTACCGACAGCGGCGGGGGCGGGGTGGCGGCGATCGACCGGCCGTGGAAGCGCGGTTCGGCCGAGGACGCAGCGTTCCTGATGCAGCAGGCCGAACAGGTCATCATCGTTCCCGGATACGGCATGGCGGTGGCGCAGGCGCAGCATGCGCTGCGCGAAATGGGCGACAAGCTGAAGGAACATGGCGTCCGCGTGAAATATGCGATCCACCCGGTCGCGGGGCGGATGCCGGGGCATATGAACGTGCTGCTGGCCGAGGCGAACGTTCCTTATGACGACGTGTTCGAGCTGGAGGACATCAACAGCGAGTTCGCGCAGACCGACGTCGCCTTCGTCATTGGCGCCAACGACGTGACCAATCCGGCGGCCAAGACCGACAAGACCTCGCCGATCTACGGCATGCCCGTCCTCGACGTCGAAAAGGCGAAGACGGTGCTGTTCATCAAGCGGTCGATGGGCGGCGTCGGCTATGCCGGGGTCGATAACGAGGTCTTCTACCGCGACAAAACTATGATGCTGCTGGCGGACGCCAAGAAGATGGTCGAGGAGATCGTGAAGGCGATGGACTGAGCCCGGCGGGGCTCGCCATCGCCGCCCGTCCGCCCTACGCTATCCGTATACTGTACGGTGGCGAGGGGGGACGGTTTGACGGGATTCGCAGGGTTCGACGAACAGGGCACGCGGCGGGCGGTGATCGTCGCCGACGATGCACTCGCCCGTGACGACGCGGCGGAAGCGGCGCGCGCCGCCGGGGTGACGGTGGCCGGCACGATCGGCTTCGCCGGGCTGGCGACGGCGCTGGCCGACCTGTCCCATGCCGATGTGCTGCTGGTCGAGGCAGCCGGGGTGGCGACGGCGTCGCTCGAACAGGCGCTGCCGTTGCTGGCGGACCGTGCGGCGCGCGACCGGGCGCAGCTGGTGGTCAGTTTTCCGATCGAGGCGCTCGACGTCGTCGGCGCGCTGCTGCTGGGCGGGCCGGCGACGCTGCTGTGCGAGGCGCGTCCCGACGAGCGCGTCGCCGAAATCGCATTCGGCGGGGCGGTGGGCAGCGGGATGCAGGCCGCCGAGCGCGATGCCGAGCGGCTGCGGCGGCTGAACGCCGAGGTCGCACGGATCGCCCATGCACTGCTCAGGCTCAGCCGCGAGGGCGGGGACGAGGGGGTACGCGACCGATCGGCGGACTTCGTCGCGCCGTCCGCCGACGATGCGGGTCCCGCCGACATCGCCGCCGCGACCGTTCGCGGCGCGATCCGCGCGCGGCGGATGCGCGACCAGTTCCTGCCGAAGGACCTGTTCGCCGATCCGGGCTGGGACATGCTGCTCGACCTGTTCGCCGCGCGGCTGGAGGGGAGCCGGGTATCGGTATCGAGCCTGTGCATCGCCTCGGCCGTGCCGCCGACCACCGCGTTGCGCTGGATCACGACGCTGACCGATGCCGGGTTGCTGATGCGCCGCGAGGACCCGAGCGACCGCCGCCGCGCCTTCATCGTGCTGACCGCGCGCGGCGTGGCGGGAATGGAGGGCTATGCGCAGGCGGTGGCAAAGGCCGGGCTGGGCTGGGCGTAGGGAGGGCGCTCCCTCGCGTGTGATTGGTTTGTCAGCCCGTCGCCGCGGACTTGATCGAGACCTCTGCGAAGGTTTCGATCAGAGCCAGCGCCTCGCCGTACCCCGGCGGAGGCCAGGGTCCAGTTGGAAAGGCTTTTCCGTATCTTACCAGCGCCCCCCAACTGGGCCCCGGCCTTCGCCGGGGTACGGATTGATGACTTTTGCAGAGGTGTCGCCGTTTCCGGGGTGACGGTTGCCAGCTTGTCGTCATCGCGTGGTTTAACCGGGAGATCCCGGCTTCCGCCGGAATGACGTTTGGGGCGCAGGGAACCGGGTCGGGTAAGGGCGTCCGCGCCAGCGTCCCGTCGTCATTCACGTCGCCCCGGCGAAGGCTGGGGCACCCCGCCTGGAAAGCGCTACCGGTCGCCGGGAACGTCCGGAAATGTCCGGATCAACCGCCCCGCGCCCGCCATGCCGTCAGTCGTGGCGAAGCCACGCCTTGTGGCATGGCTTCGGCCCGCTGGCCGCGCTTGCGCTGTCGTGTGCTGCCTTTGCAGCACATCGTTGCGCTGCGCGGTGGTGGGCGCTGACGGGCTCGAACCGCCGACCCTCTCGGTGTAAACGAGATGCTCTACCAACTGAGCTAAGCGCCCCCTGACCGGGAGAGGTGCGGCATACCGTGGTTTGCCGCGGTTGCAACAGGGTTTTGCATGTCGGGCGACCGTCGGTGCGCCCGACATGCGCCGTCTTATTTTTCTTCCTTCCACACATCGACGCCCGCCGCCTTCGGCTCGCCGATCGCGCCCTGCCCGGCGAGGCTGTGGTCGGTGTCGTCGGCCAGCGTGTCGAGGTGCATCCACCGCTTCACGATCGGCGACAGCAGCAGCACGACCACGCCGATGCCGATCGTCCACCAGCCGATGCTGCTATAGACCGACAGCGTGCCTTCCTTGGTCATTTCGCCGCCTTCGCCGCCGGTCGCCTCGCCGATCTTGCCCGCGACGAAATTGCCGACCGCCGTCATGTAGAACCATGCGCCCATGATGAGGCTGGCGAGGTGCTTGGGTGCCAGCCGGTTCATCGCCGACAGCCCGACCGGCGACAGGCACAGCTCGCCGGTCGTCTGGAAGAAGTAGATCAGGAACACGAACAGCACCGGCGTCGCGATTTCCGGGCCCACGGTCCGCGCGCCCCACACGAACACGAGGAACGAGAAGCCGACCTGCAACAGCGCCAGCGCGAACTTGGCCGGAGCCGAGGGTTCGCGGTTGCGCTTCGCCAGCGCCACCCACAATGCCGCGAAGATCGGCCCGAGCAGCACGATGTAGATCGCGTTGATTGACTGGAACAGCGACGCGGGCACGCCGCCGCGATCGACATAGCGGTCGGTGTAGAGGTTGAGCGATCCGCCGGCCTGTTCGAACAGCCCCCAGAAGACCGGGTTCAGCGCGATCAGGAACAGGATGGCGAACATCCGCTCGCGTGGTTCCTTGGGCAGCTTGAACGATTCGAACAGGACATAGGCAAGCAGCGCTACGCCCGAGATGATCAGCAGCGTCTCGATCACCGACTGATACTGGATCAGTGCCCAGATCACGCCGATCGCCGCGACGCCGAGGCCATACAGCCCCCATTCGGTCGCCCTGGTCAGCGGCCGCGGGGCCTCGCCCTGGCCCTTCAGCAACGGCTTGCCCAGCACGAACACGATCAGGCCGAGCAGCATGCCGATGCCCGCCGCGCCGAAGCCGTACGACCAGCCATAGGTTTCGCCGAGGAAGCCCGCGAAGATCACGCCCAGCGCCGCGCCGACGTTAATGCCGACATAGAAGATGGTGTAGGCGCCGTCGCGGCGCAGGTCGGTGCGGCTGTAGAGCTGTCCGACGATCACCGAGATGTTGGCCTTCAGGAAGCCCGACCCGACGATGATGCAGGCGAGCGCCGCCCAGAAGATGTTTATCGCGGGATCGGCCTGCTTGAGCAGCGGGTCGGTGACGCCGGTCTGCCCCTCGAACGCCATCAGCAGATGGCCGACCGTCAGGATCACCGCGCCGAACAGCACCGCCTTGCGCTGTCCCAGATAGCGGTCGGCGAGATAGCCGCCCAGCACCGGGGTGATGTACACCAGCGACGTGTAGGCGCCGTAGATCAGGTTGGATTCGCCGTCGCCGAATAGCCAGTGCTTGGTCAGGTAGAAGATCAGCAGCGCGCGCATGCCATAATAGGAAAAGCGTTCCCACATCTCGGCGAAGAACAGGACGTACAGCCCCTTGGGATGGCCGGCGAATTCCTCGCCCTTGCTCGCGGCGGCGACGCCGCCCAGCACCAGAAGCAGGATCAGGAATCCCGCCGCGATCGATGGAATGATGGGTAGGCCGAACAAGGATACATCCCCCGATAAGAAACCGGCGCGTCCGCCGCCTCTGTCGGGCGGGGCACGCGCATGGCCGCGAGCCTAACGGCGAAAATCGCGATGCCAAGCGGGATTGTTGCGATTGTGACGATGCGTTGCCCGGTGGTTGGCGTCGGGAGCGGTGGCGCCTACATCGCCGCCATGATCTTCAACGACCGCTCTTCGCTGCTCAGCCACCTGCGCACCCGCCGTTCGGGCAAGCCGCGCGACATGGTGGCCCCCGGACCCACCGGGGCCGAGATCGACGCGATGATCGCCATCGCCGCGCGTACGCCCGATCATGGCAAGCTGGCGCCGTGGCGGTTCATCGTCGTGCCGGAAGATCGCCGGGCGGCGTTCGGCAAGCTGCTGCGAAGCGCTTTCGTCGCCGGGAACCCGCAGGCCACGAGCGCGCAGCTGGAGGCGTGCGATCGCTTCGCGGAAGAAGGCGCGGCGCTGATCGTCGTGCTGTCGTCGCCGGTCGACAGCCATATCCCGCGCTGGGAACAGGAATTGTCGGCCGGCGCCGCGACGATGAACCTGCTCCACGCCGCACACGCCATGGGCTATGTCGCGAGCTGGCTGACCGGCTGGGCGGCGTATAGCGACCAGGTGCGCGACGCCTTCGGCGGCCCCGACGAACGCATCGCCGGGTTCGTGTATTTCGGGTCGCCGGGACGGCCGCTCGACGAACGGCCGCGTCCCGATCTGGCGCGCGTCCGTACGGTCTGGGCGAGCTGAACGATGGACTTTCCCGCCCGTTGCTGTATTAAGTCAGCATGACAGCGATCGACCACGAAGACACGCCCGTCTACCTCCGCCTGCGGGCGCTGATCGCCGCGGCGATCCTGCGTGGCGACTATCGCGCGGGCGACCAGCTGCCGTCGGTGCGGGCGTTCGCCGCCGAACATGGCGCCAACCCGCTGACCGTGGCGAAGGCGTATCAGACGTTCCAGGACGACGACTATGTCGAGGTCCGGCGCGGGGTGGGCATGTTCGTGCTGCCCGGCGCGATCGAGCGGCTGCGCGTCGCCGAGCGCGAGCGGTTCCTGACCGGCCATTGGCCGCGGATTCGCGCGCATATCGAGCTGCTGGGGCTTGACGCGCACACGCTGCTGGACGAACGCACCCCGGCCTGACCGGACCGTTGCGGCGAACCGGTATCGGGCATCGTCCAGCGCCCTTGCCCGTCCGGAACCATGTCGTACCGTTCCATCCTCGATACCCTTCGTAACGGAACCGTGGCGCGGTGGTGGCGTTCCCCTGTCGACAGGGAGAATGCCATGGAACGAACCGTCCTGCCATCGAAGCGGCTGCCGCTCTATGCGCTCCATGCGCGCAACAGTTGCCCCAGCTGCGGTGCCACGCAATGGTTCGTGGGGCGGGTCATCGCCGAATGCGCGTGCTGCGGCGACGCGCTGCCGATCAACCATGCCGCCCGCCCGGTGGAACTGACGAAGCTGCGGAACATCGCGGCGTAACCGCCGGTTAGTTCACCGCCAGTTGGTTCGACGTCGCCCCAGCAGAGGCTGGGGCATCCCGCGGCTAGGCGAGTACTCCATTACAACGAGATCCCAGCCTTCGCTGGGATGACGAATGTGGCACATGAGTGCCGGCCGGTGTGATTAGTCCGCCGAATTGCCCTTCATCGCCATCGCCCGCGCGTACAATTCCCGCCGGTCCAGCCCCAGCGCCTTCGCCACCTCGCCCGCCGCCTTCGACACCGGCAGCCGGGTCAGCGCCTCGCGCAGCGCCGCATCGGCATCGTCCGCCGTGGCGGGGGGCGGGGCGCCGGGCGGCGCGACGACGATCACGATCTCGCCCCGGGGCGGCGCATCGGCATAGCGCTGCGCCAGCACCGACAGCGTGCCCGTCACGCATTCCTCGAACCGCTTGGTGATCTCGCGCGCGACGCCCGCCTCGCGGTCGCCCAGCCCCTGCGCCAGCGCGGCGAGCGTCGCCGACAGGCGCGGGCCGCTTTCGTAGAAGACCAGCGTCGCACGGACGTTCGCGATCTCGGCGATCGATTCGGCGCGGGCATGGGCCTTGGGCGGCAGGAACCCGGCGAACAGGAACCGGTCGGTCGGCAGCCCGGCCAGCGTCAGCGCCGCCACCGCCGCGCACGGACCGGGGATCGTCACCACCGCATGGCCCGCCGCACGCGCATCGCGCACCAGCTTGTAGCCGGGATCGGAGATCAGCGGCGTGCCCGCGTCCGACACCAGCGCCACCGCTTCCGACGCCATCCGCGCGATCAGGCCGGGGCGCATCCCTTCGGCATTATGGTCGTGATAGGGCAGCATCGGCCGCTTGACGCCGATGTGGCGCAACAGCCCGGCGGTGACGCGGCTGTCCTCCACCGCGATGATGTCGGCGCGCGACAAAATATCGGCGGCGCGCGGACTTAGGTCTGCGAGATTGCCGATCGGGGTCGCGACGATGTAGAGGCCGGGTTCGAGTTTTTCGGTCATCAGGGGTAGGTCCATGGCAGACACGATAGCGCCGCGGCAATGGCGGCATCACATCGCGCGCGCCACGGCGCTGTTCGGGGCGGCATTGCTGGCGGGGTGCGCCACGCTGGTCCCCAGGGGCCCGGTCGAACAGGCACCGCCGCCGACCACCCGTCCGCAGCCGACCCGCCCCGATCCTGTGACCGGCGGCATCCCCGAGGATACCCAGCGCCACCGCGTCGCGCTGCTGGTGCCGCTGACCGGCCCCAATGGCGGTGTCGGACGGTCGATCGCCAACGCGACGCAGCTGGCGCTGCTCGACACGCGCAGCGAGCGGGTGCGAATCACCACCTACGACACCGCGGCCGGTGCCGGCCCCGCGGCGCAGCGCGCGATCGCGGAAGGCAACCGCCTGATCCTGGGGCCGCTGCTCGCCGAGGACGTCCGCGCGGTGACGCCGATCGCGCGTGCGGCGAAGGTGCCGGTCATCAGCTATTCGAACGACGTGTCGGTTGCGGGCAACGGCGCCTGGCTGCTGGGCTACACCCCGGCCCAGTCGATCGACCGCGTCGTCGGCCATGCGCGGACCAACGGCATGACGCAGTTCGCCGGTCTCGTTCCCGCCGGCGTCTATGGCCAGCGTGCCTCGACCAGCTTCCTGCGCGCGGTCGAACAGGCGGGGGGACAGGTCGTGTCGCTCCAGACCTATCCGCGTGGCGGCATCGCCGCGGCGGTCACCCGCCTGGCGAAGAACTCGCCCTATGAAGCGGTGCTGATCGCCGATCAGGCGGGCGCGGCGGCGATGGCGGTGCCCGCGATCCGCAAGACGCCCAGCCGGTCGGCAAGGGTGCTCGGCACCGAGCTGTGGAATACCGAAACCGGGCTGGGCTCGATGCCGGCGCTGAACGGTGCATGGTATGCCAGCGTCTCGAACACGCTCTACCGCCAGTTCGCGACCAAGTATCGCGCGCGCTTCAACGCCGCGCCGTACCGGCTGTCGAGTCTAGGCTATGATTCGGTGCTGCTGACGGTGCGCATCGCACGCGACTGGACCATCGGCCGCGACTTCCCTGAAAGCCGGCTGCGCGCCGAGGACGGGTTCGCCGGGCTGGACGGCGCGTTCCGTTTCGGCCGCGACGGCGTGGCCGAACGCGCGCTGGAGGTGCAGGAAGTGCGTGCGGGGGGTGCGGTGACGGTCAGCCCGGCGCCGCGGACGTTCGGGGAGTAGGGAAAGCACGCAATTCCGTTGCAATGGCTGCCATTGACTTTCGGCGGAACAAACGGCATATCCAACCAGCGGTACGGCTCTACCTTAATTGTCGTGCTGCAACCTACTTGGGGTCCCTGCGGGGGCCCCTTACTATTTCTAGGAACGCCGAATGACGTACAGTGCTGTTTTTGTCGATGCGGGATATCTCTTCGCGCAAGGCTCTGTCGCCTTGACGGGAGCGAAGCGTAATCGATCCGAACTCAGGTTGAATGAAGCTGCTGCTGTTGCTGCTCTCGACAAACTGGTTCATCAAAAGAGTGAAGGCTGTCGCCTCCTCCGTATCTATTGGTACGATGCCCCTCTCCATACCGGCATGACCGCGCAGCAAAGTAGCTTGGCGGTGCTTGATCGCGTCAAAATGCGGCTTGGCGTTTTGAACGGACAGGGTCAGCAAAAAGGTGTCGACTCCCTCATCGTGACCGACTTGATTGAGCTTGCTCGGAATCGATCCATAACCGACGCGCTACTCGTTTCGGGCGATGAGGATGTTCGTATCGGCGCTCAGATTGCGCAAAATTATGGCGTTAGCATTCATCTTCTTGGCATTCATCCGGCAAGAGGTTCCCAATCTCCCCTTCTACGCCAAGAAGCAGACACGATAACGGAATGGGATGCGTCCGTAGTCGGGACATTCCTATCAGCCGTTGCCGCTCCATCGATCAGCGCGCGTCCGCCCGTTTCGGGAGAAGGCGAGGCGATACAATCTTCCGCTCAAGAAGGCGAAATAATAGCAAATGTGATAAAGGGGTTGCTTGCAGAACTGAGTACAAAAGACTTGAATGATCTTCGGACGTTTTGGGCAACGAAGCCCGGCCTCCCACCGGAACTGGACCGGCCGATGCTTGGGCGGTGCCGTGACGGTTTTTCGCGTGAACTTACGCCGAACGAGCGGCGCTCAGCTAGAGCGCAGTTTGTAGAAGCTATAAAAGCGCTTCCAGCTTACACCGCAAGCGCCTGATCGGCGGCTTATGCTTCACGCCACCCCGAACGGCACCACCATGTTGTCGGCATAATGGCCGACATGCGCGCGGCCGAGATACGGCACGCCCATCGCACCGGCCCAGCGGGTGACGATCTGTTCCTCGGTCTCGCCGAAGCCGGTGTCGTCGGGATGGCGGTCGGTCACCGCGCCCAGCCGGATGCCGGCGATCCCCTTCAACTGCGTCGCCTCGCTCAACTGCCACAACAACCGGTCGATGCGGTACAGGTCCTCGCCGACCTCCTCGACGATCACGACATGGTCGGTCAGGTCGGGCAGCCACGGCGTACCGATCAGCGCGCACAGGATGACGAGGTTGAACGCGACGGTCGGGCGGCCGTCCAGTTCGGGCGCCAGCATCGTGCGGTCGCGGTTGACCAGCCATGCCAGCGCGCGCGCCGCGCTGTTGGTGCCGCCTGCCTTGCCGACCTGCGCCGCCATCGGCCCGTGGATCGGTCGCCCGATCCGCCGGGCATAGAGCGCGCCGAGCAGGAACCCCATGTCGGAAAAGCCGAGATAGCTCTTGGCCGCCGCCGCGCGGTTGAGCTGCGGCATGACCCTGTCGAGGATGCGGTTCGAGCCGTATCCACCGCGCGCGAACCAGATCGCGTCGAACCCGGGATCGTTGGCGAATTCGAGGAAGGCGGCGGCGCGCTGTTCGTCGGTGCCGGCGAAATGGCCGACGTCGAGGAAACATTGCGGATGCACCACCAAGTCGACCGCGGGATAGGTGAGCGCGGCATAGCCCTGTGTCCGGGCCATCTGGTCCTCGTCCACCCGCCGTGCGGGCGCCACCACGCCGATACGCATCACGCAACCCCGCTTGCCACCTGAGGGCAACCCCGATAGCGCCACGCGATGCTGTACGGCAAATCCTTCTTCCTCGTCGGGATCGGCGGGTCGGGCATGATGCCCCTCGCCATGATCCTCGCCGGGCGCGGCGCGACCGTCGCCGGCTCCGACCGCAGCCTCGACCAGGCGAGCCTGCCCGCCAAGTTCGACGCGCTGCGCGCGCTCGGCATCGCGCTGTTCCCGCAGGACGGCAGCGGCATCGTGTCGGCCGAACAGATCGTCGTCGCCTCTGCCGCGATCGAACCGACCGTCGCCGATATCGTCGCGGCCGACGCCATCGGGGCGGAGCGGCTGGGCCGGGCCGAACTGCTCGCCCGGCTGTTCAACGCCGCGCCGCTGTCGATCGGCGTGGCGGGGACCAGCGGCAAGTCGACCGTCACCGGCATGATCGGCTATGTCCTCCACGCGCTCGGCCGCGATCCGACGGTGATGAACGGCGCGGTGATGAAGGATTTCGCGCGGTCCGACCGCCCCTTCGCCAGCGCGCTGGTGGGGCGGGGCGATGCCTTCGTCAGCGAGGTCGACGAAAGCGACGGGTCGATCGCATTCTACGACCCGCAGGTCGCGGTGCTCAACAATGTCAGCCTCGACCACAAGTCGCTCGACGAACTGCGCGCGCTGTTCGGCGGCTTCGCGGCACGGGCCGGGCGGGTGGTCGTCAATGTCGGCGATGCCGAGGCGCGGGCACTGGCCGACACGATCGCCACGGACAGGCGCACGACCTTCGCGGTCGAGGGCGAGGCCGATCTGGTCGCACGCGCGCTCGACCTCGATGCCTTTGCCAGCCGGTTCGAGCTGGTAGTCGCGGGCGAGGTGCATGCGGTGCGGCTGGCGGTGCCGGGGCGGCACAATGTCGCCAATGCGCTGGCGGCGATCGGCGCGGTGACCGCTACCGGCGTGCCGGTCGCCGACGCGGTGCGCGCGATCGCCGGTTTTTCGGGGCTGAAACGCCGGTTCGAGCTGGTGGGCGAAGCGGGCGGGGTCGCGGTCATCGACGATTTCGGCCACAACCCCGACAAGATCGCCGCGACCATCGCCACGCTGCGCAGCCGGTCCGGGCGCCTGCTGCTGCTGTTCCAGCCGCACGGCTATGGTCCGCTGAAGGTCATGCGCCGCGAACTGGTGGCGATGTTCGCCGGCCAGCTCCACGCCGACGACCTGCTGGTGCTGCCCGATCCGGTCTATCGCGGCGGCACCGTGGCGCGCGAAGTGACCAGCGCGGACATCGTTGCCGACCTGACCGCGCTGGGCGCGCCGGCACGGCACATCCCCGACCGGGCGGCGGCGGCGGCGTTGCTGGTGGAACAGGCGCAGGCAGGCGACCGCATCGTGGTGATGGGCGCGCGCGACGATACGCTGTCGGAACTGGCGGCGGACATGGTGGCGCGGCTGGGGTAATCCGCCGCAACCAATCGCGTCACTCCAGCGAAGGCTGGGGTTTCCCCGTTATACAGCGCGCGCCTAGCCGCAGAAGACCCCAGCCTTCGCTGGGGTGACGGGGAGGGTGAGCGACAGCGGCCGCACCACTCCAAACCTTACCAATTTCTTGACATCGGTCCCCCGCTCGGCGACCGGACCAATATCGCAAGCAAATAGTCGATTAAGTCCGACAAGGTTTGAGAAGGGGAGGCCGCTTTGGCACAGACACGGGCGGGTTCCGCCACTACCGGGCTGGCATTCGCCGCCGTCACGACGCTGTTCTTCGCGTGGGGGTTCATCACCTCGCTGATCGATCCGCTGGTCGCGGCGGTGAAGGGCATCTTCACCCTGACCGATTTCGAAGCGCAGTTCGCCGCGTCGGCATTCTTCCTCGCCTATGGTCTGATCTCGATGCCCGCCGCGATCCTGCTCGGCCGGTTGAAGGCGGTGCCCTCGATCCTGTTCGCGCTGGTCACCATGATCGTCGGCTGCCTGACCATGCTGGTCGCGGCGAACCTGGCGGTGTTCCCGATCGTGCTGCTCGGCCTGTTCATTCTGGCGGCCGGCATCACCATCCTGCAGGTCGCGGCGAACCCGCTGGCCGCCGCGCTGGGTGATCCCAAGCTCAGCCATTTCCGCCTGACGCTCAGCCAGACGTTCAATTCGTTCGGCACCTTCCTGGGGCCGTTGCTCGGCGCCAGCCTGTTCCTCGAAGGGGTCGAGGTCAAGGACGGGACCGTGCTGACCGAGGCGGTGCGCGCCGGGGCGCTGGCCGGGATCGACCGCGCCTATTTCTGGATCGCGGGGCTGATCGCCGCGCTCGCCGTCTTCTTCTTCCTCAGCCGCAAGGTCGTGTCGGCGGCGGTGCCCGACGCGCCGGCCGACGTGCCCTCGCCCGGCGCGCTGCTGCGCGATGCCTTCTCGTCGCGCTGGGCGGTGCTCGGCGCGGGCGCAATCTTCCTGTATGTCGGTGCGGAGGTCGCGATCGGGACGCAGATGGCGCTGTTCCTGAACGGCGACACCGTATGGGGCGTGTCGGACGCCGCGTTCGGCGTGCCGCTGCTGGGGCTGGCGATGGGCAGCGACGGCGTCGCCGGCGTATCGTTGCAGGAAGCGGGCAAGGCGGTCGCCTTCTACTGGCTGGGCGCGATGGTCGGCCGTGCGATCGGATCGGTGCTGCTGTCGAAGGTGAAGGCGCACAAGCTGCTGGCGCTGTTCACCGGCATCGCCGTCGCCATGTGCCTGTATGTCGCGCTGGTCGGCGGGGTCGGGGCGGGTTTCGTCGCGCTGGCGATCGGGCTGTTCAACTCGATCATGTTCCCGGTCATCTTCACCCTGACGCTGGAACGCTCCAGCGCCAGCGAGGCGGCGACATCGGGCCTGTTGTGCACCGCGATCTTCGGCGGGGCGGTGATCCCGCTGATCGTCGGGCTGGTGTCGGGCGCGGTCGGGCATGGCCCGGCGTTCGTCGTGCCGGCGCTATGCTATGCCGCGCTGTGCGGCTTCGCGCTCGCCGCAGGGCGGACCGCGACGCGCAACGTCGCATCGGCGAAGAGCCTGCATTGATCGCCACGACGACGGCCATGGTTTCGCTGCCGTAATCAGGCTAGGCTCGCGCCCGACCTTATCGGAGAGATACCATGGCCGTCGTGAAGTTCGCCCTGCTGCTGACCTCCCTTGCCCTGCCCGCCACCGTGTCGGCGCAGAGCCAGTATGAAGGGGCCGGCGCGCGGCAGGACATCGACTGCGCCGGCAGCAGCGCGACGATTCGCGGCGCGGGCAACACCGCAACGGTGACCGGGCGCTGCACCGCGCTGCTGATCGAGGGGGCGGGCAACCGCGTGACGATCGACCTCGCGCCCAGGGCAACGGTGACGATCCGCGGCGCCAGCAATACCGTGGTCTACCGCACCCCCGACCGCACCAAGCCGCGCGTCAGCATCGCCGGCGCCGGCAATCAGGTATCGATGGCACGCTGACCGGTCAGCCCCGAACGTCGCCCCGGCCCGTGCAGGGGCGACGTCCTTTCGCATCGTTCCCTACGCCGCGACCCGCTCGCCCAGCGCGATCTGCGCCAGCGCGATCGATCCCAGCGGCCCCGCCTGATCGCCCAGCGCCGGTGCCACGACATAGTCGCGCTCCGGCAGCGGCAGATAGCCGTTGATGCTGGCGCGCAGCGCCGGTTCGATCCGCGCCAGCAGGTGTGGCTGCTTGTTCATCACGCCGCCGCCGATCGCGATCCGCTTCGGTCCCGTCGTGCACACCATCGCATGGCACATCGCGGTGATGGCGGACGCAACCCGGTCCCAGACCGGATGGTCGGCAGCCAGCGTCGAGACGTGGACGTCCCCCAGCGCCGCCTTGATCCCGGTCCCCGATGCCAGCCCCTCGACACAATCGTCGTGGAACGGGCAGCCGCTGGGCAGCGTGTCGCCGGGCAGCCGCGGCACCCGCAGGTGGCCGAGTTCGGCATGGCCGATCCCGCGCGTCGGCTTGCCATTGACCAGCAGCCCGACGCCGACCCCGGTGCCGATCGTCACATAGGCGAAATCGTCCAGCCCCTGCGCACAGCCCCACAAGGTCTCGGCAAAGGCGGCGCCGTTGACGTCGGTGTCGAACGCGCTCGGCACGTCGAACATCGCCGACAGCGTGCCCGCGATATCGGTCATCGGCCAGTCGGGCTTGGTCGTGGCGAGGATATGGCCCCACGTCGGCGAGGCGGGGTCGAGGTCGACCGGACCGAAGCTGGCGATGCCCAGCGCGGCAAAGCCGCCATCGTCCCACCAGCGCTGCAACACCGCCGCGATCGCGGGGAGGGTGATCGAGGGGTGCCCGGTCGGCACCGTTTCCTGCGCGAGGATCTCGCCCGGACCGGAGGCGAGGGTGCAGACGCACTTCGTACCGCCCAGTTCGATCCCCGCCAGCGGCACGGCGCCGCCGCGCGTCGCCGGATCGAAAGCTATGTTCATCCCCCAAAACCCTTGTCACCGATAAATATGGCATAAACGTCGCAGGATTCGGGACAAAGCGCAAATCGAAATCGGAATTGCGCGGCGAGTGCACCGTACCGTCAGCGCGCGGGCGGGATCGGCGTATATTGCACCGAAACCAACTGCCATGTGCCGCCCCGGCGCCGCGCGACATAGCCGATCCGCAGCGCCCGGACGGTACCGTTCGGCAGCGCCATGGTCTTGCGCTCGCTGACCACCGCCAACGTCCCCGACACCCGCACGATCCGTTCGTCGACGGTCATCGGCGGCGCTATGCGCTTCGCCGCCGGCTGGTAGAATGTCAGGACCGCCGCACGCGGATCGACGGTGCCGACCGGCGAAATCTCGACATAGTCCGGTGCCAGTGTCGCGCCGAGGGCGGCAGGATCGAACGCGGCACGCGCGGCGTCGAACCGGTCGATCAGCGCCGCGACCGCGACGTCCTGCGTCGGTGCCGCCGCCACCGGAACAGCCGTCACCATCATGATGCCCGCGATCGCCAGCTTTCGCATCGTCCGTTCCTCCCCGCAAACCGCTAACCACGATTTAACCTACTTCTGCGACGGTATCCGATATCCAGACCGGAGGCGAACCCGATGCCGAACCCTGTCCAGCCACCCGATCCGGCCACCCCATCGGCGGCCGGCGGCTGCGGCACCCGGTTCGAGCTGGCGCTGGTGGCGGCGTTCAAGGCGGGCGGCGCCTCGCCCGCACTGCCGCGCATCGCGCGATCACCCGGCCACGACGGACGGTTCCAGTCGAACTTGCCACGGACCTGATCCGGGGTCCCGCCTTCTACTGCCGTCGCGAAGGATCGTGACCCGGGTTTCGCGCGGGTAACAGGCGCGTGAACGCCGTGTCCGTCCCTACGCGTCAGGCGCCCTCTTCCGCCTTCCACAGCGCGGTGGCGCTGGGCAGCAGGAAATGGCTGAACGGCAGGATCGCCGCGCCCACCGCCGGCGCGTCCTCGGCCAGCATCGCGCGGCGTACCGGGGCCAGCGCCGGGACGTTGGTCGCCGCGACCCGCATCCGTGCGTTCATCCGTTCGGCCAGCGTGTCGACATGCGCGCCCGGCAACCGCCCGCCAACGAAGATCGCAGCCGGATTGATGAGGCAGTTGATCGCGGTCAGCGGCTCGACCAGCCGTTCGACCGATGCGTCGATCCACGCATCGACCAACGCCAGCAGCGCCGGATCGTCGGCACGCCCGCCCAGCATGTCGGCTAGGGTGAAGCCGGCATCGCGCAGCGGATGCGACAGGCCCGACAGCGACACGGTATGCTGTATCTGCGTCTGCCCACCGCGCCCGTCGGTGCCGAGCAGGAAGCCGAGCTCGCCCGAGCGTCCCTGAGCCCCGCGGTAATAGCTGCCGTCAAGGACGAGGCCGCCGCCTAGCGCCGAGGAGATCAGGATGTAGAAGAAGCTGGCATGATGCTGGCCGTGCCCCAGCTGCAATTCGCCCATCGCGGCCGCCGCCGCGTCGTTCTCGACGAAGACGGGCAGGGCGATCGGTTCGCCGAACAACGCGGCCATGTCGGCGCCCTCCCATATGGTATAGGCGTCGGGCCGGCCGGGCAGGTCGACGGTGCCCAGATCGTCGGGCCGCGCGACGCCGATGCCGACGATGCGCTGGCGATCGATACCGGCCTCCGCGATCAGCCCCTCGACCGCCGACCGGTAGAAGGCGGCGACGTCGTCGGGCATCGCGAAATCGACCTCGCGGCTGGCGCGCGCCAGCGTCTGTCCAGCGAAATCGACCAGCACGATCGTCACATGGTCGCGGTCGACGTTGATGCCGATCGCGTAGCAGGCGGCGGGATTGACCACCAGCTTGGTCGGCGGCTGTCCGCGTCCGCCGCGCCGCTGACCTGCCTCCTGCACCAGCCCCTCGCCCAGCAGGCGGCGGGTGATGTTGGCGATCGCCGGCGGCGTCAGCCCGGTGATGTTGGCAAGGTCGATACGGGTCAGCGATCCCGACACGCGGATCGCGTGCAGCGTGACTCGCTGGTTATGGTCGGCGGCGCGTTCCAGGTTGGTGCCCGACAGGCGGATCGGCGCGCGGTCGTCGGTCACGCGTGGCCCCACGCGGCAACAGGGAACAAGGGGGGCAAGGTGGTATCTCCCGGTGCGGCGCTCGGGCGCCGTCGCTTCGTCGGATGCAGCGTGGACCAGCGACGATGGCGGTTCAATCGTAAACATGAATTTCAAAAACCGTGGCGTCAGGCGTTGACAACGCTGTCGGATTTTCCGAACGGAGTATAAAGACACGTGCGTCGTCGGGCGCACGATGGGGAGAGCGATGCGATGAAACCGGTTACGACGTTCCTGCTGTGCACCGCGCTGGTCGGTGCCGCGGCATTTCCCGCCACGGCACAAACGGTGCCCGCCCCGGCACCCGCCGCGACGGCGCATCCGGACATCTGGCCGCAGGCGACGTGGCCGTACAAGGCCGATCCGGCGATCGAGGCGCGCATCGCCGACCTGCTCAAGCGGATGACGCTGGAGGAAAAGGTCGGACAGGTCGTTCAGGGCGATATCGCCAGCCTGACGCCCGAGGATGTGAAGCGCTATCACCTCGGCTCGGTGCTGAACGGCGGCAATTCCGCGCCCAACAACGACGAATTCGCGCCGGCGTCGGAATGGCTGAAGCTCGCCGACCGCTTCTATGCGGCATCGGTCGACAAGAGCGGCGGCGGCGTCGGCATTCCCGTGATATGGGGCACCGATGCGGTCCACGGCCACAGCAACATCGTCGGCGCGACGCTGTTCCCGCACAATGTCGGCTTGGGCGCGATGCACGACCCCGCGCTGATGCGGAAGATCGCGCAGGCGACGGCGGCCGAAATCCGCGCGACCGGCATCGAATGGACCTTCGCGCCCACCATCACCGTGCCGCAGGACCTGCGCTGGGGCCGTGCGTACGAAGGCTATTCGTCCGATCCGAAGCTGGTCGCCAGCTACGTCACCCAGTTCATCGAGGGGCTGCAGGGCGCGCCCGGTTCGACCAACCAGTTGAAGGGCCCCTACGTCCTCGCCTCGACCAAGCACTTCCTTGCGGACGGCGGTACGTTCGGCGGACAGGATCAGGGCGACGCGAAGATTTCCGAAACCGTGCTGCGCGACATCCACGGCACGCCCTATGTCTCGGCGATCAACGCCGGGGTGCAGACGGTGATGGCCAGCTTCAGCAGCTGGAACGGGGAAAAGATCACCGGGCACAAGGGGCTGATGACCGATGTGCTCAAGAAGCGCATGGGTTTCGGCGGGTTCATCGTCAGCGACTGGAACGCGCACGGCCAGGTCGCGGGCTGCACCAATGCGTCGTGCGCGCGGGCGATCAACGCCGGGCTCGACATGTACATGGCGCCCGACAGCTGGAAGCCGATCTGGGAAAACCTCGTCAGGCAGGTCAAGTCGGGCGAAGTCCCGATGGCCCGCCTCGACGATGCGGTCGGCAACATCCTGCGCGTGAAGCTGCGCGCCGGGCTGTTCGAGGCGGGCAAGCCGTCGTCGCGTCCGCTGTCGGGCAAGTTCGACCTGCTCGGCAGCCCCGAACACCGCGCGATCGCGCGCGAGGCGGTGGCGAAGTCGCTGGTGCTGCTCAAGAACAACGGCTCTTTGCTGCCGATCAAGGCCGGCGCACGGGTGCTGGTCGCGGGTGACGGCGCCGACGACGTCGCGCGCCAGTCGGGCGGCTGGACGCTGACATGGCAGGGGACGGGGATCGACCCGAAATATTTCCCCGGCGCGACGACGATCTACAAGGGGATCGACGCGGCGGCGAAGGCGGCCGGGGGCACGGCGACGCTGTCGGCCGATGGCAGCTTCACCGGGGCCAAGCCCGATGCGGCGATCGTCGTGTTCGGCGAGACGCCCTATGCCGAGTTCCAGGGCGACATCAAGACGCTGCAACTGCGCCCCGAACAGCGTGGGCCGATCGCGACGATGAAGAAGCTGAAGGCGCAGGGGATTCCGGTCGTCGCGGTCATGCTGACCGGCCGTCCGCTGTTCGTGAACGCCGCGATCAACGCCGCCGACGCCTTCGTCGTCGCATGGCTGCCCGGATCGGAAGGCGCGGGCGTTGCCGACGTGCTGCTCAGGGACCGCAGCGGCAAGGCGAAGCGCGACTTCACCGGCACGCTGTCCTTCGCGTGGCCGGCGACTGCCGATGCGACCGGCCCGACCCAGTTCCCGCTCGGCTACGGCCTGACCGGCGCCAGCCGGACGACGGTGCCTGCGCTGTCGGAGGATGCGAAGGTCGCCGACGTCGATGCCGGCGACACCTTCATGGACCGCGGCCTGCCGGCGACCGCATGGTCGCTCGAGGTCGGCGGGGCCGGCACCGGCGGCAATACCCGCGTCACCACCGTACCCGCGCAGTCGGGCGGCGGCCGGGTGAAGGTCACCGCGACCGATTACGGCGTACAGGAAGGTGCGCGCCGCTTCGCCATCGACGGCAGCGGCCCGGCGCAGATTTCGCTCAGCACCCAGTCGCCGGTCGACCTGACGCGCCAGACCAATGGCGACGTCCTGCTGCTCGCGACGATGCGCGTCGATGCCGCCCCGACCAGGCCGGTCACCCTGTCGCTGCGCAGCGGCCCCGGCGGGGGCCAGGTGGCGCTCGGCCGCATGGAGAAGCTGCCGGTCGGCCAGTGGAAGACGCTGGGCGTGCCGCTCAAATGCTTCGGCGGCAACGTCAACATGGGCAAGGTCGATTCGCCGTTCATCCTCGCGACCGAGGGCACGCTGACGGTCAGCATCGCCCGCGTCACGCTCGGCACGACGGCGGACGTGACGCAGACCTGTCCGCGCTGAGATCCTCCCCGGCACGGGGAGGGGGACCATGCGCAGCATGGTGGAGGGGGGTGTCGGCATACGGCACGGTTGTATTGCGCGGCCATCCCCCTCCACCGTCGCCTGCGGCGACGGTCCCCCTCCCCGTGCCGGGGAGGATTTACATCGCTCGCCGCTGGGGTAGGAAAGCCGGCACAACAGGCAGGGAACAGCAATGCGAGCGTTAGCGATACTGGCGGGAACGATCGCATTGGTGGCAACTTCCGCCACCGCACAGGAAGCCACCACCCCCGCCGCGCCGATCTCCCCGCGCGTCTCCGTGTCCGGTGGTATCGTCGAGGGCCGCGCCGCGCCCGACCGCACCGTGTTCCGCGGCATCCCCTTCGCCGCGCCGCCGATCGCCGCGAACCGCTGGCGCGAACCGCAGCCCGTGGTCGAATGGACTGGCATCCGCGCCACCACCGCCCGCGCGCCCGCCTGTCTCCAGAACGACTATGGCTGGAACCGCGCCGACCATGTCTTCGCCAGCGAGGACTGTCTGACGCTCGACGTCGCCACGCCGGCGCTGACCGGCAAGCGCCCGGTGATCGTGTGGATTCATGGCGGCAGCAACCGCGCCGGATCGGCGGGCGACATGGCGCTGTCGTCGATCGGCAAGCGTGGTGTCGTGGTGGTCGCCATCCAGTATCGCCTCGGCATCTTCGGCTTCCTGCCGCACCGCGCCCTTGCCGGCGAAGCGGGCGGCAACAGCGGCAATTACGGGCTGATGGACCAGATCGCGGCGCTGCGCTGGGTCCGCGACAACATCGCCAAGTTCGGTGGCGATCCCGACAACGTCACCATCGCAGGGGAGAGCGCCGGGTCGCAGGACGTGTCGCTGCTGCTCGCATCGCCGCTGGCGCGCGGGCTGTTCGCCAGGGCGGCGATGGAATCGGGCACCCCCGGCTTCGGCCTGCCATGGCGCCCGCTCAAGGAAGCGTTCCGCATCGGCGACCAGCTCGACGTGCTGCTCGGCACCCGCGGCAGCGCGTCCCTGCGCACCGCATCGCCCGCCGCGCTGCTCGCCGCCGACCTCAAGCTCCACGATGCGAAGCTGACCGCCGACGATTACCTGTACCTGCGCACCACGATCGACGGCGCGGTGCTGCCCGACACGCCCGAACGGCTGTTCGTCACCGCACCCAGGCGGCCGGTGATCCTCGGCAGCAACGTCCTCGAACTCGACCTGCCGGGCGGCCGACCGGCGCGCGACGGGTTCGTCGACCTGTCGTTCGGCGCGAACGCCGAAGGGGCGCGGACGTGGTACCGGCTCGACGAGGCCGACCCGCTGCCGCATCCCCGGCTCGGCACCCGCGACCAGCAGATCGCGACCGACGCGACCTTCCGCTGCCCCGCCGGCGCGCTCGCCAACCTGCTGGCGACCCGCAACTGGCCGGTCTGGCGCTACGAGTTCGACATGGCCCGCGACGGTGGCGCGGGACAGACGACCCATGCGGCCGAGATCGACTATATCTTCAACGACCGCCGGGTCGGTCCGGTATCGATGCAGGACTATTGGGTCGCCTTCGCCACCACCGGCGATCCCAATGGCGACGGCCGCCCGGCATGGGCGCGCAGCGCGCGCGGCAAGCCCGCCAACATCCTGTTCGACGCGCGCGGCGCTACCCCGCGCGAGGGCGACATCCGCCCCGAAATCTGCCGCCTGCAAGGATCGCTATGACCCCCGATCGTCGCCATTTCCTCGGCCTCGCCGCCGGGGCCGCGCTGCTGCCCGCCGCGTCTCACGCCGCGCAGGAGGAAAGCTGGGAGGTGAAGCACCAGCGCCAGCTCGCCACCGACTGGCCGTGGCTCGGCCGCTATGCCGCCGACAATGCCGCGCTCGCCGCGTCGGGTGTGAAAACCGACATCGTGTTCATGGGCGATTCGATCACCGAAGGCTGGCGCGGCAGCCGGCCCGCCTTCTTCCGCCCCGGCCGCGTCGGGCGCGGAATCAGCGGGCAGACCACGCCGCAGATGGTGCTGCGGATGATGGCGGACGTCGTCGCGCATCGCCCGAAATATGTGCACATCATGGCCGGTACCAACGACATCGCCGCCAATACCGGGCCGATCAGCCCCGAACAGACGCACGACAATCTGGCGATGATGGTGATGATCGCGCGAGACGCCGGCATCGGCGTGCTGCTGGCCAGCGTGCCGCCGGCGGACGGCTTTCCGTGGCGACCGGGCCTCGCCACCGTCGCACCGATCCGCGCGATCAATGCGTGGGCAAGGGACTATGCGGCGAAGAGCCGCGCAACATTTGTCGACTATGCCCCGGCGCTGGCGACGCCGGCCGGCGCGATGCGACCGGGCTATGCCGATGACGGCGTCCACCCGACGCCGGCGGGCTATGCCGCGATGGAGAAGGTGCTGACCCCGATCCTGCGCGCCAGGGGATTGCCGGTTTAGGCGAATGGCTGCCCTGAATCTCCTTGGCCACAAGCGTCACCCCAGCCTTCGGCGGGGTGACGTGCGCGACTGGGAATGGGGCAGAGCGTCTGGTATCGAAAAATGAACGAACCCGCCGCCCCCGCGACAATTCGGCACAATTTCCATGGGTTTGCGACAAACGCCTGCGACACGCGTCCACCATCTTCGCTGTCGACCCTGATGGTTCGAAAGAGGAGAAGAGGGATGAAGAAGTTCGCATTGATGCTCGCCGGTCTCGGTGTCGCCCTGACCGCGCTGCCCGCCGCCGCCCAGCCGTGGCAGTCGGTCAACCAGCGCCAGGCGCAGATCGAACGCCGCATCGACCAGGGCATCCGCAACGGATCGCTCAGCCGGCGCGAGGCGGTCAACCTGCGCGGCGAATTCCGTCAGATCGCCCAGCTCGAACAGCGCTATCGCCGCTCGAACGGCCTGTCGATGCAGGAACGCCGCGACCTCGACCGCCGCTTCGACGCGCTGGCGTACAAGGTCCGTGTCGACAAGCGCGACCGCAACAACCGCCCGGGCTATCGCCGGTAAAATCGGGTTGGCTCCCATAAACCGTTCGTGCTGAGTAGGGGCTGAGCGTGTCGAAGACCCGTATCGAAGCATCGTTGGCGGTCCTTGGATACGTCATCTCGACAGGCTCAATGACTACTCAGGACGAACGGTAGGGGTCATGTCCCCGCGACGAACGCGCCGATCAGGCCCGCGTCCTCGCCCAGCCGCCCCGGCACGACGATCGGCGTCGTCGTCGGGGCAAGCAGGTTCGCCCGCACCCGCGCGTCGAGCGCTGCGATCAGCCCGCCGGCATTGGCCAGCCCGCCCCCGACCGGCACGATGGTCGCCGACAGCGCGTGCAGCAGCATCGCCAGCGGCCCGCCGACCAGATCGCACCAGTAGTCGACCGTCGCCACTGCCCGCGGCTCGCCCGCCGCCGCGCCGCGGGTGATCGCGATGCTGTCGGCCGGGTGCCCGTGCAGGAACGCGTGCAGCCGCTCGATCCCGCGCGCGCTGCCGATCGTGTCGAGGCACCCCCGCCGTCCGCAGCCACAGGCGAAGACCGGCATCGCGTCCGGCGCGACGCGGCTGGACTGCACCACCGGTCCATGCCCCCATTCGCCGCCCAGCCCGCCGCGCCCGCCGACGATCCGCCCGTGTTCGACCAGCCCGCCGCCGACCCCGGTGCCCAGGATGATGCCGAACACCCGGTCATGTCCCTGCGCCACGCCCAGCGTCGCCTCCGCCAGCACGAATGCATCGGCGTCGTTGACCACCCGCACCGGGATGCCCAGCGCGGCGGCCAGGTCGTCGGCCAGCGTCCGTCCGTGGATGCAGGCGATGTTAGCGGTGGTGACGATGCCGTTCGCCGGATCGACCAGTCCGGCGGTCGCGATCGAAACCCGCGCGCACGGCACCGCCCGCAGCGCGTCGGCGAACAGCGCGACGAACGCCGCCCAGTCGCCGACCGGCGTCGGCCGCTTCGCGCGCCAGCCGATCGCCCCGCGCTCGTCGAACGCCGCGATGTCGACGAACGACCCGCCGACATCGGCACACAGCCGCATGCCGCCTATTCCGCGCCCAGCCAGTTCGCCCGGAACGTCCGCTGCGCGGCGCTCGGCACGCGCCCGACCGTCTCGCCGCGCACGATCTCCAGCGTCGGGTCGGCCGCCGGGGTCAGCGTCGCCGTCCGCTCGATCCCGCGCTGGCGATAGCGCAGTTCCACCGCCGCACCGGGCTTCAGCGCCGCGACCGCCGCATCCCATCCGGCGGTCGTCGTGACCGGCTGCCCCCCGATCGACCGGATGGTGTCGCCGCGATCGATGCCGGCCGCGAACAGCGGCGTGTTCTGCGCCGGCGACAGCATCAGCGTCACGCCGCTTTCGTCCTGTGCCGCATTGCTCCGCCCGATCCAGCCCTTGCCCGGCGCGGCGGCGCGCAGCACCAGCCCGGCCTGTTCCAGCAGCGGGGTGAAATCGGGCAGGAAGCTGCCCTCGATCGACCGGTCGAAGAACTGGTCGGCGAACGCCCGGTCGCCGGTCAGCTCGGCCAATGCCGCGCGCAGGTCGGCGGGGGCATAGGGCCGCTCGGTCGCGCCATGCTTCGCCCACAATAGCCGCATGTAATCGTCGAGGGTCTTGCCCGGAAACCGCTGGCGCAACTGCAGGTCCAGCAACAGGCCGATGACCGCCCCATAGGGGTAATAGGACACGAAGATATTCGGCTCGACCGGGTCGATCGCGGTCGCCGCGTCGACGAACGGCGCGCGCAGGCTCATCTCCTGCGGCGAAGCGTTGATCCGTGCCGCGATCCGCGCCGGGCTGTTCACCACCCCGTTCACCATCGCGCCCATCTCGCCCAGATACTCGTCGACCGACGCGAGGCCCGCGCGGCGGATCGCCAGCGGCCCGTAATAGCTGGTGAACCCCTCGGCCAGCCACAGCGACGGCGTCGGGTTCGCGCGGGTGAAGTCGAACGGCTCCAGCTCGCGCGGGCGCAGCCGCTCGACATTCCAGCTGTGGAAGAACTCGTGCGCCAGCGTGCCGAGCTGGTCGTCCTTCGCCTCCGCCAGTGACCGCCGGTCGGTGATGATCGTCGAATTGCGATGCTCCATCCCGTCACCCGCGATCGACGGACGGTAATCGGCGATGAAGGTATAGGTGCCGAAGTCGTACGCGGCCGGCGCCCCGAAGATCCTGATCTCCTCGGCCACGACCTTCTTCGCCTTTTCGGTGAAGCGGTCCATGTCGGCGGCGGTGCCGTCGTGATGCAGCGCGAGGCGGAAGGTCTTGCCGCCTTCCTGCCATTCGCGAACCATGTGGTTCGACAGCTCGGTCGGGCTGTCCATGAAATATTGCAGGTTCGGCGCCCAGAAGGTGCCGGGCGTATCGGCGGCGGGCAGTTGCGTCGCGACCTTCCACGTCGGGTCGGGGCTCTGGAACCGCACCCGGATCGGCTGCGCGTCATACCCGGTCGCCCACAGGAACGTGGCCGGCATGTTCAGGTGCGCGTGGCTCGCGTCGATCTGCGCATAGGTGCCGTCGCCCCGGTCGCCGTACAGCGTGTAGGTGACGACGACCGTCCCGTCATGCCCGTCGACGCTCCAGCCATAGGGATCGGTCCGCGTCAGCTTCAACGGCCGCCCGGCGCCGTCGGTGGCGCTGACGTCGTAGACGTTCTTGGCGAACTCGTGGATCGCATAGCGCCCCGGCGACGACCGCGACATCTGTACCCTGAGCGGGCCGGCGGGCACCCCGGTCCATGTCGCCGCGATCCGCGCGCGGTGATGCTGCGCCTGCGGGAACGACACGTCATAGCGCACGCGGGCATTCGCTCCCGGATCGCGCTGCGGGGCGGCGACCGCCACCGGCGCGACCGGCGCGGTCTGCGCCAGCGCGGGCAGGGCAAGACACGAGCCGAGCAACGCGGCGACCAGCGAACGAACCATGGCAATTCCTCTTCGAGTTGGGTGTGCTTGTAGCGGGCGACGCGGGCGTTTTGGAAGGGTGGAGCAAAACCTGCGCAACAACTACCCGTACCCCGGCGGAGGCCGGGGTCCAGTTGGGGGACGCCCGTTAGGAACCACCACCGTGCCGCAACCGGACCCCGGCCTCCGCCGGGGTACGGGTGGCGTACCGCTACACCCCGTAAAACGCCCGCGCCGCGCCGCCCATCAACCGCACCCGCGCGTCGTCCGACAACCCCGCCGTCAACGCCCGCGTCGTCGCCAGCCAGTCGCTATAGCCATCGCCCGCCGCCGACAGCACCGGCCAGTCGCTGCCCCACAGCACCCGTTCCCCGAACCAGCCGAGCACCCGTTCGACGATGCCGCCCAGCGCCAGCGGATCGTCCCCCGCCGCCTGTTCGGTGCGCAGCCCCGACAGCTTGCACCAGACGTTCGGCCGCGTCGCCAGCGCCGCCATTCCCGTCGCCCAGCCGGCATCGCCTGGCGGGGTGGGCTTGGCGGCGTGGTCGATCACGATCGGCAGCGTGGGCCAGCGATCGGCGAACGTCGCCAGCACGTCCAGATGCCGCGGCTGCACCAGCGCATCGAACCGCAGCCCGCCCGCGAACATCGCCGCCACGCCCCGCGCCACATCGTCGCGCAGCAGCCAGTCGCTTTCGGGGATCGCCTGCAACATCGGCCTGAGCCCCAGCAGCTTGGGCCGCTGCGCCAGCGCCGCGATCCGCGCCGGTGCCCCCGGATCATCCAGCGCTACCCAGCCGACCACGCCGGCAACCCACGGATCGGCCTCGGCCAAGTCCAGCATCCAGTCGGTCTCGCGATCGTCGGTCTGCGCCTGCACCAGCACGACCCGCCCGACCGGCGCATCGCCCATCGCCGCGCGGGCATCGTCCAGCGAATGGCTGCGATACAGCCCGCCGTCCGCCACCTCCGGCCAGCCATGGAACGGCGCATCGATCCGCCACACATGCAGATGCGCGTCGATGATGTCCGCCATTCCGTCTCCCCTCATCATCTGCACAGTGGCGCGGGGCTGGGATGGAACGCAACCCTTCCGCAAGTCCCGCCTCGACAAAACCGTCGCCCCGGCGAAGGCTGGGGCATCCAGCGGCCCTTGTCCCATGCTATCACGGGGAAATTCCAGCCTTCGCCGGGATGAGGCATGGTTCGGTCGCGACGACCGGACGTCAGATATCCTCCACCATCCCCCGTTCGAACAGCACGTCGCCCGCCCGCACCCGGTCGCCGGTGGCCACGCCCTGCGCCGGTACGAACGGCGCGGGCACCAGCATGACGATGGTCGATCCATGTTCGAACCACCCCATCTCATCCCCCTGCACCAGCGGCGCGTCGCACGTCGCGACCGGCCCGGCTCGCTCGCGCAGCAGCCTGACCGTATCGAGAAACGTCAGCCGGATCGCCGCGACCAGGATCGCCGCCACCGGCACCAGCAGCACCGGCGTCCCGTCGTTCAGCCGCAGCCGCACCGTCGCGCGTTCGTTGCGGCAATACAGCCGGTCGACCCGCTTCAGCGCGGGCGGATTGACGTTGAAACAGTCGCCGGGGAAATAGCGCACCCGGTCGACCCGCCCGTCCTGCGGCGCATGGAAGCGATGATACATGCCGGCGGTCAGCCGCAGCGTCACGAAGCTGCCGCCGAGATACGCCTCGCCCTCGCCCCCCGTCAGTTCGGCGACCGAATAGCGTTTGCCCTTGGCCTGCACGATGCTGTCGTCGTCGATCCGCCCGCTGGCGACGATGATCCCGTCGGACGGCGAGGCGAGCTGATGCGCGCGCGCGGCAAAGGTCCGCGCGCCGGGCCGCAGCCGGCGGATGAAGCACGCATGCATCGACGGCCAGCGCGTCTCCGCCGCATCGGACAGGTCGACGTCGCTGAATGTCCGCCACACCGCGATCGACGCACGCGCGATCCATGGCTGCTCGACCTTGCTGAACCGCCCCATCGCCCGCGTCAGCGTCCGGCGCGGCAGCCAGTTGGTCGCGGCATAATTCAGCGATTCGAATGCGGTCAGCTTTGCGATGACGCGGGCGATGGGGGAGGGGGCGGTACGGTCCATGGCCGTCATCAATATTACCTCATCGGGTCATATTCGCGTCAGTCATGTCGCCCATCGCCCTCGTGCTCGCCGCCGGCACCGCCGGTTTTCTCGCCGCCACGAAGGGGCGCGCCCGTATCGCGCTCAGTCGCGCCAAGCACGGCTCGCTCACCGGCCATGTCCGCTGGGGCCAGCGGATCGCGCGCCAGATCGCGTTCTACGACTATGACGATGCGCGCTTCTTCGCCGCCGACGATGCGCCAGCCGATATCGCGGACCAGCGCCGCGCCGGCTTCGAACGGCTGTCCGCACTCTATGCCGAGCGATTCGCGAAGACCGTCGCCGCGACGAAGGACCTGCGCGAGGGGCTGTCCGACCTGCAATTCACCGGCCGCTACCGCGTGCCGTTCCAGTTCAGCGCGAAGGTCCGCGAACGCCTCGCGACCGGCGCCTTCTACGCATCGTCGTCGGGGGTGACCGTCACCGATCTCGACGGCAACGACTTCTACGACCTCGCCGGCTCCTACGGCGTCAACCTGTTCGGCCACGATTTCTACCGGGACTGCATCGCGCAAGGGGCCGCCCGTGTCGCCGGCCTCGGCCCGGTGCTCGGCACCTATCACCCGGTCATTGCCGGCAATGTCGCCCGGCTGCGCACGATCAGCGGGCTGGACGAGGTGTCGTTCCACATGTCCGGCACCGAAGCGGTGATGCAGGCGGTACGCCTCGCCCGCTACCACACCGGCCGCCGCCGGGTGGTGCGCTTCGCCGGTGCCTATCATGGCTGGTGGGGCGATGTGCAGCCGGGCATCGGCAACCCGACGCCCGCCGACAACACGCTGACCCTTTCCGAACTGTCCGACCGGACGCTGCACGTGCTGGCGACGCGAAAGGACATTGCCTGCGTGCTGGTCAACCCGTTGCAGGCGATGCACCCGAACAAGGGCGCACCGTCCGACGGCACGCTGGTCGACAGCAGCCGCAGCGCGCAGCTCGACCGCGCCGCGTATCGCGACTGGCTGGTGCGCCTGCGCGAGGTGTGCACGAAGGCGGGCATCGTCCTGATCTTCGACGAAGTGTTCATGGGCTTCCGTCTGGCGAAGGGCGGCATGGCCGAGGCGTTCGGCGTCCGCCCCGACATGGTGACCTACGGCAAGACGCTGGGCGGTGGCCTGCCGGTCGGCGTCGTCTGCGGCCGCGCCGACCTGATGCGCCGTTTCCGCCCCGAAGCGCCCGCCGACATCTGCTTCGCGCGCGGCACCTTCAATGCGCACCCCTATGTCATGGGCACGATGGACGTGTTCCTCGAACGCCTCGATTCGCCGGAAGTGCAGGCGATGTACGACGGCGTCGCAGCCCGCTGGGACGCGCGCCTCGCCCATTTCAATGCGGCGATGGCGGATGCCGGCCTGCCGGTGCGCGCCGCGGGGATGCAGACGGTATGGACGATCCTCTACACCGTGCCGTCGCGCTACAACTGGATGCTGCAATATTACTGCCGGGCCGAGGGGCTGGCGCTCAGCTGGGTCGGCACCGGCCGCCTGATCTTCAGCCTGAACTATGACGACGCGGCGTTCGCCGAGGTCGTGGCGCGCTTCGTCAGGGCGGCGCAAGCGTGTCACGCCGACGGCTGGTGGTGGAGCGCCCCCGGCACGACGAACAGGATGCTCCGGCGGCAGGTGCTGAAGGAAACCCTGTCGCGCCGGCTGGGGCGGGGATAGACGGCGCGCCACCCGGCGGGATGCCGGACAGGATCGAGACGTCGACCCACCGCCCCCGACCGTACCCCCGCGCGGGCGGGGGTCCAGAGGCGACCGAGGCAATCGGTTGTTTCGCGGGGCCGATCGACATCCACGCGCATATCGTCACCCCGGACTCGATCGAGACCTCTGCGAAAATCTCGAACAGAGCCAACGCCTCGCCGGGGTACGGGTTAAGGGCTTTTGCAGAGGTCTCGACTCGATCCGGGGTCTTGGTTCTTCCTAGAGGCTGTTATGAACCATCAGCGAGTGCAGCGGCCTGTTTCATCATGAGGCAGGCGAAGGCGACGATGTGAAGTCCTGCGAGTGTTTCGGCGTAACGTTCGTAGTCTTTGACGAGGCGTCGGAAG
>RPSH01000071.1 GCA_003946805.1 Bacillus sp. 2B10 | reverse complement strand
GCAGCCTTCTTCTGTCATGCTCGCGGCGAGCGGTTTCGGTCCAGCCCATATGATCCCCGTGGTCTTCGCAACCCTCGGTGAATCACAACTGGCTGAAATCGCTCAACCTAATTTCCGGTTGGGCTCTAAGAACGGCGCGTCGCCGCGGGGCATCCGGCCGGAAAAGATCAGGCTTTGGGCATGCCCGGGCCGGTAGAATACGGACCTTCTGCGTTAACGGTCGACGCTTTCAAACGCTCGTTTGGTTATTCTGTACAGCGCCAATCCAGCTATGATCCTGCTACTTTGTAACGCTATGCAGGGATGGAGAACCACGCGCGATAATGCAGGTCGCGCTAGGCGTGTCATAATCGTGGGACCGGGCAGGCCGGGTATACGGGGGAAAGACCGCTCCCTCCGCTTCGATCTACCCTCTCACAAATCTCTAGCAATTTTTGGGTTGAAGGGGTTTGATAATGTCAATCCCGTCACCGGAGCGTACCACTCATGACTGATCCGCTACCCGGACCACGCTTGAAGATAGATCGTGCTAGAGCCTTGCTTGCAGAGCTACAGGACATTGAAACGAGGTTCTTTAGTGAAGCTCGATGTTCCATTATCTACGATACGCAAACCAATCCCGGTCATAAGCTGGCGAAGGTAAAGCTAGATACGCCTACTCCTGAAATAATTCATGTGTTGGCGGGTGAGATTATCTACCATCTGCGATCTTCGCTAGATCAGGTTGCTGTAGCATTTGCTCGTAATAGCAGCGGACCTACCCAGCCAAAGAATACGTATTACCCGACAGGCGATAACTTTCGCAGTTTTGTAAAAAGCTGCAAGGGATTTGATCGCAAAAAGGGAAGGCTTACCGGCAACCTCCGTCACTTTGATACTGGACTTAGAAAGGCTGTATTGAGAACTCGCCCTTACGATGGAGGGAATGACCAATTACGTGCAGTTTTCCGTATGGCGAATGTTGATAAGCATATGGAGCTGATAGCGGTAGCGGTGCGAGGCGGTATAAATGTTATGCAAAATTTCACCATCAAAGGTGCTTTTGTTGGCTACATGGTGAATGGTCCCGGCAATCTCGGCGAGGGCGTCGTCTTTTCTGACCTAATGCCAGAGGGATCAATCACGCCAAATCACCCCAACGCAAAAATAACTGTTCGGGGTAAGATATGCCTTGGCGGAGACGGTTTCTATGCGGGGAACGAGCTACTACCGTTCCTTACCTCTATGGTGGAGGAGACAGCCAAATCGCACGATAATCTCAGGCAGGCGATTGCCGGGGGTGACGAACAGCCGCCTTCAAACGTGTATTTCAGGTTCGGGGCATTATGACGGACACCTTGCCTCAGCTAGTACAAAAGCCTAATACAACCGTCCCGACGCTCTTTCAGAAAACCACAGAAATCCGCCATTTTTGGTGCAAACCGTAAAATCCTCTTCTGGGCACAGTT
Source organism: Bacillus sp. 2B10 (assembly GCA_003946805.1). Taxonomy (GTDB): domain Bacteria; phylum Pseudomonadota; class Alphaproteobacteria; order Sphingomonadales; family Sphingomonadaceae; genus Sphingomonas. Next base: position 151 of record RPSH01000071.1, on the reverse strand, counting down.
GGCAAAATCCAGTTGGTCGCTACGCTAGAGGCTGTTATGGACTTGGAAGCGGGCTTGATTCATCCGTTATTGGATGAGCATTTGCCGCAAGTCGTATCTGTCTGACGTCAGTGATGAGGAATGGTCGCTGGTCGCACCATATTTGCTGTTG
>RPSH01000069.1 GCA_003946805.1 Bacillus sp. 2B10 | reverse complement strand
CCGCTGCGGGGGGCGGGGTGGCGGGCACTTCCGGAGCTTCCGGTGCCTCCATCGCCGCATCCGGGCGAGCGGTTGGAGCGGGCGCTGCTGCCTCGGGCTCGGATGCCGACGGTGCAGGCACCGGGCGGGCGCGCTCGGCACGGGGCGGTGGCGTGACGCCGGCACGGTCCGTTGCAATCGGCGGCGCCTGTCGCGTCAACGGCGTCTCGACCTTGCCCGACCGCCACACCGGCAGGCCGATGACCACGACCAGCGCAGTTGCGGCGACCACGCCGATCTGCGGCTGGAGCCGTGTCCAGCGCCGTCGCGGCGGGGGCCGGCGGGCAGGTGCCGCTTCGCCCCTGAAGCGGGCGACGGCGGCATCGATCGCCGTCTCGCGCCGGTCGGGACGGGGCGGCGGGGCATCGGGCAATTGCCGGCCAAGGTCGCGATCGTCGGGCATCGGGTCCTTATACCTGCAACGGGCGGCGGGTCGACCGGTGCCGGCCGACCCGCCGCGATGCTCATCGTTCGAGGGGGGGGAGGCCGGGCGCGGTCTTTGCGGCGCGGACCAGCTGGACCAGTTCCGACCGATACCCGTACGGATCGTCGCCGCGCGCCGCGTTCACGATCGCCAGTACCCGGTCGTAATCGATCGACCCGCTATATTTCCCCCCGCGCAGCAGATCGGCGAACGCCGCGACGCCGGTGGCGAAGCGGGCATCGCGCGGCGCGTCGGCAAACCGCGCGACCTCGCGCGCCCGGTCGATAGGGGTCGACAGCAACTGGCTCCCCTCCGACTTCGGCAGCTTGTAGCGGATCTTGACGAAGCCGTACTCGCCCGCCCCCGGCGTCGCCGCCTTCGCCGGGGCGTAGCGTAGCGGGCTCGCCGTGCCCGGTGTGCCGACCGGCACGATCTCGTACAGCGCGGTCACCGACTGGCCCGACCCGACATCGCCGGCATCGACTCGGTCATTGTCGAAATCCTCGCGTGCCAGCATCCGCGTCTCATAACCGATCAGCCGATATTCGGCGACGGTCGCGGGGTTGAACTCGACCTGGATCTTCACATCCTTCGCGATCGGGATCAGCGTGGCGGACGCTTCCTCGACCAGCGTCTTGCGCGCCTCGCCGATCGTGTCGATGTACGCGGCGGCACCGTTGCCGTTCTGCGCCAGCACCTGCATCAGCGCGTCGTTGAAGTTCCCCATCCCAAACCCCAACACCGACAACAACACCCCCTTTCCGCGCTCGCGCTCGACGAAGCCCTTCAACTCGTCGGGATTGGTGATGCCGACGTTGAAGTCGCCATCGGTCGCCAGCATCACCCGGTTGACCCCGCGCGGATCGAAATTTGCCGTGGCCAGAGCATAGGCCTGGCGGATGCCCTCTGCACCCGCCGTGCTACCCCCGGCCGACAACCGGTCGAGCGCGGCGAGGATGCGGGCCTTGTCGCTGGCCGGCGTCGGCTCCAGCACCGTGCCCGCCGACCCGGCATAGGCGACGATCGCCACCCGGTCGCGCGCATCGAGTTGCTCGACCAGCATCGCCAGCGACTGCTTCAACAGGGGCAGCCTGTTCGGTGCTTGCATCGACCCCGACGTGTCGATCAGGAAGACGAGGTTGGCGCGTGGGCGTTCAGTGGGGCGGACGGCATAGCCCTTGATGCCGATCCGGACGATCTTGCGTCCCGCCGTCCACGGGCTGGGAAACACCGCGATGTTCGGGTTGAACGGCCGGGCCGCCGATGTCGGCGCGGCGTAATCATACGGGAAATAGTTGATCATCTCCTCGGCACGCACCGCTGCCGGCTGCGGCAGGACGTTGCGGTTCAGCGAGGCACGGACGAAGCCGTAGGATGCGGTATCCACGTCGATCGAGAAGGTCGAAACCGGTTCCTGCCGCACCTGCCGGAACGGATTCTGGGCCGGCGCGACGAACCGGTCGCGACCCACCGCGGGCGGCAGCGGGAAGGACGGGAAGCCCGGCCGGGCGAGCCGCGCGCCGGTTACCACCATCTCCCCCGAATGCGCGTAAATGGGCGGGGGCGTGGTTACCGATTGAACGACGACCGGCGGCGCGAACGCGGACGATCCGGGCAACGGTGCGGGTGTCGTCACTATGTCCGCGCCAGGCGGGGGAGGGGGCGGTGG
>RPSH01000068.1 GCA_003946805.1 Bacillus sp. 2B10 | reverse complement strand
GTGCGGGCCGGGGCCGTGGCCGTCGGGACCGCGGCCGGGGCGGCGCGGGGGTGGGCCGACCGGAGTGACGCGGCCGGCGGCGTCGACGACATAGGATGCGCGCAGCTGGCCATCGTCGTAGCGGCCCTGCACCTGCACCGCTGCACCCTTCGTCACCGCTGCATCGCGGCCACCATCGACCATCGCACGGCCGCTGGCGTCCTGCACCACGAAACGGTCGCCATAGACCTCCGCGACGCGGCCCTTGACCGTCACCACGCCGCTGCCGTCCGCCAGCTTCGCGACCGGGGTCGCCACGGTCGGCGCCATTTCGACCGCCGGCCGGGTCAGCGATACCGCGCCCGCCCCGCCCGCCGCGCCGATGGCGAGGCCGATCGCGACGCCGAGGCCCAGTTTCGCCGGGCTGCCGAGGGAAAATTTCGCCATGTGCTCCGCTCCTTGGTTGTTCGATGCAGCCCTTATGGCGATTCGTCCCCTCGCCACGCTGAACCCGGCGGTTCAGTTTCGGTTTAAGCAGCGTTGGCATTGGCACTGCCGTTCGTCCTGAGTAGCCATTGAGCGACGTCGAAATGGCGTATCGAAGGACCGTCCGCGGCAACAATGCTTCGATACGGGTCTTCGACAAGCTCAGCCCCTACTCAGCACGAACGGGGTCTCGGTAAGGAAGGCAAAGGCCATGCGTATCCTGCTTGTCGAGGACGATCCCGATCTGGGCCCGGCCATCGCGCGGGCGCTGCGGGCGGAGCAATGCGCGGTCGATCTGTGCCCGAGCGGGATCGACGCGCAGCATCTGGGCGATACCGAACGCTATGACGTGGCGGTGCTCGACCTGGGGCTGCCCGACCGGGAGGGGACGGCGGTGCTGAAGGGATGGCGCGAGGGAGGGCGCGACCTGCCGGTGCTGGTGCTGACCGCGCGCGACGGATGGTCGGACAAGGTCGCCGGGTTCAAGGCGGGGGCCGACGATTTCCTGACCAAGCCGTTCCGGATCGAGGAGCTGATGATGCGGTTGCGCGCGCTGGTGCGCCGCGCCGCCGGGCATGGCGCGACGCGGATCGCGTGCGGGCCGCTGGCGTACGAGACGCAGACCGGCGTGTTCGAGCTGGACGGGTTGCCGATCAGGCTGACTGCGCTGGAGCACCGGGTGCTGGCGGCGCTGATGCTGGCGAAGGAGGCGGTGATCGAGCGGCTCGACCTGATGGAGCGGGTGTATGAGGGCGATGCCGATGTCGATTCCAACAGCCTCGAGGTCATCATCGGGCGGCTGCGCAAGAAGATCGGCGCGCCGTTGATCGAGACGGTGCGCGGGCGGGGATACCGGCTGACGGCGGGAAAGCCATGAGGTTGCCGCGTTCCATCCCCCGTTCGATCCATGGCCGGATGCTGGCGCTGTCGGTCGCGACGACGCTGGTCGCGCTGCCGGTGGCGGGGGTCGCGATCGGTGGCGTGCTGGAGCGGTTCGTGACGCATGGCGTCGACGAACGGCTGGCCGACCGGTTGCGGCTGCTGGGCGCGGTGGTGCGACCCGACGGGACGGTCGACCGCGCGCTGCTGGCACGGGACGAGGTGACCGCGGCGTTCGGGCGCGGCGGGGTGTGGACGATCCGTGCGCCGGGCGGGACGTTCGGGAGCGCGATGCTGCCGATCGCGGATGCGGGACCGCCGGGCGGCCCGCGCCCGCGCCATGGTGGCGAGCGCGACATCGGGCGGCCGTTCGAGACCGAACTGGACGACGGTACGCGGCTGCACGGGTTGATGACGGTGCGGCGGGGCAGCGCCGGGCCGGTGCTGCTGGGCGTGGCGGTGCCGCGGGCGACGATCGAGCGGCCGCTGCGCGGGGCGCTGCTGCCGCTGCTGGCGACGCTGGCGATCGTGGCGCTGCTGCTGGCGGTGGCGACGCTGGTGCAGCTGCGGCTGGGGCTCCGGCCGCTGCGGGCGTTGCGCGACCGGGTGGCGGCGGTGCGATCGGGCGCGGCGGCGGACGTGCCCGAGGACCAGCCCGACGAATTGCGGCCGCTGGCGGTCGAGCTGAACGCACTGGTGCGCGAACAGGGCGCGGCGCTGGCGACGGCGCGGGGGGCGGCGGCGAACCTGGCGCATGCGCTCAAGACGCCGGTGGCGACGCTGGCGCTCGACCTCGCCGGCGATCGGCGGGAACATCAGGTCGCGCGGATCGATGCGACGATCCGCCACCATCTTTCGCGGGCGCGCGGGGGAACGGTCGACCGGCGGGCGGCGACGGCGCTGGCCCCGGCGGTCGCGGCACTGGCGGGGGTGGTGGCGGCGCTGCACCGGGGG
>RPSH01000067.1 GCA_003946805.1 Bacillus sp. 2B10 | reverse complement strand
AACCGATGCCGACGCCTCGCCAAGGACTGGGAGGCTTCCATCGCCTCGTCAGAAGCATGGCTCATCATCGCATCCATCAGGCGAATGACCCGCCGTATCGCAAAGCTCGAATTATGAGTCGGGCTCTAAGACGTAACAATCGGAGATTCGGTTGCCTTTTTGCCGCGTCGGCGTCGAGCGACGCTGGCTTGACCCCTTCTTTCAAAGCGCCTTCGACCTCTTGGTAGAAGCCGATGCGTCCTTCTCCGATCATGCCTGTCCTCTCTGAGGCCATCATCTACGGCAAAGCCGAGAGAGTGAGAGCGCGGACCGGATGGCCGTGACGGGTCGAGGGCTGGAGAAGATGTCTCCGGCGCCCGTCGCGGAGCTCCGCGATGTCCAGACATTCCGATCGCGCTCGCCCCGGCTTTGACCGGGCGGGCTTCTATGACGAGATCACCGACAGGATCGTCGCCGAGCTGGAGGCGGGCCGTGTCCCCTGGGTCCAGCCGTGGGGGACCGCCGCGGCGAAGGCGTCGATCGGCCTGCCGCGGAACGCCGCGACCGGACGCGCCTATTCCGGCATCAACGTCCTGATCTTGTGGGGCGCCGTGATCGAGCACGGCTTCCCTGGCCAGGGCTGGCTCACCTTCCGGCAGGCGCTCGCGCTCGGCGGCCATGTCCGCAAGGGCGAGCGCTGCACCACCGTCGTCTATGCCGACCGCTTCGTCCCCGACGACGAGAAGCCACGTGCTCGCGCCAGCGGGGAAGAGGCCGCCGCGATCCCGTTCCTCAAGCGGTTCACCGTCTTCAACGCCGCCCAGTGCGAGGAGCTGCCGGACGATGTCACGGTCGCCGCACCGCCCCCGCCGCCCGGCCTGATCGAACCGCGGGCCGAGGCGCTGATCCGGGCCACCGGCATCGACTTTCGGATCGGCGGCGACCGCGCCTTCTACGCACCGGGTCCCGACTATGTGCAGGTCCCACCGCCGCAGGCCTATTTCGAGCCGATCAACTGGCATCGCACGGCGCTCCACGAACTGTGCCACGCGACCGGCCATGCTTCCCGGCTCGGCCGCGACATGACCGGCGGCTTCGGCACCAGGAAATACGCTTTCGAGGAACTCGTCGCCGAGATGAACGCGGCGTTCTGCTGCGCGTCGCTCGGCATCGTGCCGACGGTCCGCCATGCCGACTACATCGGTGCCTGGCTGGAGGTGCTGCGCGACGACGGTCGCGCCATCGTCCGTGCAGCTTCGCAGGTGAGCAAGGCGGCCGACTGGCTGCTCGGCTTCCTGCCCGACGCCGATGCTGCCGCCGGCGCGATCGACGCGCGGGAGGCGGCATGATGAACGCGCCCGTCTTCCCGCATCTCGCACCAGCCCCCGACCGGACGGCTGGCATCCGCCTGCGCGTCCTCAGCCTCGGTGCCGGCGTACAGTCGACCACACTGGCGCTGATGGCAGCGCATGGCGAGATCGGTCCGATGCCCGACTGTGCCGTGTTCGCCGATAACGGCTGGGAGCCGCGCGCGGTGTACGAGCATCTCGACTGGCTGCGGTCGCCGAACGTGCTGCCGTTCCCGGTCCACATCGTCTCGGCCGGCGACCTTCGCGCCGATCTGCTCGCGGGAGCACGCGGCGAACGCTGGGCGTCGATCCCGGCCTTCACCCGCACGGTGACGCCGGCTAGGGCCGAACTGCCGGTCTACGACGAAGACGATGATGGCGATCTCACCGTGGTCGGCACCCGCATCGTCGCGACCGAAAAGGTGGGCGTCGGCATGATCCGTCGCCAATGCACCGGCGACTACAAGATCGTGCCGATCCGGCGGAAGGTACGTGAGCTGCTCGGCATCGCCGGGCGGCGCTCGCCCAAGACGCCCGTCGCGGAGCAATGGATCGGCATCTCGCTCGACGAAGCGATCCGCATGAAGCCGTCCTTCGAGGACTGGCAGCTCAACCGCTGGCCGCTGATCGAGATGGGCATGACGCGGCAGGACTGCCTGCGCTGGCTGGAGCGGCACGGCTATCCGCTGCCACCGAAGTCGTCGTGCATCAGCTGTCCGTTTCACTCCGACGCGGTGTGGCGGGACATGCGCGACCACGATCCCGACGCTTGGGCCGACGCGGTGGCGGTGGACCGCGCGATCCGCACCGGCTTTCGCGGCATCCGCAGCGAGGTCTATCTGCACCGCTCCGCCGTGCCCCTCGACGAAGCCGATCTCGCCACCGACGCCGATCGCGGCCAGCTCGATCTCTGGCCGAACGAATGCGAAGGGATGTGCGGGGTCTGATGGACTTCTGAACATTCGTATCCAACTGGCCACATCTCCCGCTGGCGTGCAGCAGGTAATGAAATAGACTTTCTCTCACAGGGAGATAGAGGCTGTTATGAACCATCAGCGAGTGCAGCGGCCTGTTTCATCATGAGGCAGGCGAAGGCGACGATGTGAAGTCCTGCGAGTGTTTCGGCGTAACGTTCGTAGTCTTTGACGAGGCGTCGGAAG
>RPSH01000066.1 GCA_003946805.1 Bacillus sp. 2B10 | reverse complement strand
GTATCAGAGCTTGATCACCGACGTCCTTCAGGCCCCGCCTCCACCTGTACGCGGTCATATTCGCCATCTGCGTTTCCACGCGGATGATGGCGCGCGTCTTGAGGGTTGAAAACGGACATCAGAGCGTGGCGTGGAGGCCGCCTTGCGGTAGGGCCAGCGGTGGGGATGTTTGTCGCCTTTGACGAGGGCGCTGGCGGTGCGGGAAGTTGTAGGTTTTACGACCAGTCATACGAGCGCTCGTATGACTGGTCGGATGGAGGTGGTCGGCCGGGTGTCAGGTCGACGGCGATGGTCGGACGCAGAGAAGCTGGAGATTCTGGGCGAGGCGTTCCGCCCCGGTGTTCGGGTCTGCGACGTTATCGCGCGACGCGAGGTATCGAGCAGCCTGATCTACACGTGGCGCAAGCAATTGCGGGAGGGCAAGCTGGCGGGCGTCGTGGCTTCGGTGCCGGTGTTCGCCGAAGTGCAGGTGGCGGAACCGGTCGCGCCGACACCGCAGCCGGCATCATGTCCATCGGGGTTCATCCATATTGAACTGCCGGGTGGCGTGCGGGTGAGTGTGGATGCCGCAGTGGATGCAGGCGCGCTGGCACGGGTGCTGTCGGTGCTGCGATGAGCCCGGTGCCGCTACCGACGCGGGTGTTCCTGGCGTGCGGGATGACCGACATGCGCAAGGGGTTCGATGGCCTGGCGGTGCTGGTGCAGCAGGTGCTGGCGCAGAACCCGCATTCGGGTGCCTTGTTCGTGTTCCGCGGCAAGCGCGGTCATCTGGTCAAGCTGCTGTGGTTCGATGGGCAGGGTCTGTGCCTGTTTTCCAAGCGCCTCGACCGGGGCCGCTTCGTCTGGCCGGTGACCGCGACTGGCACGGTGACGCTGACGCCGGCGCAATTGTCGATGCTGCTGGAGGGCATCGACTGGCGACGCCCCGAGCGGACGTTCACGCCGACGCTGGCTGGCTGAGAACGGCGGTTTTACGCCGGTTTTGCTCGCCCGTTGCCATGCAATCTGCTATGAAACCCGGGTGTCGGAAGCGCCTGTTTCCCCTGCTGATGCCACCGCGCGGATCGCTGCGCTGGAGGCCTCGCTCGCCCGGGCGAATGCGGCACTTGCCGCCCGCGACCTGCTCATCGATACCTTGCGCGGACAGATCGCCCGACTGCGGCGGATGCAGTTCGGCGCCTCGTCCGAGAAGCTGGGACGCGAGATCGAGCAACTCGAACTGGCGCTGGAAGAGCTGGAGACGGAGCGTGACACTGCGGTGGTCGATGTCACTGCGGCCAGCGTAGCGGCGCGGCCGGTGCCCGTCCGCAGTCTGCCGGGGCACCTGCCGCGCGAGGAGGTCGTCCACGAACCGGCATCGGGCGCCTGCACCTGCCCGGATTGCGGTGGTGCGTTGCGCCCGCTGGGTATCGACGCGCACGAGATGCTCGACATCGTGCCGGTGCGCTGGCGTGTCGTGCGCAACGTCCGCCCCAAATACAGCTGCCGGGTGTGCGAGAAGATCGTCCAGGCGTCGGCACCGGTCAGCGCCGTGGCACGCGGCAAGGCCACGTTCGCGACACTGGCGCACGTCATCGTCTCGAAGTTCGACCATCATCTGCCGCTGTACCGCCAGGCCGAGATGATGACGGCGCAAGGGCTCGACATCGACCGCTCGACGTTGGCGGGCTGGGCCGGACAGGCCGCAGCACTCCTCGACCCCATCGTCGGCCGCATCCGTGACGAGTTGCTCAAGGCCGATAAGATCCATGCCGATGACACGCCCGTGCCGGTGCTCGACCCCGGCCGGGGCAAGACCGCGACCGGGCGGCTGTGGGTCTACGCGACCGACGACCGGGCATCCGGCAGCACGGCACCTCGTGCGACCTGGTATCGCTTCACGGCAGACCGCACTGCCGCGCACCCGCTGGCGCATCTCGCCGGGTTTCGCGGCTTCCTCCAGGCCGATGCCTATGCCGGCTATGACGGGCTCTACCGCAGCGGTGTCACCGAGGTCGCGTGCTGGGCCCATTTCCGGCGCAAGGTCTTCGACCTCCACGAGCGGTCGCCCACACCGCTGACCACCGACATCCTCGAGCGGATCGGCACCCTTTATGCTGTCGAGGCCGAGGTTCGCGGCCAACCACCCGATGTGCGATGCCGAAGCCGTCAGGAGGACAGCCGGCCGCTGGTCGACGCCTTGCGCGAGGTGCTCGACGCTGCCCTGCGCCATCTGTCGCCCAGGTCCGACATGGCGAAAGCCATCGCCTACGGCACGAAACGCTGGCCGGCGCTGTCGCGCTTCCTCGATGATGGCCGCCTCGAGATCGACAACAACATCGCGGAGCATGCGCTGCGCGGTGTCGCGGTGGGGCGTCGCAACTGGCTGTTCGCCGGTTCTCGCGCAGGCGGCGAGCGCGCCGCGGCCATCTACACCGTCATACAGACCTGCAAGGCCAACAGTGTCGACCCGCAGGCCTATATCGCCGACGTCATCGCCAGGGTCGCAGGCGACTGGCCAACCAGCTGCTGGGATGAACTCATGCCCTGGAACTGGATGCCGCCGGTAGATCAGCCGACCGCACAAGCTGCATAATCCACGGCCTCCACGCCACGCTCTGATGTCCGTTTTCAACCCTCAAGACGCGCGCCATCATCCGCGTGGAAACGCAGATGGCGAATATGACCGCGTACAGGTGGAGGCGGGGCCTGAAGGACGTCGGTGATCAAGCTCTGATAC
>RPSH01000006.1 GCA_003946805.1 Bacillus sp. 2B10 | reverse complement strand
GTCTCGGCGGGGATGGGCGGCTCGACGGGCATGTTCGGTTCTCCTCACCGCGTCCAACGTCCGCCGCGCTTGCCGGTTGCGAGGGGCAGGCAACTCTGCGAAGCGTGGCGACTTGCCCCGGCGCGCACGACTGCTATAGACGCGCCCGTGCCGGCGGCGTCCGCTCGGCGGGCGTGGCGGAACTGGTAGACGCGCTGGATTTAGGTTCCAGTATCGAAAGATGTGGGGGTTCGACTCCCTTCGCCCGCACCAGCAACGCCGCCTGCGCCTGTCGAAGCTGGAGCCGCTCCATTCGATTCTTTTGACGAAAGCCGTGAGAATGCAGACTGTCGAGACGTTGAACGAGGGCCTCAAGCGCGCCTACACGCTGACCATCACCGCTGCGGATATCGACGCAAAGGTCGATGCCGAAGTGAAGCGCGTCGCGCCGACGGTGAAGATGCCCGGCTTCCGCCCCGGCAAGGTTCCCGCGAACCTCATCCGCAAGATGCATGGCGAAGCGCTGTCGCAGGACGCGCTGAACAGCTCGATCCAGGACGGCATCCAGACGCTGATCGCCGAGCAGAAGCTGCGCCCGGCGACGTCGCCGCAGGTGTCGCTGGACGGCGACTATGCGCCCGGTCAGGACGCAGCCGTCACCGTATCGCTCGAAGTGCTGCCCGACGTGCCGGCACCTGCGATCGACGGGCTGAAGCTGGAGCGGCTGACCGTTCCTGCCGATGAAGCGGTGGTCGATGCGCAGGTCGAGCAGCTGGCCAGCAGCAACAAGCGCCATGACGAGGCACCGGAAGATCACGCCGCCGCCACCGGCGACCTGGTCGTGATGGACTTCGTCGGCAAGGTCGACGGCGTCGCGTTCGACGGCGGCACCGGCGAGGGCATGGCGATCGAGATCGGCTCGGGCCGTCTGATCCCCGGCTTCGAGGACCAGCTGGTCGGCGTGAAGAAGGGCGACGAGAAGACGATCGACGTCACCTTCCCCGACGATTACCAGGCCGAAAATCTTAAAGGCAAGGCTGCGACCTTCGACCTGAAGATTACCGAGGTGAAGGTCCCGGCCGAAGGCGGTCCGGACGACGAGTTCGCCAAGTCGCTGGGCCTCGAAAGCCTCGAGCAGCTGCGCGGCCTTATCAAGGGGCAGGTCGAGCAGGAACTGAACGGCCTGACCCGCACCCATATGAAGCGCAAGCTGCTCGACCAGCTGGCCGCCGGCCACGACTTCGACGTACCGCCGTCGATGGTCGAGGCCGAGTTCGACCAGATCTGGGCGCAGCTCCAGCACGAAGCGGGTCACGAAGCCGATCCGGAAGCGGCACGCGCCGAGCTGGAAGCCGAGCGTGAAGATTATCGCCAGATCGCGGTGCGCCGCGTCCGGCTCGGCCTGCTCCTGTCGGAAATCGGCCAGAAGAACGGCATCGAGGTCAGCCAGCAGGAAATGCAACGCCTGATCATGCAGGCCGCGCAGCAGTACGGCCCGGAAGACCGCCAGCGCTTCATCCAGTATGTCCAGCAGGAGCCGATGGCCGCCGCGCAGCTGCGTGCTCCGCTGTACGAGGACAAGGTCGTCGACTTCCTGTTCGAGAAGGCCGAGATCACCGACCGCGAAGTGACGCGCGAGGAACTGGAAGCCGAGATCGAGAGCGAGGACGGCGCGGTGCCGCACGTGCACGGTCCGGACTGCGGCCATGACCACGATCACGACCATGATGCCAAGCCGGTGACCGCCAAGGATATCGAGCCTGCCGCAGCCGACGCTCCGGCCGAGGCCGAAGCACCCAAGAAGAAGGCCGCGACCCGCAAGGCTCCGGCGAAGAAGGCCGAAGCCGCTCCGGCGGAAGCAGCCGAGGGTGAAGCCGCGCCGGCGCCTGCCAAGAAGCCGCGCGCCAAGAAGAAGGCCGAGAGCGAGACCAGCGAAGGCTGATCGCTTCCCTGCTTCGCGAAGGCATGGGCCGTCCGTTCCCCGTCGGGAGCGGGCGGCCTTTGCTTGTGCGGTGCTTGCTTTCGACGGCGTCCGGTGTTGTACGAGCGGCATGTCGATGACCGTTGCCGTGCTGCTGCCCTGCTATAACGAAGAAGCCGCGATCGCCGCGACCATCGCGGGGTTTCGCGCCGCGCTGCCGCAGGCGACGGTCTATGTGTACGACAACAACTCCTCCGACCGGACGATCGAGGTCGCGCGTGCCGCCGGTGCGGTGGTGCGCAGCGAACGGATCCAGGGCAAGGGTGCGGTGGTGCGGCGGATGTTCGCCGACATCGATGCCGACGTCTATGTCATGGCCGATGGCGATGCGACATACGACGCCGCAGCCGCACCCGAACTGGTCGCACGGCTGGTGGACGAGCAGCTCGACATGGTCGTCGGACAGCGGGTGAGCGACGCGGCGCTCGCCTATCGCCGCGGCCATCGCTTCGGCAACGCGATGCTGACCGGCATGCTGGCGCGGCTGTTCGGGCGCAGTTTTACCGACATCCTGTCGGGTTACCGCGTCTTCTCGCGGCGGTTCGTCAAGAGCTTCCCGTCGCTGTCGGCCGGGTTCGAGATCGAGACGGAGATCAGCGTCCACGCGCTCGAACTGCGCATGCCGGTGGCGGAGGTGACGACGCGCTATTTCGCCCGGCCGGAAGGATCGGCGTCCAAGCTGTCGACCTATGGCGACGGCTTTCGCATCGCGCGCACGATCGCAACGCTCTACCGGATCGAGCGGCCCTTGTGGTTCTTCGGCGCGATCGGGCTGGTGCTGGCGGTACTGGCGATCGTCCTGGCGGTGCCGCTGGCGGTAACCTATGCACAGACCGGGCTCGTGCCGCGGTTCCCGACCGCCATTCTGGCTACCGGACTGGTCATTCTGGCCTCGCTATGCCTCTTTTCCGGTTTGATCCTCGACACGGTCGTGCGCGGCAGGCGCGAGGTGCGGCGGCTGGCCTATCTGGCGCATCCGGCACCCGGTGCTGCGGTGCGGCCGCGATAACCATCATTCCGGGGGCGTAGCGATACGCTCGCCTCTTGCGTACCCCAGCGCGAGCGCCGATGTAGGGCGTCGAAACCTACTCAGCGGGAACCCAATGCTAGACATTCACGACGGCCTCGTCCCCATCGTCATCGAACAATCGAGCCGCGGCGAGCGCAGCTTCGACATCTTCTCGCGCCTGTTGCGCGAGCGCATCGTGTTCGTGACCGGCGGCGTCGAGGACCAGATGGCGTCGCTCATCACTGCGCAGCTGCTGTTCCTCGAATCGGAAAATCCGAAGAAGGACATCTGGATGTACATCAACTCGCCGGGCGGGGTGGTGACGGCCGGCATGGCGATCCATGACACGATGCAGTATATCCGGCCGCGCGTCGGGACGGTGTGCATCGGGCAGGCGGCGTCGATGGGCAGCTTCCTGCTCGCGTCGGGCGAGCCGGGCATGCGCGTCGCGCTGACCAATGCGCGGATCATGGTGCATCAGCCGTCGGGCGGTGCGCAGGGCATGGCGTCGGACATCGAGATCCAGGCCAAGGAAATCCTGCGCATTCGTCGCCGGATGAACGAACTGTACGCGAAGTACACCGGCAAGCCGCTGGAAGAGATCGAGCGCGCGATGGACCGCGACACCTTCCTCGAAGCGGACGAGGCCAAGGCGTTCGGGCTGGTCGATCAGGTGTTCGACAAGCGTCCGGGCGTGTCGGAGGATGCTCCGGCGGCGTGATGCCGTTCCCCGGCCACGCTTCGACCGGCGGCGTGGCCGGACAAAGTTTTAATGGATTGCCGGTTACGGACCTGTGTGTATCCTGACAGGCAGAAAGACGCGCCACGATGGTGCGGGAGATGATTTGAATGACGAAGCTCAGCGGCGGCGACTCCAAGAGCACCCTGTACTGCTCGTTCTGCGGCAAGTCGCAGCACGAGGTGCGCAAGCTGATCGCGGGTCCGACCGTGTTCATCTGCGACGAATGCGTCGAACTGTGCAACGACATCATCCGTGAGGAGACGAAGTCGGCACTGGTCGCCAAGAAGGACGGCGGGGTCCCGACGCCGCAGGAAATCTGCAACGTGCTCGACGATTATGTCATCGGGCAGAAGCAGGCCAAGCGCGTGCTGTCGGTCGCGGTGCACAACCACTACAAGCGGTTGAACCACGGGCAGAAAGGTGCCGACGTCGAACTGGCGAAGTCGAACATCTTGCTGGTCGGGCCGACCGGTTGCGGCAAGACGCTACTGGCGCAGACGCTGGCGCGTATCCTCGACGTGCCGTTCACCATGGCCGATGCGACGACGCTTACCGAGGCCGGCTATGTCGGCGAGGATGTCGAGAACATCATCCTGAAGCTCTTGCAGGCATCGGATTACAACGTAGAGCGTGCGCAGCGCGGGATCGTCTATATCGACGAGATCGACAAGATCAGCCGCAAGGCGGAAAACCCGTCGATCACCCGCGACGTGTCGGGTGAAGGCGTGCAGCAGGCGCTGCTCAAGCTGATGGAGGGCACCACCGCGTCGGTGCCGCCGCAGGGTGGGCGCAAGCATCCGCAGCAGGAATTCCTCCAGGTCGACACGACGAACATCCTGTTCATTTGCGGCGGCGCGTTCGCCGGGCTGGAAAAGATCATTGCGGACCGTTTGCAGGGCAAGTCGATCGGCTTCGGCGCCTATGTCGCCGCGCCCGAGGAGCGTCGCACTGGTGAGGTGCTGCGCCAGACCGAGCCCGAGGATCTGCTGAAGTTCGGCCTGATCCCCGAATTCGTCGGTCGTCTGCCGGTGATCGCTACGCTTGAGGATCTCGACGTGGCGGCGTTGCTCAAGATATTGACCGAGCCGAAGAACGCTCTGGTCAAGCAGTATCAGAAGCTGTTCGACATGGAGGGCGTCAAGCTCGGCTTCAACGACGAGGCGCTGGTGTCGGTGTCGAAGAAGGCGATCGAGCGCAAGACCGGCGCGCGCGGGCTGCGATCGATCCTCGAAGGCATCCTGCTCGACACGATGTTCGACCTGCCGTCGATGGACGGCGTGGACGAGGTGGTCGTCGACAAGGACGTGATCGAGGGCCGGAAGGAACCGGTCCGCGTCTATGCCGAAAAGAAGAAGGCGGGCGACGCGGCATAAGTCGCGGAGTTCGTCGGAAAAAAGCGCGGGCGTCGGGCAACCGGCGCCCGTTCTGCGTTCGGGGCCGCCCCTGACGGCGCGTCCTTTCGGTGAAGGCGGGAACCCGTGAATGGGCGAAGGTCGCGCCTGCTTTCATACCACCCGACACAACGGATTACGGCCTCCGCCGGAAGGACGTCGGTGCCCGCGACATCACGTTGCGGCCCGGAAATACCGTTGAGGCCGGGGAGCGTCGGGGCCCGGAAATAGCCGCCCGCAGCGGCCGCGGGTCGGGCGGGGCCGGCTTTCGCCATCGTCCGTTCCGCGCTATCGGACTTATATGCCGATCGAACTTATCTGCCTCGATGCCGACGACACGCTGTGGCACAATATGCGTCATTTCGAGGAAGCGCATGCCGCGTTCACCGCGATGCTCCGGCCCTTCGCCGCGGCCGACATCGCGCGCGAGACGCTTGATGCGTGCGAGGCGCGGAACCTTGCGCTGTACGGCTATGGGGCGAAGGGCTTCACCCTGTCGATGATCGAAACCGCGCTCGAACTGGGTGGGGATCGCCTGCCGAGTAGGGTCATCGCCGATCTGCTCGCGGCGGGGCGACGGCTGCTGGCCCATCCGGTCGAACTGCTGCACGGAATCGAGGCGACGCTGGACGCGCTGGCAGACCGCGGCCGGCTGGTGCTGGTGACCAAGGGCGACCTGCTGCATCAGGAAGCGAAGCTGGCGGCGTCGGGTCTCGGCGATCGCTTCGCCGGGGTCGAGATCGTCAGCGACAAGACCGAGCAGACCTTCACCCGCCTGTTCGAGCGTTACGGCGTCGCACCCGGACAGGCGGTGATGGCCGGCGACTCGATGCGGTCGGACGTCCTGCCCGCGCTGGCCGCGGGGGCGTGGGCGGCCTATGTCCCGCAACCGCTGGCGTGGCAGCACGAGGCGGCGGTCGCGCCCGCGAATCATCCGCGCTTCGGGCAACTGTCCGAACTCGCCGCGCTGCCGGGCTGGATCGACACGATCGGCCCTGAAGTTTGATCCATCTCTATTGAACCGGGCGTCATCCCGGCGAAGGCTGGAATCTCCCGGTGGCAGCGCGCAGCAGGAGCCGATGGAGACCCCAGCCTGCGCGGGGGTGACGTTTTCATACGGATGGATCAAAGTCTAATATCCCGGCGGACGGAAACATCGGGATGCCCGTGCATTTCCCTTGCGTAACGATCGTGGAGGAATGATGGCGGCGGCAAGCGACCAAGAAGCAATCAGGGCGGCGGAAGCGGGTGAAACGGTCGTCACCCCCGCCGTGAAACGCGCGCTGCTCGATCGGACGGCGCTCCCCTGGTGGTCGCTCGTCATCCCGCTGCTGGGGGGTATCGCCGTGTTGCTGAACCTCGCCAAGGCGAGCGGCGTCGGCGCGGGACTGGCCGGGGCGATCATGATCGGCTGCGTGATCGCGGCGGTCCACCATGCCGAAGTGGTCGCGCACAAGGTCGGCGAACCGTTCGGGACGCTGGTCCTGGCCGTTGCGGTGACGGTGATCGAGGTGTCGCTGATCGTATCGCTGATGCTGTCCGGATCGGGCGACGTCGCGACGCTGGCGCGTGACACGGTGTTCGCGGCGATCATGATTATCCTCAACTTCATCGTCGGAATCTGCCTGCTGGTCGGCGGCATCCGCCATCACGAGCAGCGCTTCGTCCTGCGCGGCGTCAGTGCCGCGCTGTCGGTGCTGGCGGCGATGGCGGTGCTGTCGATGGTGCTGCCCAACTATACCTCCACCGTCGCCGGGCCGACGCTGTCGTCGTCGCAGCTGGTGTTCGTCGCGATCGTGTCGGTCATTCTCTATGCGACGTTCGTCATGGTGCAGACCGTGCGCCACCGCGACTATTTCCTGCCTGCGACCGATGGCGCGCTGCCCAAGGACGTTCACGCCGAACCGCCAAGCGTCAGGACCGCATGGATCGCGTTCGGGGTGCTGGTGGTGGCGCTGGTCGGCGTCGTGCTGCTCGCCAAGGACCTATCGCCGGCGATCGAGGCGGCGGTGCTGGGCGCCGGCCTGCCGCTGGCTGTGGTCGGCATCCTGATCGCGGCACTGGTGCTGGCACCCGAAAGCCTTGCCGCGGTCAAGGCGGCGCGCAAGGACCGGCTGCAGACCAGCCTGAACCTAGCCATGGGCTCCGCGCTGGCGACGATCGGCCTGACGATCCCCAGCGTCGCGATCGTGTCGCTGGTGATGGGATGGCCGCTGTCGCTGGGCATCGACGCCAAGTCGACGGTGCTGTTCGCGCTGTCGCTGCTGGTCGCGACGCTGACGCTGGGCAATGGACGCACGACGGTGCTGGCGGGGATCGTCCACCTGACGATCTTTGCCGCCTATATGTTCGTCACGATCGTTCCGTGACATCGCTGCGCTGTCGGGCGGCCAGCGCCAGCCCGGCGGCGATCTGCACGGCGGCATAGGCGCGACGCAGGCCGGGGCGGCCGACGAACGGGCGGACGAGCCACTCGGCACCGGCGGCGCGTTCCTGCCATAGCGCGACATGGCGTTCGGGCTGCAACAGGCCGAGCAGCCCGTCGCCGATCATGAAGGTGGCGGCCATTTCGGCGGCGCGGTGGGTCCAGAGGGTCATGGGGCAGCAACGCCCGGGCGCTGCATCCGTTCGATCGCGGTCGACCGCCGCAGCAGCCGCGCCATCGGGTCGATGACGACATGCGTGCCGGCGGGGACGATGATCGTCTCCGCCCCGTTCGCCATCGCCAGCGTCCGCAGCCGGCCATCGACCGTCAGTTCGACCGGGAGCGGGAAGGGGCCGTCCCCCGGCACCTGCCACCGCAGCGTCAGTCGGTCGCCGCTGCGTTGCTCGATCAGGTCGGGCAGGGCCGCCTGCCGCAGATACACGTCGAAGAACCAGCCGAGATCGCGTCCGCTCTCCTGCGCGACCGCGACTTCGAAATCGCGGGTCGTGGCGAAGCGGGGCCGGAAATTGCCCGGCCGTGGATCGGGGTGGCCATAGACCAGTCGCCGCGTGGCCGCGAAGAACGCCCGGTCCCCGATCAGGTGACGCAGGCCGTGCAGCATCCATGCGCCCTTGAAATAGACGTCGGTGCCCGGCCCCTGCGCGCCATTGACCTCGCGCGAGGTCAGCGTCCGGCCCGACACGATCGGCACCCTGGCCGCGACCCGTTGCCGCTGGATCAGCATCATCGAGAGGTAGCGGGCGTCGCCCTCCCGCCATTGGCCGTAGAGCGGCTGCATGTACGACGCGAACGCCTCGTGCAGCCAGAAATCGTCCCAGTCGGTCGCGGTCAGCTGGTTGCCGAACCATTCGTGGCTGAATTCGTGCTGGAACAGCCAGTCGAACCCTTCCGGCGCGGCCTTGTAGTCGTTGCCATAGGCATTGATCGTCTGGTGCTCCATGCCGAGATACGGCGTCTCGACCACGCCGACCTTTTCTTTGCCGAAGGGGTAGGGGCCGATGGTCGATTCAAAGAAGTCGAGCGTCGGCGCGAATTCGGCGAACAGCGCGGCGGCCTGCGCGTCCTTGCCCTCCAGATGCCACAGGTCGAGCGGGATGACGTTGCCGAACCGGCTGCGATAGCCGCCCTTGATCTCGCGATACGGGCCGACGCTGATCGCCAGGGCATAGGGGTTGGCCGGGCCCGACCGCCAATGCCATGTCGTCCGCCCGTCGGGCAGGCGATCGACGCCGCGCAGCACGCCGTTTGCCGGCGCGGACAGGCCGGCGGGGACGGTGAGGTGCAGGTCGACCGCATTTGGCTCACCGGCGGGAAAGTCGAGGCACGGCCACCATAGGTCGCATCCGGTCTGCTGCGCGGTCGAACCGAACCAGGGTTTCCCGTGCCAGCTGCTCCAGACGAAGCCGTCGTCCCACGGCGCACGTTTGGCCACGCGGGGTCGGCCAGCATAGCGCAGTTCCACCCGCATCGTCTGTCCCGGCCCTAGTGGACGATCGATCACGACCTGTCCGCCGCCTTGCCGCCAGCCGGTACGCGGCAGCGCGGTGCCCTCCACGTGAATCGCCGACACCGGCAATGCGTCGTCGAGGTCGATCGTCAGCCGCGCTACCCCCGCCTGCGCGGTCAGCGTCAGCGTGGCGCGCGCCGACAGCATCTGCCGCGCCGGCAATGCCTCGACCGCCAGATCGGCATGGGTCAGCCGCAGCGCCGCGCGCTCCGGGGCGATCGCCCCGCCCGAGCGCAACGTCATCGGATGGACCGGCGGGACGTTGCCCGCAGGCGCCGGCTGCATCGCCGCGGCCAGCGCGAACGCGATCGGACCCGTCATGGGTCAGTGCGCCGTCGAACGGAGATTGATGGCGCGGTAATTGCCACCATATAAGGTCGTGGGTCCGGCAGTTCGGCCGGGTCGTGGAGTGTCCATGTCCGAGATTACCAATTCCGTTTCGTTCGAGCCGCTGAAGCTGCCGGTGTTGCCGCTGCGCGATATCGTCGTCTTTCCGCATATGATCGTGCCGCTGTTCGTCGGACGGGACAAGTCGGTCGCTGCACTGGAAGCGGCGATGGCGGGGGCGAAGGAAATCTTTCTCGTGGCGCAGCTCGATCCGGGCGAGGACGATCCGGCGCGCGACGACCTGTACGATGTCGGCGTGTCGGCCGAGGTGATGCAGATGCTCAAGCTGCCCGACGGCACCGTCCGGGTGCTGGTGTCGGGCAAGGCGCGCGCGACGCTGACCGGGCTGGAAACGGTCGACAATTATCTGGTGGCGACGGTGACGCCGGCGGCGGCCGACGACGCCACGCTCGAAGAGGCCGAGGAAGGCATGGACGAACGCGTGGCCGACGCGGTCGCGCAGCCCAGCGCCGAGCTGAAGGCGCTGATGCGCTCGGTCGTCGACCAGTTCGAGAATTACGCGAAGCTCAACAAGAAGCTGCCGGCGGAAACCGCGGTGCAGCTGTCCGAGCTGGACGATCCCTCGCGCCTTGCCGATGCGGTGGCCGGCAACATCGCGGTCAAGGTCGCCGACAAGCAGGCGCTGCTGGTCGAGGCCGATCCGCACAAGCGGCTGGAGATGGTGTTCGCCTTCATGGAAGGCGAGCTGGGCGTGTTGCAGGTCGAGAAGAAGATCCGCAGCCGCGTGAAGCGGCAGATGGAGAAGACCCAGCGCGAATATTACCTCAACGAGCAGTTGAAGGCGATCCAGCGCGAACTCGGCAACGAGGGTGAGGATGGCGACGGCGACGAGATCGCCGAGCTGACGCAGAAGATCGCGACGCTCAAGCTGAGCAAGGAAGCGCGGAGCAAGGCGACGTCGGAGCTGAAGAAGCTCAAGACCATGGCGCCGATGAGCGCCGAGGCGACGGTCGTGCGCAACTATCTCGACGTGTTGCTGGGCCTGCCCTGGGGCAAGAAGTCGAAGCTGAAAAAGGATATTGCCGTCGCGCAGAACGTCCTCGACGAGGATCATTACGCGCTGGAGAAGGTCAAGGACCGGATCGTCGAATATCTGGCGGTACAGGCGCGCACCAACAAGCTGAAGGGGCCGATCCTGTGCCTCGTCGGGCCGCCGGGCGTCGGCAAGACCAGTCTGGGCAAGTCGATCGCCAAGGCGACCGGGCGCGAGTTCATCCGCCAGTCGCTGGGCGGCGTGCGCGACGAGGCCGAGATCCGCGGCCATCGCCGCACCTATATCGGGTCGCTGCCGGGCAAGATCGTCACCAACCTGAAAAAGGCCGGTGCCGCCAATCCGCTGTTCCTGCTCGACGAGATCGACAAGCTGGGACAGGATTTCCGCGGCGATCCGGCATCGGCGCTGCTGGAGGTGCTCGATCCCGAACAGAATGCGAAGTTCAACGATCACTATCTGGAGATCGACATCGATCTGTCGGACGTGATGTTCGTGTGCACCGCGAACACGCTGAACCTGCCGCAGCCGCTGCTCGACCGGATGGAGATCATCCGGCTGGAGGGCTATACCGAGGACGAGAAGGTCGAGATCGCCGAGCGCCATCTGGTCGCCAAGCAGGTCGACGCGCACGGGCTGAAGCCCGGCGAGTTCGAGTTGACGCAGGCGGGGCTGCGCGACCTGATCCGCTTCTATACTCGCGAGGCCGGGGTCCGGACGCTGGAGCGCGAGATCGCGAAGCTGGCACGCAAGGCGCTGCGCCGGATCCTCGAGGGCAAGGCGACATCGGTCACGGTGACGCCCGACAATCTGTCCGAGTTCGCCGGGGTGCGGAAATATCGCTTCGGCGTGGGCGAGGAGGAGCACCAGATCGGTGCGGTCACCGGGCTGGCATGGACCGAGGTCGGCGGCGAGTTGCTGACGATCGAGAGCGTGACGGTGCCGGGCAAGGGATCGGTCAAGACCACCGGCAAGCTCGGCGACGTGATGAAGGAATCGGTCGAGGCGGCGTGGAGCTATGTCAAGGCGCGCTCGCCGGGCTATGGCATCAAGCCGAGCCTGTTCCACCGCAAGGACGTGCATATCCACCTGCCCGAGGGTGCGGTGCCCAAGGACGGGCCATCGGCCGGCATCGGCCTCGTGACGTCGATCGTGTCGACGCTGACCGGCGTGCCGGTGCGGCGCGAGGTGGCGATGACCGGCGAGGTCACGCTGCGCGGCCGCGTGCTGCCGATCGGCGGGTTGAAGGAGAAGCTGCTCGCGGCGCTGCGCGGCGGCATCAAGACGGTGCTGATCCCGGTCGAGAACGAGAAGGATCTGGCGGAGATCCCCGCCAATATCCTGAACGGGCTGGAGATCATCCCAGTCGCACATGTCGACGAGGTGCTGCGCCTGGCGCTGACCGATTCGCTGACCGCGATCGACTGGACCGAGGCCGACGACCTTGCCGCGCAACCGCCGGTGCCGGTACCGGGCATCGCCGAGTCGCGCCCGCACTGACGCTGCGGAAGCGGGCGGCCGGTCGTCGGTCGCCCCTTCTCGTCCAGACGATCGTGCGGGACGACTGGCCGCAACCGCCATGGATTGCGCGCGCGCTGCCAATTTGCTTTGACAGCATCCGTTCGAGCGGCCTTATTGCCGCGTTCGAGTTTTCCATATTGTTTCAGATTGACGAAGGGGGTTCCACGGGATGAACAAGCAGGAGCTGATCGGGCAGGTCGCCGACCATTCGGGGCTTACCCGCGGCGATGCGATGAAGGCGGTCGAAGCGGTGTTCGACGTCATCTCGGCTGCGCTCAAGAAGGGCGATGAAGTACGCCTGGTCGGGTTCGGCACGTTTTCAGTGTCGAAGCGCAAGGCGTCGACCGGCCGCAACCCGCGGACCGGCGAACCGATGACGATCAAGGCGTCGTCGCAGCCGAAGTTCAAGGCCGGCAAGGGCCTGAAGGATTCGGTGAATTAAGCTATGGACAGGCGGACCCTCGCGCTTTAGAGGGCCGCTCTCCGGGTTTCCGGGCGCGTAGCTCAGCGGTAGAGCACACCCTTCACACGGGTGGGGTCACAGGTTCAATCCCTGTCGCGCCCACCAGATCAACGGCCGTCCGGCACATGCCACCTCCGACGCGAGGGCATGTGCGGGGCGGCCGTTTCTGATTCCGCCGCCCTGCGCATCCCGTCGCGGCACGCTGTCACAAAACCGAAACCGTAACGTCTCCGAAACTTCATGCGAATCGCACGGTCCCGTCATCCAGCGCCCCTAACGCGCTGCTGTGGATCGGCCGAAGGGGGAACCTGGGACGATCGCCGGGCCAACGCGCCCGCACAACGACCAACCAAGTTTCGGGAGTTCATCGGTGATGGCCAGCAGCAAGCGCTTCGGCATTCTTCTCATGGCGACGACGGCATGTGCCGCGCTGGCCGGGTGCAGCGGCGCCGATGGCGTGGCGTCGCCCGGGGGCGGCACCATCAACGTGAACCTGCCCGCGCCGGCTCCCACCCCGACGCCGACCCCATCGGCCACGCCGGGCGCGATCACCGCCGCGCAGTTCGCCGCCCCGACCACCGTCAACGGCATCTCGATCACCGCCGACGAACAGCTCGCGATCGTGAACGCGGGCACCAACAACAACGTCAGCGGCGTCGGTTCGACGATGAACGGCGTGTACCCGGTCGGCAGCGCATCGCTGACCGTCGCGACCGACCCGTCGACGATCAACAGCTTCTTCACCAGCACCAATTTCGTCGGCGCGCTGAACGGCCCGACCGACACCGCGTTCCAGGGCTGGACCTGCAACTCGACCTCCGCCGAATTCGGCGGCACGGGCGCGCGCTGCACCGCGGTCCCGTCGATCGGCACCTATGCCGCCGC
The DNA here is from genome assembly GCA_003946805.1 of Bacillus sp. 2B10. Lineage (GTDB taxonomy): Bacteria > Pseudomonadota > Alphaproteobacteria > Sphingomonadales > Sphingomonadaceae > Sphingomonas. Next base: position 121,258 of record RPSH01000006.1, on the reverse strand, counting down.
GACTTCGGTCTGCCCGACCGGCACGATCGACGACGGCACGAACAGTTCGTCGAGCCCGACGATCCGCTATTGCCGCCTGCCGCAGAACATCACGGCCGACCTGTCGCTTCCCAAGATCGCGGGCGTCGTCTATCGCCTGCGCGGCCAGACCGAAGTCGGCGCCGACCTCGGCACCACCGGCGGCACCGGCGCCACGCTGACGATCGCTCCCGGCGTCGTGATCGCCGCCGACTCGACCGAGGCGACCAACGACCTGCTGCTGGTCAATCGCGGGTCGAAGATCTCGGCGATCGGATCGCGCGACGCGCCGATCGTGTTCACATCGCAGCAGAACACCGTCAGCAACGGCGTGTCGGACGCGAGCCAGGGCCAGTGGGGCGGCATCATCCTGCTCGGCCGCGCGCCGACCGCGGTCTGCGCCACCGGCACCGGCCCGAACAACGCCGCCGGTTCGTCGACCACCTGCCAGCAGGCGATCGAAGGCGTCACCGGCCGCTTCTATGGCGGGCCGAACGCCGCCGACAGCTCGGGCCAGATGTCGTACGTCCAGATCCGCTATTCGGGCATCGCGATCAGCGACGGCAACGAGCTGCAGGGCCTGACGCTGGGCGGCACCGGCACCGGCACGGTGCTGGACCATATCCAGAGCCACAATTCGGCCGATGACGGCATCGAAATCTTCGGCGGCACGACCAACCTGAAGTATGTCGCGATCACGGGTGCCGACGACGACGGCTTCGACATAGACAACGGCTATCGCGGCTTCATGCAGTTCATCATCGCCGCGCAGCGCACGCTGGGCGCGACCGCCGACTCGTTCTCGACCGAGATCGACTCGAACAACGGCGAGGACCTGCTGCCGCGTACCTACAGCACCTATGCCAACTTCACCTTCGTCCAGACCGCGCTCGCCCCGGCGGCGATCCGCCAGCGTGGCGGTTCGGACATGCGCTACGTCAACGGCGTGGTGAAGTCGGTGACCGGCGTGCCGTGCCTCAACCTGGTCGCGGGCGAAACCAGCGCGTCGGACCGCTCGACGATCCGCGCGGCGGACACGACGAAGCAGGATGCCGGCCCGCCGGTGTTCAGCTCGGTCTACTTCGCCTGCAACGGGCGCTGATCCGACCCGTCGCAGCCCCAGCGATGACACGCCGATGCCGGGGCGGGCCGATACGCCCGTCCCGGCATTCGCTCTTTACGACTTGAACAGGTGGACCCCCGGTCATGCAGCACCGCCGCGCCTATGCAACGCTCCTTCTCCTGACATCCCAGCTGGTCGCGCCGGCCGTGCTGGCACAGTCCACGACGCCGCCGGCGCCCGCACCGGCCACGCCGCCGGTCGTGCAGACCGGTACCCAGCCCGATACCGCGACCCCGACGGCGCAGGACGGCACCACGACCGACGCCCCGGCCGAAGTTTCCTCGCCCGGTTTCGACGAGGAAGCGGCGCAGGAGATCGTCGTCGTCGGCCGCAACATCCCGAACGTCGTGCGCGCCACGCCGCAGATCGTGTCGGTGCTGTCCGAAGCGGACATCGCCCGCACCGGTGACGGCGACATCGCCGGCGCGCTGACCCGCGTGACCGGCCTGTCGGTCGTCGGCGGCGGCTTCGTCTATGTCCGCGGCCTCGGCGATCGCTATTCGTCGTCGCTGCTCAACGGATCGCCGCTGCCCAGCCCCGAACCGCTGCGCCGGTCGGTTCCGCTCGACATCTTCCCGACCGCGATCGTCGGATCGGCGCTGGTGCAGAAGACCTATTCGGTCAATTTCCCCGGCGAGTTCGGCGGCGGCGTCATCAACCTGACGTCGAAGGCGATCCCTAAGAAGAACTTCCTGTCGATCGGCGGGTCGATCGCGGCCGACACGGTCACGACCAGCGAACTCGGCTATGTCTATGCCGGCGGCAAGAGCGACTGGCTCGGCTATGACGACGGCACGCGCGGCGTGCCGGACTTGATCCGCAACGCCGATCAGGGATCGGGCATCTTTTCCGCGGAGCAGGTCGCGCAGCTGAACAACGCGCGCACGACGTTGTTGCAGGTCAACAACCAGCTGCCCGCCAATTTTTCGGGCGAGATCGCCGGCGGGTCGGTGTTCGACATCGGCAGCGATCGTCTGGGCGTCATCGCCTCGCTCGGCCTGTCCAACAGCTTCCGGACGCGTGACGCGATCCAGCAGGACAGCGTCAGCGAGAACGGTACGGTTCGCAACGACTTCCGCACGGTTCTTACCGACAATCGCGTCGTCGCCAACGCGCTGGTCGGCCTCGGCTACGAGTTCGACGACAACACCATCCGCTGGACCAACGTCTATATCCACGACACGCTCAAGCAGGGGCGTCTGGCGGGATCGGAGGCGTACAACAATTTCAGCGGCCTGCGCCTGCAACAGAACACCAACTGGTTCGAACGCCAGCTGATCGAGACGCAGCTGGTCGGCGAGTTCAAGCTGACCGACGCGCTGAAGTTCGACGCGCGCGGCGCCTACGCCAATTCGAAGCGCAACGCGCCGTACGAGCGGCAGTTCGACTATCTCTGCTCGAACCGGACGACCAACGGCTATCCGATCACGACCGATGGCGCGCCCTTCTCGCGCGGGTTCAACTGCAACGGCGCCTATCAGGTCACGCAGCGCTTCTCGCCGTTCGCGAGCGTGGTGTTCAGCGAACTGGACGAGAACCTGTACACCGGGCAGGCCGATCTGGCGTACAAGCTGCCGACCGACCGGCCGATGACGGTGTCGGCGGGCTATTTCTACTCGAACACCGATCGCAATTCGCGCCGTCTGCAATTCAACTACCAGACCAGCGACGGTGCCGGTACCGCGCCCGGTTTCCCCAACAACCTGCTGCGCCCGGACTATCTGCTGTCGCCGGATTCGCTGTTCAACGCCTGTCCGCAGCGCGGGCCCGACGCCTGCACCATCCAGCTGCAGTTCAATACGCAGAACGGCGCCTATGCCTATGACGCGGGCCTCGAAATCCATGCCGGCTACGTCCAGGCCGAGGCGGAGGTCGGCGACGGCCTGCGCGCGGTCGCCGGCGTGCGCTACGAAACGGCGCGGGAGGAAGTGACCCCGGTCAACAGCGCATCGACGCTGCTGAAGAACGGCTACTGGCTGCCGGCGGGGACGCTGACCTATAATTTCGCGCGGGACATGCAGCTCCGGCTGAGCGGTGCCAAGACGATCTCGCGGCCGCAGTTCCGCGAGCTGGCGCCGCAGCAGTTCCGCGATCCCGACTCCGACCGCCTGTTCTTCGGTAACCCGAACCTGCGCGATTCCGAGCTGTGGAACCTCGAAGCCCGCTACGAATGGTTCTTCGGTCGCGACCAGCGCGTGACCGCCGCCGGCTTCTACAAGCGGATCGACAACCCGATCGAACAGGCGGGCTTCTATCCCAGCCCCGATGCGACGCTCCAGACCGGCTTCACCTTCCTGCCCAAGGCGACGCTGTGGGGCGTCGAGGCCGAGGCGCAGAAGTACGTGCCGCTCGAAAGCCTCGGCAATTTCTTCGCCAGCCGCCGCCTGCTGCTGCTGGCGAACTACACCTACACCCAGTCGGAGATTACCGCCGACGGCAGCTGCGTGCCGAACCCGGCGGCGGCGCTGGGTTCGCCCGGCATCGGCGGCTGCGCGGCGGGCTTTGGTCGCGCTAACCTGCTGTTCCGCGACGGTGCGCCGCTGACCGGTCAGTCGGACCATCTGGTCAACGTCCAGATCGGGCTGGAGGACACGGCGGCGCTGTCGCAGGTCACGCTGCTGTTCAACTATGCCAGCGACCGCGTGACCAATCGCGGTCCGTCGAACCTGTCGGGGCAAGGGTTCCAGCCCGACATCGTCGAGCGTCCCGGCATCCGCCTCGACCTCGTCGTGCGGCAGGGGTTCGAGGTGGCCGGTGCCAATCTGGAAGTGAAGGCGGAGGCGCGCAACCTGACGGGAACGCGCTATTCCGAAAGCCAGGATTTCGGCGCCAACCAGGTGTTCATCAACCGCTACAATCTGGGCCGGATGTTCTCGCTGGGCGTCACCGCGCAGTTCTGATCCCGGACGGACGAGGCAGGACGGGCCGTCGGCAGCGATGCCGGCGGCCCGTTCGCCTATCCCCAGGGGCGTTCGCGAAACCATTTGGTCAGGACATATTTGGTGCCGTCGCGCACCTTCATCCCGTGGTGGAGCGTCGCCGGATTGGGGCTGCCGTCGGGGCGCAGGTTGTTCCATGCCAGCAACTTGCCGGTTTCGGGCTGGACGATCTTGTCGATCGCCCTGAACCATGTCGCGCCACCCGCGCCGGGTTCGTTCAAGTACAGCATCACCGTCCATGTCCGGTTGCCGGCGACCGAGCAGTATCGCGCAAAGTCGCGGCCTTGCGGGTCGAAATAGTCGGTATGTGCCTTGAACTCCTGCCCCACGGCATAGCGTTGTCCCTGCAACGGTTCGCCATGCGCCGGATCGAGCCCGCAAAAGCCGTAGATCAGCGTTTCCGCGGCGGCGACGACCGGATCGGTCGAATCGAGGTCGCAGGTCTCGCTGGTGCGAAAGGTCGGGTCGCCATTGGCATCGGCGATGGTCGACGGCCGCCGCGTGGCGTCGATCCGTTCGATCAGCGCGGTGCACAGGTCGGCGGGAATCAGGCCGCGGCGGATGAACAGCGACAGCTTCGCACTCGGCACGCGCTGCACGCCGGGGCGGGCCATGATGTGGTCGATCACCGGCCCGGCGGGGAAGCCCGAGCCGGGCGTCGAGGGGGAAGGGGGCGGTTCCATGGGCGATTTTCTGCCAGAACGATTGTCGCGATGCCACTGCTTGACCGATGCGTCCCGCGCGGCTAATCGCGCCACTCCACGGCGACCGTAGTTCAATTGGTTAGAGCGCCGGCTTGTGATGCCGGAAGTTGCGGGTTCAAGTCCCGTCGGTCGCCCCATCCCTTACAGCGCTGGAGCCGCCGCCGTGCAGACCGATTGGGGCTATCCCGACTTCGACGATCACGAGGGTATCCACCTCTTTTCCGATCACCGGACCGGTCTGCGTTGCGTCATCGCCGTCCATTCGACCGCGCTCGGCCCGGCGGCGGGCGGCGTGCGCTTCTGGCGTTACGGCAGCAGCGATGCGGCGGTGACCGACGCGCTGCGCCTGTCGCGCGGCATGAGCTTCAAGAATGCGATGGCCGGGCTGCCGATGGGCGGTGGCAAGGGCGTGGTGCTGGCCCCCGAGGGCGGCGCGAAGACTCCGGACCTGCTGGCGGCGTTCGGTCGTGCGGTCGAATCGCTGGGCGGTCGCTATGTGACGGCCGAGGATGTCGGCATGTCGGAAGCCGACATGATAACCATTTCGGGATCGACCCGATATGTCTCGGGCCTGCCGGTCGCGGCGGGCAATGCCGGTGGCGATCCGGGGCCGTTCACCGCGATGGGCGTCTATCTGGGCGTGCGGGCGGCGGCGAAGCGCGCGCTGGGCAGCGACGACATGCGCGGCGTGCGCGTGGCGATCCAGGGCGTCGGTTCGGTCGGCGGCGGGCTGGCGCGGCTGCTGGCGCAGGACGGCGCGGTGCTGACGCTGGCCGATGTCAACGAAGCGCGCGCCGAAGCGCTGGCGAGCGAACTGGGCGCGACGACGACCGATCCCAGATCGGTGCTGACGCTCGACGCCGATATCGTCAGCCCCAATGCGCTGGGCGCGGTGCTTGACGAGACAACGATCGCGGCGCTCCGGTGCCGTGCGGTCGCGGGTGGCGCCAACAACCAGCTGGCGACGACAGCCGACGGCGCGCGCCTGCAGGATCGCGACATCCTGTATGCGCCCGATTACGTCATCAACGCGGGCGGCATCATCAACGTGGCGCTCGAATATCTCGGCCAGGGCGACCGCGCCGAAGTGGAAGCGCGCATCGCCCGTATCCCCGAGCGGCTGGTGCAGGTGTGGGACGAGAGCGACGCGAGCGGCAGGCCGCATTCCGACGTCGCCGACGCCATCGCCCGGCGGTTGATCGGGCGCGGCTGAGGCGCGAGCCTATACCGGATCGTCGATCCGGCGCAGGCGGCGGATGCGGGGTTCGCGTTCCAGATCGGCCTGTTCGCGGATCGTCTGGCGCAGTTCGTCGCGCTTCTCGTGGATCGATGCGATCACCGGGCCCATCGCCACGCCGAGGTCGACCAGTACCGCCTCCGACAGCTGCAGCGAGCTTTCGAGCGTTTCGGGGACGGCGTCGCTGACACCTGCGGCATAGAGTTCGGCGGCATGGGTCGCATCGCGCGCGCGGGCGAGGATGGTCAGCTTCGGCACCCAGCCGCGCACCCGCCGCGTCAGCCGCACGGTCAGCACCGGATCGTCCATCGTCAGCACCAGCGCCGACGCGCGGCCAAGGTCGAGCCGGTCGACCAGTTCGGAGCGGCTGACGTCGCCGAACAGGATCGGATGCCCCTCCGCCCGCGCCGTCGCGACATTGTCGATGTCGGAATCGACCGCGATATACGGCTTGCCATGGGTCTTGAGCATTTCGGCCACCAGCCGCCCGACCCGGCCGAAGCCGATGATGACGACGCGTGCCCCGACCGCGTCGACCGGCGCTTCTTCGGGCGAGCCGACGCGGCGCTCGATCCGGCGTGACGCACGCTTGCCGAGCGTCGCCAGCAGCGGCGTGATCGTCAGGCCGATGGCGGTGACCGTCTGCCAGAAGGCGGCGGTCGACGGCTGGATCAGCTGCGCCTGTGTTGCGGCGGCGAGCACGATCAGCGTCGTTTCCGACGGGCTCGACATCAGCAGCCCGGTTTCGGTCGCGGTACCGGGACGCACGCCGTTGATCCACAGCAGCCCGCCGGTCACCGCGGCCTTCAGCACCACCACCGCCGCGATCGCGCCGAGCAGTTCGCCCCAGTTGTCGGCGATCGTCGCGAGGTCGAGGCTCATGCCGACGGTAATCAGGAACACGCCCAGCGCCAGCCCCTTGAACGGCGCGGTGATGACCTCGACCTCGCTGTGATATTCGGTTTCGGCGATCAGCAGCCCGGCGAGCAGCGCGCCGACGATCGGCGACAGGCCGGCGGCGGTGGTGACTAGGCTGGCGACGATCACGACCAGCAGGCTGGCCGACAGGAACAGTTCGGGGCTCTTGGTCCGCGCCGCCTGTGCGAACAGCCGCGGCAGGAACAGCCGGCCGGCAGCATAGAGCCCGACGACGCTAAGGCCGCCCCACATCGCGGTGTTGGCCAGCCCGACCCACCCGTCGTCGGTCGCGGTCGGCGCCAGCGCACCCAGCGCGAAGATGATCGGGACGAGCGCCAGATCTTCGAACAGCAGCATCGAGAAGGCGGTGCGCCCGACCGGGCCGGTCGTCCCCGCCATCGGCAGCACCAGCGCGGTCGACGACAGCGCCAGCGCGAGCCCCAGCCCGATCGCCCCCGCCGTCGGCTGGCCCAGCAGCATCAGCCCGACGCCGATCAGCAGCCCAGATCCGAACAGTTCCGCCGCGCCCAGCCCGAACACCTGCCGCCGCATCGCCCAGAGCCGCTTGAACGACAGTTCCAGCCCGATCGAGAACAGCAGCAGCACGATGCCGAATTCGGCAAAGGGTTCGATCGAGTGACGGTCGGTGATGGTGATGTGGAACAGCCAAGGCGCCCGGTCGACCAGCGCGCCCAGCCCGAACGGCCCGACCAGTACCCCGACGAGGATGAACCCGATCACCGGGTTGACGCGAAACCGGGCGAAAGCGGGAATGACGAGCCCGGCGGCCCCAAGGATCACCAGCGAATCGCTGAACGGCGTCGAATCAATCGGCAATGGCATGCCGCCATTGTTGCGGATGCGGTACGGACGCGGCAACCGCCAATGCACGAACGGCGCCCATCCGGAAGGACGGACGCCGCGTACCGGTATCGCTGGAGCGGGACTTAGCCCTGCTTGCCCATCGCCGCTTCGAGGTTGACGCGGACCTGTTCGAAGAACTGCTCGGTCGTCATCCACGGCTGGTCCGGGCCGATCAGGATCGCGAGATCCTTGGTCATGTGGCCGGCCTCGACGGTCTCGATGCAGACGCGCTCCAGCGTCTCGGCGAACTGCGTCACCTCGGGCGTGTCGTCGAACTTGCCGCGATACTTCAGGCCGCCGGTCCATGCGAAGATCGACGCGATCGGGTTGGTCGAGGTCGCCTTGCCCTGCTGATGCTGGCGATAGTGGCGCGTGACGGTGCCATGCGCCGCTTCGGCCTCGATCGTCTTGCCGTCCGGCGACATCAGTACCGAGGTCATGAGGCCGAGCGAGCCGAAGCCCTGTGCGACCTGGTCCGACTGCACGTCGCCGTCATAGTTCTTGCAGGCCCAGACGAACTCGCCGTGCCACTTGAGCGCGCTGGCGACCATGTCGTCGATCAGGCGGTGCTGATATTCGATGCCGGCGGCCTGGAACTGGTCCTTGAACTCGGTCGCGAACACTTCCTCGAAAATGTCCTTGAACCGGCCGTCATAGGCCTTGAGGATCGTGTTCTTGGTCGACAGGTACACCGGCCAGCCGCGGCCGAGGCCGTAGTTCATAGACGCGCGGGCGAAATCGCGGATCGATTCGTCGAGGTTGTACATGCCCATGGCGACGCCGGCGGCGGGGAAGTCGAACACTTCCTCCTCGATCACCTGACCGTCGGTGCCTTCCCACTTCATGGTCAGCTTGCCGGCACCGGGGACCTTGAAATCGGTCGCCTTGTACTGATCGCCGAACGCGTGGCGGCCGACGACGATCGGCTTGGTCCAGCCCGGGATCAGGCGCGGCACGTTCGAGATGACGATCGGTTCGCGGAACACCACGCCGCCCAGGATGTTGCGGATCGTCCCGTTGGGCGAACGCCACATCTTCTTGAGGCCGAATTCCTCGACGCGTTGTTCGTCGGGGGTGATCGTGGCGCACTTCACGCCGACGCCGTACTTCTGGATCGCCTTGGCGCTGTCGACGGTGATCTTGTCGTCGGTCTCGTCGCGCTTCTCGATGCCGAGGTCGTAGTAATCGAGCTGGATGTCGAGATAGGGCTGGATCAGCCGTTCGCGAATCCATGCCCAGATGATGCGGGTCATCTCGTCGCCGTCGATTTCCACGACCGGGGTTTTGACCTTGATCTTCGCCATGCGCCTGCTCTCGATTTTGTTGCGATTGCGAGGGGCCTTACGGGGTCGCCGGCCCGCGATCAACCGCATGCCGCCGCCCACGGAAATGCAGGGCGGTTGTCAGCACGGCTCGCCTTGGGTACACCACGCTTCATGGCATCGCTCGAAAAGCCCGCGGTCGGCACCACGACCGTCAAGTGGCGCTGGCCCCCGGTTCATCCCGAAGGGCGCAAATACGTCCTCATCGCCGCCGTCGTCACCGCCTTCCTCGCCTTCATGGCGTGGGAGACGCTCGCGTGGCCGATGGGGCTGGTGACGCTGTGGGTCGCGTCGTTCTTCCGCGATCCGGTACGCACCACGCCGCAGGGCGACGGGCTGATCGTCGCGCCTGCCGACGGGCTGGTCACGATGATCCAGCGTGTCGAATTGCCGGTCGAGCTGCGCGGGCTCAACGGTCTGGGCGACCAGCCGCTGGTGCGGGTATCGATCTTCATGTCGGTGTTCGACGTGCATATCAACCGCACGCCGATCGCCGGCACGATCCGGCAGGTGGTCTATATCTCGGGCAAGTTCCTCAATGCCGACCTCGACAAGGCTAGTGACGAGAACGAACGCCAGCATATCGTCGTCGAAGGGCTGGATGGCCGGCGGGTCGGCTTTACCCAGATCGCGGGGCTGGTCGCGCGGCGGATCGTCGGGTTCGTGAAGCCCGGAGACTTCGTCGCGGCGGGGCAGCGGATCGGGCTGATCCGCTTCGGCAGTCGCGTCGACGTGTTCCTGCCGGAAGGGATCGAACCACAAGTGACGTTGGGTCAACGCAGCGTAGCGGGCGAGACGGTACTCGGCCGGCCGGGCCTGACCGCCGCCACCGGGATCACTCAGTAAGATGCGCCGTCCGCTCCCCGTCCGTGGTATTCCGCTCCGCGCGGTCGCCCCCAATGCCATCACCGCGCTGGCACTGTGTTCCGGCCTGACCGGCATCCGCTTCGCGATCGGCGGGGAATGGGAACGTGCCGTGCTGATGGTGCTGCTGGCCGGCGTGCTCGACGGGCTGGATGGCCGCGTCGCGCGGCTGGTGCGAGGCGAAAGCCGCTTCGGGGCCGAGCTGGACTCGCTGTCGGATGCGATCTCGTTTGGCGTGTCGCCGGCGCTCATCATGTATCTGTGGGCGCTGCTGGCCGAACCGCGGGTCGGCTGGATCGTGTCGCTGATCTATGCGGTGTTCACCGCGCTGCGCCTTGCCCGCTTCAATGCGCGCATCGACGTCGCGGAGCAGCCGCACAAGTCGGCCGGGTTCCTTACGGGGATTCCGGCACCCGCCGGGGCGGGGCTGGCGATGCTGCCGCTCTATGCGTGGATCTGGACCGACCTCGAATGGTTCCGGTCGCCATGGGTGGTGGCGCCATGGGTCGCGTTCGTCGCGTTCCTGATGGTATCGAGCCTCGCCACGTTCAGCTGGTCGTCGCTCAAGCTACGCCGCAACATCCGCTTCGAAGCGATGGCGGGCGTGGTGATCGTCGCGGCGGCACTGGTTTCGGCACCGTGGCAGACGCTGAGCGTGGTATGCGTCGCCTATCTGGCGACGCTCCCGTTCAGCATTCGCAGCTATGCTAAGGTCAGGCGGCAGCGCGAAGCGGCTGTGCCGCGACCGTAACGACGCGCTGGCGGATCACGCCGCGACGCGAGGTCAGGTGTACCGGCGGCAGCGGGTCGATCGTCCATTCCGGGCCGCGCAGCAGCAGGCGGAGAATGCGGTCCCGTGCCGGGAGCAGGGTGCCGACCAGCGTCGCGATCACGACGATAAAGGCGAAAGCGAACAACGCAGAAACGAACAGGGCCATCTCGAAACTCCCCGATACCAATGCGACCGGTTAAAATCGCATTCATCACAACCAGTTGCGACGAATGTGGTTCCACGGTCCGTATCTGAGCCCTGTATGTTCCCATATCGTTCCGCCGTCAAGTCTTGATCGTTACGCTGACGTGCGCTAAGGGCGCCGTTCTCAACCCCACATGGGAAGCGCTCATACCGGTGCCCGGGCCTTTGGCCTGACAAGGGTTCCAGCTTCCCAGAGGAACAACCGGAAGGAATTATCCTATGGCGGCACCCGTCGTCACCATGCAGGCGCTGCTCGAATCGGGCGCGCATTTCGGCCACCAGACCCACCGCTGGAACCCGAAGATGAAGCCGTACATCTTCGGCGATCGTAACGGTGTCCACATCCTCGACCTGTCGCAGACCGTGCCGCTGTTCGCGCGCGCGCTGGAGTTCGTGTCGTCGACCGTCGCGTCGGGCGGCAAGGTGCTGTTCGTCGGCACCAAGCGCCAGGCGCAGGAGCCGATCGCCGAGGCTGCGCGCAAGTCGGGCCAGCATTTCGTCAACCATCGCTGGCTGGGCGGGATGCTCACCAACTGGAAGACGATCAGCAACTCGATCAAGCGTTTGAAGGCGCTCGAAGAGCAGCTGTCGGGCGACACGCACGGCCTGACCAAGAAGGAAGTGCTGAACCTGACGCGCGAGAAGGACAAGCTGGAGCTGTCGCTCGGCGGTATCCGCGATCTGGGTGGCATTCCCGACATCATGTTCGTGATCGACGCGAACAAGGAAGAGCTGGCGATCAAGGAAGCCAACACGCTGGGTATCCCGGTCGTCGCGATCCTCGATTCGAACGTGTCGCCGGACGGCATCGCCTTCCCGGTCCCCGCCAATGACGACGCCAGCCGCGCGATCCGTCTGTACTGCGAAGCCATCGCGATCGCCGCTACCCGTGGCGGCCAGCAGGCGATGGCGCAATCGGGCCGCGACCTGGGCGCGATGGACGAGCCGCCCGCCGAGGAAGCGCTGACCACCGAGCAGCCCGAAGCCGCGCAGCCGGAAGCCGCGGTCGAAGCGTAAGCTGTCACGGAACTGACGTGCGGGCGGGGCAGGGCGGAAACCGCGCTGCCTCGCCCGCAAGCATATCGAACACCAATCAGGAGCCAAGCCATGGCAGAAGTTACCGCCGCCGCCGTCAAGGAACTGCGTGAGCGCTCGGGCGCCGGCATGATGGACTGCAAGAAGGCGCTGTCCGAGAATAACGGTGACATGGAAGCCGCCGTCGACTGGCTGCGCACCAAGGGCCTCGCCGCCGTCGCCAAGAAGTCGAGCCGGACCGCGGCCGAGGGTCTGGTCGGCGTCGCCGTCGCCGGGACCAAGGGTGTCGCCATCGAGGTTAACAGCCAGACCGACTTCGTCGCGAAGAACGACCAGTTCCAGAGCTTCGTGCGCGACGTCGTCGCCATTGCGCTGGAAAAGGGCGACGACGTCGAGGCGCTCAAGGGCCAGGCGATGCCGAACGGCGGCACCGTCGAGGATGCGCTGGTCGCCAACATCTCGACCATCGGCGAGAACCAGGTGCTGCGTCGCGCGAAGGCCGTCGAAGTCGCCCAGGGCGCGGTGGTCCCGTACGTCCACAACGCCGCCGCGCCGGGTCTCGGCAAGATCGGCGTGCTGGTCGCGCTGGAATCGGACGCAGGTGTCGACGTGCTGGAGCCGCTGGGTAAGCAGATCGCGATGCACATCGCCGCTGCCTTCCCGCTGGCGCTGTCGGTCGAGACGCTGGACGCCGAGATCGTGGAACGCGAAGCCGCGATCCTGCGCGAGAAGAACGCGGAGAAGATCGTCGGCAAGTCGCCCGAGGTCGCCGAGAAGATCCTCAACGGCCCGATCGAGAAGTTCAAGAAGGAGAACGCGCTGCTGACCCAGGCGTTCGTCATGGATGGCAAGACGCCAGTCGCCGACGTCGTCGCCAGTGCCGCGAGGGATGCCGGCACGACCATCGTGCTGAAAGACTATGTCCGCTTCCAGCTCGGCGAAGGCATCGAGAAGGAAGAGACCGACTTCGCCGCCGAAGTCGCCGCGACGGCCGGCCTGACCAAGTAAGGTCGCCGTTCGACGCCGTCGCGGGCCGCGAGGGGGTTTCCCTTCGCGGCCCGTTTCGGTTCGGCATAAGGTCGCTTGGCTTTGCGGACGGTCGCGGCTAGGGTCCGCCGCGCTTCCGATAGACCAACTTCGCAGGTTCCATGACCCGTCCACGCTTCAATCGTATCCTTCTGAAACTGTCCGGCGAAGTGCTGATGGGATCGGGTCAGTTCGGCATCGACCCCGCGATGTGCGACCGCGTCGCCCGCGAGATCAAGGCCGCACGGGGCGAGGGGCATGAGGTCTGCGTCGTCGTCGGCGGCGGCAACATCTTCCGCGGTGTCGCAGGGGCCGCGCAGGGTTTCGAGCGGGCCAGCGCCGATTACATGGGCATGCTGGCGACCGTCATGAACGCGCTGGCGATGCAGAACGCGCTGGAGCAGATCGGCGTCGAGACCCGTGTCCAGTCGGCGATCCCGATGGCGTCGGTGTGCGAACCCTATATCCGCCGCCGCGCCGTCCGCCACATGGAGAAGGGCCGTGTCGTGATCTTCGCCGCCGGCACCGGCAGCCCGTTCTTCACCACCGACACCACCGCCGCGCTTCGTGCCGCCGAAATGGGCTGCGAGGCACTGTTCAAGGGCACCAGCGTCGACGGTGTCTATGACGCCGACCCCAAGAAGGTGCCGACCGCCAAGCGCTACGACACGCTGGGCTTCGGCCGGGTGCTGGCCGACGACCTGAAGGTCATGGACGCTTCGGCCGTGGCGCTGTGCCGCGACAACAACATCCCGATCGTCGTCTTCAACATCCGCGACGAAGGCAACCTCGCCGCCGTGCTGGCGGGTGATGGCGTGTCAACGATCGTCCAGAACAACGCTTGAATCAGAAGGAAGTCGGTTATGGCCGCATATAACAAGGCCGATCTGGAGCGCCGCATGGCGGGCGCCGTGGAATCACTCAAGGGCGATCTGGGCGGCCTGCGCACCGGGCGCGCGTCGGTGTCGCTGCTCGATCCGGTGACGGTCGAAGTCTATGGTGCGCACATGCCGCTGAACCAGGTCGCGACCGTTTCCGCGCCCGAGCCGCGGATGCTGTCGGTGCAGGTGTGGGACAAGTCGAACGTCGGTCCCGCGGACAAGGCGATCCGTTCGGCCGGCCTCGGCCTCAATCCGATCGTCGATGGTCAGACGCTGCGCCTGCCGATCCCCGACCTGACCGAGGAGCGCCGCAAGGAGCTGGCGAAGCTGGCCGGGAAATATGCCGAATCCGCGCGCATCGCGGTGCGTAACGTGCGGCGCGACGGCATGGAAGGCCTGAAGACCGATGAGAAGAAGGGCGTGTATTCGGAAGACGAGCGCAAGCGCCACGAAACCGAAGTCCAGAAGCTGACCGACGCGACGATCGCCGACATCGACCATGCGGCCGAGTCCAAAGAGAAGGAAATCCTCGGCAAGTGACGTCGTTCGCCGCACGTTCCCCGGCTTCGGCGGACGACCGCGCGGATCCGGGTCTGCCTCTTGCCGTCGCCGTTCCCCGCCATGTCGCGATCATCATGGACGGCAATGGTCGCTGGGCGAAGGCCCGGCGCCTGCCGCGGATCGCCGGGCATCGGCAGGGCGTGGAGGCGGTGCGCCGAATCACGCGTGCGGCGCGCGAACAGGGCATCGAGGCGCTGACGCTCTACGCCTTCTCCTCGGAAAACTGGCGGCGACCGGAGGAAGAGATTGGCGACCTGATGGGGTTGCTGCGGCACTTCCTGAAGAGCGAGATCGACGAACTGGCGCGCGAGGGGGTGCGGCTGCGCATCCTCGGCAACTACCGCGTATTGAAGCCCGATCTGGTCAAGCTGATCGACGATGCTGTCGCGCGGACGGCGGTGAATACCGGACCGATCCTGGCGATCGCGCTGAACTATGGCGCGCAGGCCGAACTGGTCGCGGCCGCGCGGCGGCTGGCGGAGAAGGTCGCGGCGGGCATGCCGGTGTCGGCGATCGACGAGGCGGCGATCGACCATGAACTCGATACCGCCGGGTTGCCGCCGCTCGACCTGATGATCCGCACGTCGGGCGAGCAGCGGCTGTCGAACTTCCTGTTGTGGCAGGCGGCCTATGCCGAGCTGCTGTTCGTCGACACGCTGTGGCCCGATTTCGACGGGGCGGCACTGGCCGAGGCGATCGCCGCCTATGGCCGGCGCCAGCGCCGCTTCGGCGGCCTGTGACGATCGATCCCGTCGCACGGCGCAAGTCGGACCTTGCGACCCGGACGCTGGCCAGCGTCGGGATGATCGCGGTCGCGGCGTCGACGCTGTGGCTGGGCGGGTTCGCCTTCTGGCTGCTGGTGGCGCTGGGCACGTTGTTCATGATGGCCGAATGGGCCGACCTTCACAAAGTATCGCGCGAGCACAAGCGGCTGGCGCAGCTGGCGCTGGTCGTCCCGCTGGCGATCCTGTCGCCGCTGGCGGCGGGGGCGAGTTTCCTCGCGCTCGGGCTGATCGTCGGCGCGGCGTTCTTCGTGGTCATCACGACCAGATCGCCGGCACTGGCGCGCGGCATCGTCTATTGCGGGCTGCCGGCGCTGGCGGTCGTGTTCCTGCGCGAACGGAGCGACGGGCTGCTGCTCGCCTTCTGGGCGATGGCGCTGGTGTGGGCATGCGACATCGGGGCCTATTTCGCCGGCCGTTCGATCGGCGGGCCGAAGCTGGCGCCGACGATCAGTCCGAACAAGACCTGGGCGGGGCTGATCGGCGGGGTCCTTGCCGCCGCAGCGCTGGGCGGCGTGCTGCAATATGCTGGCCTGCCGCTGCACCTCGCGCTGGCGACGCCGTTGCTGGCGGCGCTGGCGCAGGCGGGCGATCTGTACGAGAGCCAGTTGAAGCGTGCGGCGGGCGTCAAGGATTCGGGCAACGTGCTGCCCGGCCATGGCGGGGTGATGGACCGGCTCGACGGACTTGTCCCGGTCGCCCCGGCGGCGGGGTTGATGGTTTTGGCGGGATTATACTGGGCATGAAGCGGGTCAGCATTCTTGGCGCGACCGGATCGGTCGGCACGTCGACGCTCGACCTGATCGAACGCGCACCGGGCAATTTCACGGTCGAGGCGTTGACCGCCCACCGCGACGTTACGAAGCTGGCGGCGGCGGCGAAGCGGGTCGGCGCGCGGCTGGCCGTGGTCGGCGACGAAGCCTGCCTGCCGGTGCTACGCGACCTTCTGGCCGATAGCGGGATCGAGGCGGCGGGGGGCACGCAGGCGGTGATCGATGCCGCCGCGCGCCCGGTCGACTGGACCATGGCGGCGATCGTCGGCACCGCCGGGCTGAAGCCGGTGATGGCGGCGCTGGCCCGCGGGGGCGCGGTCGCGCTGGCCAACAAGGAAGCCCTGGTCTCGGCGGGTGAGGTGATGATGGCGGCGGCGCGTCAGGCCGGCACCACGTTGTTGCCGGTCGACAGCGAGCATAACGCGGTCTTCCAGTGTCTCGACGACTGTCCGCCCGAGCGCATCCGCCGGATCATCCTGACCGCGAGCGGCGGCCCGTTCCGCGAACGCTCGCTGGCCGAGATGCGAGCGATCACGCCGGAACAGGCGGTGGCGCATCCGAACTGGTCGATGGGTGCCAAGATTTCGGTCGATTCGGCGACGATGATGAACAAGGGCCTCGAACTGATCGAGGCCTATCACCTGTTCCCGGTGTCGGTTGAACAGCTCGACGTGCTGGTCCATCGCCAGTCGGTGATCCATTCGATGGTCGAATATGTCGACGGGTCGACGCTGGCGCAGCTGGGGTCGCCCGACATGCGCGTGCCCATCGCCCATGCGCTGGCATGGCCCGACCGGATGGAGACGCCGTGCGAGCGGCTGGACCTCGCGCGGATCGGGCGGCTGGATTTCGAGGCGCCGGACATGGTGCGCTTTCCCGCGCTCGCGCTGGCGCGGTCGGCGCTGGCGGCGGGTGGCGGGCGGCCTGCGATCCTGAACGCCGCGAACGAGGTGGCGGTGGCCGCGTTTCTCGATCGCCGGATCGGCTTCCTCGAAATTGCCGCAATCGTTTCGGATGTTCTCGACCGCTTCGACCCGCCGGGTCCGCAGACGCTCGACGCCGTGCTGGCGATCGATGCGCAGGCGCGGGCATTGGCGGGCGAGCGTGTGAAGGATTGCGCCGCTTGATCGAATCCCCGGGATTGCTGGTTACCGTCGTCGCGTTCCTGCTGGTGCTGGGGCCGCTCGTGTTCGTGCACGAGCTCGGCCATTATGCTGCCGGGCGCTGGTTCGGGGTGAAGGCGGAGGAATTCTCGGTCGGCTTCGGCCGCGAGATCGCCGGCTTCACCGACCGTCGCGGTACCCGGTGGAAATTCGGTTGGCTGCCGCTGGGCGGGTATGTCCGCTTCGCCGGTGACATGAACCCCGCATCGCAACCCGACGCCGAATGGCAGCAACTGTCGCCCGAGGAGCGCGCCCGCACCTTTCAGGCAAAGCCGGTGTGGCAGCGCGCGATCATCGTCGCGGCGGGGCCGGCGGTGAACCTGATCCTCGCAGTGCTCATCCTCGGCGGCTTCGCCGCGGCGTATGGCGTCGACCGGACGCCGGCGACGATCGGCGGCGTGTTGCAGGGGAGCGCGGCGGACCGCGCCGGGCTGCGTCCCGGCGATCGCATCGCCGCGCTGGACGGGCGCGGCATCGATACCTTCGCCGACCTGTCGTTCTTTACCGCAATGCGGCCGGGCGAGGCGGTGAAGGTCGATTACGTCCGCGGCGGTACGGCACGCCGGACCGACGCCGTGATCGGCGCAGTGATGCAGCGCGACCGCTTCGGCAACGAAGCCAGGATCGGTCGCTTCGGCATCGAACGCGGCAAGCCGGTCTATGCGCCGCTACCGCTATGGGAAGCGCCGGTCTATGGCGCGGGAATGGTCGGGACGATCCTGCGCGGCACGCTCGACGGGCTGGGGCAGATCATCACCGGCCGCCGGTCGATGGAGGAGATGGGCGGCCCGCTGCGCATCGCCAAGGCGTCGGGCGAGCAACTGTCCCTGGGGTGGCCGGCACTGGTCACCTTTGTCGCGTTCGTTTCGATTAATCTGGGATTCATCAACTTGTTGCCAGTTCCGATGCTGGATGGCGGCCATCTGATGTTCTACGCGATCGAGGCGGTGAAGCGCGGGCCGGTGCGCCCGCAGACGATGGAATGGGCGTTCCGCGGCGGATTGGCGCTGTTGCTCGCATTGATGATATTCGTCACGGTGAACGATCTGGGGGCGTTCGGCGTGTGGCGTGGGCTGGCCGGCTTGATCGGCTGACGCGGTTAGGGCAGGGCGCAATCGTCCTGGGTGAAAAGTTCCTCCGGTTGGGGTGGGTTTGGTGACGGCAAGCAAGTATTCGATTTTTGGCGTGCGCGGTGTCGCGCTGCTCGCGGGCACGATGCTCTCGAGCACGACGGCGTTCGCGCAGGCCCGGACCGCGCCCGCCGCCGCCCCGGCCCCGCAGACACCGGCGGCACAGGCCCCTGCGGTGCCCGCCACCCCGGTGCGTACCATCCGGTCGCTGCGCGTCGAGGGGTCGCAGCGGATCGAGCCCGACACGGTGCTGTCCTATACCAAGCTGCGCGTCGGCATTCCGTACACCGCGGAAACGCTCGATCAGGCGATCAAGGACCTGCTGGCGTCGGACCTGCTGGCCGACGTCACGATCGAGGGTGTCGAGACGGGCGACATCATCGTCCGCGTGCGCGAGAACCCGATCATCAACCGCGTGGTGCTGGAGGGCAACAAGCGGCTGAAGGACGACAAGATCACCAAGGAGATCAAGCTCGCGCCGCGGCAGATCTTCACCCGCACCGCCGTTCGTGCCGACATCGCCCGCATCGTCGAGCTGTACCGCCGCCAGGGCCGCTTCGCCGCGAATGTCGAGCCCAAGATGGTCATGCTCGACCAGAACCGCGTCGACGTGATCTTCGAGATTCAGGAAGGTGCCAAGTCCAAGGTCCGCCAGATCAACATCCTCGGCAACGAGGTGTTCAGCGACAGCGACCTGCGCAGCGAGATGGCGACGAAGGAATCGCGGCCGTGGCGCATCTTCAGCTCCGCGACCAGCTACGATCAGGATCGTCTGGCCTATGACCAGCAGAAGCTGCGCCAGTTCTACCTGACCAACGGCTATGCCGATTTCCGCGTCATCTCGGCGGTTGCCGAACTGACGCCGGACAAGGAAGATTTCATCATCACGTACGTGGTGGAGGAAGGCGATCGCTACAAGTTCGGGGACGTGGGCGTAGAAAGCGCGATCCGCGACTTCGACAACGCCTCGCTGACCAAGACGCTGCCGATGAAGAAGGGCGATTGGTACAACGCCAAGCAGGTCGAGGACACCGTCGACCAGCTGAGCGAATATGCCGGCCTGTTCGGTTATGCCTTTACCGACGTCCGTCCGGAATTCGTGCCCGATCGCGAAAACCACACGATGGCGATCACGTTCTTCCTGAACGAAGCCAACCGGACCTATGTCGAGAAGATCGACATTACCGGCAATACCCAGACGCAGGACCGCGTCATCCGCCGCGAATTCCGCGTCGCGGAGGGCGACGCGTTCAACGCGTTCCTGATCAAGCGGTCGCAGGACCGCATCAACTCGCTCGGCTATTTCCAGGACAAATTCGAGATCGAGCGCAAGGAAGGCTCGTCGCCCGACCGCATCGTGCTGGCCGCGAACGTCGAGGAAAAGTCGACCGGCGAACTGACGCTGTCGGCCGGCTTCTCCAGCCTCGAGCGCTTCATTATCCAGGCATCGATCCGCCAGCGCAACTTCCGCGGCAAGGGGCAGGACCTTCAGGCGAGCGTCAACTATTCGACCTATCAGAAGTCGATCGAACTGGGCTTCACCGAACCCTATCTGTTCGACAAGAACATCGCGCTGGGCGGCACGATCTTCCGTCGCGACCTCAATTCGTTCAACTTCCTCGGCACCGGTCGCAACTCGCTCTATTCGCAGGTTTCGACCGGCGGACAGGTGGTCGCCAGCGTCCCGCTGACTGAATTCTGGACGTTGTCGGGCCGCTATCAGCTGAGCCAGGACGACGTGACCCTCGACGAAGGTCAGTATTACACCAACGGCGTCTGCGACCCGCTGCGGGCCGGACGCTATCTGTGCGACTCGATTGGCAACCGCCTGACCAGCATGGTCGGTGCGAACCTGATCTTCGACAACCTCAACAACCGCCTGCGGCCGTCGCGCGGACAACGGCTGGTGACCGGACTCGACTTTGCCGGTCTGGGCGGGGACGTGCGCTTCGCGCGGGTGCGCGGCGATTTCGACAAATACTGGAACGTCGGCGGGTTCATCCTGTCGGCCGGGGTCGAGGGCGGATACATCCACTCGCTGCAAAAGAGCCCGGGCAACGGAATCGACCCGGTTCGCATCGTCGACCGCTTCTATCTGGGCGAGCCGCAGTTCCGCGGGTTCGACATCCGCGGCGTCGGTCCGCGCATCCAGCGGCAGCAATATAGCGGTTCGGTCGCCGGCGGTGACCAGACGCTGGTCACCGCGCGCGACCAGGTGCTGAACGATCCGCTGGGCGGTAAGGCCTATTATCTCGGCAAGATCGAACTCGAACCGCCGCTCGGTTCGGGCATCGCCGAACTGGGACTGCGGCCGTCGGTCTTCATCCAGGCCGGCGCGCTGTTCGGCGTCACCCGGCCGCGGCCGACCGTGGCGTTCGAACAGGCGCGCAACGCCGACGGGACGTTTCAGTTCAACAAGGATGGCTCGCCCTCGCTGCTGCCGTTCACGCAGCGTGCGACGATCAACGGGCTGCAGTTGTACAACAACCAGTTCACCGACGCGTCGGGTCAGGCCGCGTTCCGCCAGACGACCTGCTCGGTCGGCTATTCGGCGACGGTGGGCGGCACCTGCGCAGGCGGTGAGACCAACGCTATCGCCGTCAACACGACGCAGCCGTTCCTCGAACAGTTCCTCGGCGACTCTGCCCGGCCGCGTCTGTCGATCGGTATCGGCGTCAACTGGAATTCGCCGTTCGGCCCGCTGCGCATCGACCTTGCCAAGGCGTTGCTGAGCCAGCCCGGCGACGACAAGAAACTCATCACTTTCAACGTAGGAACCCAATTCTGATGCGTAGCTTCACCAAGGCGGCTGTTGCCGCATTCGTCTTTGCCCTTCCGACCGCGCCGGCCTTCGCGCAGGCGCTGCCCGACGCCAAGATCGCCGTCGTCGATTCCGAGCGGATCTTCCGCGACTGCAACGCGTGCAAGGCGGCGACCACGCAGTTGCAGGCACAGCGCACCCAGCTCCAGTCGCTCGCGACCTCGCTCGGCCAGCCGCTCCAGACCGAAGCGCAGTCGCTGCAGACCGCCGTCACCGCCGCCAAGGGCACGCCGGACGCCGCGCTCCAGACGCGCATCCGCACCTTCGAACAGCGCCAGCAGCAGGCGCAGCAGCAGATCGGCCAGCAGGAACAGCAGGTCCAGCGCAACATCGCCTATGTTCGCGAGCAGATCGGCACCCGCCTCGGCCCGATCATCAGCCAGATCGCGCAGCAGCGCGGCGCGACGCTGGCCGTCGACAAGGGCAGCAGCTTCTACAACGCGCCGGCGACCGAGATCACCGACGCGGTGCTGGCCTCGCTCAACTCGCAGCTGCCGAGCGTCAGCGTGACCGCCCCGGCACAGGCTGCCCCGGCGGCAGCCGCACCGGCCGCTGCCGGTACGCGCCCGGCCGCAGGCGCACGTCCGGCCCCGACGGGTCGCTGACACATGGACGGGGAAGCGACTTCGATCGGACCGCTCGACATCACGCGCGTGATGGCGTCGATCCCGCATCGCTATCCCATGTTGCTGGTCGACCGTGTCGCGGAACTCGTTCCCGACCGGTCGATCACCGCGATCAAGGCGGTGACGATCAACGAGAGCTTCTTCCAGGGGCATTTCCCGGGTCGTCCGATCATGCCGGGCGTGCTGATCGTCGAGGCGCTGGCGCAGGCCGCCGGGATCCTCGCGGTCGAGAGCCTGGGCCTCGCCGGGTCGGGCAAGCTGGTATATTTCATGTCGATCGACGGCGTGAAGTTCCGCAAGCCGGTCGAACCCGGCGTGCTGCTGACGCTGGAAGCGGAGTTCCTGCAAAAGCGGGCGCGGGTCTGCAAGTTCGCGGGGAAAGCGCGGATCGACGGCGAGCTTGCCGCCGAGTGCGAGTTCACCGCGATGATCGCCGATCCGCCCAAGGGCTGATCGGTCGCGGCAACATTGCCTTTCCGGGCGCGTCCGTGTACGGGCGCGCCTTCCTGTTCCAGGGCTGGTCGGAACCAGCCGCTTGTGGAGAAGACCGATGAAGAAAGAGACGCACCCCGACTACCACACCATCAAGGTCCAGATGACCGATGGCACGGTGTTCGAAACCCGCTCGACTTGGGGCAAGGAAGGCGATCTGATGACGCTGGACATCGATCCGCTGGCGCACCCGGCATGGACCGGCGGCCGCGGCCAGATGCTGGATTCGGGTGGTCAGGTCGCACGCTTCAACAAGCGTTTCGGCGGTCTCTCGCTCGGCAAGAAGTAACGCGCTAGCGGCAGAACGCCGCTTCGAACGTTCCGGAAAGGGCCGCGGTGGCGTTTGCTGCCGCGGCCCTTTTGTCGTTTACGGCAATATGCTGGTCATTCCTGCGAAGACGGGAATCCATAGCCGCTGACGTTTCGACCGGAGCCGTGACATCAGCGTGTATGGACTCCCGCCGTCGCGGGAGTGACGAGCTTGCGTTGGACGAGCCGAGGATGCCAGTTTTTGGGATACCCGGCCGTGGGTCAGCGCCCGCGCTTGTCGAGCGTAGTCGCGGCGAGACGCACGGTCGCCCGCCGGGCGATATCGGTCGCGGAATGCGCCAGCAGCAGTTGATAATCGCCGCCCGCGATCTTCCAGCCGCGGGTCGTGCTGTCGAACGTCGCCAGCAACCGGGGATCGATCGTCAGGCTGATCGTCCGGCTCTCGCCCGGTGCCAGATCGACCTTCGAGAAACCGCCTAGCCGCTTGGGCGCTTCCCAACCGGTACCGGCGACGTAGAGCTGTGCCAGCCCCTTGCCGCGGACCTTGCCGGTGTTGGTGATGGTAAAGCGCGCCTGCACGGTCTTGCCGGCCGGTGTCGCGGTCAGGCCGTGCAGCGCGAAGCTGGTATAGGACAGGCCATGACCGAACGGGAACAGCGGCCTGGCGCCGGTGCGGTCGAACCATTTGTACCCGACCGCCGCCCCTTCGATGTCGTAATTGCCCATCGGATGCGAATCGCGGTCGAGCTTTGGATCGCCCTCGATCACCGGACGCGGCAACTGCGACAGCGCGGCGGGGAAGGTCGCGGGGAGGTGGCCCGAGGGATTGACCTCACCGGTCAGCACGCGGGCGATCGCCTCGCCGCCCGAGGTGCCCGGATACCATGCCGCCAGCACCGCGCCGACCTTGCCCAGCCACGGCATCAGCACCGGGCCGCCGGCTTCGAGCACGACCACCGTCCGCTTGTTGGCGCGCGCGACGGCGTCGATCAGCGCGTCCTGGTTGTCGGGCAGGTTCAGGTCCGGCGCATCGATCGATTCGCCGGTCCATTGTTCGCCGAACACGATCACGACATCGGCCTTGCGCGCTGCCGCTGCCGCTGCCTTGGCGTCCTTGCCATCGAGATAGGTGACCGTCGCGCGGGTGCGGGCCTGCAACGCCTTCATCGGTGAAGACGGGTGGTAGAGCCTGGGGCCGGGAAAGCCGCCGGGAAACTCGTCGGGGACGGCAAGGCCGTTGACCGGGCCGCCGTGGGGATAGACCTGGCTCGACCCGCCACCCGACAGGACGCCGACATCGGCGTGTGCGCCGATCAGCAGGATCGATCTGGCGGTGCCGGCGAGCGGCAGGAGCCCGGCGCTGTTCTTCAGCAGGACGATGCCTTCTTCGGCATCCGCGCGGGTGACGGCGGCGTGGGCGGCATAATCGATCGTCGTCGCGCGGTCGCCCGCCACCGGCCTGTCGAACAGGCCGTTGTCGAACATCGCCCACAGGATACGGCGGGCCATGTCGGTCGCGCGATCCTGCGACACATAGCCGTTGTTCACCGCCTCGCGCAGCGCGTCGGCGAAATAGGGCGAGCGATCGAATGCCCAGCCCGATTGCTGGTCGAGCCCGGAATTGGCGGCCTGCGTCGTCGAATGGGTCGCGCCCCAGTCCGACATGACGAACCCCTTGTAGCCCCAGTCCTGCTTCAGCGTCTGGTTGAGCAGCCAGTCATTCTCGCACGCGTAGAAGCCGTTGACGCGGTTATAGGCGCACATCACCGATCCCGGATTGCCGGTTTCCAGCGCGATCTCGAACGCCAGCAGGTCCGACTGGCGCGCGGCCTGTTCGCCGATGCGGTGGTCGATGTTGAAGCGGTTCGTCTCCTGCCCGTTGAAAGCGAAGTGCTTCATCGTCGACACGACGTTCTGCGACTGGATGCCCTTGATCTCGCGACCGGTGATTATGCCGGCGAGCAGCGGGTCCTCTCCGCCATATTCGAAGTTCCGCCCGTTGCGCGGTTCGCGCATCAGGTTCATGCCGCCGGCGAGCTGGACGTTGAAGCCCGACAGATACGCCTCGTTCCCGATCATCGCGCCGCCCGCTTCGGCAAGGTCGGGGTTCCACGTCGCGGCGGTGGCGATGCCCGACGGAAGCGAGGTGCGCAGCCGCGGCGTGGCGCTGCGCTGGGTAGCGACGCCGATACCGGCATCGGTCTGCCACTGGCTGGGGATGCCAAGGCGCGGGATGCCGGGGACGATGCCGGCGGAATCGGGCAGGCCGTCCCTGGGCATCTGCCAGTTCTTGATCGGGCTGCGCTGCCATTCGGCCGTGGTCGAGAAATAGCCGAAGGTCAGCTGCAGCTTCTCGTCGAGCGTCATCTCCCTGAGCACCAGCTCGGTTCGCGCGGACGAGTCCAGCGCCGGGTTCATCCACGGGCGCTGCTGCGGGCCGTCGGTGGGTCCGGCGGCAGCTTTGGGCGCGTTGTTGGTCGTCTGGGCGAGGGCGGGGGCGGCAATGGCGAGCAGGGCGGTGCCGAGCAGCAGCGCGGGACGACGAAGGACGTGCATCGGGGACTTTCTGAACGGATGAACGTTCACAATCGCAGCGTCCCCGGCGTTTGTCGATACCGGTCGCGCAGCTATCCGTCGGCGCGCAGGCGGTAGCCGACGCCGAGTTCGTTGGCGATCACGCTGCCGATCGCGCCCGGCGGCTCCAGCTTCTGGCGAAGGTTGCGGATGATGATGCGCAGATATTCGATGCGCGGGTCCTCGCCGCCGCTCCAGCAGGTGGTGAGGATGCGATCATGGGTGACGACGCGACCAATATGGCGGGCGAGCAGGCCCAGCACGTCATATTCCTTGCGGGTCAGATGCAGGTCGGTGTCGCCGCGGCGCACGGTACGGGTGTCGAAGTCGATGGTCAGGTCGCCGCGGCGGACGATGTGCGGCGGTGCCCCGGAGCGTTCGCGGTGGCGCAACGCCACGCGCAGCCGCGCGAGCAGTTCGTCGGTGTCGAACGGCTTGGTCACGAAATCGTCGGCGCCGAGGTCGAGCGCGGTCACCTTTTCCTCCACCGCGTCGCGGGCGGAGACGACGAGGATCACCGCTTCGCCCGCCGCGCGAAGCAAGGGGATCAGGCCGAGCCCGTCACGGTCGGGCAGGCCTAGGTCGAGTAGTACCGCATCGGGATGCCCGGCCGCCGCGTGGCGCAGCGCGGTCCTGCCATCGCCCGCCTCGATCACGTCATGGCCCGCGCGTACCAGCGTGTTGCGCAGCAGGCGGCGAATGGCGGCGTCGTCGTCGACGACGAGAATCCGGGCGGGCATGTCAGGCGAGGCTTTCGGGCAGGGGATCGCGGACGATCAGCGCGGCGGGGAAGATCAGGGTGAAGGCGGCACCGCTGGTATCTGCGCGGTTGCCGGCCTCTACGTCCAGCCCCATGGCTTCGGCAAAGGCCTTGACGATGGCGAGGCCGAGGCCGGTGCCGCCGGCGACGCGATCCGACCCTTCGAGCCGGCGGAAGGTTTCGAACACTTCGCCCTCGCGTCCCGGCGGCAGGCCGGGGCCATGGTCGAGGACGGCGAGGCGCAGTTCGCCGAAGCGGTTGCGCCCCTCCACCACGATCCCGGTCCCCGGATCGCCATAGCGGCCGGCATTGTCGAGCAGGTTGAGGAGGCAATGGTGCAGCAGCTGCGGATCGACGCGCACCAGCGGCAGGTCGGGCGGCACGTCGAGGCGCACGTCGTGCCCCTCCAGCGCGCGCCGGGCATCATGGGCAGCACCGGCGACCGCGTCGCCGAGGTCGGTCGCCTCGACGTTCAGCTTCAGTGCGCCGGCCTCGACCCGCGCCATGTCGAGCAGGTTGGCGACGAAGCGGTTGAGGCGTGCCGCCTCGCTCTCGATCGTGCCGATCAGTTCGGGGGTGGCGCCGTCGCGCAGCTGTGCGGCGGCGGCGATGACAGCGGTCAGCGGGGTGCGCAGGTCGTGGCTGACCGAGGACAGCAGCGCCGCGCGCAGCCGGTCGCGGGTGCGCACGACATCGACGTCGCGCATCTCCGCCTGCAAGCGCAGCCGTTCGAGCACCAGCGCCGACTGATCGACCAGGCTGCTGAGCAGCGGCAGGCGGTCGGCCCGCACCGGATCGCCGCCCGCTTCGTTCGCGACGCCGAGGACGCCCAACACCCGGTCGCCCACCTTGAGCGGCTGGAACAGCCATTCGGACGCGGCGAGCGTGCCCGATCCCTTGCCGGCGGGCGATCCGGTGTCGAACGCCCACCGGGCCGCGGCGAGGTCCATCGTGTCGAGCCGGTAGCCGGGGTCGCTGGCGGCGAGCACGTCGAGCGACCCGCCGGGCGCGGCGGACAGCAGCACGACCTGCACCTGCAACAGCCGGCGCAGATCGTCGCAGATCATCTGTGCCGCCACGTCGCGGTCGTTGACGGCGGCGATCTGGCGCACGAACCCGGCGAGCGTGGCGTTGGTCCGCGCGCCGGCGGTCGCAAGGTCGGCCTGTGCCCGGACGCGGCCGGTCAGCTGGCTGGTGGCGAAGGCGATGCCGAGCAGCACGAAGACCGAGAGGATATTCTCAGGATTGTTCACGCTGAACGTGCCGACCGGCGGCAGGAAGAAGAAGTTGTAGGCGAGGCTGGAGACGAGGCCGGCGTAGAGGCCGGTGCGCAGCCCGTACAGGCTGGCGGCGACCATCACCGGCAACAGGTACAGCAGCGCGACGTTGCCGAGGTCGAGGATGTGGAACAGCGCGGTGGCGATGCCGGTGATCGCGGCGACGAGGAAGGTCGTCACCGCATATCCGACCGGCGTGCCCGGCTGGCGATGGCGACGACCGGCCACGCGGCCGGCATCGGACGCGGCGGGCATCGGCAGGACGTGGACCGTGACGCCGGGTGTGTCGCGGATCAGCCGATCGACTACCGACCCGTGGCGCAGTTCGAACCAGCGCGAGCGGTGCGACTTGCCGATCACCAGCTGCGTGGCGCGGGCGTCGGTCAGGAACGACTGGATACCCTCCACGGCATTGGGGGCGGGGACGGTGGCGACGGCGGCGCCCAGCTGTGCGGCCAGCGTCATGGTCGCGGCGAGACGGGCATGGTCTTCGTCGGTGAACTGGGCGGTGCGCGGGGTGTCGACGAACAGCGCGGTCCACGGGCCCCGCAGGCCGTCGGCGACCCGCTTGGCGGCACGGACCAGCGCGTCGCAGCCGGGCAGTTCGTTGATCGCCACGACGATGCGGTCGCCGCCCGCCCATGTCCCGCCCAGGCCCAGCGCGCGGACGTCGTCGAGCATCCGTGCATCGACCGCCTGCGCCGCGCGCCGCAGCGCCAGTTCGCGCAGCGCCGACAGGTTGGATTTGGAGAAGAAATGGCCGAGCGCACGGGTCGCTTCCTGCGGGAGATAGACCTTGCCCGCCTTCAACCGCTCGATCAGTTCGTCGGGCGGGATGTCGACGACCTCGATCTCCGCCGTTTCGAACACGCTGTCGGGGACGGTTTCGCGGACCCGGACGCGGGTGAAGCTGGCGACGACGTCGTTCAGGCTCTCGACGTGCTGGATATTGACCGTCGAATAGACGTCGATCCCGGCGGCGAGCAGCTCGGCGACATCCTGATGCCGCTTCGGATGGCGGCTGCCCGGCGCATTGGTGTGGGCGAGCTCGTCGACCAGCACCAGCCGCGGCGCGCGGGCGAGGATCGCGTCGAGGTCCATCTCCCGCAGGGTCCGGCCTTCGTACGCGACCTCGCGGCGCGGCACGATTTCGTGGCCACGGGTCAGCGCCTCGGTCTCGGTGCGGCCGTGCGTTTCGACCACGCCGATGACGACGTCGACCCCGTCGCGGCGGCGGGCCATGCCCTCCGACAGCATTTCACAGGTCTTGCCGACCCCCGGCGCGGCACCGAGGAAGATCTTCAGCCGCCCCCGTCCTTCCTGCGCCGCCGCGCGCAACAGCGCTTCGGGATCGGGACGGCGTGGCTGCATCGGTTCAGCGCAGCGCGTCTAGCGCGCGGTTGAGCGCCAGCACGTTGACGTGCGGATCGCCGAACAGCGAGGTTTCGGTGTGCTCAACGACCAGCGTCCGCACGCGCCCGGATGGGATGCCGCGGACGCGGGCGATGCGGGCGACCTGTGCCTGTGCCGAAGCAGGCGACAGATCGGGGTCGAGCCCCGATCCGCTGGCGGTCACCAGATCGGCGGGGAGCGGACCGGTGACGCCTTGCGCACGCGCCCGCTCGACGTCGCCCGTCACCCGGTCGACCAGCGCCCTGCTGGTCGGGCCGAGGTTGGAGCCCGACGAGGCGAGGCCGTCATAGCCCTTGCCGGCGGCGGACGGACGCGTCTGGAAATAGCGGTCGGTGACGAAGGCCTGTCCGACGACGCCCGACCCGATCACCGCGCCATCGGAGCCGCGGACGAGGCTGCCATTGGCCTGTGCGGGGAACAACAGCTGGCCGAGCCCGGTCATCGCCAGCGGATAGCCGATGCCGAGCAAGGCTGTGAACAGGATCGTCATCACGATGACGGGACGCAGCGCGGACGAGAGGTCTTTGCCCATGATGATGTTCCTTATGCGAGGCCGAGGCCACCGACCAGCAGGTCGATGATCTTGATGCCGATGAACGGCGCGATGAGGCCGCCGAGGCCGTAGACGGCGAGGTTGCGAGCGAGCAGGGGCCCGGCCGCCATGGGGCGATACGCCACGCCCTTGAGCGCCAGCGGCACGAGCAGCGGGATGATGAGCGCGTTGAAGATGATCGCCGACAGGATCGCGCTTTCGGGTGTGGCCAGCCCCATGACGTTGAGCACCCCCAGACCCGGATAGAGCGTTACGAACATCGCCGGGATGATCGCGAAATATTTGGCGACATCGTTGGCGACCGAGAAGGTGGTGAGCGCACCGCGGGTCATCAGCAGCTGCTTGCCCAGCCCCACGACCTCGATCAGCTTGGTGGGATCGCTGTCG
This sequence comes from Bacillus sp. 2B10, assembly GCA_003946805.1. Lineage (GTDB taxonomy): Bacteria > Pseudomonadota > Alphaproteobacteria > Sphingomonadales > Sphingomonadaceae > Sphingomonas. Next base: position 91,769 of record RPSH01000006.1, on the reverse strand, counting down.
AGGTCGACCATGTTGCCCGCCTCGCGCGCCGCCTGCGTGCCCGTGTTCATCGCCACGCCGACATCGGCCTGGGCGAGGGCAGGGGCGTCGTTGGTGCCGTCGCCGCACATCGCGACCAGCTTGCCGCCCTGCTGTTCCTTGCGGATCAGTGCCAGCTTGTCCTCCGGCGTCGCCTGCGCGAGGAAGTCGTCGACCCCGGCCTCGGCAGCGATGGCGGCGGCGGTGAGGGGGGTGTCGCCGGTAATCATCACCGTGCGGATGCCCATCGCGCGCAGTTCGCCGAAGCGTTCGCGGATGCCGGCCTTCACCACATCCTTCAGGAAGATCGCGCCGAGCAGACGACCGTTACAGGCGACCGCCAGCGGCGTGCCGCCGGCGCGGGCGATCTCGTCGGTCACGCGGCGCAGCTCGGTGGCGGCGGCGGTCTCGCCCGATCCGGGATGGGCGCGCAGGATCGAATCGACCGCGCCCTTCTGCACCAGCATGTCGCCGATGCGGATGCCCGACACGCGGGTCTGCGCGGTGAACGGGATCACCTCCGCATCGGCGGGCATCGCGCGTTGCAGCGCGAAGCGTTCCTTCGCCAGCACGACGATCGAGCGGCCCTCGGGCGTTTCATCGGCGAGGCTGGCGAGCAGCGCGGCCTCGGCGAGTTCGGCCTCGCCAGCGCCGCCGACCGCGCGGAACTCGCTCGCCTGCCGGTCGCCGATGGTGATCGTGCCGGTCTTGTCGAGCAGCAGCACGTCGACATCGCCCGCCGCCTCGACCGCACGGCCCGACTTGGCGAGCACGTTGAAGCGGACCAGCCGGTCCATGCCGGCAATGCCGATCGCCGACAGCAATGCGGCGATGGTGGTGGGGATCAGCGTGATGAGCAACGCCGCCAGCACCGCGACCGGGATGCTGCCGCCGGCATAGGACGCAAACCCCGGAATGGTCGCGACCGCGATCAGGAAGATGATCGTGAGCCCCACCAGCAGCAGCGTCAGCGCGACCTCGTTCGGCGTCTTCTGCCGCTCCGCCCCCTCGACCAGCGCGATCATGCGGTCGAGGAAGCCCTTGCCCGGCTCCACCGTCACCCGGACGCGGATTTCATCGGAGATGACACGGGTGCCGGCAGTGACGGCGGAGCGATCGCCGCCCGCCTCGCGGATCACCGGCGCGCTTTCGCCGGTAATCGCGGCTTCGTTGACCGAAGCCACCCCGGCGATCACTTCGCCATCGGACGGGATCAGGTCGCCGGTGCCGACCAGCACGACGTCGCCGACCGTCAGCTGGCTCGCGGGGACGCTGTCGTGGTGCGGGCCGTCGCCGATCAGCCGTTTGGCGATCAGTTCGGCCTTGGCCGCGCGCAGCGAGGCGGCCTGCGCCTTGCCGCGCCCTTCGGCCAGCGCCTCGGCAAAGGTGCCGAACAGCACCGTCAGCCACAGCCACACGACCAGTTGCAGCTTGAAGCCGATGGTCAGGTCGTCCTGTCCGACCACCAGCAGGACCGTCATCAATGCCGCGACGGCGGCGGTGACGAACATCACCGGGTTGCGGATCAGTTCGGCGGGGTTGAGCTTTGCGAACGACGCCCGGCACGCCGGCAACACAAGGTCGGCCGTGAACAGGCTTTGCGATTGGGTCTTCGCCACGATGGCCCCCTTGTCAGAACGATTGGCCGCGGATCATCGCGAGATGATCGGCGATGGGACCGAGCGCGAGGCTCGGCAGGAAGGTGAGGCCGCCGACGATCAGGATGATGCCGACCAGCAGTCCCACCCACAGCGCGCCGGTCGTCGGGAACGAGCCTGCGCTTTCCGGCGTGTAGCGCTTGGCCGCCAGGCTGCCGGCGATCGCCAGCATCGGCACGATGATGAAGAACCGGCCGATCCACATCGCGACGCCCATCAGGCCGTTGTAATAAGGCGTGTTGGCGGTCAGGCCGGCAAAGGCCGATCCGTTGTTCGCGACCGCGCTGGTGAAGGCGTAGAGGATCTCGGAAAAGCCGTGCGGCCCCTTGTTCAGCGGCCCCGCCAGCCCCTGTTCGAGCACCGACGACAGCGACGTGAAGCCGAGGATCATCAGCGGCAGGACGGCGATGGCGAGGACGGCGAGCTTGACCTCCCGCGCTTCGATCTTCTTGCCGACATATTCGGGCGTGCGGCCGACCATCAGCCCTGCGACGAACACCGTAAGGATCGCGAACAGCAGGAAGCCGTAGATGCCCGCGCCCACGCCGCCGATCACGACCTCGCCCAGCTGCATGTTGAACAGCGGGATCATGCCGCCGAGCGAGGTGAAGCTGTCGTGCATCGCGTTGACCGCGCCGCACGAGGCGGCGGTGGTGACGACCGAGAACAGCGCGGAGGCGGCGACGCCGAAGCGGACCTCCTTGCCCTCCATATTTCCGCCGGCGGTGCCCAGCGCGTGCAGTACCGGATTGCCGGCCGCCTCCTGCCAGTAGGTGACGGTGACGCCGGCGAGGAACAGGAACGTCATCGCCGCGAGGATCGCCCAGCCCTGACGCGGATTGCCCACCGCCTTGCCGAAGGTCCAGGTCAGGCCGAAGCCGATCAGGAAGATCGACAGCATCTGGACCAGATTGGTCAGCGCGGTCGGGTTTTCGAACGGGTGCGCCGAATTGGCATTGAAGAAGCCACCACCATTGGTGCCGAGCATCTTGACCGCTTCCTGGCTGGCGACGGGGCCGAGCAGCAGCGACTGCTTCGACCCCTCCAGCGTCGTCACGTCGACCACGCCTGCCATCGTCTGCGGCACGCCGCTGGCGATCAGGAACAGCGCGTAGGCGATGGCGAGGGGCAGTAGCAGGTACAGCGTTACCCGCGTCATGTCGGCCCAGAAATTGCCGATCGTCTGCGCCTGTCGCCGGGCAAAGCCGCGGAACAGCGCGAAGGCGAGCGCGATGCCGGTCGCCGCCGACAGGAAATTGTGGATGGTCAGCCCCAGCATCTGGCTGAGGTTCGACATCGTCGATTCACCGGCATAGCTCTGCCAGTTGGTATTGGCGGTGAAGCTGATCGCGGTGTTGAACGCGAGGTGCGGCGACAGGCCGGGCAGCCCCTGCGGATTGCCGGGCAGCACGCCCTGCAGCCGCAACACGGCGTAGGTGAAGGCCATCAGCATCGCATTGAACAGCAGCATGTGCAGCGCGTAGCGCCGCCACGACTGCTCGACCTGCGGGTCGATGCCCGACAGTCGGTAGAAGCTGCGCTCGACGGGGCCGAGCACGAGGTGGAGCGGCGTGCGGCGGCCTTCGTACAAGGCGAACAGCCACAGGCCGACGGGTTTGGTGAGCGCGATCAGGATCGCGACGAAGCCCAGTATCAGGGCCCATCCGGCAAGGGTCATGGGTGCCTCCGTTCAGAAGCGTTCGGGGCGGATCAGGACCGCCACGAGATAGACGAGCAGGCCGAAGGCGGCGACGGCCGCCAGCCAGAGGTCGAGGGTCATCGCATCACCTCACGCATTGTCGATCAGGCGGGCATAGGCGAGCGTCGTCGCCAGCAGCCCGAGCATGAACAGGATCCACAGGACGTCATCCATCGTGCCGCTCCCCGCTCAGAACGCGGCGGTCAGCGACGCGAGAAGCGTGCTGCCGGCGATGTTGCCCGAACCGTCCTGCCCGCGGCTGAAGCTGGGCCGCAGATAGGCGGCGTCGCCGTCCGATATGTCGGTATCGACCCACGACAGGTTCAGCGTCAGGTTGCGGTAGGCGACGTCCGCCCCGATCGACCAGTCCCAGTAGGATCCGGTCGGCGACACCGCGGTCGCATTGGGGCCGAGGCCGTCCTGTCCCCGGCCATGGCCGATATGCGCCCTGGCGGTGATCGGCGTGCCGGCGACGGCATAGGCGCCGTCGCCCCAGAGATAGAGGTTGTCGTCCTTCGCACCCGGCCGGTAGCTGCCGTTCGCCGCGCTGGTGCCGTTGCGATACCAGCGGCCGAGCGCTTCCTGTTTCGGGGCATAGGCCGCGCCCGCGGTCAGCGTCGCGGGGCCGGCGGTGCCGGTCAGCTTGGCATAGGGTTCGGCGAAGTCGGTCTTGTCGGCGCCGCCCGGGTACAGATACCATGTCAGCCCGACGTCGAGCGTCGCGTTGTCGGACAGCTTCGCCCTGTACCCCTCGATCAGGTCCAGTTCCACGTTCGCGCCGCCGAACGTGCCCCATCCGGCGAGGTTCGACGCCCAGATGCCGACATAGCCGCCGCTGTCATGGGCGAGGGTGATGCCGCCCTGCACCGCCATGTCCCCATCGGATTGCGATACGCCGCGGAAGCGGTAATCGGATGCGATCGCCGCCGATCCGCTGATGGTGACGGCGCTCGGCGCGTCGGGTTCGGCCGGCGCCTCCTGCGCCATCGCGGCGACCGGACAGAGAAGGAATGCGACCGTAACGGCCGCGGGACGGAACCTCATGCTATCACCCCTGGATACGGCGACCGCCGCGTGGCGGTGCCTTCAGGGGTGGGCGATTAGGCCCGTGGCGCGTAGCAATTCGAGAGCGATCGGCGGCAAAGCCGTATAGCTGGCGTATAGCAGGAAATTATTTGCCGGGGGGTTCGGTTGTCCCGTGCCCCGCACGTCACCCCAGCCTTCGCTGGGGTGACGTTTCCGCATCAGCGGATCAGACCCTGACGGGTGGCGGAGCGGTGGAGGCGCGCAGGTTGAGGGCGGCGGCGACCGATACCGGTTCGGCGGCGGGCAGGGTGTCGCGCTGTTCGGCGATGATGCGTTCTACCGCGCGTGCGGCAACTTCTGCAATCGGCTGCGTCACCGCGGTCAGCGGCGGTTGGGCGAAGCGGACGATGGGCGTGTCGTCGAAGCTGACGATCGACAGGTCGTCCGGCACCCCCAGCCCGCGTTCCTTCGCCAGCGTCAGCGTCGCCATCGCCATCTGGTCGCTGCTGGCGATGATCGCGGTCGGCGGATCGGCGGCGTCGAGCAGCGCGGTGGCCGCGGCATGGCCGGATTCATAGCCGAAATCGCCCGGCTGGATCAGGTCGTCGGCCAGCCCCGCCGCCGCCATCGCCGCGCGCCACCCCGCGATGCGCCAGCCGCTCAGTTCGTAGTCCGGCGCGCCTTCGATGAACCCGATGCGACGATGGCCCAGCCCGACCAGATGTTCGGTCACCATCTGCGCCGCGGCATCGTCCCCCATCGTCAGCGAGAAGCCGGGGCCGGGCACCCGCGACCCGATCCGCGCGATGCTGATCCCGCGCCTGGCGAGCAGGTTCAGGATCAGCGGGTCCTGCGAATGCGGCGGGGTCAGGATCACGCCGTCGGGCTGGAGCGCGCCGATCGCGGCGGACAGTTCGCGTTCGATATGGTCGCTATGCGTGTCGACCAGTTCGAGGATCAGGCGATAGCCGTGTGGGCTGCACGTCAGCATGCCACCCAGCAGCATCTGGTCGACCCAGTCGGTGCCTTCGCGGTTCTGCCAGCCGGAGATGGTTCGGTCGCGGTCGTTGAGCGCGAGGATCAGGCGCGAACGCGACCCGCCCATGCGCTGCGCCGCGATCAGCGGGACATAGCCCAGCCGGTCGATCGATTCCTGCACCCGCCGCGCCATTTCCGGGCGGACATTGGGTTCGTTGTTGATGACGCGGCTGACCGTCTGCAACGACACCCCGGCATCGGCGGCGACATGCTTGATCGTCACGCCCTGACGACGCGGTGCCATCAGCCGCGATCCGCCGGGCAGTAGCGTGCGACATAGTCGCCGTGCGGCGGCATCGTCGCGACCGTCTCGGTCACCTGCCGGCGCAGCATCGACAGCAGCCGGTCGATTTCGTCGTCGCCCAGCTTCGCCGCCAGCGGGTGATGCCGCTCCGGCACGATCCCTTGCCCCATCATCACCTGCACCCAGCTATTCTCGCCGAACAATTCCTCGTTGCGGCGGAATACCCGACCGGTCTGGCGGAACAAGTCGATCTTCTGCGCCAGCGTGTCGGGCACGTCCATGTCGGCGCATTGCCGCCAGAACGGCGAATCGCGGCGGTCGGTGACCTTGTAATGCAGGATCAGGAAGTCGCGGATCTGCTCCATGTCCTGCATCTGCTGGTCGTTGAACTCGGCGACGTCGGCCGCGCTGATGCGCCCTTGCGGGAACAGCCGGACCAGCCGCAGCACCGCGCGCTGGATCAGGTGGATGCTGGTCGATTCCAGCGGCTCCATGAACCCGCCCGACAGGCCGATGGCGACGCAGTTGCGATGCCATTGCCGCCGCCGGGCACCGGTGGTGAAGCGCAGGAAATTGGGTTCGGTCAGCACCGCGCCCTCGACATTGTTCGTCAGCCGGCCGAGCGCGGCGTCGCGATCGAGATAGCGGCTGCAATAGACGATGCCGTTGCCGACCCGGTGCTGCAACGGGATGCGCCATTGCCACCCGGCATCATGCGCCATCGCGCGGGTGTAGGGCACCGGCGGGCCGACGCTTTCGGTCTGGAGCGCGATCGCCGCGTCGCAGGGCAGCCAATGGGTCCAGTCGTCATAGCCGGCGTGCAGCGCCCCTTCGATCAGGACGCCACGAAAGCCGGTGCAGTCGAGGAACAGGTCGCCCGCCACCCGCCGGTCGTCGTCGAGCAGCAGCGCGGCGATATCGCCGGTTTCCGCGTCCAGTTCGACCCGCGCGATCCGCCCCTCGATCCGCGTGGTGCCGTCGCGCTCGGCCATCGTGCGCAGGAACCGGGCGTAGCGTCCCGAATCGAGCTGATAGGCATAGTTGGTGGCATCGCCCGGTAGATGCGCGAACCTGCCCCGCAGCGCCGCGACCAGTTCGGTGCAATAGTCGTCATAGGGCTGGTCGTGGCCGCGTGTCCGTCCGTTCAGCCAGTAATGCTGGAACCCTGCCGCCCAATGATCGCGCCCGGTGGTGCCGAACGAATGGAAATAGCGACTGTCGGCGGTCTTCCATCCGTCGAACAGGATGCCGAGCTTGAAGGTCGCCGACGTGGCGGCCATGAACTCGGCCTCGTTGATGCCGAGCAGCCGGTTGTAGGTGACCAGCGGCGGGATGGTCGATTCCCCGACGCCGACGGTGCCGATCGCTTCGGATTCGACCAGCACGACCTCGACCGTGCGGCCCATCATCCGCGCGATCGCCGCCGCCGCCATCCATCCGGCGGTACCGCCGCCGGCGACGACGACGCGGGTGGGCGCGGGGTTCATTTGGCGAGCTGCCGCAGCAGGAAGTTGCGCAGCCGCTCGGCACTCTCGGCGGTCAACGGATCGAGCACGCCGCGCCCGCCGGCCGGGATATGCGCGGTCACGCCATCGTCGTTGGCAAAGACATAATGGTCGAACACCTCGCGCCAGTGCTGCTTTTGTTCGGGCGGCAGGTCGCGGATCGCGAGCAGCGCATGGTGGAGCGCATCCTGCGGCTGGCCGAACCAGCGCGGGGCATCGCGCCACCAGTAGTTCACGAGGATGTTGAACGGCGCCAGCCCTTCGACATGATGCCACCACAGTCCCGGAATGTGGATCGCGTCGCCCGGTTCCAGCTCGGCGACCTGCGCATGGGCCAGCGCCCCGGCGAAGCGCGGGTGGCGGATGGCGTCCGGTGCGCTGAAATCGACCATCGACACCGCGCGTCCAGCGGGGGTGTTGTCGAGCGGTCCCAGATGCAGGTTGCGGAACTGGTCGGGCGGGAACAGCGTGAAGCGCCGCCGGCCTGCCGCCACGCAGGCGAGATTGTCGGGCAGGTCGTTATGGGCGGCGATGCGGGTGCGCGTGCCGATCCAGATGCTGGCGAGCGGTTCGCGGCTGCCCAGATCGACCCGGTTCGCCTCGTCCAGCCCGTCGAAAAAGCCGCGCATGTCGATCGAGGCGAGGTAGATGGCGCGCGGATCGGCGGCCTGTTCGACCCGGCCCATCTCCCCCAGGATATCGGGCAGCTTGGCGCGAACCGTGGCGAAGTTCATTTGCATCGCGTCGTCGTAGAACAGCCGCCCGCCGCCGCCGGGCTGTCCGACCGACACGGTGAACGGCACGTCGCGGTGCCGCGTGACCAGATAGTCGCGGGCAGCCTGCGACGATTGCCTTGCCGCCTGCACCAGCGGCCAGTCGGCGACGAGGCCGCGGACGACGAACGGCCCGGTGGCGGTGCGCAGCAGGTGGTCGAGCGCGGCGGCATCGGCCACCTGCACTTCGGCGACGGCGGGCAGATCAGCCACGACGGTTCTTGCGCGCGATCAGGGCGGGCAGGTTGGCGAGCGAGGCGACCGCCATGTAGATCGGCAACAGTTGGCCGTCGGCGTTCAGCTTGCCCAGCGTCGCGGCGTCGAGTTCGGCCAGTCGTTCCTCCGCGATCGTGTGGAAGCCGACCAGCCGGTTGGTCGCGCCGTTGTCGAGTGTGACTTCCAGCGTGAAGGGTTCGAGCAGCTGATAGCGGTCGAGCGCGGCGAAGAACGCCGCCGACCCCCGAAAGCCCGCGTCCAATGCCCCCAGCCGTTCGAGGATGATGTCGAGATAGGGCGACGGGCGGCCTTCGCGATCGAAGACCCGGACGCCGTCATCGCTGGCGAGGCGCGGGCTGGCCATGTCGACCACGGCCTTTGGCGTGGCGTCGGCACCGGGCGCGCCGCCGATCAGGAACGGCTGGATATCGATCGACAGCGGCAGATAGGGGGCGTCCCAGCGGTCGGCTTCGAGGAACAGGTTCTCGCCCGCGTCGAAGCCGAACAGCGCCAGCGCGACGAAACCGTCGCGTTCGCGGTTCTGGCGGAACAGGATCGGATAGCTTGCCTGCACCTGCCGAAACTCGTCGGGCACGACCAGCGCGGTCATCACCGCGTCGCCCAGCTCGGCCGATCGTTCGCGCCGGACGCGCAGGTCGCGGTGCGCGGCGACGTTCAGCAACTGATGGTCAGACATGGGCAACCTCGGCAGGGGCGCGGGTGAGCGCGGTCAGATATTCGCGGTTCGTCGGCAGGCTGCTGGTCAGCGCACGGGCGCGCTGACGGATATGGTGCAGCACCGCCACCGCATCGGGGCGGTCGGGGCGCAGCAGGCCGGGGGGCGGGGGCGTCATCCCCATGCCGTACAGCACATATTGGTGGCTGGCCGCCGGAAAAATCTCGTTCGCCTGGGTGAAGTCGGCGGGCGAGGGCGGCTGCGTCCGCCACAGCGCCAGCAGATCGCCAAGCGCCGGCGGGATCGAGGCGGGATCGCGATGCGCGCGCCAATAGGGGCTTTCCCGCTCGCTCAGGACATAATGGAGCTTCAGGAAATCGACGATCCGGTCCCAGCGGTGGCGGAACAGCGCGTTGAAGCGGCGGGCGTGCAGCACCATCGCGCTCCGGTCCGTCGGGAAGCCGTCGAGCAGCGCGTCGAGCGACAGTTCGATCGTGACGATCGCCGACGCCTCCAGCGGTTCGAGGAAGCCTGCGGATAGGCCGATGGCGAGGCAGTTGTCCTGCCAGAACCGTTCGCGATGTGCCGAGCGGAAGCGCAGCTGGCGGAACGAGAGGCTTGCCGGATCGACCCCGGCAGCGGTGCGGCGGAGATAGGCGGCGAGCGTGGCGGCGGCCTCGTCGTCGCTGGCGAAGGTGCTGGCATAGACGCAGCCCACGCCGCGGCGCGACGGCAGGCCGATGTCCCAGATCCAGCCGGCATCGTGCGCGGTGGCGTTGGTCTGCGACGCGATCGGGCTGTCGGGGGCGACCGGCACCTGCACCGCCAGCGCGCGGTCGTTGAACAGGATGTCGGTACGGTCGATGCTGCCGATGCCGTAATGTCCGCCGATCAGCAGCGCGGCATGGCCGGTGCAGTCGAGGAACAGGTCGCCCGCGATCCTCCCCGCCGTGCGGGTGACGACGGCGGCGATGTCGCCGTTCGACGCGGCCTCGACGCCGGTCACATGGTCGCGGACATGGGTCACGCCCGGCCGGGCGCAGGCGGTGTCGCGCAGCAGCTCGGCCAGCTTGCCGGCATCGAGATGATAGCCATAATTGAGCGCCCCGGCATAGGGCGGCATCGCCGGCTGGCGCGGGGCGAGATGGTCGTCGCACACCGCCGGCTGCGCGGAGACGTGCGCGGCGAAGCTGCCCTGCTGCCAGTCGCGCAGCAGGTCGGCGGGGGACAGGTCGGCAGGCGCGGTGAAGGGGTGGTAATAGCTGTCGCCGGGCGCACCGCTGCGCCATCCGTCGAAGCGCGAGCCCTGCTTGAAGCTCGCATCGGCCGCGCGCAGGAACGTTGCCTCGTCGATACCGATCTTCGCCAGCGTGCCGCGCATCGTCGGCCACGTCCCCTCGCCGACGCCGATCGTCGGCACGTCGGGAGATTCGATCAGCGTGACGGTCAGCGGATCGGTGGCATGGGGGTCGGCGGCGGCGGCGATGCGACACGCCGCCAGCCAGCCGGCGGTGCCGCCGCCGACGATCACGATCCGCCTGATCCGCTCGCTCATTTCCCGTTCCCTGGCCGGGGCGACGGCAACGTGCCGCCGCCCCCGGACCGCTTTCGCATCAGAAGCTGAAGCGGACGCCGCCGGTATAGCGCGCGAAACCCGGCTGCGCGAACGTCACGAAGTTTTCGTTGCGGCGATGGCCGCGCCGCCCTTCGCCGGTCAGGTTGATCGCTTCGGCGAAGACGGTCAGGCCCTTGCGGAACTCGTAGCTGATGCTCGCATCGATCTGGCCATAGGCTTCGACATAGGTCGGGTTGGGATTGCCCCCGGCGTAGAACTTGTCGCGCCAGTTGTATGCGACGCGGCTCTGCAACCCGTTCTTGTCGTAGAACAGCACCGCGTTGGCGCTGTCGCTGAGGCCCGCCAGCGCGAACTGCCCGACATTGGGGTCGAGCGCGTTGTTGAACTTCGCGTCGCCGCGCACGATCGTATAGTTCAGGATCGTGCCGAAGCCGGTTTCCCAGAAGCTGTGCTGAATCGCCAGCTCGAAGCCGTCGAGCGTCGCGGTCTGGTCCGAATTGAACGGCGTGCCGATCCGGAAATCGACCAGCCCGTCCTCGGGCAGGCCGAGGATGCGGCCGGTGTAATAGCCGTTGACGTCGAGGATCGGTGCCCCGGCGGCATTGCGGGCGACCTCCACCCCTTGCGTGAAGTTGCGCAGAATATAGTCCCGGATGCGGCCGGTGTCGGTCGTCCCGCCCAGTGCCGCCTGCGCCGCGCGGAAGCGCGGGCCGTTGGCCGGGTTGCGCAGGTCGAACGCCGAACGCTGCACCTCCTGCGAATTGATGAAGTTGCTGACGTTCTTGCGGAAATAGCCCGCCGACACGTAGCTGGTCGGCGAATAATACCATTCCGCCGAGACGTCGATGTTCTTCGACAGGAACGGCACGAGGTTCGGGTTGCCCTGCAGACCGCCGCCGCCGGCGATGCCGAACTGGCGGTTGAGCGTCAGGCCGCCCTGCAGGCTGTTATAGTCGGCGCGGGTGATGGTGTGGCTGTACGATGCGCGCAGCTTGACGTTGTCGAGCACTTCGATGTCGAAATCGACCGCGGGGAGCCAGTTATCGTAGCTGCCCTTGTTCGGCAGGAAATCGCTCTGCGTCGAATAGACGACGTTGAACTCGCCCTGCGCGACCCATGCGGTGCCGACCGGGATCGGCGTCAGCGAGGCTGAATTTACCGTCGTCTGGTCGTAGCGGACACCCGCGATCAGGTGCGAACGGCGGCCGAGCAGATCGAAGCTATTGTTGACCTGGATGAAGGGCGAGATCGTCTTCTCGGTGATGCGACGATCGGTCTCGAAGCTGGCGAGGCAGTTGCCGTCGCCGCCGCAGATGCCGAAGCGGCTGTCGAGCAGGTCGACCATCCGTTCGAAATCGAACCGGTAATAGGCCGGGATGATCCCGTCCTTCGCCCCGTCGACGCCCCGGAACTTGTCGGGCAGCGTGACCCGGGTGAACAGGTCGTCGGGCAGGTCCGCCGGGGTGCCCACGCCGCCCCAGGTATCGTTCTGGACGAAGCCATAGGCCGAGCGGACCTGGTTGTTGACGTAGGAGAAGCCGAAATCGATCGAATCGAGGAAGCTGCCGTCATGGTCGTAGCGACCGCTCAGTTGCACCTGATTGATCTCGTCGCGGAAATACGCATTGCGGAACGAGTTGCCGGTGGCGTTGATGAGCGCGGGATTGAGCGCGTCGATGCCCGGCTGCATCACGTACGAGATGACCGGCAGGTCCCTGGTGAAGTCGACCGTCTGCGACGCGACGCCGAAGATCGCCGAGCCGACCGAGGTGCTGGAGCCGAAGCGGTTGGTCGGCTTCGATTCCGCTGTCGAATGATGCGCGTCGAGCGTGACGGTGACGCCGCCCGGCGCCTCCCATTTCAGGTTGCCGCCCAGCGACTTGTTCTCGCTGACATTGGCGGTCAGCGACCCGCTGTACGACAGGTCCTTACCCGGGCCGAAGCGCTCCGTGTAGAAGACCGGGCCGGCGGCGGGGCCGTCGGTCCATTCGGTCGACGTGTCGCCGAAGTTGAACCAGATGCCGACGCTGCTGTCGCGCGCCTCCACCTTGTTGCGCGAATAGGTGAAGTCGACCGTCGCGGTCAGCGACTCGATCGGGCGGTATTGCAGCACCGCCTGCCCGTTGATCCGCTCGCGGCGGATGTCGGTGAGGTTGTACGCCGCGCTCTGCGGCACTTCGTAGACGTCGGTGGGTCCCGGACGGTTGACGACGTTCGGTCCCTCGGCACCCAGCGTGCCCCAGTCGTTCTCGGTCCCGAGGAACGAGTTGCCGAACCCGACCGAGCCGGTGTTCACGCTGGCGTTGCGCTTCTGGTAGCTGCCCGACACGAGGAAACCGAACTGGTCCTCGTTGCCGAAGGTCGTGCTGAACACGCCCGACAGTTCCGGCGTGATCTGGTCCTTGCCGTTCTGCGACGTGTCAAGCACGCCACGCGCGGCGAACGATCCGCGGATGCCGGGACGGTCGAGCGGGCGGGGCGTCTTGATGTTGATCGTCGAACCGATGCCGCCCGACGGCACGGCGGCGCGGCCGGTCTTGTACACCTCGACCCCGGCGATCCCTTCAGACGCGAGGTTGGCGAAGTCGAACGAGCGCGAGGCCGGCGCGCTGGCACCGTCGCCCAGCGTCGAGGTCGGCAACTGGCGGCCGTTCAGTACGACGAGGTTATATTCGGGACCGAAGCCGCGCACGGTGACGGTCGATCCTTCGCCGTTCTGGCGGTCGATCGACACGCCGGTGATGCGCTGAAGCGATTCGGCGAGGTTGGTGTCGGGGAACTTGCCGATGTCCTCGGCGCTGATCGCGTCGACGACGCCCTGCGCGTTCCGCTTGATGTTCAGCGCGTCGCGAAGGCTGGCGCGGATGCCGGTGACGGTGATCGCATCGCCATCTGCGTCGTCGGCCGTGGGTGCGTCCTGGATTTCCGATGGGCCGGGCGCGCCGAGCGTCGCGGCGGCATCCTGTGCCCATGCAGGTCCGCCGACCGACAGGAGCGCGACCGTCGATACCCCGATTGCCAGACGACAGGCGGCTGTTCCGCGCATATGCTTCCTCCCCACTCATGTTAGCGCTACTATTTTGTGCGCATATTGAGAACGTTCACTCATCCGGGGTGCGGGGGAGTGTCAAGCGTTACGGACGATCGGATGTGAACATTATCAACCGCTGATGCACGAACGACACATTCCGCGCGGATGGTATCGTTTGCAGCGATCAGCCGGCGGTCGGTGACATCGAGCCGGCGTCGAACACGGCATAGCGTTCGCGCCACGCGGCGACCTCTTCGGCGAGATGGCCGGGCGCCGGCGCGCCCGACAATACCACCTTCGCGACGTCGGCGGCCGGATGCATGAGCATCTTCTCCGCCCCGTCGCTGAACCACACGGGCACCAGCTGCGTGCACAGCGTATCGAGCAGTCGCGCGGCAAGGCCGCTGCGGATCGCGTCGCTGCCCGGCAGCAGCCGGACGAGGATCGACACGCCTTCGAACATGTTGGCCGGACGGTCGACGAAGTTCATCGATACCAGCAGCCCCGACCGGTCTGGGCGGGCGGCATCGGGCAGCGCGGCGACCCGCCGCCATGCGCAGAACCAGGTGCGGCAGATCGTCGGCCGGACGGCATGGATGCCGCACCCCTGCGTAGTCAGGTGCCCGCACGGCACACCGGCCGGCTTGGCGAAATCGGGCGAGTTCACCGTCAACACGGTGCAGCACACCGTACACTCGCCGCATGTCCGCCCGGGCACCAGCGGCCCCAGCAACATGGTTTCGATTTCGGTGTCGCCGGGCATGGATCGGTTCTTGGCTGAAGAAGGAGGTCGCGCGACGCTATACGAGAAGGGGGGCTGGCTGTCGCGCGCGATCGGTTGTAGGCGACTGGTTCGTGAGGATCGCGATCATCGACACCAGCACCACGCGCGCGGCCATCATCGCCGAAGGACTGCGCGAGGCGGGCCTTACCGATCAGGTCGTGATCGATCCGGGAGGCCCGCTGGCGCGCCAGATCGAGGCGTGCGCGCCCGAAGTCGTGCTCATCAACCTCGAAAATCCCAGCCGCGACCTGCTGGAGGATTTCTTCGCCATGTCGCGCGCGCTCGACCGGCCGATCGCGATGTTCGTCGACCAGTCGGACGCGGAGTCCGCGCTGGCGGCGGTCGATGCCGGCGTGTCGGCCTATGTCGTCGACGGCCTCGCCAAGCAGCGGATCAAGCCGGTGCTCGATGTCGCGATCCGCCGGTTCCAGGCGTTCTCGCGGTTGCAGGCCGAACTGGCCGAGGCGCGCACGGCGCTGAGCGATCGCCAGACGATCGACAAGGCCAAGGCGATCCTGATGCGGCGGCGCGGGATCGACGAACCGGCGGCCTATGCGCTGCTGCGCCGCCACGCGATGCAATCGAACCAGCGGATCGCGGAGGTCGCAAACGCGATCGTGACGAGCGACGCGGTGATGGGGGACCTGGCATGAGCACCGAACGCCTGCGCATCGGGTTCCTGCCGCTGGTCGACGCGGCGCTGCCGATCCTCGCGCACGAACTGGGCTTTGCCGAGGCGGAAGGGCTGTCGCTCGACCTCGTGCGCGACGTCACTTGGGCGACGGTGCGCGACCGGCTGCTTTATGGCCATACCGACATGGCGCATATGGTCGCGCCGCTCGCCATCGCGACGGCGCTGGGACGAGACCGGCCCGCGACGCCGATGGCGGTGCCGTTCGTGCTGGGGCTGAACGGCAACGCCATCACCTTTTCGACGGCGCTGGGCGATGCCTGCGGCCTGGGCGATACGCTGGGCGATCCCTACCGGGTCGGGGCGACCCTGCGCGCGGTGGCGGCTGCGCGGGCGGCGGAGGGCAGGCGGCTGCGCTTCGGCGTGGTCCATCGCTATTCCAGCCACAACTATATGCTGCGCTACTGGCTGGCCGGGGTCGGCATCCGCCCGGATGATGACGTCGAGATCGTGGTGACCAGTCCGACCTTCGCCGCCGACGCGCTGGCGGCGGGCGAGGTCGACGGCATCTGCGTCGGCGAGCCGTGGAACTCGATCGCGGTCGATCGCGGCGTCGGGCGGATCGCGCTGGCGACCGCCCAGATCTGGCGGCGCGGCGTCGAAAAGGTGCTGGCGATGCGCGCCGATATCGCCGAGGATCGCGGTGACGCCACGCTTCGCCTCATCCGCGCGCTGCATGCCGCCGCCGAGCATTTCGTCCGCCCCGATACGGCGGATGCCAGCGCGGCGATCCTCGCGCAGCCCCGCTATCTCGACGCGTCGCCCGACGCGATCCAGCGCGCGATCACCGACCGCATCCGGCTGGTGTCCGGCGGCACGCCGATCCACTATCCCGACTTCATGTTCCAGCACCGCGAGGCGGCGAACTTCCCGTGGCGCAGCCAGGCGGCATGGCTGTATGCGCAGATGACGCGGTGGGACGGGCGCGCGTACGACGCGAACGACGCGGCGATCGCCGCCGCGACCTTCCGCCCCGACCTGTACCGCGCGGCGCTGGCCGGATCGGGTGCCGTGTTGCCGGGGGCGTCGTCCAAGCTGGAGGGGGCGCTGGGCGCGCCGATCGGCGCCGGATCGACGCAGGGCAGACTGATGCTGGGCAACGACCGTTTCTTCGACGGGCGTTCGTTCGATCCCGACGACATTGCGGGCTATCTCGCGACAATGCCATGATCCTACGGCAAATTTGCTGCGGTTGCGAAAGGTGCTTGTGCGAACGGCCCGGATAGGGCAGCTTTGCATCAGCCCGGCAATGGAGTCGGGCATGAAATAACGGCGCGACACTCTCCAACGCCGGGGAGGATGCACCGCGGATAGCCGGGCAGCGCCCGGCACTCCGAACAGGCAACGAAGCCGCCAGGACGCACCCGACAGGGTCGCCGTCCTGGCGGCTTTTTTCATTTCCGGCTCAGGGAGGCAGGAATGGCGACGACGTTCTGGCAAGAGACGAAGGATACGGCACCCGACAGCTTCTGGAGCAGCGGGCACAGTCCCACGCTGATCGCGGCGTTCCTGTATTTCGACCTTGCCTTCATGGTGTGGGTGCTGCTGGGTCCGCTGGCACCCGACATCGCCGCGACGCTGGGGCTGACCCCGGCGCAGAAGGGGCTGATGGTCGCGGTGCCGACGCTGGCCGGCGCGGTGCTGCGCGTGGTCAACGGGCTGCTGGTCGACCGGATCGGGCCGAAGCGCTCGGGCGCGATCAGCCAGATCATCGTCATCGTCGGTCTGGCCATCGCATGGGCAATGGGCGTCACCAGCTTTGCCGGCACGCTCGCGCTGGGCGTCATCCTCGGCTTTGCCGGGGCATCGTTCGCGATTGCCCTGCCGCTCGCCAGCCGCTGGTATCCGCCCGAGCATCAGGGCAAGGCGATGGGTCTTGCCGGCATGGGCAATTCGGGCACGGTTCTCGCCGCGCTGTTCGCGCCGGTGCTCGCCAAGCTGTTCGGGTGGAACGCGGTGCTGGGGCTGGCGTGCATCCCGCTGACCCTCGTCTTCTTCGTGTACATGGCGATGGCGAAGGACGCGCCGGACGCGCCGGCGCCCAAGCGGCTGATGGAATATCTGATGCCGCTGCGAGAGGCCGACGCGTGGTGGCTGATGGGCTTCTATGCCGTCACCTTCGGCGGGTTCGTCGGGCTTGCCGCCAGCCTGCCGATCTATTTCACCGACCGGTTCGGGCTGTCGACGATCCATGCCGGCTACGCCACCGCCGCCTGCGTGTTCGCCGGGTCGCTGGTGCGGCCGATGGGTGGCGCGCTGGCCGACAGGGTCGGGGGCGTGAAGGCGCTGACGGTCGTGTTCCTTGCCGCCGCCGCCGCGCTGGCCGGGGTGGCGAGCGCGGATACGATGGAGGTTGCGCTGGCGCTGTTCGTCGCGGCGATGCTGGCGCTGGGCGTCGGCAACGGCGCGGTGTTCCAGCTGGTGCCGCAGCGTTTCGCCGCCGAAATCGGGGTGATGACCGGGCTGGTCGGCATGGCCGGCGGGGTGGGGGGCTTCACCCTCGCCTCCTCGCTCGGCATCGCCAAGCAATGGACCGGCAGCTTCGCCCCGGGCTTCCTGATCTTCGCCACGCTCGCGCTCATCGCCTTTGCCGGGCTGCTGCTGGTCAAGGGCCAGTGGCGGCGCAGCTGGGGCGCGGCCGACGGCGTGCGGATCTGACCTGCGAAGGATATGACGATGAAACAGGAACCTATCCACGCGCCGGACGGCGACACCCGCGAGCACCTGATCGTGATCGGCAACGGCATGGCCGGCTGTCGCGCAGTCGAGGAGTTGCTGGCCCGCGATCCGACACGCTACCGCGTGACGATCTTCGGTGCCGAACCGCTGGTGAACTACAACCGGATCATGCTGTCGCCGGTGCTGGCGGGCGAAAAGACGTTCGACGAGATCGTCATCAACGGGCTCGACTGGTACGCCGACAACGGCATCGCGCTGTTGAGCGGCGACCCGGTCATCGCGATCGACCGGGCGGCGCGGACCGTGACCAGCCGCAGCGGGCTGACGCTGGCCTATGACCGGCTGCTGATCGCCACCGGTTCCGACCCGTTCATCATCCCGGTGCCGGGCAAGGACCTGCCCGGCGTCGTCAGCTTCCGCGACATGCAGGATGTCGAGCATATGCTGGCGGCGGCCGAAGCCGGTCGATCGAAGGGGGGCGGCAGCGCGGTCGTGATCGGTGGCGGGCTGCTCGGGCTGGAGGCGGCGCACGGCCTGTCGCTGCGCGGCATGAACGTCACCGTGCTGCACATCATGCCGACGCTGATGGAACGGCAGCTGGACGAGGCGGCGGGCTGGCTGCTCAAGACCGCGCTGGAGGCACGCGGGCAGACGATCCTGTGCGGCGCCGACACCGCCGAGATCGTCGGCGACGGGCGGGTACAGGCGGTCCGGCTCAAGGACGGGACCGACATTCCCGCCGACCTCGTGGTCATGGCGGTCGGCATCCGCCCCTCGGTCGCGCTGGCCCGGGAGGCTGGGCTCGCCGTGGGTCGCGGCATCCAGATCGACGACCATATGGTCACCAGTGATCCGCATGTCCTCGCGGTCGGCGAATGCGTCGAGCATGACGGGCAGGTCTACGGCCTCGTCGCGCCGCTATGGGACATGTGCCGCGCGCTGGCCGACGGACTGGTCGAGGCGCCGACCGGCTATCGTCCCGCGCCGACCTCGACCAAGCTGAAGGTCGCCGGGCTGGACGTGTTTTCCGCCGGCGACTTTTCGGGCGGCGACGGGGCGGAGGACATCGTGCTGCGCGATGCCAGCCGCGGCATCTACAAGCGCGTCGTGGTGAAGGGCGACCGGATCGTCGGCGCGGTCCTCTATGGCGATACCGCCGACGGAAACTGGTATTTCGACCTGCTCAGGCGCGGCGAGAGCGTCGCGGACATCCGCGATGCGCTGATCTTCGGCCAGGCCTTCGCCTCGGGAGGGGGGCAGGCGGACCCTAGGGCGGCCGTTGCGGCGCTTTCCGACGGAGCGGAAATCTGCGGCTGCAACGGCGTCACCAAGGGCAAGGTGCTGGCGTGCATCGATGGCGGGGCGCACAGCCTCGACGCGGTCCGCTCGGGCTGCAAGGCGTCGGCGAGCTGCGGCTCGTGCACCGGCATCGTCGAAAGCCTGCTCGCGCTGCGGCTCGGCGGCGAGGTCGAGGCCGGGCCGAAGACGATATGCAAATGCACGAGCTTCGGCCACGACGACGTCCGGCGGGAGATCGTCGCGCAGGGGATGCGCGCGATCCCCGAAGTGATGCACAGGCTGCACTGGTCGACGCCGGACGGATGTTCGTCGTGCCGCCCGGCGCTCAACTACTATCTGCTGTGCGCCTTGCCGGGCGATTACGTCGACGACCAGCAGAGCCGCTTCGTCAACGAGCGGATGCATGCCAACATCCAGAAGGACGGTACCTATTCGGTCGTCCCGCGGATGTGGGGCGGGATCACCAGCCCGAAGGAGCTGCGCGCGATCGCCGACGTGGTCGAGAAGTTCGATGCGCCGATGGTCAAGGTCACCGGCGGCCAGCGGCTCGACATCTTTGGGATCAGGAAGGAGGATCTGCCCGCCGTCTGGGCCGACCTGAACGCCGCCGGGATGGTCTCGGGTCACGCCTATGGCAAGTCGCTGCGGACGGTGAAGACCTGCGTCGGCAGCGAATGGTGCCGTTTCGGCACGCAGGATTCGACCGGGCTGGGCGTCAGGATCGAGCGTGCCACGTGGGGATCGTGGATGCCGCACAAGTTCAAGATCGCGGTGTCGGGCTGCCCCCGCAACTGCGCCGAGGCGACGATCAAGGACTTCGGCATCGTCTGCGTCGACAGCGGCTACGAACTGCACGTCGGCGGCAATGGCGGGATCAAGGTCCGCGCCACCGACCTGCTGTGCAAGGTCGCGACCGAGGCGGAGGTGATGGAGATGTGCGCCGCCTTCATCCAGCTCTACCGCGAGGAGGCGCGCTATCTGGAGCGCACCGCGCCGTGGATCGAGCGGGTCGGGCTGGCCCATGTCCAGTCGCGGCTGCTGCCCGATGCCGACGAACGCGCCGCGCTGGCGGCACGCTTCCGGTTCTCGCAGCAATTCTGTCAGGACGATCCGTGGGCGGCGCGCGTCGCCGGTGCGGAACGCGAACACCATGCGCCGATGGCGCGCTTCCAGCCTGTGGGAGAAATCGCATGACCCTCAATCTTCTGGCGGGCGAATGGCTCGATATCGGCTGGGTCGAGGAGATACCGCTACGCGGCAGCCGGACGGTGCAGGTCGATGGTGGCGACGACATCGCGGTGTTCCGTACCGGCGAGGGGAAGGTGTTCGCGCTGCGCGACCGTTGCCCGCACAAGCATGGCAAGTTGAGCCAGGGGATCGTCCATGGCGGTGCGGTGGCGTGCCCGCTGCACAACTGGCGGATCAGCCTGTCGACCGGTGAGGCGCTCGGCGAGGATCGGGGTTGCACCCCGACGGTGCCGGTGAAGGTCAGCGGCGGGCGGGTGCTGATCTGCCGCGCCTCGACCTTGCAGGCTGCAGCGTGAATATCCTCCCCGACACGGGGAGGGGGACCGCCGCGAAGCGGTGGTGGAGGGGGGCTTCCTCCACCGCAACTGCTGCGATCGGCGAGATCCCCCTCCACCATCCTGCGGATGGTCTCCCTCCCCGTGCCGGAGAGGATGCATGACTATAAGGACCACTTGCGCCTATTGCGGCGTCGGCTGTGGCATCCTCGCCACGGCCACCGGCGAGCGCAGCGTCCGGATCGAGGGCGACCCCGACCACCCCGCCAATCGGGGACGGTTATGTTCGAAGGGCACATATCTCGGCGAGACGGTCGGCCTCGAAGGACGCCTGCTCCACCCGATGATCGGCAAGCGCCGCGCGTCGTGGGACAAGGCGCTCGACCTCGTCGCGCGGCGGTTTCGCGAGACGATCGCCCGTCACGGACCGAACAGCGTCGCCTTCTACGTCTCCGGCCAGTTGCTGACCGAGGATTACTACGTCGCCAACAAGCTGATGAAGGGCTTCATCGGCAGCGCCAACATCGACACCAATTCGCGACTGTGCATGTCGAGCGCGGTGGCCGGACATATGCGCGCGTTCGGCGAGGATGTCGTGCCCGCCAGCTATGACGACCTCGACGCCGCCGACCTGATCGTACTGGTCGGCAGCAACACCGCGTGGTGCCACCCGATCGTCTATCAACGCATCCGCGCGCGGTGCGAAGCGGGCGCGAAGCTGGTCGTGATCGACCCGCGCCGCACCGAGACCGCCGACGAGGCGGACCTGCACCTCGCGATCCGGCCCGGAAGCGATGTCGCGCTGATGAACGGGCTGCTGGCATGGTGTCGGGAGGCGGGCGCGCTCGACGCCACGTTCCTTGACCGTAACGTAGCGGGGCCCGACGACTTCTGGGAGCGGACCGGCGCGGGCAGCGACCTGTGGTCGGTCGCACGGACCTGCGACGTGCCCGCCGCCGACCTGCGACGCTTCTACGAACTGTTCGCCGCCACGCCGCGCACCGTGACGATGTTCAGCCAGGGCGTGAACCAGTCGCTGTCCGGCACCGATCAGGTCAACGCGATCCTCAACGTCCACCTCGCCACCGGCCGTATCGGCAAACCCGGCGCACAGCCCTTCTCGATCACCGGACAGCCCAACGCGATGGGCGGCCGCGAGGTGGGCGGGCTCGCTTCGACGCTGGCCGCGCACATGGACTTCGCCGAGGAAAACCGGGCGCGCGTGCAGCGCTTCTGGGCATCGCCGACGATCGCGGCGAAGCCGGGGCTGAAGGCGGTCGACCTGTTCCGCGCGGTGGGGGAAGGGCGGATCAAGGCGCTGTGGGTCATGGCGACCAACCCGGCCGTGTCGATGCCCGATGCCGGGCGCGTGCGCGAGGCGCTGGCGGCGTGTCCGTTCGTGGTGGTCAGCGACGTGATCGCGGACACCGATACCTCCGCCCACGCCCATGTCCGCCTGCCCGCCGCGGCGTGGGGGGAGAAGGACGGGACCGTCACCAATTCCGACCGCACGGTCAGCCGCCAGCGCAGCATCCTGCCGCTGCCCGGCGAGGCGAAACCCGACTGGTGGATCGTCAAGGAAGTCGCCCGTCGCATGGGGTGGAAGACCCCGTTCAGCTATGACCGACCCGCCGATATCTGGCGCGAGCATGTCAGGCTGTCGACCTATCAGAACGATGGCGCGCGGCTGTTCTCGCTCGCCGGGCGGGGCGGCGGCGGAAATGCCGATTATGACGCGATGGTCCCGTTCCGCTGGGGCGGTACGCCGTTCGCCGATGGCCGCTTCCCGACGCCCGATGGCCGCGCGCGGCTGGTGCCGGTCGTGCAGAAGCCGATCGCCGCGCCGCTGAAGGACTGGCCGCTGACGCTCAACACCGGGCGCTATCGCGACCAGTGGCACAGCATGACGCGCACCGGCCTCGCGCCGAAACTCGCCCGGCACCGCGAGGAACCGCTGGTCGAGGTGCATCCCGACGATGCTGCGCGGCTGGGGATCGTCGCCGGCGGCCTCGCGCGGGTCGCGACGCCGCAGGGCGAGAGCCTTTACCGGGCGCAGGTGACCGACGCACAGCGTCCGGGCGAACTGTTCACCCCGATCCACTGGACCGATCGCACGTCGAGCGGCGGCCGCACCGGCCTGCTCCCGCGTCCGCTGGCCGATCCGATTTCGGGCCAGCCGGGGTTCAAGGCGACCCCCGCCAGCATCGCGGCGGTGGCGACACGCTGGCGCGGGTTCCTGATCGTCGCGGGCGAGCCCGGACGCCGTCCGGATTGCCTGTGGACGACGCGCGTCGCCGTCCCGTCGGGCAGCCTGTGGGAACTCGCCGGCGACAGCGATCCGTTGCGGCTCGACGCCTGCCTGCCACCCGGCGAGCGGATCGAGGCGGTCGACCATGCGCGCGGCACCCGTCGCGTCGCGGTGCTGGCCGGTGGCCGGTTGGTCGCGGCGCTGTTCCTGACCGAACGGGGCGTACTGCCGACCCGCGACTGGCTGATCGCGCAGCTGAGCGCGCCGCAGGTGGCGCCGACGGTGCTCGCCGGACGCGCGCCGGGGGCGCAGGCCGATCGTGGGCCGATTGTCTGCGCCTGTTTCGACATCGGGCTGCGCACGATCGTCGCGACGATCCATGACCAGCGCCTGACCGATGTCGCCGCGATCGGTACGGCGATCGGCGCCGGAACGAATTGCGGGTCGTGCCGCCCGGCACTGGCCCGTCTGCTTGCCCAGGAGAAGACCGATGCCGCATGACGATTTCCCCGCCGGCAGCGTATGGCTGGTCGGCGCGGGCCCCGGCGATCCCGACCTGCTGACCCGCAAGGCGCTGCGCCTGATGGAAGCGGCCGACATCGTCTTCTACGATGCGCTGGTCGGTCCCGGCATCCTCGACCTGATCCCGACGCGCGCCGAACGGGTCAGCGTCGGCAAGCGGTCCGGCCGCCATTCGCGCGATCAGGGGACGATCGACGCGCTGATCGTCGCGGCGGCGGCGACCGGCCAGCGCGTCGTCCGGCTGAAGGGCGGCGACCCGGCGGTCTTCGGCAGAACCGCGGAGGAAGTCGCCGCATGCCACGCCGCGGGCATTCCCGTCCGTATCTGTCCCGGCATCACTGCCGCCAGTGCCGCGGTCGCCGCTGCGGGCACAAGCCTGACGCTGCGCGGCGTCGCCCGGCGGCTGACGCTGGTGACCGCGCACGCACAGGCCGGCGTGCCGCTCGTCCTCGACTGGCAGGCACTGGCCGATCCGCAAGCGACGCTCGGCATCTATATGGGGCGGACCGCGGCGGCGACGGTGACGCAGCAGTTGCTGGCAGCCGGGCGCGACGCCGATACGCCGGTGCTGGTGGTGGTCAACGCCTCGCTGCCCGACGAACGGATCATCCGTGGCCGGCTGTCCTCGCTGGCATTCCTGGTCGAGGCGATCAGCGCGAGCGACCCCGCGATCCTGATCGTGGGCGAAGCGGTCGGCACCGCATCGATCGCGGCGCCGGTCCGGCAGCGCGAGGCGGCACGGCCCTGACGCTGCGGCGTCAGCGTGGCGAGCGCGCCTGCCCGTTATACGCCTCGCGAAATTCCTTGGCGAACATGTCGAGGAACGCTTCGTCCGATCCCTGCGCGACGCCGCCGAACTCGCGTTCATAGGCCTGCCACAGCGCGGCATCGCGCGCGGAGGGCAACACGCGCTCCAGCACGCCGCCCGCCTTTGCCCGGGCCCGGATCGCGGACGGGGCGAAGCGTTCCAGCGTGTTGCGCAACGCCCCCTGCATCGCGCGCAGCGTCGCCATCTGGTGCGATTGCAGGTCTTGGAACGCATCCTCGACCGCGCGGTCGGGCGGCATGAAACCCGGTTGCGGCGCGCCCAGCAGCATCGCCAGCGCATCGTCTGGGGTCCGCGCGAACTTCAGCGGGTTGTGTCCGTCGGGGCTGAACGCCGTCGCTTCCGCGCCCAGCTGCGCCTTGGCCCGTGCCCGCGCCTCCAGCATCACGACCAGCCCGGCGACCAGCCGCCGGAACAGCAGCGCGCCGCGTTCGGCCGCGTCGTCGTCCAGTCGGTCAGGATCGATGCCGAGCGCCTGCACGAACGCGTCGGAGGGTGCCGGTGCCGGCGCGCAGGTCGTGGTCCGCGACGGCGGTGCGGGCGCGACCTGCGGCGGCGCAGGCGCAGGCGCTGGCGGGGACAGGCCCAGCGGATCGCGCGGAGGCTCGACCGGCTGGCCGAAACCGCCCCGTGCCCAGTCGACGACATTTCCCTCGGCGATGCGGCCCCACAGGTCGTCGGGCGACGGCGCCGCCGGACGATCCGGCGCGGCGCTCGACCACGCGGACGCCGGATCGGGTGGCGGCGTCGCGCTGTCCCATGTCGATACGACCGGCGCGGCGGCGGTAGCGGGAGCGGCCCAGCCCGAAGCATTGTCCTGCCGCACGTCGGCGCTTGCCGCGCGATCCCATCCGGCCGCGGCGCGATGCGCTTCGGGTCGGGCGAGAGACGGTCCGGTCTGCGGCTGCCATCCGCTGCTTCCCGACCGGCCCGCGGACGGCGGCGGTCCCCAGCCCGAACTTGCGCTGCCCGACGCTGCCGCGCCCGACGCTGCTGCCGGGTTCCAGCCATCGTCCGTTGCCGGTGCAGCGGTCGGTTCGGTGTTCCAGCCGCGCCAGTTCGTCGTCCCGCCGCCCGCTGCTTCGACATTGGCCACGATCGTGAACGGGCCCGCGGTGAACCGGTCCCCGTCGCATACCACATGATCCGGCGTTACCCGCTGGCCGGTGTCAGCCAAGAAGGTGCCGTTGGTACTGCGATCGGTCAGGCGATAGTCGCTGCCGTCGAAGCGGATTTCGAAATGGCGCGACGACAGGTGCCGCGTCGGGTCGGGCAACACCCAGTCGCAGCCATCGGCACGCCCGATCGTCGCCGTCCGCCGGTCGACTTCGAGGCTGCCGGACGTACCGCCCGCCGGGCCACCGACGATCGACAGGCGCAACGTCATTCGCCGCTGGCTCCCGCCGCCGGGCCGAGGTTCGCCGGCCCGCCGAACGCGTTGCCGTCCAGACCTTCGGGATTGATGTTGGTCTGGCCGCCGTTCAGTAGCAGCGTCGCCTTGCCGTTGATCGCCGTTGCTTCGCCCGCATTGATGACGGCGGTCTGGTTCGCCTGAATCTCGACGGTCGGCGACTGGATCGAAATGCTGTTTGGCCCGATCGTGATCTGCGAATTCTGCACCCGGATGGTGATCGACGTCTTCGACTCGATCGACAGTGCGCCATCGACCAGCAGTGAATCGGTGCCGATGACATGGGTCTGGCGCTTGCCCTTGATCGTATTGGTGCTGTCGCGACCGACGGTGTTCGTATCGTCGCGCCCGATGTTCGTCGTGCGGTCCAGCCCGACGCGGCGATCCTGATTATGGCCGACATGGCGCGATTCGTCGAAGCGGACGCGGCTGTTCATGTCGCGCTCGGCGTGGATGAACATCTCTTCCTGTCCGCCCTTGTCCTCGAACCGGATTTCGTTCGAGGTACGGGTCTGTCCGCTATCCAGCGCTTCCGTCTCGGGATATTCACCCGATGCGCCGTAGGTGAGGGTGCGCCAGACCGCGCGGGTCTTGTTGGCCGGCAGGTCGTATACCGGCATGTGCGACCGGTTGAAGACGCGGCCCATCACGATCGGCCGGTCGGGATCGCCGTCGAGGAAGTCGACCAGCACCTCGTGCCCGACGCGCGGCAGGATCACGTTGCCCAGGCCCCCGGTCTGCGACACCCGGACCCAGCAGGTCGAGCGTTCGCCCGGCGTGTCGGCGCGGTCCCACGGGAAGCGGATCTTCACCCGGCCATATTCGTCGGTATAGATCGTCTCGCCGGTCGGGCCGGTGACGAGCGCGGTCTCCAGCCCCTGCGCGCGGGGGCGCGCCGTCTGCGGCGGCGACTGGAACACCGTGTCGGCGGGCACCGCCTCGAACTTCACGTTATAGGGTTGTTCGTCCTCCTGCTCGCCCGAACGATAGGCTTCGGCGGCGATCGAATGCGTCGCCGCGATCACCATGTACGATCCGTTCAACCGGTCGGCGGGATGATCGGCGACGTCCAGCCGCTGGCCGGTGGTGATGCCCGATGCCTGGCTGGTGCCGGTGAAGACGCGGCGGTTGGCACGCTGCGCATCCAGCAGCGTCTGCCCCCGTTCGCGCCCGGTCTGTTCCTGATCGCCGCGCCCGGTCTTCTCGCGGGTATAGCGGCCCGGATAGACGAAGATCTCGCGGTCGTCGCGCGGATGGCCGCCCTGTCCGATCGATTCGCTGGCCAGCGGCTGGTCGGGCGATTCGAAATCGAAGTCGCGAACCGTCACCCGCGCCTGTCCGCTCGACGCGACCTTCTCGACCCAGGTTTGCAGGATGTCGCGCGGCGCGTCGAAGCGGCTCTTCGAATTGGCGGTGAACACCGACATCGCGTTGGCGTTGAAGCGCAACTGCGGCGGGTTGCCGGGCTGGTGCGACGCCGGCCCTTCGCACAGCACCATCACGTGCCGGTCGGCATCGTGGCGGAAGAAATAGTAGATGCCTTCCTCTTCCATCAGCCGCGACACGAAATCGAAGTCGCTCTCGCGATACTGGACGGTATAGCCGCGGGTCACGCGCGGCTTCGACAGGCGGGTATAGTCCACGTCCTGCACCCCGGCCCCCTCGATCACCGTCTGGATGATCTCGACCGCGGTCTTGTCCTGAAAGATCGCCATCTGGCGGTTCTGCGCCAGATAATAGGTCCATGGCTCGATCGTCAGCCGGTAGTGATGGCCGTCGGGCTTTTCCTCGACATATTCGCCGGCGGTCACCAGCCCGTGGAAGCGGCGGAGCAGTTCGCCGTCCTCCAGCACCGCCAGCCCGGCAGGCTTGCCGAGATGGGGATAGAGGTCGAGTTCGAGCGGCGAGATGATCGTCGCCTGTACCACGAAGGGACGGCCGAGCCGCTCCTCGCTCTCGATCCGTTGCAATACGACCTGTTCGTCACCGACGTCGATCGACATCTGGGTGAGCCGTTGCCCTGCATCCGCCACCGGTTACTCCTGTGTGCGACAGCCTGCGATCCGCGGCTGAACTGCCTAGTCCTCGCCCGCGAACCTACCGGCCGTCCCGATCCCGTACAATGCCTTGGAAAACGAAACGGTCGTTTCGGGATTGTGATCCATCGCGAATCGCGGCTAGAATGTGGCAACGGGCGGGGGCCTAATCGTATCGGAACCGGAAGGGGACGAGACTATGACGCTACGCATCGCAATGGTTTCCATGGCTGCCTTGATCGCGACTCCGGCCATCGCCGGGCAGGCGCCGGCCGCACGGACGCCCACCGTCGAGGGATATCTCTGCACCTTCGCCGGCAAATGCGACGGTTCCACCACCGACCGCATCACCCGCGACGCGCCGGATACCCGCGGTTTCCGCCTCGCCCGCCCGGGCGAGGGATCGGACGCCGCCCCGGCGACGCAGGCACCGGTCGCGCGTACCCAGCGCCGCGCGACGCGCAGCGCCGCGGTCGCCGAACGCGCCGGCCGGACCAGCCGCAGCGTCGGCACGCGCGGCTATGCCGCCGCCGCCCCGACCGCCAATCCGGGATCAGCCGGTCCGCAAACGGGACGCCGTGCCGACCTGATGATCGGGTTCGAACTCAATTCCGACCGGCTGACCCCGGCGGGCGAGGCGTCGGCACGGGTCTTTGCCCAGTCGCTGCTGATGCCTGAACTGCGCGGCAGCCGCTTCCTGATCGAGGGGCATACCGACGAGCGCGGCGGGCGGGGCATCAACGTGCCGCTGTCCGTCCGCCGGGCGCAGCGGGTCGCCGACTATCTGATCGCGCAGGGTGTCGAGCCGCGCCGGCTGCAGACGCGGGGCTTCGGCTCGGCGCAACCGCTGCCGGGACGAAGTGCCTCCAGCCCCGCGAACCGGCGGGTCGAAGCCGAGCTGATTTCCTGATCGCGCCGGCAGCGGCCGTGACCATGATCGACCGGGAAACCCTGTTGCAGCCGGTGTCGGACGAGGCGCCGGCCGGCCCGGACCTGTCGTACGATTCGTCGCGCGAGACGATCGAGCAGGCTTTCTCCGGCCCGGCCGACGAGGTCGACTGGGATGCGACCGTGCGCGCCATCGTCGAACAGATGGAGCGGACCCGCGATCTGTGGCTGGCGGTCTATCTTGCCCGCGCCGGCGCGCGCGCCGGTCGGCTCGACGTGGTCGGCGACGCGTTCGACCTGCTCGCCGGTTATCTCGAGCGTTTCTGGGACAGCTCGCATCCCTCGCTGGAGGAATATGGGATCGAGGGTCGCCGCGGCGCGTGTGAATCGCTCGTGCGGATCGGCGAGTTCCTGGCGCCGCTGCGGCGCGTGCCGCTGATCGACCACCCGCGGCTCGGTAGTTTCTCGGGCGGGGATTTCGAACGCTTCGCTGCCGAAGGGGCTTCCGCGGAAGGCTATGGCCAGTTTCGCGCGGCGCTGGCCGATACCCCGGTCGACGTCATCGCGCGGGAGCGCGACCAGTTGCAACAGATACGCGCCGCGATCCTGCGCAGCGATCGCGTGCTGTCGGATCAGGCCGAACTGGTCGGGCAGACCGGCACCAATTTCGCCGCGACCTATGACACGATCGATTCGATCGTCGCCGCGATGCGGCCGTTCGTCGTAGAACCGGCGACGTCGCAGGACGCCGCCGACGGCACGGCGGATGCGTCGGCGATCGCCGCAGGATCGGCGGGATCGGCGCCGGGCAGGATCGCGTCGCGCGACGATGTGGCGCGGGCAATCGATTCCATCGTCGAATATTATGCGCGAGTCGAACCATCCAGCCCGATTCCGATAGCACTCGTCCGAATCAAGGGGTGGATCACAATGGACTTCGTTTCGATCCTAGATGACATTGCGCCAGGGAGCCGAAACGAGGCCTTGAGCGTATTACGATCCAGAAGCGAAGAGGGCGGCGATTCAGACCTGATGTAAGTACCGGGGCGATATCGAGCTGCCGGTACGGAATTTGGGTTCAGGCCTAAACGGGCGAAAGGGATGCGGATACATGGCGATCAAGAGCGGGCAGCGTTTCATTCGGGAAAACCGCAAGCCCAGGGTGCATATCGAATACGAAGTCGAAACCTATGGCGCGCGCCAGAAGGTCGAGTTGCCGTTCGTGATGGGCGTCATGTCCGACCTGTCGGGCAAGAGCCTGAAGGACAAGAAGGCCGCCGAAGCCCGTGAGTTCGTCGATTTCGACATGGACAATTTCGACCAGCGGATGGAGGCGATCGCCCCGCGCGTCGCGTTCGCCGTCGACAACACGCTGACCGGTGAGGGCAAGCTCAGCGTCGACCTGACGCTCAATTCGATGAACGACTTCTCCCCCGGCCAGATCGCGAAGCGGATCGAGCCGCTCGCCAAGCTGCTCGAAGCGCGGACCCAGCTGGAGGACCTGTTGTCGTACATGGACGGCAAGCACGGCGCGCAGGACCTGCTCGACAAGGTGCTGAACGACCCGGCGCTGTTGAAGGCATTGCTCGCCGAACGTGCCGCGGCACGTACCGACGCCGACGGCACCCCGTCGGCACCCCAGGCCTGAACCCCGTAGCGAACAGGAGCGGACCATGGCCCAGGAAGCCTTCAGCCAGATCAACGACACGGCGCCCGCAACCTCCAGCGAGGTGAGCGATTTCCAGGCGCTGTTGCAGAAAGAGTTCAAGCCCGCGACCGACGAACGCCGGTCGCGCATCGAACAGGCGGTGCAGACGCTCGCCGAACAGGCGCTGACCAATGCGCAGATCGTCGGCGGCGACGTGTTCGCGACGGTCGACGCGATGCGTGCGGCGATCGACCGCAAGCTGACCGAACAGATCAACCAGATCATCCATCATCCCGAATTCCAGGCGATGGAATCGGCGTGGCGGGGGCTCAACTACCTCGTCATGAACACTTCGACCGGCAAAGACATGAAAATCCGCGTGATGAACAT
The DNA here is from genome assembly GCA_003946805.1 of Bacillus sp. 2B10. GTDB lineage: Bacteria > Pseudomonadota > Alphaproteobacteria > Sphingomonadales > Sphingomonadaceae > Sphingomonas. Next base: position 61,364 of record RPSH01000006.1, on the reverse strand, counting down.
GTCGAAGGAAGAGGCGCGGCGGATGTTCCGCCAGTATCGCGACGCGGCGTGGGACCAGAGCCCGCTGTTCAAGAAGATCTACGAGAACGAGTTCGGGCAGCTCGGCGGCCAGCCCTATGGCGCGTTCGTCTGCGACTACAGCTTCGATCACAGCGCCCCCGATCTGGAGGTCATGCGCGGGCTGTCGCGGATCGGCGCGGCGAGCCATGCGCCGTTCATCGCGGCGGCGGCGCCGTCGCTGCTGGGCATGGACAGCTGGACCGAGCTGTCGAACCCGCGCGATCTGGGCAAGCTGTTCGATGCGACCGATTACGGCGCATGGCGTTCGTTCCGCGCGTCGGAGGACAGCCGCTATCTGGCGCTGACCCTGCCGCGGTTCCTGGGCCGGCCGCTGTACGGCGCCAAGACCGAACCGGTCGAGGAGTTCGATTTCGAGGAGGATGCCGGCGGCGCGCACGACCATCACCTGTGGCTGAACGCAGCCTATGCGATGGGCACGCGCATCACCGAGGCGTTCAACACCTATGGCTGGACCACGCGAATCCGCGGCGTGGAATCGGGCGGCACCGTCGAGGAACTGCCGACCGCGGCGTTCCCGACCGACGAGGGCGGCATCGACTACAAATGCCCGACCGAGATCGCCATTTCCGACCGGCGCGAGGCGGAACTGTCCGCCGCCGGGCTGATGGCGCTGGTCCACCGCAAGAATACCGACCAGGCGACGTTCATCGGCGCGCAGACCGTCCACCGGCCCGCCACTTATGACAAGAAGGAGGCGACCGCCAACGCAAACCTGTCGGCTCGTCTGCCCTATATCTTCGCCAGCTGCCGCTTTGCGCATTATCTGAAGTGCATGGTGCGCGACTGGGTCGGAGGATCGCGTGAGGCCGACCAGCTTCAGCGCGATCTCAACAATTGGGTCCTCCAATATGTCGACGGTTCGCCGACGACGTCGAACGAGGAAACCAAGGCGCGCCTGCCATTGAAGCAGGCCAAGATCGAGGTGATCCCAGACGAGGAGAACCCGGGGTACTACAAGGGGAAGTTCATGTTCGTGCCGCATTACCAGCTCGAAGGGATGGATGTGGCGCTGAGCATGGTTTCACGCTTGCCCAAGGCCTGACGGGACATTTTTCGTCGAGGCTTTCACGATTTGTAACGGGAGTAAGTCAATGGCAGTCGATCTGTTTCTGAAAATTGACGGTGTTCAGGGTGAATCTTCGAAGAAGAACCACCAGGGCGAAATCGATATCATCTCGTTCGATTTCGGCGCCGTGCAGCATGGTTCGTTCCACAGCGGCGGTGCCGGCGGTGGCGCGGGCAAGGCCGAAATCTCCGACATCCGTATCCAGAAGGAAGTCGACAAGTCGTCGCCGCTGCTGTTCAAGCACTGCGCGTCGGGCAAGCACATCAAGGAAGCGATCATCTATTCGCAGAAGGCCGGCGACGGTAACAACGCGCTGACCTATTACAAGATCAGGCTGGAGGACATCATCGTGTCCGACATCCACAACAACGGTGCTTCGGGCGGTGACGCGATCATGGAATCGGTCACGTTCAACTGCGCGAAGGTGACGTTCGACTATCAGGCGCAGAACGCGCAGGGTGGCAAGGACGGCGGTGTCGTCACCGCCTATTACGACATCCGCCAGAACGAGGCGGGCTAAGCGATGGCAGCGGTCGTCAGCACTGGTTCCAAGGCCGACGACCTGCTGCGGGCGGGCGACTTCGACGGGGCGCGCCGCGCTCTGGTCGAAGTCGTCAAGTCCGACCCCGGTCACGTTCCCACCCGGCTGTTCCTGTTTCAGCTGATGGCGGTGCAGGGCGACTGGGCCAAGGCCAGGACCCATCTGGCCGCGCTGGCGCAGCTGTCGCCGGAGGCGCAGATGCTGGCGGTCGTCTATGGACAGGCGATCGATGCGGAAGCGACGCGGGCCGCGGTGATGGACGGACGCGAGCGCGCCGTCATTCATGGCGGATCGGATTGGGCGGACGGCGTTGCCGGGGCTTTGCAACTGGCGGCGACCGGTGCGACCGGCCAGGCCGACGACGTTCGCGCGGCGGCATTCGATGCGGCGCCCGATACGCCGGGCACGATCGACGGTGTCGCGGTCGACTGGATCGCCGATGCCGATCCGCGCTTCGGCCCGGTGATCGAGGCGATCATCGGCGGGCGTTATGGATTGCTGCCGTTCGATGCCGTGGCGAAGATCAAGGCGGAGGGCCCGAGGGATCTGCGCGATATCGTCTGGTATCCGGTCGAGTTGACGCTGAACGCCGGCCCGCGGGTCGCGGCGTTGCTGCCGACGCGCTATCCCGACCTGTCGGACGATCCGGCGGAGCTTGCCGCGCGGGCGACCGGGTGGCGCGACGACGGGCATGGTGTCGGCCAGCGGCTGTGGACCGCGTCGGACGGTGAGGATCGCGGATTGCTCTCGATCCGCACGATCGAGATCGGCTGACCCGGTGGCGGTCCGGCAGCGGCTGACGCCGACGCTCTACGACAAGCTGGTGGCGGACCTCGATATCTCGGGGATGCGCGACAATGACGATGCCGCGCCTGCCGTCGCGCGGGAGAAATTCCGCTATTATTCGGTGCCCAGGCTGGAGCGGTTCAATGAATCCGCGCTGCGGGCGACGATCCGCCGCGATCTGGCGTGGCTGTTCAATACCACCAATCTGGAATCGCTGGTCGACCTCGAAGCCTATCCGCACGTGCGCGAGTCGGTGCTGAACTACGGTTTGAGCGACCTTGCCGGCCGGACGCTGGATCGGCGGGCGGTACTGGCGCGGGCGCGCGAGATCCGGCGGGCGATCCGGCTGTTCGAACCACGGCTGTCGCGCGAAGGGCTGTCGGTCGATCCGGTCGAGGACCCGGGCGATCCCCATGCGCTGACCTATCTGATCCAGGGCGACATCACCGCGGCGGCGCAGACCATGCCGGTCAAGTTCCGCACCGAGGTGGAGGCCGAAACCGCGTCGGTCAACGTGCGCGAATGACGGCATGACCACCGGCATCGATCCGCGCCTGCTGCGCTATTACAACGACGAACTCGCCTATCTGCGCGAGGAGGCACGCGCGTTCGGAACCGAGCATGAGGCGGTGGCCGGACGGCTGGGGCTGAAGACCCCGACCGATCCCGACCCCTATGTCGAACGGCTGCTGGAGGGGGTCGCGTATCTGGGCGCGCGGGTGCAGCTGAAGATCGCGGACCAGTATCCCGAATTCACCCACCACCTGCTCCATGCCGTCCAGCCGCATTACCTCGCGCCAACGCCGTCGATGTGCATCGCGGGCTTCGCGCCGAAGGACGGCGACCCGATCCTGACCAAGGGCTATGTCGTGCCGCGCGGCACGCCGCTGGTGGCGACGGCGACCGAACAGAACGGCGTGTCGGTGGAGTTCCGCACCGGCCACGACGTGACGCTGTGGCCGCTGAAGATCACGCAGGCCGAATATCTGCCCAGCCGCGCCGCGGTCGCGCCGTTCGCCACCGCCGCCGACGTACGCGCCGAAGCGGGTTTGCGGCTGCGGTTCGAGACCACGGGCGGCGCGGCGCTGCCGCAGGTGCTGCCCGAGGCGCTGCCGATCTATCTCGCAGGATCGGAAGCGGTGCCGGCCGAACTGTACCGGCAGATCGTGGGCGAGACGGTGGCGACGATCGCGCGGTCAGCCGATGCGGCGGCGGGACCGGAGGGATGGATGCGCCTGCCTGCGCCGGGGCAGGTGGGGTTCGACGACGATCAGGCGCTGTTGCCGCCCGAACTCCGCTCGTTTCGCGGCTATCGGTTGCTGACCGAATATTTCGCCTGTCCCGAACGGTTCCTGTTCGTCGACCTGAAGGGGCTGGGCCGCGCGTTCCGCGTCAGCCCGACGGCGTGCGACGTGGTGCTGCTGTTCTCGCGATCGGCGCAGATCCTGCACAATGCGCTCGACCCATCGAACTTCCGCCTGTTCGCGACGCCGGCGATCAATCTGTTCGAAAAGCAGCTGGGGCGCGTGCGCGTGTCGCGGTTCGAGCATGAGCATCACGTCGTCCCCGACCGCGCACGGCCGCTGGATTACGAGGTGTTCCGCATCCTCGACGTGCAGGCCTATGCCGCCAACAACGTCGACGCACGCACCGTTGCCCCGCTCTATGCGCCCGGCGCGCTGCTGTACGACTGGAACGAGGCGCTGTTCTATACCACGCAGCTGCGGCCGCGCCGGCTGTCGACGCGCGAACGGCGGTTGCGGCGGCGCGGGGAATATACCGGCACCGAGACGTGGATCGCGCTGACTTCGCCCGGTGACGCCGCGCGGCTGGACGGGGTGGACGAGCTGGCGGTGCGGGCGCTGGTCACCAATCGCGAACTGCCCGAGTTGCTGACTTTTCGCGGCGAGCATCACTTCACGGTGTCGGGCGTACCGGCGCGGACCGTCAGCGTGCTGCGTGCGCCGACGAAGCCGCAGACGCCGATGGGGCTGGGCGACGCCGCGTGGCGGCTGATCGGTCACCTGACGCCCAACTACACCACGCTGGCGCCGCAGGACGGTAACGATCCGGGGGTGCTGCGCGATCATCTGGCGCTGTACGGGCGGCAGGACGATGCGACGTCGCGGCGACAGGTCGATGGCGTCATGGCGATCCGTTCCGAACGCATCGCCCGGCGGGTGCCGGGCATGGACCGCATGTCGATCGCGCGCGGGCATCGCATCCACCTGACGCTGGACGACGCCGCGTTCGACAAGGGACGGATGTTCCTGTTCTCGGCGGTGCTCGAACGCTTCCTCGCCGAATTCAGCAGCATCAACAGCTTCACCGAAACCTGGGTCGCAAGCGCCAACGAAGGGGAGTTTCAGCGATGGCCGCTGAGGATCGGTCGGCGTCCGACCATCTGACCTTCCTCGCCGCCGCGGCGGCCGATACCAAGCGCTTCGGCCTGTTCCCGATCATCCGAGGGGCCGAAGCACGGGCACGTCATCTGCCCCGGGTCGGTCGCGCGCGACGCCCGTCGCAGAGCGTCGCCGACCTGACGCAGGTGCCTTCGCTCGCGTTTCCCGATTCGACGCTGGCGGAGGTCGAGGTTCGCGGCGGGCGGGCGCGGGTAGGCGGATACTGGCTGGGGCTGACCGGGCCGATGGGGCCGTTGCCGCAGCACATGACCGAGTTCGCGACGTTCGAGCGGCGCTATGCCCGCTCGCGACCGTTCGGTCGCTGGCTCGACCTGCTGGCCGGGCGGATGCTGCAGTTCTTCTTTCGCGCGTGGAGCGATTCACAGCCGGCGGCGCAGGCCGATCGGCCGGAGGACGACCGTTTCGCGGTCGGGCTGGCGCGGCTGAGCGGTGCAGGGGACGGTGTGCCACCCGACGCGGCGTTTCCGGCGGCGGGGCGGGTCCATTACGCGGCGCTGTTCGCTGGCCGGCGCAGCGCGGGCGCCATCGAGGACGCGCTGACGCATCTGCTGGGACAGGCCGTGCGGATCGAGGAATATCAGCCGCGCTGGCGCGATATCGATGACGACGACCGCACCCGGCTGGGGCGGCAGTTCGCGCGGTTGGGCGACGAGGTGATGCTGGGCGCGCGCGCGAAGGTGGTGAACGATGCGTTCCGGGTCGTGATCCGCGCGCGGTCGGCGGCGGACTATGCCGCGCTGCTGCCGGCCGGCAGCCGCTTCGCGGTGCTGTCGGAGGCGCTCGACGCCTTTGCCCCCAGCCATCTCGAATGGGACGTAGCGCTGGAGATCGATGCGGCGAATGCGACGCCGGCCCGGCTGGACGGCGCGACGCGGCTGGGGTGGAGTGGCTGGCTGGGCGCGGGCGGGGCTGGCATCCGCCGCGACGCCCATCTGCGGCGACGAGAGGATGTTGCAGTGGCTAGGACGGAGATCGAAGTATGATGATCGCTTCTCCGGTCGGTCCATCGCGACCAAACCGCACGGCTGATGTTCGTGCCGTGCAAATGTTGTCGAGCGGGGCACGGTCGCAGATACCGGGGCAACGGGAATTGCAGATCGACGGGAAGTTCGGCCCGGAAACGGCAGCCGCGATCTGCCGGTATCGGGCGAACGTGCTGCGGTTCGGACGGCCTGATGGCGTCGTCGGTCCCGGCGGGCCGACGTTGCGCGGTTGTGGGCGGCAAGTCGGGCGTCCCATCGCGACGGGCAGGCGGTCGCCGAGCCCGGCGGTGTCCGGCCGTGCCGCAGGCATAGGCGCAGCGCCAAGGTCCCAGAGCGCGCCCGTTGCGGCCCCGGCCGCCAACACGGCGGGTAGCGGCGGTAGCGTCGGGCGTCTGAACGAAGCGAAGTTTGCACAGATGGCGGCGGCGCCCGACTGCGAAGTCGCCCCGATCAGGGCGGTCGTCGCGACGGAGGCGGTGCGTGGCGCCTTTGACGGACAGGGGCGGCCGACGATCCTGTTAGAACTGCACAAATTCTACCTGCAAACCAATGGCCGCTTCGCGACGTCCGATCCCGACATCTGCAACGCCGGGCGTGGCGGATATGGCAAATTCCCGGCGCAATACCCCAAGCTCGAACCGGCAATGAAGCTGGACCGGGCGGCCGCGTTGAAGTCGGCCAGCCGGGGCGCGTTCCAGATCCTGGGGGAAAACCACGTCGCGGCGGTTGATCGCCGCGATGCCCGGTTGCGGTCGGCGGTGCTGTTCGCCGCGCTGCTGGTCGGAGCTTGCGGTGCGGCGCCAGAAGTAGCGGAGGCGAACGTCGCGGCGCCGTCGAGCAAAACGGTCGCCACGGCGCCCGCGCCGGTTGCCGAGCCGAGCGCAGCACCGGTAACGGGCGAAGTCAAGCTGGCCGGACCGGCGGCAAATCCAGCGGTCGTCGCGGTCGAGGCGGAGGCCAAGCGGCAGGGGCTTGCCAACGTGGCGGTCACCACGGCCCAGTCGTTTCAGGTCAGCGAGGCGGGGCGTGCGATCGCCACACTGGTCACTGGCAAGGGTACGATGCCCGATGCGCCCTATGCGGGCTGCTTCGTCGCGATCGTCCGGAATGCCGCCGTCCAGCTGATCCCGACGATCGGCCATGGCGAGTATGAGGCGGAGACGTGCGGCGGGCCGTCGTCGGTGGGACTGCTGTCGTCGCGGGACCCGATCCGTTTCGGCATCGTGTTCGACGCATCGTCGCCCAATACGGAGGCGCAGGAGCCGATCGTCGTCAACTGGAACCGCGCGACCAACGCCCTGGGCATCGACAAAGCGCGATCGACCGCAGCCTCCGAGGCCGGCGCGACCACGATCGCCGAGATGCGACGCACGGTCCGCCCGTAGCCGCCATTTGCCCAACCACGCCCGACAAGGATCCGCATGACCGACATCAGCCGTACCGCCCTGTTCGGGCGCCTTGACCCCAGCGCGTTGCAGGCGATCGAGTCCGCCACCGGCTTTGCAAGGATGCGGGGCAATCCCTATGTCGAGCTGGTCCACTGGCTGCATCTGCTGGTGCAGGATTCGACGGGGGACATTGCCGCGATCCGGACTGCGTTCGGGATCGACGACGCCGTGCTGGCGCGCGATATCGTCGGGGCGCTCGACATCCTGCCGCGCGGAGCCTCCGCCATTTCGGACTTCGCGCCGCAGGTGGAGGAAGCGATCGAGAAGGGCTGGCTCTATGCGTCGCTCCAGTTCGGCGCGGGCAAAGTGCGCACCGGGCACCTGCTGTACGGGATGCTCAAGACGCCGACGCTGCGTAACGCGCTGTTCGCGACCAGCAGCGAATGGCGCAAGGTCGCGGTCGACCGGTTGGGCGCGGAGTTCGACGCGATCGTGAAGCCGTCGGTCGAGACGACGACGACCGATACCCCCGCCCCGGGCGCTCCGGCGGCGAGTGGTCCGGCACCGGCGGGCGAGGCGCTGGCGCGCTATTCCACCGACCTGACCGCCAGGGCGCGCGCCGGCGAGATCGACGCGGTGGTCGGGCGCGATGCGGAGATCCGGCAGCTGGTCGACGTGCTGCTGCGGCGGCGGCAGAACAATCCGATCCTGATCGGCGAGGCCGGGGTCGGCAAGACCGCGGTGGTCGAGGGGTTTGCGCGCCGCATCGCCGATGGCGACGTGCCGCCTGCGTTGAAAGGCGTGACGCTGCGCGCACTCGACGTCACGCTGATGCAGGCGGGCGCAGGAGTGAAGGGCGAGTTCGAGAAGCGGTTGCGCCAGGTCATCGACGAGGTCGAGGGGGCGGCCAGCCCGGTGATCCTGTTCATCGACGAGGCGCATACGCTGGTGGGTGCCGGCGGACAGGCGGGGACGGGCGATGCCGCCAACCTGCTGAAACCCGCGCTGGCGCGCGGGCGGCTGCGCACGATCGCCGCGACGACCTATGCCGAATATCGCCAGTATTTCGAAAAGGACCCGGCGCTGACCCGCCGGTTCCAGCCGGTCGACGTCGCCGAGCCGGAAACGGGCGTGGCGATCGACATGCTGCGATCGGTCGTCGGGGCGATGGAGACGCATCACGGCGTCGTCGTGCTGGACGAGGCGGTGACCGCGGCGGTGACCCTGTCGCAGCGTTACGTGCCCGCGCGGCAATTGCCCGACAAGGCGGTGAGCCTGCTCGACACCGCCGCCGCGCGCGTCGCGGTGTCGCAGCACGCGACCCCGGCGGCGGTCGAGGACCGGCGGCGGCGGCTGGAACTGCTGGAGGCCGAGCGCGGGGTCGTGGAGCGCGAGACGCAACAGCGCTATCGCCGAGACGACCGGCTGGCCGAACTCGACGACGCGATCGGCGATGCGCGCGCCGCGGTCGAGGCTGTCGAGGCCAAGTGGACCGCCGAACGCGACACGCTGGACGCCGTGCGGACCGCACGCGATGGCGAGGATGGCGCGGCGCTCGACGCGGCGCTGGCGGCGGCACGCGATGCGGCGGGCGACAACCCGATGGTGTTCGGCGTGGTCGATGGCGACGCGATCGCGGCGGTGGTCGGCGACTGGACCGGCATCCCAGTCGGGCGGATGGTCAAGGACGAGATCGAGAGCGTGCTGACGATCGGGGACGCGCTGAAGGCGCGGGTGATCGGGCAGGGCCATGCGATGGACGCGATCGCCAAGCGCATCCAGACCAGCCGCGCGAAGCTCGACAACCCGGCCAAGCCGGTCGGCGTGTTCATGCTGTGCGGCCCGTCGGGCGTGGGCAAGACCGAGACCGCGCACGCCCTGTCGGAATTGCTGTTCTCCGGCGACGATTCGATGATCGTCATCAACATGAGCGAGTTTCAGGAGGCGCATACCGTCTCGACGCTGAAGGGAGCGCCGGCGGGCTATGTCGGATACGGGCAGGGCGGGGTGCTGACCGAGGCGGTGCGGCGGCGGCCGTACAGCGTCGTGCTGCTCGACGAGGTCGAAAAGGCGCACCCGGACGTCCACGAGATGTTCTTCCAGGTGTTCGACAAGGGGTTCATGAACGATGCCGAGGGGCGGCACATCGATTTCCGCAACACGGTGATCCTGCTAACCTCGAACGTCGGTACCGATCTGATCGCGACGCTGACCGAGGATGACGAAACCGCGCCCGCGCCCGATGCGCTGGCGACGGCGCTGCGCCCGGAACTGCTGAAGGTGTTTCCGCCCGCGCTCCTCGGGCGGTTGTCGGTGCTGCCCTATTACCCGCTCAGCCGCGACATGCTGTCGGGGATCGTCCGCCTGCATCTGGGGCGGATCGAACGCCGCATCCGCGACAATCACGGCATCGCGCTGACCATCGATCCGGCGGTGATCGATCATATCGTCGATCGCTGCACCGAAGCGGCATCGGGTGGGCGGATGATCGACGCGATCCTGACCAACTCGATGCTGCCCGACATGTCGGTCGCGCTGCTCGAGCGGCGGATGCGCGGTGAAGAGGTGCGGACGATCGGCGTGGCCGTCGCGGGCGATGCGCTGACCTATCGGTTCGACGGTGCCGCCGATGCGGCGGACGGCCCGATCGAAACATTGCAGACGGTTGCGACGGCGAGCTAAGCTGGACCAGATCGAGAGGAGCGTGCATGCCTCAAGACCGATATGCCCATGAGCGTGGCGATCCGGCGGTGCCGCAGTGCGGCCGTTCGGCGGTCCAGATCGTGTTCGACGGCCGTACGCTGGTGCTGCGCGGCGGGAAGGAGCAGCAGAGCTGGCCGGCGGTATCGGGACGACCCGATGGTCGCGGCAATTTCGATTATTCGCGCGAACGCCAGCGACTGGGCGGCGAAGGGCCGATCCCGGCGGGCGAATACTGGATCAATCCGACCGAACTCTGGGAGCGGTCGTGGTACCGGTTCGACCAGTCGGCGCCATGGGGCGACTATCGCATCACGCTGCACGTCATGCCCGCGACGGTGACGCATGGGCGCGGGGGTTTCTTCATCCATGGCGGATCGACGGCGGGCAGCGCTGGCTGCATCGACCTGACCCATGCGATGGGCGGGTTCGTCGATCGGCTGAAGGCGATGATCGGTCCGTCGCCCAATTGTTTCGTGCAGGTCACGGTGCGTTACTGATGCGTGCGCTGCGCTGGATATTGGCGGCGATCGTCATGGGGGGGGCGCTGTGGATCGGCGTCGACATGCTGACCGAGGCCTATGGCGCGGGGCCGCCCTATTACGGGCGCACGGCGAACATGGACAAATGGACCAGTCCGTGGGGGCTGCTGGCGATCGTCGCGGTAATGGCGACCGGTATGGTCGCGCTGTTGCTGCGGCCATGGCAGGGGCGGACCCACAAAAGACGGTAAACGATGCATCCATTGCGAAGGCGGAACGTTCAGCGTTGCGCCGATTAGAGGCGGAGACGGAATCGTGCGATTTGGAGAGATCGATCGAGGTGCCCGGGGCCAGCAGGTCCAGATGTTGCAACATCTGCTGAACACGACGGCACGGCCGCGACCCCCACTGGAACTGGACGGCGTCTTCGGCGCCGCCACCGAGCGTGCGGTGCGCACGTACCAGCAGGGTCGCGGGTTGCAAGTCGACGGGGTCGTCGGGGCGCGGACGTGGGAGAGCTTGGGCGTAGGCGGTTCGGCGCTGCCGCGCACGCCGTCTGTTGCTGCCACGCCATCGCGTTCGTCCGGCGGCACCCCGACCCGCGCGGTGACGGCGCCCTCGATCCGCAACCTGCCGATTGGTAATGCACCGCTGGGCCGGGGTATCGGCGGTACGACGACCGCGACCCGGCCGGCCGCCGCGCGAACCGCACCGGTCGTCGCCCGACCGGCGCCGCATCGCAGCGCGCAGCTCGAACCGCCGGGTTCGACGATCGGCGCGCCGTGGATGCGGGTGGCGCTGGCCGAAAAGGGCGTATCGGAGGTCGCCGGGCGGGCGCACAATCCGCGCATCGTCGAGTATCACGCCACCACGACGCTGGCGGCGAAGACCGACGAGGTCGCGTGGTGCGCTTCGTTCGTGAACTGGTGTCTCGAGCAGGCCGGCATCCGCGGCATCCGCAGCGCGCGTGCGGCCGATTGGGGCAAGTTCGGCACGGCGCTGTCCGAGCCACGCTATGGCTGTATCGTCCATATCTATCGTACGCCGCGCGGGGTCGACGGGGCGACGGGATCGTCGTCGGGCAATCACGTCGCATTCTTCGTCGGGCAGACGGCGACGCATATCCAGCTGCTGGGCGGGAACCAGGGGAACCAAGTGAAGGTCTCCAGCTACCCGCTCAAGCAATATACGGTGAAGGCCATGCGCTGGCCGGAGGGACGATGAGGAGTTCAGCGAAGATGACGATGTGTCTTGCCGCGACGCTGCTGCTGTCGGCCTGTGGCGGTGGAGAAGCGCCGGTCGAGGCGAATATTGCCGACGCCGCAGCGCCGGTGAAGGCGCCGGTCGCGCCGGCAATCGAGGCGACGGCGACGCCGGCCGCTCCGGCCCAGGAGCAGTCGTTGGACGCGTTCTGGACGAAGTTCCGAGCGGCGGCGCTGTCGAACGATGCTGCGGCGATTGCAGCGATGAGCGCGCCGGTGGTGATGCAACATGGCGATCTGGATGACAGTCCGAAGTTCCGCCTGGCCCCCGAGCAGGTAGCGCCGGTCGTCGCCAAGATACTCGACAAGAACGATGGCACCAGTCTGCAGGGCCGGACCCATCGGCAATTGCTGCAGGCTGCCACTTCTCCACCGAAGGACCGTAGCGCGACGCGAGACGATTATAGGGTCGGTGACCTCGAGTTCACCCGCGGGGCGAACGGGTGGCGTCTGACCGCGCTCTACTACGAGTCATACGAGTGACGCTTTTTCGACCATAGAATCGACCGGCGACACGGAATCATCCGGCGCTGGCAACAAGGGGGTAAGGGTTTGCGGAAGCGGGGTTCGGGACGTTGGAAGCTGCTGGCGGGGGTGGTCGCGCTGGCCGCGCCCGCTGCGGCATTGGCGCAGGTGGCACCGCTGCCCAGCCGACAGGAGGTGACGCCGCCCGCGCCGGACCCCGATCGGACATCCCGCGCGGAAGTGGACGCGCGCGGTGCGTTCGCTGTCGGTAACTGCCCGTTCGCAGATTCGCCGTTGCGCGTGTCGCTCGACCGCGTCGCCTTCAGTCGTGCGGACGGCGCCCCGTTGCAGCCCGAGATTGCCGAGGCGCTGGCGAAAGTCACCGCGCCGACCGGCGACCAGTCGATCGCAACCGTCTGCGAAATCCGCGACCGCGCCAACGCCGCGCTGCGTTCCGAAGGCTGGATCGCGTCGGTGCAGATCCCGGCGCAGGAAATTGCCAACGGCGTCCTGCGGCTGGAGGTGGTGACCGCACGGATCGTTGAGTTGCGTGTGCGGGGTGATGCCGGACGCTACGAACCGCTGCTGCGCCAGCGACTTGCGCGCATCCAGGCGATGGACCCGCTGAACGAACGTGAGGCGGAACGGCTGCTGCTGCTCGCCGGCGACGTTCCCGGGCTGGACGTGGCGCTATCGCTGCGTGCGTCGGGGGGCAAGCAGGGCGACGTGATCGGCGACCTGACGGTCAGTTCGCGACGGTTCGCGTTGTTCGCCAACGTCCAGAACTACAACTCGGCGTTGCTGGGGCGCGAGACGGTCTATGCGCGCGGCGAACTGTACGGGCTGACCGGGCTTGGCGACATCACCTATTTCGGCGCGTCGGCGGCAGTCGATTTCCCCGAACAGTTCATCGTGCAGGGCGGGCACATCTTCGAGGTAGACGGTGCCGGCACCAGCTTTGGCGCCCGCGCGACCTATGCGTGGTCGCGGCCCGACCTCGGCGCGCTCGACTTGCGGACCAACACGCTGATCGCCGGACTGGATGTGACGCGTTCGCTCGCGCGGTCGATCCGCTCCAATGCGCGGGTCCGCGGCGGGCTGGACTATATCGACCAGATATCGCGCGTCGGCGGTGGCGACGATGCGGTGACGCTGACCCGCGACAAGCTGCGCGTGCTGTACATCGGCCTCGACGGCGACCGGCAGTTCGTCGATGCCAATGGCAATGTCTGGCTGTCGCTTTCGGCGACGGGCGAACTGCGCAAGGGGCTCGGCATTCTCGACGCCAGCGAGCGCGGGTTCGGCAGCGGTACGCTGACCTCGCGGCTTGACGGCAATCCCGAAGCGCTGGTGTTCCGCAGCGCGATCGACGCGACGGTGCGGATGGGGCCGGTGTTCAGCATCGCGGCGCAGGGCCAGTTCCAATGGTCCGACGATCCGCTGCTCAACTACGAGGAGTTCGCGCTCGGCAGCCTGACCATCGGGCGCGGCTACGATCCCGGTTCGAACAGCGGGGACCATGCGGTCGGCGGCCGGTTCGAAGCGCGCGCCGATATCCCGCTATGGTCGCCGGTCGAGGCGCAGTTCTTCGGCTTCTACGATCATCTCTACCTGCGCAACCTCGATCGTACCGCGATCGAGGGGCCGCGTAACTTCAAGAGCGTGGGCGGCGGCGTTCGGCTGTCGCTGCCCGGTAGCGTCGTGCTCGACGTCGCTTATGCCAAGCCGCTCGACAAGGCGCTGTTGCTCGACGAACGTCGTCCGCCGGCACGTGTGCTCGTCTCGCTGACCGCGCAGTTGCGCGATCGCGCCCGATAGGAGACCCTGATGCCCGTCGCCGCCACCGCCCGCCGCCTTCGCGCCCTCCTTGCGATCACTACCGCGTGCGGCGCGCTCTTTCCGGCGATCGCCGTGGCGCAGAGCGCGCAGGTGCGGCTGCCGACCGAGAACGACGTGCGCGGCATCCGGACCGACGGGATCACTCCCGGTTTCCGCGACAGCAGCGACAAGTTGCAGGTCGACCTGCGCGGGCGGAACACGGTCATCAACTGGGACGGGTTCAATATCCCCGAAGGCAAGGAGATCGATTTCAAGGACGGGCGCCTCCTGGGCGTATTGCGGGGCGACATCGCGGTGCTCAACCGCGACGTGTCGACCCGGCCGTCGCAGCTGCTGGGCAAGCTCAGCAGCGATGCGAACGTCGCGGTGTGGGTGCATAACGCGAACGGCATCCTGGTAGGGTCGAAGGCGGCGTTCAACACCGGGTCGCTGGTGCTGACCACGCTGGATATCACGCCGGACGATTTCCTGAGCGCCGGCAACAGCTATCGTCTGCAGGGCGCGGCGGGCAGCCAGGCGGGGATCACCGTGCAGCAGGGCGCGAAGCTGCGCGTCGACGGCAGCACCCGCGGGCTGGTGATGGTGGCGCCGAAGATCGACGCCTATGGCGAGTTCGTCGCCAACGGACAGGATGTGGCGTTCGTGACCGCCAGCGACGTGACGCTTGACTATCGATCGGGCAGTCCGTTGTCGGTGACGCTGAACCGCGGCAGCGCGGTCGCCGGGACCAGCCAGTATGTTCGCGGCACGGTGGCAGGCAACAATGCCATCTTTGCGCTGGCGTCGCAGGACACGCTCACCGATTCACTGTTGCAGGTGTCGGCGGCGGTGACGACCGCTAGCGCCGGGTCGCGCGGGATCGTGCTGTCGGCGGGCAAGACTGCGACCCCGGTCGACGGCGTGACGGTCGCGGGCGATGCGACGACGACCGGCGGGCTCGCCCGTCTGCTGGTCGACGGGGCGCTGCGCACCGACAATATGGCAGCCGACGTGACGATGGGCGCCAGTGGCGCGGTCAACGTCGCAGGCGCGGTGCAGACCCGCGGCCAGATGACCGTCGCAGCGGGTGGCGTGCTGACCATGGCGGGAAATGTGACCGCGGGTGGCAACGTGCTGCTGTCGGGACGGGGCGTGGTACTGGGCGGGGTCGATTCGGTGACCCAGCGTACCGACGGGCAGTTCCGCGTCAGTTCGACCGATGGCGATATTACCGGTATCGGTGCCGTGACGTTGCGGTCGGGCGATACCGGCGACGACGGACTGTTGCTCGAAACGCTGGGTACGACGGGCGGCAATATCGTGCTCGGCAGCGACAGCCGGTTGATCGCCGGCGACGATCGCAGCGGCGGGCTGACGCTCAGGCGGCGGGATACCGCCAACACGATCGACATCGGCGCGGTCGAGGCGCGGACGCTGCTTGGTGCAGTGGGCACTGGCGCGGTCGTAACCGGCGACATCTATGTCCGGGAAGCGCTGTCGATCGGCGGCGCGAGCGTCGCGACCGGCGACCTGGCGTCCGGTCGGGCAATCGATGTCCGGGGCAGCGGGGCGGTGACGACCGGCGGTCTCGACAGCGGTGCGGGCATCGACGTCGTCGCGGGCGGGCTGCTGACCGTCGGTGGCGACGTTTTCGCCGGCGAGGGCGTCGCGCTGCGTGGCGGCTCGGTGGCGCTCGACGGCCGGGCGCTGCTCAGCGGCGGTGCGATCGACGTGACGGCGCTGAGCGGCGGGATCACCGGATCGCGCGCGCTGGCCATCGCGTCGGGCAGCAGCCGGCGTAGCGACGTCATCAAGTTGCAGGCGGCGGGCGCGCAGGGCATCGTGCTGGCCGATGGCAGCTCGATCACCGGTGGCACAAACCGCGTGCTGGACGTGCGGATATTCTCGGCGGGCGAGGCGCCGCTCAAGCTGGGCGACGTCACCGCCCGATCGCTGGGCACGGTCGCCGCGCTGGACGACGCGACGGCGGCGGAGGGCGCGTTCCGGTCGACGGGGTCGCTGACCTTCGGGCGGCTCGATCTGGTCGATGGCTTCACCGCGGAGAGTACCGGCGGCGATCTGACCGTCGGGCGGATCGCGGTGAGCGGCGCGTTGCAGGGGATCGACCTGCGTGCGGCGGGTACGCTGTCGGTGCAGAACGATATCGCGACCAGCGGCGCGGTCACGCTGGCGAGCGGATCGGCGCTGACGCTGGGCGTGATCGAGAGCCGCGACCGGGCCGTGACGCTGACCAGCGGCGGTGCGTTGCGCGCCGCGCGCGTGACGGCGGCAACCGGCGTTACCGCCAGCGGCAGCAGCGCGACGCTGGGCGAGGTACGCGGCGGCACCGGCGCGGTGCTGCTGAGCGCGACGGCCGGCGATCTGACGCTCGGCAGTGCTGCCGGGCGACGTGTGGCGCTGGACGCTGCGGCCGGCGGCGTCGGGGTGACGGGCACGCTGACGGCCGATGCCGGGGCGGTCGACGTGGCGGCGGCGCAGGCGATCTCGGTCGCGGGCGCGGTTCGCAGCACGGGCGGCAACGTGCGGATCGTGTCGAGCGGTGGTCCGATCGCGGTGACCGGCGGCCTCGCGTCGGACGGTGCGGCGACGTTGTCGGGAACGGCGATCACGCTGGGCGGAGCGCAGAGCGCGCGCGGTGCCTATAGCGCCAGCGCGACGGCCGGGGGCATTACGCGGAGCGGACCCGGTGTGTCGATCCGGTCCGACAGCGATGCGAGCGGCGGCGAGGGCGTCACGCTGAGCGCCGCCGGTGGTGCGATCGACCTGCTCGATACGCGGATCGATGCCGGTGGCACGGTGCGGCTGACCACCGATGGGCAGGGCATCGTCTTCGGCGCGGTACAGGCGGCCGGGCTCGTCGCGACGGGCGCGACTGCCGCCGGTGCGCCCATCCGGACCGGGGACCTGAACATCGCCGGTCCGGTGACCCTGCGGGCGGCGGGCGATGTGGCGACCGGAGTGATTACGACCGATGGCGCGGTGACGCTTGCGGGCAATGCGATCCGCTTCGGCGACGCGCGGGCGGCGAGCCTGTCGGCGATCGCGTCCGGCGGCGATGCGATCGGCGGCAATGTCGATACGACCGGTGCGGTCGACGTGCAGGCGGCCGCCGGTGCGCTGACACTGGGACGCGTCGTCACCACGCAAGGCGACGTCGCGCTGACCGCCCTGGGACCCGTGTTCGTGCAGGCGGTCAATGCCGGCGGCACGGCCTCGGTCGTGGGGACCGGCGCCGGCAACGACGTTTCGGTGGTCGAGGGCGTGGCGTCGAACGGCGCGGTTACGGTGCGATCGGGTCGCGATATCCGTACCCCCTTCGTCCGCAGCGCCACGGGCGCGCTGACGGTCGCTGCGCCGAACGGGCGGCTGGCCGGCTTCGCGGCGGGAACGGGTACCAACCTGTCGGCAGGTGCGGGACAGCCTTTCTCGCTGACCATCGGGACCGACGCGGTGCTCGGCGACGTGGTCGGCGGCAATATCTCTATCACCGCCACCGCGATTACCGCCAATCGCATCGACGGCGGAGCGTTGCCGGTCGCGTTGAACGCGACGGTCGGCGACCTGATCGTGACCGGGCCGGTGACGGGCAGCACGATTGCGCTGACCGCCGCGGGCCGCGCGCTGCTCGGATCGGTCGACGCCTCGGGCGCGGTCACGCTGGGCGGAGCGCGGGGCCTGTCGTTCGATCGGGTATCGGGCGCGTCGATTACCGCGACCGGCGGGACGATCGCGGGGAACGCCCTGACCTCGACCGGCGTTATTGCGCTGCGCGGTGCCGACGTGACGCTCGAACGGATCGACGGCGGGACGCTGGAGGCCGATGCTACCGGCATCCTCGCACTCGGTACGGTGGCGGCGACGGGTGCCGCGACGCTGAAGGGCGGCACGGGCCGTTTCGGCTCGGTCACGACCGGCGGCGCGCTGGACATCGCGACCGCGGGCGATCTGCGGTTCGATCGGTTGACCGGGCGCGGTGTCACCGCCGTCGTGCAGGACGGCGCGCTGGCGGGTGCGGCAGTCGTCGCGACGGGAGGCGCTGCACTGCGCGGCCAGTCGATCGACGTCGGTTCGGTCCAGAGCGGCGGCTCGCTGTCGGCCGCGGCGACGGCGGGTGGACTGCGCCTGGGAACGATCGCTGCGGGCGGCAATGCGACCCTGCAGGCAACGGGTGCGGCAACGCTCGCCACGGTCACGACGGGCGGGGCGTACCGCGTAACCGCGGGTTCGATCGCGCTGGACGGTGTCCAGCGGGCGGGCGGCGACGTGCGTCTGGTGGCCAATGCGGGAGGAATCACCGGCACGTCGGGACTGACCCTGGTGAGCGGTACGGCAGCGGGCGCCGCGACCGGTGACGTACCGATCGTGCTCGACGCGACCGGCGGAATCGATCTGTCGGGCGCGACGTTGCGGACGGGTGCCGGGTCGGCCGTGGCACTGGGCGCCGGGCGTGGACAGGCGATCCGGCTGGGCACGGTCGAAGCGGGATCGCTCGGCGGGTTCGACGGCACCGCGCCGACCGACCGGCTGACGCATGACGGCAGTGTCACGACCGGCGACCTGACGCTCGGTCGGCTGGCGGTTACGTTGACCAGCGGCGACCTGACGACCGGGCGGATCGCCATCAGCGGTCCGGTGTCGCTGATCGCGAACGCAGGATCGATCCGCGGCGGCGGCGATCTGACGGCGGCTTCGCTGGAGGCGCGTGCGGGTACCGGCCTGTCGTTCGGAACGGCGACGGTCGGGGGCGTAGCGACGCTGGAGGCGGGCGCGATCGATCTGCGTGCGCTGACCGCACAGGCGCTCACGATCCGGACAGCGGGCGTTCTGGGCGCCGCCGATGGCGGTGCGACCTCGCTCAGGACGACCGGCAGCGACCTGAACGTCGATGCCGGAACGGCGCGTCTGGGCAGCGTCGAGTCCGCCGGGGCGGCCACGTTGCGCGGTGGCGCGATCGAGGTGCGCGAGCGGCTTTCGGCGGCGCGGGCGCTGCTGGTAGAGGCGCGGTCCGCGCTGACCTTGCAGAATGTCGGTGCGGGCGGCGACCTGTCGCTCAAGTCCGACGCGGTTGTGAGCGCAGGCGAATTGTCGGCGGGTGGTGCCCTGTCGGTCGACGGCGCTGGCGTCACGCTGGGCGCGGCGCGGGCGGGTGGCGCCTTGAAGGTGACGAGCAGCGGGGCCCTCTCGCTGGCGTCGGGTAGCGGGAACGGCATCACGCTGGATGCCGCCGGACTGATCCGCGCGGGTGCGCTGACCGGCGGGCCGTCGGTGTCGATCCGTGGCGCGGATGCCGAACTGTCGGGTGCGATCCGGGCATCGAGCGTGCGCTTCGCGACCCGCGATCCCGGGACGACCGCGCTGCGCATCGGCGATGGTACGCAGGCCGACGGCTTCCGCCTGTCGGCGGGCGAGGTCGCGCAGGTCGCTGCCGACACGCTGTCGTTCGACAGCGGCGCGGGCACGATGGAGGTTGGCGGTTTGACGTTGGCACCGGGTGTCGGGCGGTTGGTCGAGATGTGGTCCACCGGGGACGTGCGGGTGACCGGGCAGGTCGCCGCAAGCGGGACCGGGCGCACCATCCGTATCGGCGGGGACGGTGCGAACGGCAATGCCGCGACGATCCACCTGATCGCGACGAGCGATGCGGGCGGGCGGTTGTTGCTGGGCGACAACGACCTCGACCTGCGGGGCAACCGGATCGCCGCGGGATTGGCGCCGGGGTTCCTCGACACGCTGGCGCCGGGTGACGCCGGACGGGCGCAGGCGCAGGCGCTGATCGGCAATCCGAACTCGCCACTATACAATGCGCAACTGGGCGGCGGCTTCTTCGCGCCCGACGCGACGACGATGATCGCCGCGCGGTCGTTGAGCGTTCGCTTCGGCGATTACGCGCTGTTCCAGAATACGGCGGTCCCCGGCCGGTCGTCCGGCGTCGTCGTGGGGTCGCTGACGACACCGGTGACGCCGGCGCTGCGCATCGCGACCTTCGGCAACCCCGCTGCCGCCAGCTTCGCTTTCTTCGGCGAAATCAACGGCATCACCGGGGCGGGGGCGGCGTTGCTGGGCAATCCGGTGATCGATATTCAACCTGCGCTGCTGCCCAACAGCCGGATCAACGGCTGTCTGGCGGGCTCCGGTGCCGGGTGCCTGACGACGATCGTCATCCAGCCGACGTTGCAGGTGTTCGACTGGGACAGCCAGGCGGTGTTCGGCATCCTGCAGGACGTGTCGCTGCCCTTCACCCCGATCATCGGCGGCAACAACGAGGCGCTGCTGAGCGGGCTGCCCGCGCTGGCGCCCGAGACGCCGGCCGATGCCGCCGCCCCCGCCCCGATCGTCGCGGCGCCGCCGCAACAGGAGCCCAAGCCTTGATCCGAAGCCGTATCGTCCCGTTGCTGTCGGGTGCCGCCGCCGCCGTTCTTGCCGGCTGCACCACCACGCCGCCCGCGCGGCTCGACAGTTTCAACCTGGGGAGCAACACGGCGGGTGAACGGTGCGCGGCGGCGCGCAACTGGAGCGATGCGGCGACGCCCGATCCGTTCTCGCGCGCCTATGTCATCACCTGTTCGAGCGTCGCCGCCAGCCGGCCGCTGGGCAGCGTCCGGATCGTGCCCGTCGAACCGGCGGCGATCGCGGCGGTCGATGCGCAGTTCGACTGCGCGGACCGGCGCGACGTGACAATCGCCGGCAACCCCGCCACCGCCGCCCGCTGTTTCGACAGGCAGACCGGGCTGGAATCGATCCGGCTGGATCTGACGCGCGGTACGCGGCGCTATGTCGCCGCCGGCGTTCCGGCGGTGTTGCCACAGGTCGAAGAGGCGCTGACCATCGCCGCCGGGCTGCGCCGGCCGGCCATCGCCGCGACCTATGTCGCGACCGCCAGCGTCGATGCCGCCACCCTGCCACAGCGCGCCGGAGCCCCTGCCGTGGATACCGCGTCGGTGCCCGAGGCAAGTGCCGGTGCGGCGCTGACGCAGGGGATCGCGCTCAACCACAAGGGGCTGCATGTCGAGGCGTCGCGCGTGCTGAACGACGCGCTGACCCGACTGACCCCGGATGCTCCGCCGGCATTGCAGGCGGAATTGCTGCTCGAAGCCGGCCTTGCGGATTCGAACATCCGGTTCCCCGACGCCGCCGGCCAGCATTTCGAGGCGGCCCGCGCGATCTTCGTCGCGGTGCCGGCCACGCGCACGCCGTTCCTGCTGCGCAAGCTCGAGACGTACCGCGCGCTCGACGCGATCAACCGCGGCGCGTTCAACGAGGCGCTGGCGACGCTCGACCGGACCGGCGGGATGCCGGGAGCGACCGCCCGTCCGCTGGAGGATGCGGCGACGCTGGTCGCGCTGAACCAGCCGGCGGCGGGGCAGCGCGGCATGCCGGCGCTGGCGGATACGGCGCAGCTGTCGCGGCTCGTGCTCGACGCGCAGTCGCATTATGCGCGCAGCATCGCCCTGCTGGGGCGGGGCGACCGTGCCGGTGCCCTGACCGAGATCGATGCCGCCGCCGCCATCTATCGCCCGCTCACCAACGAACGGCTCGACCAGACGCAGCTGTTCTGGCTGGGCGCGCGGATCGCGCGGCAGCAGGGGCGGTTGCGGGCGCAGGCGGGCGATTATCGCGCGGCGCTCGACCATTTCACCACCACGGTCGAACTGTTGCGGCGGGGATCGATCGCCAATGCCGGGACCGGCAGCGAGCCGGCGATCGCCGATGCCGAGCTGGAGCGGGCGGCGGTCTATGCCCGCGCCGGCGCGTCACGGACGGAAGCGCGAGCGGCATTCCGCGACGCGGTGGATTCGGTCATCGAGTCGGGCGGCACCGCCCCGAGCGGCGCGATCGGCATGGAGGATTATCTCGACCTGCTGGTCGCCGAGTCCGCGCAGCCCGCGGCCGATACCTACGACCTGTTCTTCCGCGCCGTACAGGCGACCGGCGAACCGGCGGTCGCGCGGCAGATCACCGAGCTGCGCAACGTCGTGACCGCCGATCCGGCAGTGGGCGCGGCGGTGCGCGAGCGTGCCGATCTGGAGCGCGAACTGACCCGGCTGCGCTATGCGCTGTCGAGCGGGGGGGAGGGCGCCCCGGGCAGCTCGACCGCCGAACTGAACCGTGCGCGCGAGACGGCGGAGAACCGCCTGCTGGCGGTCGATGCGCAGCTTGCGGCCGATCCGCGCTATCGCACGCTCGACGAAAGTCCGGCAACGCTGGCCGAGCTGCGCGCGGCGTTGCGGCCGGGAGAGGCGTTCCTGAAGCTGACGACGCTCAACCGCCGTGTCTATGGCATGGTCGTCACCGCCGACCGGACCTACCTGTATCAGGTGGCCGAAAGCGAGGCGGCGCGCGGTGCCGTGCTGCAACTGGCCGAGCAGCTTCGCGGATCGATCGATGGCGATCTGGCGCTGGGCAAGCTGGTGCCGTTCGACGAGGCGCGGGCCTATACCCTCTACCGTCTGGTCAGCGGTCCGGCCGCGCCGGTACTGGCGAGTGCGCGGGCGATCGTCGTCGATCCATCGGGGCCGCTCCAGCAGTTGCCGGTCGGCGTGCTGGTGACGCGGTACACGGCGGATACGGCAGCGACGCCCGATGTCCCCAAGCGCGATCCGTTCGACTTCTCGCGTACTGCCTTCCTCGCCGCCAATGCGTCGATTTCCACCGCCCTGTCGCCGCGATCGTTTCTGGTGTCGCGGGCGCTGCCGGCGTCACGGGCGCAACGGGCATTCCTTGGCTTCGGGCAGAACCAGCCGGGATCGCCGGTGCCGGCGCCCGGCGCGAACGGCGAGATCCGGGTGGGGTTCGGCTGCATGGTCGCCGCCGACCGTCTGGGGACGATCGCGCGGTCGCTCAAGCCGATCGACGGGCGGGAACTGAACATCGCCGCCGGGGCGCTGGGCGCGCGGGATGCGCAGTTCGTCACCGGGCAGGCGTTCAGTGATACCGGGGTCGAGGGACGCAGCGATCTCGACCAGTATGAGGTCGTGCATTTCGCGACCCATGGTATCGAGGAAGGGCTGTGGGGTTGTTCGAAGTCCCCGCCTGCGCTGGTCACGTCGTTCGGCCAGCCGGGGTCGGACGGGCTGCTCGACTTTTCCGAGATCGCCAGGCTGAAGTTCGACGCGAACCTCGTCGTGCTTTCGGCGTGCGACACGGCGGCGGGGGTGCGCGGCGAGGCGCTGCGCCGGGCGGTCGGGCAGGAGGAGCCGGGATCGACGCTGGAAGGGCTGGTCCGCGCGTTCCTGACCGCCAATGCCCGATCGGTCCTCGCCACCTACTGGCAGGTGTCGGCCGAGCAGGAGAGTACCGAGTTCATGCGCAGCTTCTATGGCGAGGCGCGCACGCACAGCATCGGCGAGGCGCTGCAACGCGCGCAGCGGACACTGATCGCACAACCGCAATATTCGCATCCCTTCTATTGGGGGCCGTATTTCCTGGTAGGCGACAGCGCGAAGTCGATGTTGAGCGGTGGGGCGGGCGCGCGGGTCGCGGCGCGCTGACCATGGCTGTGCGCCCGATTGCGCTGGCATGCGCCGGGTTGCTGGCGACCTGGGCGTGCCTGTGGGGCGTGGCGCCGTTTGCCGACCATATGGTGCGGGGCGCTTCGCCGGTGGTGGCGGAGGCGGGGTTCGGCGTCATCGTGTTCGGCGCGATCCTGCTGCTCGCGCTGGGACTGGGTCGCGTTGCCGGTCTGCCCAGGCGATTGCCCGACATGGCGGGCGTTGCGGGGTTCGGACGGGGTGCGGTCGTCGGGGCGGCGGCGCTGGTGCTGGCAATCGGTTACTGCGCGCTGGCCGGGACACTGGGGTGGGGGGGTGGCGAGGCGGCGCGGGCGGCATTGCCGCTGGGGCTGTTGACCGTCCTGTTGCAGGTGACGGCCGAGGAGGTGATGTTCCGAGGCCATGTCCAGCCGCTGCTGGTGCGGGCGGTGGGGGCAGGCATGGCGGTGCCGCTGACGGCGGCGTCGTTCGCCGCGCTCCATGCCGTGCTGGCAGGGACGGCGCCGGTCATGCTGGTCAACATGCTGCTGGGCGGCGGGTTGTTCGGGCTGCTGGCGTTGCGCGGCGGGCTGGGCGCCGCGATCGGGGCGCATTTCGCGTGGAATGCGATCGAGCAGCTGGGGGTCGGGCTGGACCCGAACCCCGGCGTCGGAACATTCGGATCGGTCATCGACCTCGACCTGTCGGGCGCTGCTTCATGGGGCGGATCCGGGGCGGGACTGAACGCCAGTATCGCGATGAGCGCCGCCTTGCTGGCGACGATCCTGCTGGTCGTCTGGCGGCGGCCGGCATGACGCTACATCGTGGCCGCCCGCTTCGCATCGATCGCGTCTCGGATCTTGCGGAACGCAGTCATCGCCGCGCCCGGGATCGAGCGGCCGCCGCCGGTCTCGATCGACATCGGGTCGACCGCCTGTCCGTCGACATGAACCTCGTAGTGAAGATGCGGGCCGGTCGAGCGGCCGGTGGTGCCGACCTCGCCGATCTGCGTTCCCTGCGCCACGCGGCTGCCGGGGACGATCGCGGCGGCGATGCGGTTCATGTGCAGGTAGAGCGTTTCCCAGCCATTGTCGTGGCGCAGGCGGACGAAATTCCCGTTGGCGCCCTTCATCCCGGCGAAGGACACGGTGGCGTCGCCCGCGGCGAAGATCGGCGTGCCGGTGGGGGCGGCGAAGTCGGTGCCGCGGTGCATCTTGCGAAAGCCGAGGATCGGATGCCCCCGCATGCCGAAGCCCGAACTGATCCGTGCGGCATCGACCGGCGTGCGCATCAGCGACCGGCGGCTGCTGCGCCCGCTGCTGTCGAACCATTCGGCCTCCGCATCGCCTGGCAGGCGATACTGGTAGAGCGCGCGCGTCCTGGCCGGGGTGGAGAGGAAGGCGTAGACCAGCCGCGGCGCGCCGACCGCCTCGCCATCGGCGTTGACGCGTTCCTCGAACCCCGCCTCGAACACGTCGCCCTGCGATACTTCGCGCTGGATGTCGAAGTCGTAGCGGAACGCGTTGGCGAAGGCGCCGACCAGCACGTCGCTGACCCCGGCCGCCACCGCCGAGCTGTAGAAGCTCTCGCCGTCCAGTTCGCCGCGTACGAAGCGCATCCGGCGGGTGAGTTTGGCCGACAGCGACCTGGCGGCGAGCGTGCCGTCGCCGCTCCGTTCGATCACGACGCCGCCGCCATCGACATGGGTCGCGGTGAGCGCGTGCAGCTTCGCGCCGGCGAGCGTCACGTCGAGTCGCAACAGGCCGGGCGTGTCGCCGAGCGCCTGCTGCGCCAGTCCGGCGGCCCGGTCGGCATCGGCCGGTGCGACGCCCAGCGATCGGAGCGTCGGCGCGATCGCGCCGGGCGTGGCGATATTGAGGACACGTTGGTCGAAGGTTTCGCCGGTGGCCGCCGCAGGTGCGGGGGTCGGCACCGTCGCATTCTCTTCCGTCGGCCGCGCGGTGAAGGCAAGGAATGCGCCACCCAGCGCGACCGCCACCCCGCCGACGAGCGGCAGGTTGCTCCGCGAGCGGCCTGCGACGTGCGGCGTGGCGACCGGCGGTGCAGGCGTCGGCACCGGCCGGGGACGGCTCCACGAGCGCGGGTCGTAGGACGGTTCGGCATCATCGCGAAACTGCATGGTGTGTCCTTGGAACCAATAGCGGCGCCGGGCGTCCCTCCGGCAGCTATTGCCGGGGCGAAACGATCTGGCAATGTCTTGGGTCCGGTAAACTGTTCACACAGGCAGTACCGCCGAAAAGGGGGGCAGGGTTGGTAAAGAACCGGGTGGCGTGGTCCGAGGGTATGTTCCTGCGGCCACAGCATTTTCAGGCGCAGGATCGCCATGCCGAAGCGCAGCTGAACGCGCGCATTGCGTCGATCCGGCCATGGCCCTGGGGTCTGACCGAACTGGTCATCGACGAGGATGTCGCGACGCTGGGCAAGTTCGCCGTGACCCGCGCGACCGGCATCCTGCCCGACGGCACGCCGTTCGCGATTCCCGACGACATGCCGCCGCCGCCGCCGCTCGACATCCCCGCCGACGCCCGCGACGCGTTGATTTCGCTGACGCTGCCGGTGTCGCAGCCGGGCGCGGTGCAGTTCCGCGAGGCGGACAGCGAAAGCCTCGACGCGCGCTTCCTGGTCGACGACGCCGAGGTCGCCGATTCCTTTTCGAGCGACCGGACCAGCGAGCCGGTCGGCCTCGCCCGCCCCAATCTGCGCTTCGGCGTCACGCGCGACCAGACCTATGGCCGGGTAACGCTGGGGCTGGTCAAGGTGCGCGAGGTCCAGAACAAGCGGCTGATGCTCGACGACCGCTATATCCCGGCGACGCTGGACATCGCCGCGGCGGCACGGCTGCGCGGCGGGCTGTCGGATATCGCCGGGCGCGCCGGGCAGCGGGCGGGCGAGCTGGCGTTGCGCGCGGTCGAGGCGACCGATGGCGGGTCGGATACCTTTGCGGGGTTCCTGCTGCTGCAGGCGCTCAACCGCTGGCTGCCGGTGCTCGACCATCTCCAGCACCTGCCGATGGTCCATCCCGAACGGCTGTTCGAGGCGCTGGTGTCGATGGCGGGCGAACTGGCGACGCTGATACGTCCCGAACGCCGCGCCCCGCCGCTGCCGCGCTACGACCATGTCGATCCGCAACAGTGTTTCGATCCCGTGTTCGACCTGCTCCAGTCGATGCTGTCGGCGGTGTTCGAACGATCGGCGGTGCAGCTGCCGCTCGATCAGGCGGGACCGGGGGCGTATGTGTCGCGGATCACCGACCATGGGCTGTACCAGACCGGCTATTTCTATCTCGCGGTATCGGCCGCCGCGCCGGTCGAGGAGATCCGCGGGCTGTTCCCTTCGGTCGCGAAGATCGGCGCGGTGCAGCGGATGCGGCAGATCGTCGACTCCGCGCTGCCCGGCGTCCCGCTGCGCCACACCCCCACCCCGCCGCCGCAGCTGCGCGTGCTGCCGGGCTTCGTCTATTTCGAGCTGGATCGCGGCGTGCCCGACTGGGCCGAGTTCCAGCAGGCGACGGCGCTGGGGCTGCATGTCGCGGGTGACTGGCCGGGGCTGAAGCTCGAACTGTGGTGCGTGAAACGGAGCGCGCGGTGACCGAAGACGGCGACGACGGTGACAAGACGGTCTTCCGACCGTCGCCCTTGCAGGGGCTGCGGCGCAACGCCGCGCCGGACGCGGGCTATGGCGCGCCGCCGCCGCTGTCGCGCACCGGTCATGCGCCGGGCGGGGCAGGCCTGGCCCCGTCGCGACTGGCCGAGGACGATGTGCCGCTGCCGGCGACGCCACCTAGGGTGCGCAACGTCATGCTGGCGGAGGCCGAACCGGTCCTCGCGTTGCTGGCGGCAGTACGCGCCGGGCGGGTACGGATGCCGATGCCCGAGTTCCACCGCGAATGCGCCAAGGCGATCGCGACGTTCGAACGGGCG
The DNA here is from genome assembly GCA_003946805.1 of Bacillus sp. 2B10. Lineage (GTDB taxonomy): Bacteria > Pseudomonadota > Alphaproteobacteria > Sphingomonadales > Sphingomonadaceae > Sphingomonas. Next base: position 33,940 of record RPSH01000006.1, on the reverse strand, counting down.
ATCGCACCGCATTACCCCGAGGAAAAGCGCCAGCGCGCCAAATATGCCGTGTGCGCGACCGCCGACGACATCGCGCAGAACCTGCCGGGCATCGGCACCGACGGCGCCGAATGGGCGCGACGCTCGATGGTCGTGCAGTTCTTCCACGAGAATATCGGCGGCGATCGCTTCTGGCAGCTGGTCGACGACATGCTGCGCACGCCGCATGACAATCTCGACCTGATCGAGCTGTTCCATGCCTGCCTCGCCGCAGGGTTCGAGGGGCGGTTCCGGGTGATGCCCGACGGGCGGCGGCGGTTGCAGGAGATCATGACGCGGCTGTACGGCGCGCTGCCGCATGTCCGCAGTCTGTCGCAGGTCGAGCTGGTGCCGAACTGGCGCGGGGAAAAGGCCCCGCCGGCCCGCATCGGGATGAACATCCTCGCGCTGGCGGCGGCGGGGGCGCTGGCGCTGCTGGTGCTGGTCTATGCCGTGTTGCGGCTGATGCTGGCGTCGAGCGGCGACATGCCGACCGACCGCCTCGCCGCGCTGAACCCCGACAGCCGCCTGACGCTGTCGCGCCCGGCCGAGGCGATGGCGGCGGCGCGCAGCGAACAGGCATCGCGCCTCGCCAGGTTCCTCGAACCCGAAATCCGCGAAGGGCTTGTGACGGTCGAGGAGGATGCGCAGACGGTGCGGGTGCGCACCACCGTCGGGCAGCTGTTCGAATCCGGGTCGGACGCGTTGGAGGCCGGTCGCGAGACGCTGTTCCACCGTATCGGTCGCGCTATCGAGGGGGAGCGGGGATCGGTGCTGATCGAGGGTCATGCGGATAACGATCGCGTCGCGACGGTCCGCTTCCCCGACAACATGGCGCTGTCCGAAGCGCGCGCCGAGACGGTCGGGCGGCTGATCCGCGACGACCTGTCCGATCCGTCGCGGGTGACGACCAAGGGGCTGGGGGAAAGCGTGCCGATCGCCACCAACGACACGCCCGAGGGCAAGTCGCAGAACCGCCGAGTCGAGATCATCGTGCCGAGGCGTTCGTGATGCGGCGGTTCTTCACCAACTGGTATGCGGTCACGCTGTTGTCGGCGCTGGTGCTGGCGCTGATCGTCGTGTTCGCGTTGCCGCTGTTCTTCGCCTTCTTTCGCCCGTGGAGCGTACGCATCGCGTTCGTCGTCGGCATCGCGCTGCTGTGGGGCGCATGGTGGGGCTGGCGGCGGTGGCGTGCGAAGCAGCGTTCCGATGCCATCGCGAGGGAACTCGCCGGGCCGGATGCCGCCGAGGAAGAGGGCAAGGCGCTGGGCGGCCGCATGGGCGAGGCGCTGGCGAAGCTGCGTTCCGCATCGGGCGGGCGGCGCGACTATCTCTACAGCCGGCCGTGGTATGTCATCATCGGTCCGCCGGGGGCGGGCAAGACGACCGCGCTGCTCCATTCGGGGCTGCGCTTTCCCTTCGTCGAACAGGCGGCCAAGGGCGTGGGCGGCACCCGCAACCTCGATTTCTGGTTCGCCGACGAAGCGGTGCTGGTCGATACCGCCGGACGCTATACCACGCAGGATTCGGACGCGACGGTCGATGCGGCGGGGTGGAGCGCATTCCTGAACCTGCTCAGGCGCCATCGCCCGGCGCAGCCGATCAACGGCATCATCGTGGCGATCGGCGTCGATACGCTGGTCGGCAGCGACTGCGCGGCGATCGACGCCCATGCGAGCGCGGTACGGCGGCGGCTGGTCGAGTTGCGCCGGACGCTGGAAACGGCGGTGCCCGTCTATCTGATCGTGACCAAGGCCGACCTGCTGGCCGGGTTCGACACCTATTTCGACGACCTCGACGTCGAGGGACGGCGCGCGGTGTTCGGTGCGACGCTGCCCTATGGCGACGGCCGCCCCGGTGCCGAGGCGCTGGCGCAGGCATTCGACGTGTCGGCACAGGCGATCGCCGACCGGCAGGCACGGCGGCTGTTCGAGGAGGTCGACCAGCGCCGCCGGGGGATGATGCTGGGCTTCCCGGCCCAGTTGCGCAGCCTGCGCGCGCGGCTGATGCGCTTTGCCGAGGGCGCGTTCGTCGCGGGCGAGGATGCCCCGGCGCAACTGCGCGGCTTCTACCTGACCAGCGGCGTGCAGGAAGGCGCACCGCTCGACCGCATCCTCGCCGCGATGGGCGACGTGTACGAGGCACCGGCCGGGGGCGTGGAGACGCGCAGCCGCGCCTATTTCCTCAACCGCCTGCTGACCGAGGTGATGTTTCCCGAAGCCGGGCTGGGATCGACCGACCTGCGTGCCCGCACGCGGCACCGCGCGCGGCTGGTCGCGGCGCTGGCGGCGGTCGGGATCGTCACCGCGCTGGTGCTGACGGCATGGGGGTTCAGCTATGCCCGCAACCGCGCGTTCCAGAACCTGCTGGCGGAACGCGCGCAACTGGCCGAAAACCAGCTGCGCGAGGCTGGCGTCGACCTGGTGCAGGTGCGCGAGGACGATGCCGATCTGCGCGCCGCGTTGCCGGCGCTCGATACCCTGCGCAACTTGCCGCGCGGCTATGCCGAGCGTCGCGCGGGCGGACCGCCGCTGGCGATGACGTTCGGCCTGTACCAGTCGAGCCTGAGCAGCCAAGCGGAGGAAAGCTATCGCGTGGCGCTGCGCCGGATCATGCTGCCGCGCCTGCTGCTGCGGCTGGAGACGGTGATGCGCGCCGACGGGCGCGATCCGATGCGGCTGTACGAACCGCTGAAAGTCTATCTGATGCTGGGCCAGCAGGGGCCGATGGATGCGAAGGCGGTGAAGGCGTGGGTCACCGCCGACTGGGCCGGCGAACTCTATCCGGGCGCCGACAGCCAAGCGGAGCGTACCGCGCTGACCCGCCATCTCGACGCGCTGCTGGAGGATCGCGACATGGCGTCGGTCTGGGCCAATCGCCGTCCGCCGCTCGATGCCGGGCTGGTCGCGTCGGCCCGTGCGGCGGTGCAGACGCTCAGCCTTGCCGACCGCGCCTATGCCGTCATGCGGCAGAAGGCGGCGTCGGCCGGGGCGGCATGGGAAGCGGCCAACATCCTGTCGCAGGGCGATGTGCTGGCCTTTGCCAATCCGGATGCGGTCGCAGCGTATCGCATCCCCTATTTCTTCACCCGCGCGGGCTATGAGAAGACCTATCTCCCCGGCCTTGCCACCGTGCAGCAGGACCTGAAGCGCGACCTGTGGGTGCTGGGCGGCGCGGGTGCGGGCGGCGTGGGCGAGGAATTGTCGAACGTGCGCCCCGGCGTGGCCGGCCTGTATGCCAAGGACTATATCGCGGCTTGGGACGGGATGATCGAGACGATGAAGCCCGGCGCCTATTTCCGCGATCCGGCGGCGTTCGGCGCGCTGACCAAGAGCCCGTCGCCGCTCAAGCGGGTGCTGCTGGAATTGCGCAAGAACACGATCTTCACCGGCGGGGCGAAGGCGGGGCTGGCGCGGGCCGGACGGTATGGCCTCAACCGTTCGCGGATCGGCCGGGTCGCCAACGAGATCGGGCGCGACCGGGCGAGCGGGCTGGACGCCGGCGACGAGATCACCGTCTATTTCGAGAACCTGCACGAATATGTCGGCGACGGGCGGGGATCGGCGCCGATCGACGAGTTCATCGCCGGGATCAAGGCGGCGGGGCAGGCGGTGATCGCGGCGCAGTCGGTCGGGGGCGGCGGCGGGTCCGATGCGACGCAGGCGGCGATGGCCTCCGCGCTGGCGACGGTCAAGGCATCGGCGGCACAGGCACCGCAGCAGTTGCAGTCGTTCGTCAACGCCGCCGCCGGGGGCGGTGCCGCGGCGCAGGTCGGCGCGGCGAGTGGTGCGGTGACCGACGCCTATGCGCAGACCGTCCTTCCGGCGTGCAAGGGGGTTGCCCAGGAGCACTACCCTTTCTTCGCGGGTGCGCCAGACGCACCGATGGCTGAAACCTTGCGCGTATTCGGCATGGGCGGCGTGTTCGACGGGTTCGTGCAACAGCGGCTGGCGTCGATGATCGACACCGCCGGGCCGGTGTGGCGCTGGCGCGATGGCGATCCGGTTGCCGCCGCGCTGAACCCCGCGACTCCGGAGGCGCTGGCACGGACGGTCGAGCTGCGCGACCTGCTGGCCGGCGGGCTGCCGATCAAGGTCGCGGTGGCGCGCTTCGGGCAAGGGGTGGCGACGGTCGAGCTGTCGAGCGGGGGTACGCGCTATCGCTTCACCCCGACCGGCAACCAGCCGCGTCCGCTGCTGTGGTCGGCCAATGGCGGCCTGCCCGAGGCGTCGCTGGTGCTGTACGGGCCGGCGGTGACGGGCGCTGCACCGGCCGGAGCGGATGCGCCGCCGGGGCCGGAGATCGCGCGGATCGAGACGGAGGGTCCGTGGGCGCTGTTCCGGCTGATGGACCGCGCCGAGAAGCGCAATGCCGGCGAACAGGCGATCGAGGCGAGCCTGGGCGAAGGCGCGACGCGCACGACGCTGAAGATCGCACTGCCGTCCAGGCGCAACCCGTTCAGCCGGGCCGGGCTGTGGTCGTTCCGTTGCCCGGCGACGCTATGACCGCGCGGGTGTTCGGCAAGCTGCCCGCGCATGGCGACTTCGTCGCGCGGGGCATGGCGGCGGAGGAGCGCGCCGCGCTCGACACGTGGTTGTCGGCGTCGCTGCTGGCGGCGCGCGATCGCCACGGCGCGGACTTCGCCGACCGGTTCGATGCGGCACAGCCGTGGCTGGCGGAGGGCGACGGTGTCGCGGGCGCCATCGCCGCGTCGCAGGATGCGGTCGGGCGGCGCTATCCAGTGCTGCTGCTGGCCGATGGCGCGACGCTGGAGCCGGCGGCGTGCGAGGAATTGTTGCGGTCGGCAATCATGGAGGGCTGGGACGTGGATCGGCTGGCGATGGCGGCGGCGCGGCCGGCGGGTACGGTGGGGCGCTGGACGGGTGCGGACGGTCGGGTGCTGACCGGAGAGCGTCCGGGCGACCTGATCGGCGAGATGCTGGCATGAGCGGGGCGGTCCGTATCCGTGCCGTGGCAGCGACGCATCCGGGGCTCAAGCGGCGGATCAACGAGGACCGGTTCTGCGCGCGCGACGAGCTGGGGCTGTGGGCGGTCGCCGACGGGATGGGCGGCCATGCGCATGGCGACTGGGCGTCGAACGCGGTGGTGCAGGCGCTGGAGGCGGTCGTGCTGCCCGGCGATTTCCACGACGCGACCCGTGCCGTGGCGGACGCGGTGCACAGCGCCAACCGCCGCATCTGGAGCGAGGCGCAGCGCCGGACGCAGCAGATGGGATCGACCGTCGTCGCCCTGCTGGTGCGCGACGGGTGCTTTTCCGCGGTGTGGGTCGGCGACAGCCGCGCCTATGTCCTGCGGGACGCAGTGCTGCATCCGCTGACCCGCGACCATAGCCAGGTGCAGGAGATGGTCGATCGCGGGCTGATCTCGCCCGAGGAGGCCCGCGATCACCCGCGTGGCCATGTGCTGGCGCGCGCGGTCGGGGTCGGGGCGCGGCTGGCGGTCGATGTCGTGACCGACGATGCGTTGCCCGGCGACGTGTTCCTGCTGTGCAGCGACGGGCTGACCGCGACGACCGACGAGGCGGCGATCGCCGCGACGCTGGCGCTGCCCGACCGGCAGGCCGCGCTCGACCAGTTGATCGCGGGCGCGCTGGCCGGCGGAGCGCCCGACAATGTGACGATCGTGCTGGTCGCGGTGGAGGAGGCGACGGCACTTTCCCTTGGAGCGGGCGGGGCATGACCGGCGACGAGGACGACCGCACCGTGTTCCAGCCCGGCATGGGCGAGGACGGCGACCGCACGGTGTTCGATCCGGCCCATCCCGCGCCCGCAGCACCGCGCAGCGCCGGCATCCAGCCGGGCGACGTGCTGAACCACATGTTCGTCGTCCGCCGCTTCCTGGCGCGCGGCGGCATGGGCGAGGTGTTCGAAGGCGCGAACCTCGCCACCGACGAGCGCGTCGCGATCAAGGTGATGCTGCCGGCGCTGGCCGCCGATCCCAACGTCATCACCCTGTTCAAGCGCGAGGCGCAGACGCTGACCCGCCTGCACCACGAAGCGGTGGTGCAGTATCGCGTGCTGGCGATGGAGCCCGAACTGGGCGTCCTCTACATCGTCACCGAATATATCGACGGGACCAGCCTGTCGGACGTGCTGGCGACGCTGCGACCCGATCCGGCCGAGCTTGGCGCGTTGCTGCGGCGGCTCGCCTCGGGACTGGCGGCGGCGCATCGGCTGGGCGCGATCCATCGCGACGTGGCGCCGGACAATGTGCTGCTGGGCGGCGGCACGCTGTCGCGGGCCAAGCTGATCGACTTCGGCATCGCCAAGGACCTCGATCCCGGGACCGCGACGATCGTCGGCGACGGGTTCGCGGGCAAGCTCGGCTATGTCGCGCCCGAACAGCTCGGCGATTTCGATCGGGCATTGGGTCCGTGGACCGATGTCTACAGCCTCGGCCTGCTGATCCTCGCCGTGGCACGGGGGGCCGATCTCGGGCTGGGCGGAACGCTGGTCGACGCCGTCGACAAGCGGCGGGCGGGGCTGGACCTGTCGGCGGTGCCGGTCCCGTTGCGCGGTGTCGTCGAACGGATGGTCCGCCCCGATCCTGCGCAGCGGCTGCGCGACATGGATGCGGTGCTGGCGGCGCTCGACGTCGCAGAGGTTCCCGGCGCGACCGCCGGGCATCCGTTCGGAAAATGGTGGATCGCGGGCGGTGTGGTTGCGGTCCTGCTGCTCGTGGCGTTGCTGTTCTTCGTACGCGGCGGGAACGACACCACCGGCAATTCCGCCGCCCCGGTGATGGTCAAGGCGGACGACGTGCAGCACGCGAGGTCTGCGATCGATGCCGCGCTGCCGTCGGTCGGTTGCACCTGGCTCAGCATCACCGATCTCAAGGCGCAGGGCGGCGGTATCGACGTCGCGCTGACGGGTGTCGCCGGCGATCCCGCACAGGCCCAGACCGAGATTTCGAAGGCGCTCGGCGATCGCGGCAGCCGTGCCCGCAACATCGATTTCGCCGATGTCGCGCTCATCACGCCGGCGGGCTGCGCCGCGCTCGATGCCTTTCGTCAGATCCGCGCGAACGGGCGCAGCTGGCTGAGCGTGCCGCAGCGCCGCTTCGAGATGCGGCAGCAGGACGCGACCTCGACCTATGCCGGCAAGATGGCGGCGAACGCGCTGGTGCTGATCGACATCGCCGACCCGTCGCTCGACTTCGCTCTGTTCGGGATCGAGCCGTCGGGGCGAATCGAACGGATCGTCGTCGACCGGGCGGATTTCATGGCCGCCCTGCGCGCGTCGCGTCAGGGTTCGCCGATCACCGACCTCGGCAACGATCGCTACCGGATGCAGATCGACCTCGACCATGCCGGCTGGTCGGGCGTGCTGCTGGTGACCGGCAAGGGTCCGTTCGATACGGCCGTCGTCGCGCCGCCGCTGGGCGCGCGCGGCAGCGAATGGCGCGACCGGATCGCCACGCTGGCCGGCGAGCGCGGCTGGCGCACCGACATGGTGTGGTTCGAATCGACGGCGCCGCGCGCAAGGTGACCACGGACAGGTCCGGAATGCCGATCGCAGCAAGTCGGCCAACGACCATCCAGCCCCGTTGCGCGGTGACGGCGGAGACCGGCCTAAAGTTCGATCCATTCGCATGGAACCGTCACCCCAGCGAAGGCTGGGGTCTCCATCGGCTCCTGCTGCGCGCTGCCACAGCCTTCGCTGGATGACGCCCGTTTCAACAGGGTTGGATCAGACTCTAATGCGCCTCGCCCGGCTTTGCCATGCGCCTGGGCCGGGGTGCCAGCCAGATGATGAGCGCGGAGACGGCGAACACCATCGCCGACAGCAGGAACAGGTGGTTGATCGCCAGCGTGCTGCTCTCGCGCGTCACGGTCATCTCGATCGCGCCGCGGACCTGCTCCAACGAGAAGCCCTGCGCCATCAGGGCATTGGCGGTGGCGTCGGTGTTCAGCCGTGACGTCATCTCGCTGCGCGCGATGGTCATGCTGTCGGCATAGAGCGTGGTGGAGATCGACGTGCCGATCGCGCCGGCCATGGTCCGCAGGAAGCTCATGACGCCCGCCGCCGACGCCGTTTCCTGCGGTTCAACGGCGCCCAGCGCGATGGTGGTCAGGGGAATGAAGAAGAACGGCATACCGAACCCCTGCAGCATCTGCGGGAAGGCCAGCGTCCAAAAGTCGGCGCCGGTCGTCCATCCGACGCGCAGCAGCGACATGCCCCCCAGCCAGAAGATGCCGAAGCACACCAGCGCGCGCGGATCGTATCTCTTCATCAGCTGGGCGACGATCGGCGACATGATGACCGCGCCGACGCCGTTGAACGCCGTGGCATAGCCGGCATAGGTCGACGTGTAGCCGAGGCTGGCCTGCAACCATTGCGGAATCAGCACGACGGAGGCGAAGAACGTCCCGAACGAGAATGCCAGCGCGCAGACCGCCACGGTGAACCCGCGATGGCGGAACACGCGCAGGTCGACGATCGGCTGACGCTCGGTCAGTTCCCATACGATGAACACCGCCGCGCCGATCGCGGCGACCAGTGCCAGCACGACGATCGTGGGATCGTCGAACCAGTCGTGCTCGCGCCCGATGTCGAGCATGATCTGCAACGCGCCGATCCACAGCACCAGCAGGGCAAGACCGACCTTGTCGACCTTCAGCTTCTCGCGCTTCGTCTCGGCGGGCTTGAGCAGGCGCAGCGCGCCGAATACGCACACCATCGCGACCGGAATGTTGATGAAGAAGATCCAGTGCCACGACCAGCTGTCGCTGATCGTCCCGCCGAGGATCGGGCCGAGGATCGGCGCGACGACCGTCGTCATGGCCCACAGGCCCATCGCCTGGCCATGCTGTTCCCGGGGGAAGATGCGCAGCAGCATCGTCTGGGTCAGCGGCATCAGCGGCCCGCCGCAAAGCCCCTGGCCGATGCGCGCGACGACGATCATCGCGAGGCTGGTCGACAATCCGCACAGGATCGAGAAGATGCCGAAGCCGATCATGCCGACGACGAACGTCCGCAGGGTCCCGAACCGTCCGGCCAGCCACCCGGTCAACGGCACGCAGATCGCCTCCGCCACCGCATAGGACGTGATGATCCACGTGCCCTGGCTGGTCGAGATGCCGAGCGACCCGGCGATATGCCCGACCGACACGTTGGCGATGGTAGTGTCGAGCACGACCATGAAGTTGGTCAGCGCCAGCACCAGCCCGGCGAGCCACAGCGTTGCGCCGCTGAACGGCTTGAAATCGTCTTGGGCGGCCATGACCGAACTCCTCAACCGCGGACTATCGGCCCGAAATATCGACCTCGGCGGTCATCGACAGGCCGACGCGCAGCGGGTGCGCGGCCAGTTCGCGCGGATCCAGCGCGACCCGGACCGGCAGGCGCTGCACGACCTTGATCCAGTTGCCCGTCGCGTTCTGCGCCGGGATCAGCGCGAAGGCCGATCCGGTGCCGCCGGAAAAGCCGACGACCCGGCCGTGATATTCGACGTCGCCGCCGTACAGGTCGGAGGTCAGCCTGACCGGTTGGCCCGGCTTTACCTTTCGGAGCTGGCCTTCCTTGAAGTTCGCATCGACATAGACCTGCCCGACCGGCACGATCCGCATCACCGTCGCGCCGGAGGCGACGCGCTGGCCGACCTGGATCGTGCGATTGGCGACGACGCCGTCGATCGGCGCGCGGATCACGGTCCGCTCCAAGTCGAGCCGCGCCTGCCGCACCTTCGCTTCGGCGGCGAGGACGTCGGGGGCGCTCGCGGCGGTCGTGCCCTCGATCAGGGCCTGATTGGCGGCAAGGTTGCCGGCGGCGGCGCCGCGCTGCGACGATGCCTGCGCAACGGCGGCCCGCGCCTGTTCGCGCGCGGCGCGGGCGGCGGCAAGGGCGTTGGTCGCGGCGGTCAGCTCGTCGCCCGATACCGCCCCTGCGGAAACGAGGCGACGACGGCGGTCGTAATCGACCTGCGCCTTGGCAAAGGCGGCCTCGGTCGATTCGAGCTGGGCGCGGGCGCTGCTGATATCGGCGGCACGGGCGCGAACCTGTTCCGACAGCGCGGTGCTGGTCGCGGCGGTCTGTCCGAAGGCGCGGCGCGCCTTGGCGAGGTCGGCCTCGGCGGCGGCGACCGCGATGCGCGCATCGCTGTCGTCGAGGCGGACCAGCACATCGTTGCGTCGCACCGCCTGCGTATCCGACACGTCCACCGCAACGGCCTGTCCCGCGACCATCGGCGTCACCTGCGCGGTATCGGCGCCGACATAGGCGTTGTCGGTCTCGACATAGTGGCTGCCGACCAGCGCGTACCACGTGCCATAGCCGGCGCCGCCCAGCAGGACGATCGCGGCGATGCCGCCCAGCAGTTTCCTGCGCTTGTTCGGACGGGTGGCGCCGGTGTCCTGCGGGGCGGCGGTTTCGGAATCAGCCATGGGTCGGATCCTCGTTGCTCTGTCCGGCAGGCGCGGCGAACCCGCCGCCGAGCGCGCGTACCAGCGCGATGTCGATGGTGAAGGCGCGGGCTTCCAGGTCGGCGACGATCCGTCGCGCCTGCAACACCCGGTCTTGCGCGGTCAGCACGTCGAGGAAGCGGGACAGCCCCCCTTCGTAACGCAGCCGGGCGACGTCATAGGCACCCTGCGCGTCGTTCAGCGCCTCGCGCGACTGCGCGAGGCGGGTGTCGAGCGCGCGCTGGCTGACCACCGCGTCCGCGACCGCGCGATAGGCGTCGGTGACGGTACGATCGTAATCGGCAACCGCCGCGTCATATCCGCCGCGGGCCACACGATAGCGACCCTGCAACGCGCCGCCGCGAAAGATCGGCAGGTTGATCGCAGGGCCGACCGCGCCCGCGGTCGAGCCGCCCTTGAACAGGTTGTCCAGACCGAAGGACTGGAAACCGAGTACCGCCGACAGGCGGATCGAAGGGTAGAAATCGGCACGCGCGACCTTCACCCGGCTCGCCTCCGCCTCGACCCGCGTACGTGCGGCGACGATGTCGGGCCGGCCGGCGATCAGGTCGGTAGTGACGGTGGCGGGCAGGGGGCGTCGGGCGATCGCCGCGCGCGGCGCGGTCAGCGACAGGCCGCGATCGGGTCCAGCGCCGAGCAGCGCGGCGATGCGGTTGCGGGTCAGCGCGATCTGTTCGTCGGTCGCGGCCAGTTCGGCCCGGCCGGCGGGGACGGCCGAGCGCGCCTGCTTCAGTTCGGCCTGCGTATCCAGCCCGGCGGTGACGCGATCGGCGGTCAGGCGTTCCGTTTGTTGCCGCACCTCGAGCGCATTCACCTGCACCGCGCGTGCGGCGAACAGCCCGGCGAGATCGGCATAGGCGCTGGCGACGTTCGTCGACAGCGTCAGCCGCGCCTGTGCGAGATCGAGCCGGGCGGCGTCGGCATCCGAACGTGCCGCGGCATAGCCGGCGCGGTTGCGACCCCACAGGTCGAGGTCGAAGCCGAGCTGCCCCTCGACCCGGCCAGTGTCGTTCCAGCCCCTCGGCACGAAATCGGCGGGAATGCCGTTGTTGTAGCTCTGCTTCGTCAGTCCCGCATTACCGGCGACGTCGAGCGTCGGGAGGCGCGCGGCACCGGCCTGTTGCGCATAGCCGTCCGCCTGGAGCACCCGGGCGCGTGCAGCGGCGAGGTCGGGCGATCCCGTCAGGGCCTCCGCGATCAACGTATCGAGTTGTCGGTCGCCATAGGCCTGCCACCATGTATCCTGCGGCCATGCCGCGGTCGGAGCAGCGGCAAGGCTCCGTATGCTGGCATAGGATGCCGGCGGCGCGACCGTCGGCGCGGGCGCGAGCGTGGGTAGGCTCGCACAGCCGGACACCAGCAGCGCAGCGCCGAGCGCCGCCGGCCGGGCGATTTTCGTGGAAATCGATCGTGTCATCGGAAAACCGTACTAGTGGGTACGGTTTTTCCCATGATCCCCGGTCGTGCGCTTGTCAACGCGAAACTGTACCGTATAGTACAGTATATGACGACCGAACCCGGCGACCGTCCATTGACCTTGCGCGAGGTGCGCAAACAGGACCGCCGGGCAGCGATCCTCGCCGCCGCACGGCGCTCGTTTCTCGAGGAAGGCTATGCCGCCACATCGATGTCGGGGCTGCTCAGGACGCTGGGCGGGTCGAAGGCGACGCTGTGGAGCTATTTCCCGTCGAAGGAGGAACTGTTCGGCGCGGTCATCGCCGAGGTCACGGCTGCGTTTCGCCAGCAGGTGATGGCCGAACTCGACGCGCCCGGCGGCCTCGAGGCGACGCTGGTCAAGTTCTGTCGCAGCTTCATGAACAAGACGTCGCATGCCGATGCGCTGGCGGTGTGGCGACTGGTCATGGCGGAAAGCGGGCGCTTTCCCGAAGTCGGGCGCATTTTCTACCAGCAGGCCGCCGGCCATATCGAGCGTGCGCTGGTCGGCTATATCCAGCAGCAGATCGATGCGAGGCGGCTGCGCGACGACGGTGCGCTGAACATGGCGCGGGTGCTGATCGGCATGACCGCGGCGCAGCAGAACCGGCGCCTGTGGGGCGTCGAGCCGCCCGGAAGCGAGGGCATGGACGCCGATGCCCGCCGGTTCGTCGGGTATTTCCTGCGCCTTTTCGCAACCGGACCGTCGCAGGCATAGAGCCGCGCCCTTGCCATGCGATAACGCCGGCGCGTCCGGTAACCCTTGCGAAAAATGCCCGAAGGAATATGTACCGGACGTTATGGAAACCACTGCCACTGTCGCGCCCAAGGGCCGCCCCCGCGAATTCTGCACCGAGCGGGCGCTCGCGGCGGCGCTCGGCGTTTTCTGGTCGAAAGGCTATGAAGGCGCATCGATGGCCGATCTGACCGAGGCGATGGGGATCACCAAGCCCAGCCTCTATGCCGCGTTCGGCAACAAGGAAGCGCTGTTCCACAAGGCGCTCGACCTCTACGAGGCCGAAAAGCTGGAGTATATGCGCGACGCGCTGGACCAGCCGACCGCGCGCGCCGTCGCCGAGCATTTCATGCGCGGCGCGATCGACGCGCAGATGAGCAGTTGCGATCCCAAGGGGTGCCTGGGCGTCATCAGCATGACGGCGTGCGGTGCCGAAGCGGTGTCGATCAAGGCAGACGTCGTAAAACGCCGCGCATCGTCGCAGGCGGCGTTGGTCGAGCGCTTCGAACAGGCCAAGCGCGATGGCGACCTGCCCGACCACGTCGATATCCCCGGGCTTACCGGCTATCTCTACGCGATCCTGCAGGGGATGGCGGTGCAGGCCGGATCGGGCGCGACCCGCGCCGATCTGGAACGGGTCGTCGACACCAGCCTGATGATGTGGCCGGGGCGGTAGAATTTTTCTACCGACCGGTACAAAAGGCGTTGACGGAACGATCCGCCGTTAATATACCAGTCAGTATAGAAGAGGGCATCGCAGCGGTGTCCCGGCGCTCGCAAGGATGCCGCTATGCTCGAACCTGATTTCCGCGCGGTGTCCGCCCCGTAGTTCGGCGGCACGCGCAACCCCAAGCGTATCTCATCATCCGCAGACCGGACCATGCCCGACATTCGTGTGTCGGGCCGTGCCGGCCTGCGTCCCCGCAACAGCGCCTCTGCCCGACCACGGGCTCGGGCGACCGCCCCCGCGCGTCCGTCGCTGCGTGCCTCTGCCTGACTGGGAGGATTTTTCATGGCCTATGTCGATTTCTCCGGCGACACGCTGTTCGCCACCCCCGCCATCCTCGATCGGCCGGAACCCGTCGTTGAACCCGCCAGCGCCGCCCCCACCGGCCTCAGCGCGCTCGAATGGTCGGTGGTGGCGCTGGCGCAGCGCGACCGGATGGCGTCGCTGCGCGAACCGTCGCCGCTGTCGATCGCGCTAGGCAAGGTGTTCGGCACCCGCCGCCGCGATCCCAATCTGGCCGACCCGAAGCTGGAGGCGCTGCGGCGCATGGCGGTGCTCAGCTGGCATCGCGGCTTTGCTGTACCGGTCCATGAACTCGCCGCCTTCTTCGACGCCGGGTTCAACAGCGACCAGTATGAAACCATGCTCGCCAGCATCAGCGTGGCGCAGGCGACGCGAAAGGCACGCGCATGAACATGATTTCCACCATTCGCCCGCCGGACGACGCCGATACGGCATCGGTGCCGCCGCCCACCCGTTCGCGCTGGCGACGCGCCGGCTGGATCGCCGTCCCCGTCGTGGCGCTTGGCGCTGCCTGGGGCGTGCTGCATCAGGACAGCCCGGCGGTCGCCGCCATGCCGACGCCGACGGTAGAGGTCGCCCGGCCGCTGGTCCGCGACGTGACCGAATGGGATGATTTCGTCGGCCGGTTCGAAGCGTCGAAGTCGGTCGAAGTACGTCCCCGCATCGCCGGCGCGATTACCGGTGTCCACTTCACCGACGGGGCGATCGTCCGCAAGGGGCAGTTGCTCTTCACCATCGATCCGCGCCCGTTCGCAGCCTCGCTGGCCGAAGCCCGCGCCAGCGTCGCCGGTGCGGCGAGCGACCTTGCGCTGGCGCGCGCCAATCTCGACCGGGCGAACCGGCTGGCCGCCGACGATGCGGTGTCCAGGAGCGATCTCGATCAGCTCGATGCGCGGGTCCGCGCCGCGCAGGCGGCACTGGTCGCGGCGCAGGCGAGGGTGCAGGCCCGGGCGCTCGACATCGAGTTCACGCAGGTGCGCGCGCCGATTTCGGGGCGGATCTCCGACCGTCGCATCGATGCCGGCAACCTCGTCTCGGCCGGCGATACCACCGGCACGCTGCTGACCACGATCAACGCGCTCGACCCGATCTACTTCGCGTTCGACGCATCCGAAGGGCTGTTCCTGAAAGCGAAGCGGGCGGGCGCCGAAGGCTCGGCGGTCGAAGTGCGGTTGCAGGACGAGGCGGCGTACAGCCGTACCGGGCGACTCGACTTCACCGACAACGGGCTCGATCCGCGATCGGGCACGGTGCGGGGGCGGGCGGTGTTGTCCAACCCCGACCTGTTCCTGACGCCCGGCATGTTCGGCAACATGCGGCTGGCGAACGCGGGCTCGATGCGCGCGCTGCTGGTCCCCGACGTCGCGATCCAGACCGATCAGGCGCGCAAGACCGTGCTGACCGTGGCTCCCGACGGCACGGTCGCTGCCAGGCCGGTCACGCTCGGGCCGGTGATCGATGGCTTGCGGATCGTCAAGTCGGGGCTCGATCCCAACGATCGGATCGTCGTCAGCGGAACGCAGATGGCGATGCCCGGCACCCGGGTTCAGGTCCGTGCCGCCACGATCGCCGTGACCCGCGCCGCTGCCGCGCCGAAACCGGCGGCGACGATCGGCGAAGCGACTTTTGCGGGCAACTGAAGCGTAAAAAACCGTTCATGCTGAGTAGGGACTGAGCGCAGTCGAGGATGATCGGGTCGGATCGTCCCCCGGACGATCCTGAACCATGCGGGGCATGGTTCACCCGATCATTATCGAAGCACCCGTGGCGGTCCTTCGATACGCCCCTTCGACAAGCTCAGTGGCTACTCAGGACGAACGGACTGGTTTGCGTTCGTCAGCTTGCAACGAAATCATTTCCCTCTGACCGCGTCCCGTCGGGGCGAGGAGGCTTGCATGCGCCTGTCGCGCTTCTTCATCACGCGCCCGATCTTTGCCGGGGTCATCGCGGTCGTCATCACGATCGTCGGCGGCCTTGCCTATTTCGGGCTGCCCATCTCGCAATATCCCAACATCGTGCCGCCGACGGTCACGGTCGCCGCGACCTATCCGGGTGCCGCAGCCGAGACGGTCGCCGAAACCGTCGCCGCACCGATCGAGCAGGAGATCAACGGCGTCGACGGCATGCTGTACCAGTCGTCGCAATCGACCGGCGACGGGCGGGTGACGATCACCGTCACCTTCAAGCCCGGCACCGACCTCGACGCCGCGCAGGTGCTGGTGCAGAACCGCGTCGCGATCGCCACCCCGCGCCTGCCGCAGGAGGTGCAGCGGCTGGGCATCGTCACCAAGAAGACGACGCCGGACTTCCTGATGGTCGTCAACCTCGTGTCGCCCGACCGGTCGCTCGATACGCAATATCTGTCCAACTATGCGCTGACGCAGGTCAAGGACCGGCTGGCGCGGATCGAGGGGGTGGGCGACGTCCAGCTCTTCGGCGCGCGCGACTATGCGATGCGGGTGTGGATCGATCCCGGCCGTGCCGCTGCGCTGAACCTGACCGCGGGTGAAATCGTGCAGGCGCTGCGCGCGCAGAACGTCCAGGTCGCGGCCGGTACGCTTGGCCAGCCACCCTATAACCAAGGCAATGCCTTTCAGCTGAACGTCGAGACGCAGGGCCGGCTGACCGAACCGCAGCAGTTCGCCGATGTCGTGATCCGCACCGATGCCGGCGGCCGGCAGGTCCGCGTGCGCGACGTCGCCCGCGTCGAACTGGGCGCGGCCGATTATTCGACCAACACCTATCTGTCGGGCGAGCCGACCGTACTGCTGGGCGTGTTCCAGCGTCCCGGCTCCAACGCGCTGGCCGCGGCGCAAGCGATCACGACGGAGATGGACACGCTGCAAAAGACCTTTCCCAAGGGCCTCGAATATCGCGTCATCTACAACCCGACCGAATTCATCGCCCAGTCGATCGACGAGGTGATGAAGACGCTGGGCGAGGCGATCGTGCTGGTCGTGCTGGTCATCATCGTCTTCCTCCAGCGGTGGCGCGCGGCGATCATCCCGGTCGTGGCGATCCCGGTGTCGCTGATCGGTACCTTCGCCGTGCTGCTGCTGGTCGGCTATTCGCTCAACAACCTGTCGCTGTTCGGGCTGGTGCTGGCGATCGGCATCGTCGTCGACGACGCGATCGTCGTGGTCGAGAATGTCGAGCGCAATCTCGCACGCGGCATGACGCCGTTGCAGGCGGCGTTCACCTCGATGGACGAAGTGGCGGGGGCGCTGGTCGCGATCGTCGCGGTGCTGTGCGCGGTGTTCATCCCGACGCTGTTCATGAACGGCATTTCGGGCGCCTTTTATCAGCAGTTCGCCGCGACCATTTCGACCGCGACGATCATCTCGTTGATCGTCTCGCTGACCCTGTCGCCCGCACTCGCCGCGCTGCTGCTGAAAGGGCATGCCGAGGACGCGCCGGTCACGTCGCGCTTCATGCGGACGCTGCGCCGTGCCGGTGACGGCTTCAATCGCGGGTTCGAGGCAATGAGCGAGCGCTACAGCCGGATGACCCATGCGCTGGTCACGCGGCCGAAGCGGGTGATGATCGCCTATGCGGGCCTGATCGCCGCGACGATCGGCATGTTGTGGACGACGCCGACCGGCTTCATCCCGCAACAGGATCAGGGCTATTTCCTGACGGTCATCCAGCTGCCGTCGGGATCGTCGGTCGAACGCACCGACGCGGTGATGCGCAAGGTCGCCAGCCGAATCCTGCCGCTCGACGGGGTGAAGGGCGCGGTGATGCTCGCCGGGTTCGACGGCCCGTCGCAGACGCTCGCGCCCAATGCCGCCGCGGCGTACATCCCGCTCAAGGACTTCAAGGATCGCAAGGGCATCCACGTCAGCCAGATCATGGCCGAGGCGCAGAAGGCGACTGCCGACATCACCGAAGCGCGGTTGATGATCGTGCCCCCGCCCGTGATCCAGGGGATCGGTGCCGCCGGTGGCTTCCGCATGATGGTGCAGGACAAGGGTGGCCATGGCTATCAGGCGCTGGGCAAGGAAGCCTATGCCCTGATCGCCAAGGCCAATCAGGCGCCGGGCCTGGCGGGTGCGTATACCTTCTTCGACACCGCCACCCCGCGCATCTTCGCCGATATCGACCGGGCGAAGGCCGATCTGCTCGGCGTGCCGCCCGAACGGGTGTTCGAGGCGCTGAACGTCTATCTGGGGTCGGCATTCGTCAACGACTTCAACCTGCTCGGCCGCACCTATCGCGTGACCGCCCAGGCCGACGCACCGTTCCGCGCGACCGAGAGCGACATCGCCAACCTCAAGACCCGCTCCAACGCCGGCGGCATGGTGCCGATCGGGTCGCTCGCGACCTTTGCCGACAAGACCGGTCCGTACCGCGTCGTCCGCTACAACATGTTCCCGGCGGTCGAGCTGGACGGCAACACCGCACCGGGATTCTCGTCGGGTCAGTCGTTGCTGACGATGGAGAAGCTCGCCAGCGAAACGCTGCCCAGCGGCTACAGCACCGAATGGACCGACATCGCGTTCCAGCAGCAGCTGGCCGGCAACACCGCCGCCATCGTCTTCGCACTTGCCGTCGTGTTCGTCTTCCTCGTGCTGGCCGCGCAGTATGAAAGCCTCGTGCTGCCGCTGTCGATCATCATGATCGTGCCGATGTGCCTGTTGGCGGCGATGATCGGCGTGAACCTGCGCGGCATGGACAACAACGTCCTGACCCAGATCGGACTGGTCGTGCTGATCGCGCTGGCCGCCAAGAGCGCGATCCTCGTCGTCGAATTCGCGCGGCAGGCGGAGATGCAGGACGGGCTGTCGCCGGTGGAAGCAGCGGTGCGCGCGGCGGGCGATCGCCTGCGCCCGATCCTGATGACCAGCTTCGCCTTCGTGCTTGGCGCCGTGCCGCTGCTGATCGCGACCGGGGCAGGGGCCGAGTTGCGGCAGGCGCTCGGAACGGCCGTCTTCTTCGGCATGCTCGGCGTCACCGGCTTCGGCCTCGTCTTCACCCCCACCTTCTACGTCGTCTGCCGTGCGCTCGGCGATCGCCTGCGGTTCCGCCGGCCCGCCGCCGACGCACAGCTGCAGCCCGCAGAATAAGGAGCCCGACCCATGGTCCGCATCGTCCTCGCCGCCGCTTCCACGCTCGCGCTCGCCGCATGCGCGGTCGGTCCCGACTATCACCGCCCGGTCGCACCGCACGGCGCGGCTGGCGCGTTCCAGACCACCAGTCCCGCGATCGTGGCCACCGCCTCGGACAACGATCGCTGGTGGCAGCTGTATCGCGATCCCGTACTCGACGGGCTGATCGCCGACGCGCTGGCCGCGAACACCGACATCCGTGTCGCCACCGCGCGACTGGCCCGGGCGCGGGCGTCGCTGCGCGAGGTCCGGGGCGACCGCCAGCCGCAGGGGACCGCCGGCGCCAGTGGGACCTATGGCCGGCTATCGGCGATCCAGCGCCCCCCCGGTCTCGACCGCGAGAACTGGACGATCGATACCGGCCTCGACGTCGCCTATGAAGTCGACCTGTTCGGCCGCATCGGCCGCAATGTCGAGGCGGCGCGCGGCGATGTCGGCGCGGCGCAGGAGGATGCCGACGCCGTCCGCGTCGCAGTAGTCGCCGACACCACCCGAGCCTATGCCGATGCCGCTTCCGCCGCCGAACGGCTGGCGGTGGCGCAACGGATCGTCGCGCTGATCGACCGTTCGCTCAAGGTCACGCAGGGACGCGCACGGGTCGGCCTCATCACCGGGCTCGACACCGCCCGGATCGCGGCGCTGCGCAACCAGCGACAGGCCGACATCCCCGCCATCGCCGCCGAACGGCAGACCGCGCTGTTCCGGCTCGCGACACTGACCGGGCGGACCCCCGCCGAACTGCCGGCCATCGCCGCCCAGCGCAGCGAAACCCTGCGCCTCACCCGGCCGATTCCGGTCGGCGATGGTGCGACCCTGCTGGCGCGCCGTCCGGACGTGCGCGCCGCCGAACGTCGCCTCGCCGCTGCGACCGCCCGCATCGGCGTAGCAACCGCCGATCTCTATCCGCGCATCAGTCTTGGCGGGTCGATCGGGTCGACCGGCACGGGGCTGGGCGACCTGTTCGGTGCCGGTCCGCTCAACTGGCTGCTGGGGCCGCTCATCAGCTGGAACGTCAATCCGGCCAAGGCCCGCGCGCGGATCGCGGGTGCCGAGGCCGACAGCCAGGCGGCGCTGGCGACGTTCGACGGGGTCGTGCTGGGTGCGCTGGGGGAGACCGAAACCGCGCTGTCGAACTACGCCCGCGCCCTCGACCGGCGCACCGCGCTGCAAGCGGCGCGCGATCAGGCTGCGATCGCCGCAAGGATCACCCGCGCGCAACAGCGCGAGGGACAGATCGACAGCCTCGCGCAACTGGATGCCGAGCGGACGTTCGCCGATACCGAAGCCGCACTCGCGCTGAGCGATGCCCAGATCGCGCGGGCGCAGATCGACGTGTTCCGCACGCTGGGCGGCGGATGGGGAAACTGATCGGCTAGCGCAGAAAGCGCAGGTATTCCAGAAAGTTGGCGATCTCGCGCCGGCGCAGCCGTTCCTCCGCGAACTCGCCATCGACGCCGAGACGCCAGCGCAGCGCGCGGCTGTCGGGGGCGTCGTGCAGTGCGGCGATCTCGTCGGCGCGGCTTGTCACGTCGGCTTCGTTGTCGGCAAGGCCCGCCTCGACCAGATCGGCCGCCTGCCCGGCGATGGCGACGGCGATCTCGCGCAGCGCCAGTTCGGGGTGATATTGCACGCCCCAGAATACGCCGCGGTCGAACCGGATCTCCGCCGCCTGCACCCTGGTGACCGTGTTGCTGGCGAGAAGGGTGGCGCCGGGCGGCAGTTCCCAGACCTCGTCGCCATGGATTGCAGGGGCGTCCCAGCTTGATGGGCGGCCCTTTAGCAGCGGGTGGTCGCGGCCGGTCTCGGTCGCGCTGATGCGACGGGCGATACCGGCCTCCATCCGCTCGGGCATCTTCCGGACCCGACCCCCGGCGGCGGCGGCGGCGATCTGCAGCCCGGCGCACGATCCGAAGGACGGGACGCCCGCTGCGAAGACCCGCAGCATGAAATCCAGCTGCCGCCGCACCGGTGGGCCGTCGTCATAGACATGCATCGGCGAGCCGGTCAGGAACACCGCATCATATCCCGCCAACGTCTCGACCGACAGTGGTTCTGCATCCTCGTCGGCCGGGGAGATGATCCGGGTCCCGATCCCCGGCTGCAACTGTTCGAGCGTTGCGGAATAGGTTTCGCCGGAGCTCTTGCCGGCACGCGCGCGCCGCGCCTTGCGTTCTTCGGGCAATTCGCTCTGGGCGATCAGATACTGGGGCACGCATGACTTTCCGCTATGAACGGCCCCAACGCGTGCCGCGGGCGCCCGGTGCCGTGCAAAATCGGACAAGCCGTTCATCGCGCGACATTTCCCTTCGCACGGACCATCCGGCGCGGCGGATCGTTGGCGCGGGATGACGAGCAGGACGGAACCCGATCGGGCGGCGAGGGCAGCATGGCGGCCGCAGCGGCTGCTGGTAACCCGCTCAGCGATGACGTTCGCCCATGGCCGCGCGATCGCCGAGCGTGCCGCTATGCAGGGAGTCGAGGTCGTGGCGCTGACCGGCGATCGCCTGAACCTCGATCTGCCCGACGACCCGCGCCGTGCCTATGCCGCGGCCAAGGCGACGCTGGCGGTCGTCGTTGCGCCGCCGTCGAAGCGTCGGCTGCAACCGATCGCGCCAAGCGCCGACTGGCGCGTCGATCTGGCGGAGGGGTGCCCGGCGCATTGCAGCTATTGCTACCTTGCCGGATCGTTGAAAGGACCGCCGATCACGCGGGTCTATTCCAATCTCGACGAGATACTGGACGGACTGCCCGCCTATCTGGGGCAGGGGGCAGTGACGTCGCGCAACCGCGACCGTTCGCACGAAGGCACGACGTTCGAAGCATCGTGCTACACCGATCCGCTCGGGCTGGAGCCGATGACCGGTTCCCTGTCGGCGACGATCGCGTGGTTCGGACGATGGAAGGCGCCGGCGCAACTCCGCTTCACCAGCAAGTTCGCCGATGTCGCGCCGCTGCTGACGCTGGATCACGGCGGACGCACGCGAATGCGGGCCTCGATCAACCCGCGCGCATTCGCCCGGTTCGAAGGCGGCACCGATCCGGTCGCCGCGCGCCTGGCTGCCTTGGCGCGGATGGCTGGGGCGGGCTATCCGATCGGCCTGACGATCGCGCCGATCATCGCCGCGGACGGATGGCGCGACGCCTATGACGGGTTGCTCGCCGATGCGGCCGCCGCGCTCGCTCCCGTGCCGGGTTGCGACCTGACGATCGAGCTCATCACCCACCGCTTCACCACCGGGTCGAAGGCGGTGCTCGACAACTGGTATCCCGGTTCCGCGCTCGACATGACCGACGCCAACCGCATGACGAATCGCACCAAGTTCGGGACCGAGAAACAGGTGTATGATGCGCCGACGATGCGGTCGTTGCGCGCGTTCTTCGAAGAACGGATCGGTGTGCTGCTGCCGCAGTCGCGGATCCTCTACTGGACATGACGGTGTTCTTCACGGCCGACACCCATTTCGGCGACCACCGTACGATCAATATCCAGCAGCGGCCCTTCGTCACCGTGGCGGCGATGGACGCGCTGCTGGTGGAACGCTGGAACGCCGCCGTCAGGCCGGACGATATCGTGTGGCACCTGGGCGATGTCGCGCGACGACCGGTCGACGTAGCGCCGCTGCTGGCTCGACTGAACGGTACCAAGCACCTGCTGCGCGGCAATAACGACCCCGACGCGACCTTGGCGGCGACCGGGTGGGCAAGCGTCGGTGACTATGCCGAAATCGACCTCGACGGCCATCGTCTGGTCCTGTGCCACTACCCGTTCCGCAGCTGGAACGGGCAGCACAAGCGGGCACTAAACCTGCACGGGCACAGCCATGGCAGCCTCAAACCGATGTTGCGACAGTTCGACGTCGGCGTGGACGTCCACGACTTCGCACCGGTCCGCCTCGACCAGTTGCTCGGGCGCTGCTGAACGATCCCCGAGCAAGATAAATCTCGCCTGAAACCGTTCATGCCAAGCCGGCGCTGCGCTTTTCCAGACGCCTCGACGAGCGCAGCGGCCACTCAGGATGAACGGTTTCGGCTCACGCTATACTGCCCTAATTGCCCTTCGTCCCACCAGCCGCCGCCCCGTCGACAGCGCCTTCGCGGACCTGCGCGGTCGATGCGGCGAGCGCGCCGCCGATCGGCTCGGCGCGGCCGCCCAGACACTTGGCGAGGAAGTTCTCCGCCACCGCGTTGAACGCGATGTTGTTGGCGGGGCGGGCAAAGCCATGGCCTTCGTCAGGGAACACGACATAGGTCACCGCGATGTTGCGCGCCTTCATCGCCGCGACGATCTGGTCGCTTTCGGCGACGTTGACGCGCGGGTCGTTGGCACCCTGACCGATCAGCAGCGGCTTGCGGATCTGATCGGCGTAGGTCAGCGGACTGCGCTCCTTCAGCAGCGCCTGTCCTTCGGGGGTGCCGGGATCGCCCATGCGTCGGTACATCTGTTGCTTGCCGGCTTCCCAATAGGGCGGGATGGTCTTGAGCAGCGTGAACAGGTTCGAAGGCCCGACGATGTCGACGCCGCAGGCGAAGGCGTCGGGGGTCATGGTAAGGCCGGCCAGCGTCGCATAGCCACCGTACGACCCGCCCATGATCGCGATCTTGTCCTTCGTCGTGACGCCGCGCTTCACCGTCCAGTCGACCGCGTCGATCAGGTCGTCGTGCATCTTGCGGCCCCATTGCCGGTCGCCGGCCTGCACGAACTTCTTGCCGAAGCCGGTCGAGCTGCGGAAATTGACCGACAGCACCGCATAGCCGCGATTGGCGAGCCACTGGTGATAGCCGTTGAAGCCATAGCTGTCGCGCGCCCACGGACCGCCATGGACCAGCAACACCATCGGCGTCGCCGCCGTCGCGCCCTTGGGCCGGGTCAGGTAGCTGACCATCGACATGCCGTCGCGGGTCGGAATGTCGACGGCCTCCATCGCGACCAGCGGTGCGCCGACCAGTTCCCTGCGCGGGGTGTAGAGTTCGGTCAGCTTCTTCGCGCGCCGGTCGTACAGCCAGGTCGATGACGGCGCGGTGACGGGATCGAAGGTCACCAGCCATTTGTCGTCGGCGTCGGTGCGGCTGCCGATATAGAATTCGCCCTTGTTCTGCGCCTTCAGGAAGGCGAGGTCGCCCTTCACCGCGTCGCCGACCGGGATATATTCGTTGCGGTGGAAATTGACCGAATAGGCTTCGACGACGCCCGTCCGGGGGTTGGTGAGTCCGCCGCCGACATCGGCGCGGTCGTTGGCGCCGATGGTGGTGAACTTGCCCGTCGCCATGTCCTGCGCCAGCAGCGCGCGGGTATCGCGACCGCGGGCATCGCCCCAGTAGAGCGTCTTGCCATCGGCGGTGAACCCGAGTGGCGAGGTCGACGACGCATCCTCGTAATCGACGCGGGTGAAGGGGGTTGCCTCCACCTTGTTGTCGACCACGCGGTAATAGTCGACGCCGCTGTCGGGCCGCGGTTTCACCGCGATGCGCAGCTTCAGCTGGTCGTCGGACAGGAAGCCGGCATAGCCGTCATTCTGGAACACCGGGGTCAGCTTGCCGGTCGACAGGTTCAGTTCCTGGATATCGTGCCAGCGCGGATCGCGGTTGTTCACGCCGATCAGGATACGGTCCTTGATCGAATCGGACATGCCGACGACCTGCACCGTCGTCTTTTCGAACGGGGTCAGCGCCTTTTGCGCGCCGCTGGCCAGGTCGACGCCGTACAGCAGGAAATTCTCGTCCCCGCCCTTGTCGTTGACGAACAGGATCTGCTTCGAATCGGGTGCCCAGAAGTAGGAGCGGATCGGCCGGACCTTCTCGGCAGTCAGCGGCCGCGCCTCCTGCGGACGGTCGACCGGCGCGACCCATATGTTGAGGACGCCATCGCGCGGCGCGATGAAGCCCAGCCACTTGCCGTCGGGCGACAGCTGGCCGCCGGTGCGGGTCGGGTTGCCGAACAGCTTCGCCCGTTCGATCAGCGGCACCCCGCCGCCCGGCCGGGTGGTCTGGGCGACGGCAGTAACGGCGACCAGCGCCGTTCCCGCGATCGCGACGAGTCGAAGTGTCTTGCGCATGTTGCATCCCCCTGATGTGTGTTACGAAGACAGCACACAACGGCAACGGCGACAAGAGGGCATGACGGCGAGGGCATGACGGCGTCGGAATGGGTTGGCGTTCGCGCGCCACGCGCATAGCGTCGGTCCGCCCGTATTCAGGAATTGCCGTGTCCGACCGCTTCAAGATTCTCGCCCAGCACCTTATGCCGAAACTGCATCTAACCCGGTTTGCCGGTGCCGTCGCGCGGGCGGAATCGCGCGTCGTGACGCCACGGCTGATCCGCTGGTTCGTGCGCCGCTACGGCGTGGACATGACCGAAGCGGCCGATCCGGACCCGGCCGGCTATGCGACCTTCAACGACTTCTTCACCCGCCCGCTTCGCGACGGCGCGCGTCCGACCGCCGATGCGGCGTTCGTCTCGCCGGTCGACGGCGCGATCAGCCAGTGCGGGGCGATCGAGGATGGCCGGATCGTGCAGGCGAAAGGGCATCGCTTCACCACGACCGAACTGGTCGGTGGCGACGCGGCGCTGGCGGAGGATTTCCGCCACGGATCGTTCGCGAACCTGTATCTGTCGCCGCGCGATTATCACCGGCTGCACATGCCGTGCACCGGGCGGCTGGTGCGGATGATCCATGTACCGGGCAGCCTGTATTCGGTGAACCCGGTGACGGCGCGCGGCGTCCCGAATCTGTTCGCACGCAACGAGCGGGTCGTGTGCGTGTTTGACTCCGGGGAGCATGGCACGTTCGTCATGGTGCTGGTCGGGGCCACGATCGTCGGCAGCATGGCGACCGTCTGGCACGGCGTCGTCAATCCGAAGCGAACCGGGCGGATCGCCGAATGGCACTATGCCGATCGCGACATCGTGCTGCGGCAGGGGGAGGAGATGGGTCGTTTCCTGCTCGGCTCGACGATCGTCATGCTGCTCCGTCCGGACACGATCGCGTTCGACCCGGCATGGGTCGCGGAACGGCCGGTGCGGCTGGGCGAGCGGATGGGCGACCGGATCGGCCAGAGTTTGATCCATCCCTGTTGAAACGGGCGTCATCCCGGCGAAGGCCGGGATCTCCCGGTGGTAGCGCGCAGCAGGAGCCGATGGAGACCCCAGCCTACGCTGGAGTGACGGTTCCATACGGTTGGATCAGACTCTAGAAGGGGCTTGTCATCCGGCATGATGTTTCGGGAGTTGAGGCATGAAATTGTGGGCAAATATCGCGGCGCTGGCGATCGCCGCGGCCGGCGCGGGGATTGCCGACGCGCGGCCGGCGAAGCACGACACGATGCAGGTTCGCGGACGCCACCTTTACACCGCCGCGGGCGAGCGCGTCGTGCTGCGCGGCGTGAACGAGATGTTCGCCCCGTCGAGCGACCCGACCGGCACATGGACCATGGCGGAAATCGCGAAGACCGGTGCCAATACCGTGCGCATCTTCACGATGCCCGACTATCCCGCCGACAAGCTCGACGCGATCCTCGGCAACGCCGTCCGCAACGGATTGATCCCGATCGCCGAATGCCATGCCGCGACGGGCAAGTGGGGGAAGCTGGGCGACTGTGTCGCCTATTGGACGCGACCCGATATCGCGGCGGTCATCCGCAAGCATCGCCGCTGGGTGCTGGTCAACATCGCCAACGAGGCCGGCAAGATCGTCCCGCGCGACACCTTCGTCGCCGCCTATGTCGACGCCATCGGCCGTATCCGCGCGACCGGGATCGACGTGCCGCTGGTGATCGACGGATCGGACTGGGGCAAGGAATATGCGATGCTGCTCGACAGCTGGCGCACGTTCGACCGTGCCGATCCGGCCCATGCGATCATCGTATCGGCACACAGCTATTGGGCGGGGACCGAGGAGGAGCGCAAGGCACCGTACCGCGCGATCATCGCCCGCGTGCTGCGCGACGACATCCCGTTCCTGCTGGGTGAGGGGCCGACCGCGACCGGATGGGACTGCAAGCCGTCGCCCTACCAATGGGCGATGACCGAGCTGGACAAGGCCGATATCGGCTGGCTCGCGTGGTCGTGGGGACTGGTGCCGAACGGCGACTGTCGCGACGCCAACAGCTACGACATTACCGATGGTGGCCGTTTCGGGCGGTGGAAGGCGCCCTCGGGCAATGTGCTGATGGTCAGCCACCCCGCCAGCATCCGCAACACGTCGCGGCGGCCCTGTTCGATCGCCAATGCCGGGCGCGATTGCGTCCGGGCGGGCGAGGATTGAAGGCGAGGCGGATGACGAACCTCCTCGTCACCGCGGACCTGTTCGAGGCCTCTGCAGAAGTCTCGAACAGAACCAACGCCTCGCCGTACCCCGGCGAGGGCCGGGTCCAGTTGGAAAGGCTGTTCCGCATCTTGCCAATGCCCCCCAACTAGGCCCCGGCCTTCGCCGGGGTACGGATGGAGGGTTTTCGCAGAGGTTTCGATCAAGTCCGGGGTGACGGGGCAGGGGGCTCGTAGTCGGACGTGACCGACCCGTCTTCCTATCGCGCCCCTACCGTGACCGCGCGGCCGGCGCGGCGGCCATCGGCGGACCGGCTGCGGACCTGCACCGGCCCCGTCACCGCGACCGGCCGCGTGTATGCCTGCCAATCCCCCGCACCGACGCGATATTCCAGCGGAACGCCCGGCAGTTCGCTGTTCATCTCCAGCCGACCGCCGACGATGCGCGCGCCGGGCGGGGTGATGCGATAGGCGATGCCGCTCCGATCGAGCCGGCGCAGCGCCGCGGTCGCGCGGCCGGCATATTCCGTCCACGCCGCGTCGATCGCGCGGACGTCGACCTTGCCATCGCCCATCGCATAGCTGGTGCCCGGTACATAGGCCGGTTCCCATTCCGGCCGCCGCCATGCGCGTTCGGCAAAGGCCAGCAGGCGGGGAAACAGCATGTAATCGACCTGTTCGTCACTGCGGACGGTTTCGCTCCACAGCTGCGCCTGAATGCCGTCGACGCCGCGCCCCGCCGCCATCGGCGCGGTGTCGACCACCGGCACCGGCTGGTTCAGGATGTTGCCGCGGATCGATGCGTTGGCGGGCAGGTTGCCGGGCATGAAGGCGAACGCCTTCCACGCATCGATCTCGCGCGTGCCCCAGTCATAGCCGCGCTCGTCGGGGTCGACCGCGTTGGGCATGTCGAGATAAGCGAAGTCGGGCATCGACAGCACGACCCGCCAGCCGCGGTTCGCCTGGTTGTGCGCCTCGGCGACGCCGCCGGTGTGCAGCCCGCCCCAGATGTTGGTCTGCACCGCGGCGGGCATGCGACCGGTCGCGGTATGGCCCATGCCGTCGCTCCAGCCGGCGACGCGGATGTTCTTGGCGGCGAGACTGGTGGCGACGCGTTCGATGAAATGCGCGCCGAGTTGGGTGGGCTTCAGTCCGGTGCGCGCCATCATCGCCTGGCACGCCGGCGATTGTGACCACGCGCCCGCCGTCTCGTCCGCGCCGATATGATAGGTCTGGAGCGGCATGCCCGCGCGGCGATGCAGCGCCCGGACCTCGTCGATCACCGTGTCGAGGAAGCGATAGGTAGGTTCGATGCAGACGTTCAGCGTGTTGTCGTCGTAATTCTGGATGCTACGATAGGCGGTGGTGTCGCCCGGTTCGACCAGGCGGTAGCGTTCGGCATCGGCGCGGCGGCCGGCAGCCGTCAGCCGGTTGTAGCGGACCTCCATCGACCGGATCGCGGCGCGCGAATGGCCGGGCATGTCGAACGACGGGATGACCTCGATCCCGCGTGCCTTCGCCGCGGCGAGGATTTCCAGATAATCGGCCTGCGTCAGATAGCCGTTGGTCGGCGCGTCGCGCGCCGGATCGGCGCCCAGTTGCGGTTGCAGGCAGGTCCGCTCGGTCGTGTCGAGGCAGCGCCAAGCGCCGACCCCGGTCAGTTCGGGCAGCTTGCGGATCTGCAGCCGCCAGCCTTCGTCGTCGCCCAGATGCAGATGCAGCTTGTTCAGCTTGTAGGCCGAGGCCTGTTCGACCAGCGAAAGCAGCTTGGCCTTGCTGTGGAAATTGCGCGCGACGTCGATGTGCAGCCCGCGAAAGGCGTAGCGTGGCGCGTCCTCGACCGACAGCGGGCGGAGGCGGAAGGATTCGCTCGCCGCCTGCTGCGCCAGCGACCGCAGCGCGTGGTTGGCACCCGCGGCACCGGCGGCGGCGATGCGCACGCGGCCGTCGCCGACGGTCAGGCGATAGGCTTCGCTCGACAGGTCGGACGCACGCACGATCTCGACCGGCGTGCCGTTCGCCGCGCGGGGTACGCCGATGGCCGCGACGGCGGCGTCGATCGAACGCGCGTCGATGCCGGTCACCGACAGGCGGATACCGCGCGACAGGTCGGCGCCAGTGCCCTGCGGCCGGGTCGCGCGCACGGGCCTCGGCAAGATCACAATATCGGCGGCAAGCGCCGGGCCGCGTGCGGCATAGCGGTCGAACGCGCGCGGCGGGGTCAGCCATGTCGTGCGGTCGCCGGGAACCGACGTCGCCAGCTTCGCCTCGTCCGTCAGCGCGGGGACGAACGGGAGCGTTTCCAGCCCAGTTTCCGCCGAACGAAGCGGGCGGGTGGCGGCGATGACCCGCGGGGTCAGGCCGGGTGCCGCGACCGAGGCGTTGGGCATGGCGTAGTAGCGCGAGAAGAAATGGCCGGTGCCGACGATCCCGATGCGATAGCGCTGTCCGGCCTGCAACCGCCGGCCGGGCTTCAAATGCAACCGGTGGAGGTCGCCGTTGACCAGCCGGTCGTCGAACACCTCGCTTTCGATGCGCAGGACGCGGCCGACGAAACCGTACTGGATCGTCAGGTCGTTCGGGATCGCACCGATCCCGGCGGGCACGACCAGTTCGATCTCCGACCGGAAGCAGGCGCCGGTTCCGGGACAGTCGGCCGGACGGTTGTCGAGGATCGTGAAGCGATAGCCGAGAGATGCGGCGATCCGGTCGAGATCGGCCTGTACCGGCGCCGGCGGCGTCTGCGCCGGAGCGGTTGCGGCAGCACTCAGCGCAATTCCCATCAGCATGTGGCGCATCGTGCGTTCCCCTTGTCGTCGTGTCCGGCCGGCACCGACCCGGTCGGATGCCGGCTTATGCCATGTTCGTCAGGCACCTATGCCAAGCATTGCGCGCGGCGTCGAGCAACCGGTACGAAGGGGCACAGGGCGCGAAGGGGGGGAAGGGCATGACGACGACCACAGGGACGCCGGCGGGGCGGCTGGCATCGCTCGACGTGCTGCGCGGGCTGACCGTCATGGGGATGATCCTCGTCAATTCGGCGGCGGGCATCTTCTATGGCCATAAGGTGCCGGTGTTCGGCACGCTGCTCCATGCGTCGTGGGACGGGCTGACGCTGGCCGATACGGTGTTCCCCGCGTTCCTGATGATGGTCGGCGTCGCGATCCCGATGGCGCAGCGGCGGGGCGGCAACGGCCGTCCGGTCGCCGCCGCCGGACCGATCGTGGCGCGGGCGCTGCGGCTGTTCGTGCTGGGGTTCCTGCTGTCCAACCTCTACTGGTTCGCCGACTTCGACGTCGGGGCCTGGCGGCTCTGGGGCGTCCTGCAACGCATCGGGCTGGTCTATGGCGCGTGTGCGCTGCTCTACCTCCATACCGGGCAGCGGGCACGGATCGGGATCGTCGTTGCCGTGCTGGTGCTGTACTGGCCGCTGCTGCTGATGCCGGCGATCGACGGGCTGCCGAACGACCTTTGGGCACGCGGCCACACCTTCGTCGCGTCGGTCGACCGCTGGCTGCTGGGGGCGGGCAACCATAATTACGTCACCGGTGCGGAAGGCTATGATCCCGAAGGGTTCCTCAGCACCCTGCCGGCGATCGCGCACGGGCTGATCGGGGTGTGCATCGGCGATTACCTGCGCCGCGAACGGGGCCGGACGGCGGGGCGTATGCTCGCGCTGGCGGGGGTGGCGATGGTCGCGGCGGGGCTGGCGTGGAACCCGTTCCTGCCGATCATCAAGGACATGTGGTCGAGCAGCTTCGTGCTGGTCACCTGCGGGCTCACGACGGTAGCGCTGGCCGTCCTGCACCTCGCCATCGACGGCCGCGCGACCCCGCCGTCATGGCCGTGGACGATCGCCACCGCGTTCGGGATCAACGCCATCGCCGCCTATGTACTGCACATGGTCACCGGCAACATGGTCGGCTGGGACCTGTTCTTCGCGACCTATGCCGCGACCGCGACGGTCGTGTCGCCAGCGGTCGCGGCGCTGGTGCCGATCCTGCTGTACATGGCGCTGCTATGGGCGTGCGTCGCGTGGCTGGCGCGCCGGGGCTGGATCGTGAAGATCTGAGCCGTGGCCCGCAAGAAGCGCATCCTGACCGCGACGATGGCCGATGGCTGGGTCAAGACGATCGGCCCGACCACCGCGCCGTTCACCCATTTCTGGCGGATCGTCGCCGTCCTGGAAAATGGCCGGACCGAGGTGTTCTGGGGCCATGTCGCGTCGCTGAAGGAAGCCACCGGCAAGAAGGCCGCGACGGCGGAAGCCGCACGCCAGCGCGGCTGGAAAAGCTACGCCTTCGAGGTCGTGCCGCTGGAGGAAGGGCAGGGGCATTGATCCGCCGGTCCGGCGGGTGCATCAGTCACGCCGGATACTAGTTGATCGGACCGACCATGCGCCTTCTCGCCACCACCGCCACCGTCACGATGCTGCTGATGTCGACCACCATCGTCGCCCGGAACCCGGCACAGACGGCCGCCACCGCCGCGCCGCTGCCGGCGTCCAATCCCTTTGCGCGTCCCAGCACGCTGCCGTTCGGCGCGCCGCAGTTCGACCGGATCAAGAGCACCGACTATGCCCCCGCGCTGATCGCCGGCATGGCCGAACAGCGGGCGGAGATCAACGCGATCACCCGCGCCCGCAGCGCGCCGACGTTCGACAACACGATCGCCGCGATGGAACGCTCGGGCCGGCTGCTCGAACGCGCCAGCCTGGCCTTCTACGCGGTGGTCGGTGCCAATACCGACGACACGCTGCAAAAGACGCAGGCCGATCTGGCCCCGGCGTTCGCCGCGCACCAGGACGCGATCAACCTCGATCCCGCGCTCTTCGCGCGGGTCAGGACGCTATACGACCAGCGCCAGTCGCTGCGGCTGACGCCGGAACAGTTGCAGGTCCTGACGCTCACCTACCAGAACATGGTCCGCGCCGGGGCGCAGCTGTCGCCCGCCGACAAGGTGACACTGAGCGGCTATAACAGCCAGCTCTCGACGCTGGAGACCGCGTTCCAGCAGAAGCTGCTCGCCGCCGCCAAGGCCGGCGCGCTGGTGATCGACGACAAGGCGAAGCTGGCCGGCCTGTCGGAGGGCGAGATCGCCGCCGCCGCCGATGCCGCCAAGGCGCGCGGCCTGACCGGCAAGTACGTCCTGACGCTCCAGAACACGACGCAGCAGCCCGAACTCGCGACGCTGAAGGACCGTGCGACGCGCGAGGCGCTGTTCAACGCCAGCTGGACCCGCGCGACGAAGGGCGACGCCAACGACACGCGCGACACGATCGCGCAGATCGCGCTGCTGCGGGCGCAGAAGGCGAAGCTGCTCGGCTTCCCGACCTGGGCCGATTACGTGTTGCAGGACCAGATGGCGAAGATCCCGAAGACCGCGCTCGGCTTCATGCAGCAGCTCGGCACGCCGGTCGCCGCCGAACAGCGCCGCGAGGCGGCCGAACTACAGGCGCAGATCAAGGCGACCGGCGGCGATTTCCAGCTCAAGCCGTGGGACTGGGATTATTATTCCGAACAGGTCCGCAAGGCGAAGTACGACCTCAACCAGGATGAGCTGAAGCCGTATTTCGAGGTCAACAAGGTGCTGACCGATGGCGTATTTCATGCGGCGACGCTGCTCTACGGCATCACCTTCAAGCGCCGTACCGACCTGCCGGTCTATCAGCCCGACGTCATGGTATACGAGGTGAACGAGGCGGACGGCACGCCGATCGGCCTGATGTATTTCGATTTCTGGAAGCGCGACAACAAGAATGGCGGCGCGTGGATGTCGAACTTCGTCAACCAGTCGAAGCTGCTCGGCACCAAGCCGGTGATATACAACGTGTCGAACTTTACCAAGCCGTCGGCGGGACAGCCGGCGCTCATCAGCTTCGACGACGTGACCACGATGTTCCACGAATTCGGCCATGCGCTGCACGGGCTGTTCGCGAACCAGACCTATCCGAGCGTGTCGGGCACCAACACCGCGCGCGATTTCGTCGAGTTTCCGTCGCAGTTCAACGAACACTGGGCGCTCGATCCGAAGGTGCTGCCGAACTATGCGGTGAATTACCGCACGAAGCAGGTCATTCCGAAGGCGCTGGTCGACAAGATCAAGCGTGCCGGCACGTTCAATTCGGGCTATTCGTTCGGCGAGGCGCTGGCCGCCGCCGAGATGGACATGAGCTGGCATTCGCTGACCGCGGCGCAGGGCAAGCAGAATGCCGATGCGTTCGAGGCGAAGGCGCTGGCCGCAACCGGCCTCGACGTCGCCGACGTGCCGCCGCGCTACCGGTCGAGCTATTTCCTGCACATCTGGGGCAATGGCTATTCGGCTGGATATTACGCGTACAGCTGGACGAAGATGCTGAGCGCCAACGCATTCAACTGGTTTGAAAAGAATGGCGGCATGACCCGCGCCAACGGCCAGCGCTTTCGCGAAATGATCCTGTCGAAGGGGCATACCGAGGAGTACGCGCCGATGTTCCGCAACTTCAACGGCGCCGATCCGCAGGTCGGACCGCTGCTCAGGGACCTCGGCCTGAACGCCGACGGATCGCGGGTTACGACGGCGGCGAAGTAGATCGGATACGACCTTCATTGGCATGCCGTCACCCCAGGCTTCACCCGGAGTGACGGACGTGGCGGATCGTTCCCCCTGGCTGTTTGATCCATCCGTATGGAAACGTCACCCCAGCGCAGGCTGGGGTCTCCATCGGTTCCTGCTGCACGCTGTCACAGGGAGATCCCAGCCTTCGGCGGGATGACGCCCGTTCCAATAGGCATGGATCAAACTCTAAGAGCCCGACTCATAATTCGAGCTTTGCGATACGGCGGGTCATTCGCCTGATGGATGCGATGATGAGCCATGCTTCTGACGAGGCGATGGAAGCCTCCCAGTCCTTGGCGAGGCGTCGGCATCGGTT
>RPSH01000065.1 GCA_003946805.1 Bacillus sp. 2B10 | reverse complement strand
GCTTCGCGGCGGTCCCCCTCCCCGCGGGCGGGGAGGATCTTGGGTCGACACGTCGGCCAAGCTCCGGCATGACGCCACGCCTTATGCCGCCCCGTTTCGCCTTCACGATCACCGCCACCTCCGGCCGCGCCCGCACCGGCACCATCGCCATGCAACGTGGCGAAATCCGCACGCCGGCCTTCATGCCGGTCGGCACCGCCGCGACGGTCAAGGCGATGAAGCCCAGCGACGTGCGCGCCAGCGGCGCCGACATATTGCTCGGCAACACCTATCACCTGATGCTGCGCCCCAGCGCCGAGCGCGTCGCGCGGCTGGGCGGGCTGCACGCCTTCATGGGCTGGGACCGGCCGATCCTGACCGACAGCGGCGGCTATCAGGTGATGAGCCTGTCCGAGCTGACCAGACGGTCGGAGGACGGGGTCGAGTTCAAGAGCCACCTCGACGGCACCCGCCACCTGATGAGTCCCGAACGCTCGATGGAGATTCAGCGGCTGCTCGGCTCCGACATCGTCATGGCGTTCGACGAGCTGGTGCCGACCACCTCGACCCGCGAGGTTCAGGCGGCGGCGATGGAACGGTCGATGCGCTGGGCCCGCCGCAGCCGCGCCGGCTTCGATGCGGGTGCGGAACACGCATCGCGCGCCGCACTGTTCGGCATCCAGCAGGGCGCGCTCGACGAAGGGTTGCGCAAAAGCTCCGCCGACGCGCTGATCGATATCGGCTTCGACGGCTATGCCGTCGGCGGCCTCGCGGTCGGTGAGGGGCAGGCGGCGATGTTCGGCGTGCTCGACTATGCGCCGCAGCAGTTGCCGGTCGACCGCCCACGCTACCTGATGGGCGTGGGCAAGCCCGACGACATCGTCGGCGCGGTCGAACGCGGCATCGACATGTTCGACTGCGTGCTGCCGACCCGATCGGGCCGCACCGGACAGGCCTTTACCCGTTCAGGCCCGATCAACATCCGCAATGCCAGATTCGCCGAGGATACGGGCCCGATCGATCCCGACTGCGCCTGTCCGGTATGCCAGGGGCATAGCCGCGCCTATCTCCATCATCTGGTCCGCGCGGGCGAGATATTGGGGGCGATGCTGATGACCGAGCATAACCTCTATTTCTACCAGGCGCTGATGGCCGACCTGCGCGCCGCGATCGCGAACGATACGCTGGCGGCCTTTGCCGACGATTTCCGGGCGCGATACGCGTCGCCCGCGCGTTGACCCCGACAAGAGGGAGAGGATAATGACCGACAAGACCGAACTGAACGAAGTCGCCGCCGCCGCGAAGGAGGCCAAGCGCGTCGCCGAAGCCGCCGCCGACACGAAACAACCGTCGAAGGGCCAGCCGTGGCCGCTGGTGCCGATCGGCATCGGCATCGGATCGGCCGCGCTGGCCGCCGCGCTGCTCTACGCCAATTCGGGGCGCAAGAAGGGCTGATCCCGTTACTCGTCATTCCCGCGCAGGCGGGAATCCATGGCCGCCGACGATGCGACATGATCGGCGACGCCAGCGTTCATGGACTCCCGCCTGCGCGGGAGTGACGAAACAGTCTGGATCAATCGCGGCATCGTAACCGACGATACGTTGACACTCCGGGGCGATGCGGCCCACACCTTGCCGCATCATCCGACCGGAGAACTGCCCCCATGCGTTTCGGCCTCGCGCTGCTGATCTCGTCCGCCCTGCTGTCCCCGGCCCTCGCGCAGCAGCGTCCCGCCCCGACAGCCCCTGCCGCGGCCGTACCGCCCATCGCCTACACCGAACGCACGCTGGCCAACGGGCTGCGCGTCTACGCCATCCGCGACACGTCGAGCGCGAACGTGTCGGTGCAGGTGTGGTACGATGTGGGGTCGAAGGACGATCCCGCCGGGCGGTCGGGGTTCGCGCACATGTTCGAACATCTGATGTTCAAGGCGACCCGTAATCTGGTGCCCGAACAGCTCGACCGGCTGACCGAGGATGTCGGCGGGTACAACAACGCGTCGACCGCCGACGACTACACGAACTACTTCGAGGTGGTGCCCGCCAACCACCTGCAACGGCTGCTGTTCGCCGAGGCCGACCGGATGGCGACGCTGGTCGTCGATCCCAGGACCTTCGCCTCGGAACGCGAGGTCGTGAAGGAGGAACTGCGCAGCCGCATCCTCGCGCAACCCTATGGCAAGCTGTTCGGCCTCTATGCGCCGATGGTGTCCTATGGCCGCCATCCCTATGCCCGGCCGGGCATCGGATCGATCGCCGATCTGGACGCGGCGACGATCGACGACATCCGCGCCTTCCATGCGACCTATTACCGGCCCGACAATGCGGTGCTGGTGGTGGCGGGCAATTTCGATCCCGCGCAGCTCGACCGCTGGGTCGACCAGTATTTCGCGCCCATCGCCCGGCCCGATCGCCCGATCCCGCGTGTGAGCGTCGACGAACCGGTCCGCCAGCAACCGGTGACCAGGACGGTGTACGAGGCGAATACGCCGCTGCCCGCCGTCCTCATCAGCTACCCGCTGCCGCCCGCCAGCCATCCCGATCAGGCGGCGCTCAAGGTGCTCGATGCGATCCTGTCGAGCGGCGACAATTCGCGGCTGCACCAGAGCCTCGTCTACCGCGACCAGATCGCGCAGGACACGGGCGTACAGTTCGATGCCAAACAGGGGCCGGGCACGCTGTCGCTCTACGCGATCCTCGCCGGGGGCAAGTCGGTGGCCGACGGTGAAGCGGCGCTGAAGCGCGAGGTCGCGAAGCTGATCGCGACCCCGCCGACGGCGGGCGAGCTGGCCGAGGCGAAGAACGAGATCACCACCGCCGAACTGCTGTCGCGCGAAACGGCGGAAGGCAAAGCGTCGGCACTGGCGCAGGGCGTGATCGTCGAGCGCGATCCGAAGGCCGCCGACAAGGGGCTGGCCGCGATCGGGCGCGTCACCGCCGCCGATGTCCAGCGCGTCGCGCGCACCTGGCTGGCCGACAACCGCGCGGCGACGATCCGCTACCTGCCCGACAGCGCGAAGCCGGCCGGTGCCGCGAGCGACACCATCGCCGTCGCCGATAGCGTCGTCACCGCCCCGCTGGCCGTGCCGCCGGGTATCGCGATCCACACCCCCGCCCCCGACGGACAGCGCATCC
>RPSH01000064.1 GCA_003946805.1 Bacillus sp. 2B10 | reverse complement strand
TCGCTACCCGCCTCGCGCCGGACCCGCACATCGCGGCGGGTAGCGACGAGTGCCAGCAGCCAGGCACCGGCAAAGACACCGACCGCCGCCCCGCCCCAGTCGTCGGGGAACAGGCGGTCGAACAGGAATACCAGCACGCAGGTTGCGGCGGCCTTGAGCAGGAAACTGAAGCGCATGGGCAGCTCCGATCGGGGGGAAGCCGATGGGATAGGCGCGCGGCGTCAGCGGAGAGTGTGGCGGGCAAGGTGCTTCGAAGCAGCGGTCGTGCAGATCGGGTGCAGACGGTTCGGCGCCGGGACTGCGAACCGGGTGCGCGTTCGATCAGGGTCGGCACCGGTGCGCTTGAACAGTTCGATGCCCCATCCTAGACGCCGTCGAACAGAGAAAGGGGGCTGCATGGCGCTGTTCGGCTATGCCCGCGTGTCCACGACCGATCAGGACCTCGGCATTCAGGAAGCCGCGCTGCGCGCCGCCGGGTGCCAGACGGTGCGTTCGGAAAGGAAATCGGCGACCGGGCGCAGCGGACGGACCGAGTTGCAGGTGTTGCTCGACTTCCTGCGCGAGGGCGACACGCTGGTCGTCACCCGGATCGACCGGCTCGCCCGGTCGATGAAGGACCTGCAGGACATCGTCCATGAACTGAAGGGCAGGGGCGTGATGCTCCGCGCGACCGAGCAGCCGATCGATACCGGTACCGCGGCGGGCAAGGCGTTTCTCGACATGCTCGGCGTCTTCGCCGAATTCGAGACCAATCTGCGCAAGGAACGCCAGGCCGAAGGCATCGCCGCCGCCAAGGCGCGGGGCGTCTACAAAGGGGGCAAGCCGCGCATCGATCCGGCGGCAGTCCGCAAGCTGGCGGCCGAGGGCATGCGCCCGGCGCATATCGCGCGCGAACTGGGGATATCCCGGGGGACGGTGTACCGCTTCCTGCCCCCCGTATCCGACGCGAACTGAACGCGGCGACATCGCTGCCGCCGCGTCCGTCGCGAGTTCAGGCGGCGAACTGGTTCATCGTGTTGTGGGCGCCGCCCGCCTTCAACGCCGCCTCGCCGGCGAAATATTCCTTGTGGTCGTCGCCGATGTCCGACCCGCTCATATTCTGGTGCCTGACGCACGCGATCCCTTTACGAATCTCTTCGCGCTGCACGGCCTTGACGTAGCCGAGCATGCCGGCCTCGCCGAAATATTCCTTCGCCAGATTGTCGGTGCTCAGCGCCGCGGTGTGATAGGTCGGCAGCGTGATCAGGTGGTGGAAGATGCCGGCACGCGCCGCGGCATCCCTCTGGAAGGTGCGGATATTCTCGTCCGCTTCGGCGGCCAGTTCGGTCGAATCATAATCCACACTCATCAGCCGCGCCCGGTCATAGCCCGACAGGTCGCGTCCCTCCTGCGCCCAGCGGTCGAACACCTGCTGGCGGAAGTTCAGCGTCCAGTTGAAGCTCGGCGAGTTGTTGTAGACCAGCTTGGCGTCCGGAACGACGGCGCGGATGCGGTCGACCATTCCGGCGATCTGTTCGATATGCGGCTTCTCGGTCTCGATCCACAACAGGTCGGCGCCGTTCTGCAACGAGGTGATGCAGTCGAGCACGCAGCGATCGGCCCCGGTCCCCTTGCGGAACTGGAACAGGTTCGACGGCAGCCGTTTCGGGCGCAGCAGCTTGCCGTCACGCTCGATCACCACGTCGCCGCGCAACCGCGTGACGTCGTCCACCGCCTCGCAATCGAGGAACGCATTATACCGGTCGCCCAGATCGCCGGGTTCGGCCGAATAGGCGATCTGCTTGGTCAGGCCGGCGCCGAGCGAATCGGTCCGCGTCACGATGATCCCGTTGTCGACCCCCAGTTCGAGGAAGGCGTAGCGGCAGGCCCGGACCTTCGCCAGAAAGTCCTCGTGCGGCACGGTGACCTTGCCGTCCTGATGGCCGCACTGTTTCTCGTCGCTGACCTGGTTCTCGATCTGCAGCGCGCAGGCGCCGGCCTCGATCATCTTCTTCGCAAGCAGGTACGTCGCCTCCGCATTGCCGAAGCCCGCGTCGATGTCGGCGATGATGGGGACGACATGCGTCTCGTAGTGATCGATCGCGTTGGTCAGACGCTGCGCCTCGACGTCATTGCTGCTGCGACGCGCATCGTCGAGGTCGCGGAACAGCATGCCCAGTTCGCGCGCGTCCGCCTGTTTGAGGAAGGTGTAGAGTTCGGCGATCAGCGCGGGCACGCTGGTCTTCTCGTGCATCGACTGGTCGGGCAGCGGGCCGAACTCGCTGCGCAGCGCCGCGACCATCCAGCCCGACAGATAGAGGTAGCGGCCCTTGGTCGAACCGAAATGCTTCTTGATCGATATGATCTTCTGCTGGGCGATGAAGCCGTGCCAGCAGCCCAGCGACTGGGTGTAGGCCGCGGGATCGGCGTCGTACGCTGCCATGTCGCGGCGCATGACGTCGGCGGTATGGCGCGCAATGTCGAGCCCGGTGCGGAAGCGGTTCTGGAGCCGCATGCGGGCGACGGCATCGGCATCGATACCGGCCCACGCAGCGCCCCGTTCGGCGATCAGCGCGGCGGCGCGGACAGTCTGGCCGTGATAGGTCATGGTTGCGGTCTCTCCGTGAAGCAGGCGCAAGTCGACGGCAGCCGGCATCGTCGGCCACGCGCTATCGCTGCGACCTGGTCGGTACTGCCGTCGATGCGAAGTGGGGTGTGGCCGGCGATCAGCCGACGCGGCCGATCCGGTGATAGAGGTTGGAGAATTTCGACGAGCGCGGGTCGTCGGCGATCTGCCGGACATAGGCACCGACCGCTTCCTTCAGCAGCCCAAAATCCTCGGTCGAAAAGACGGCGCGGCTGCGCGGCGGTTCGTGGGTCATCGCATCTACTCCCATATGGCCCGCGATCTGTGCTGGGGCTGGGAGTAAAGAGCACACAGGAATTGGCCGGGTAAACGGATGAGAAGGCCATGACGAGGTGGCGGTGTGCTGCGGGATGGGTGGGATGCTGTCCGGTTGTGAAGGATTTACAATCGCAGCTGATCGGTGATGTTGTCTACCCCGTGGCGGCGAAGTAGCGGGGGCGTCGTCCTTCGCCCCACACCCGCGTACCTCAGGCGTCTCCGTGACGATGGCGATCGTCGACAACGGTTCGCCTGTCACGCGCGTACCCCGGCGAAGGCCGGGGTCCAGTTGGGGATGGCTGCCGGTAGATCGCTACCGGCGCCCAACTGGGCCCCGGCCTGCGCCGGGGTACGGGAGCGGTGGGTCGGGCATGCCGTCCTCACCGGGCAGGCCGACGCGGGGCTGAACCCCGCGTCGTCGGTCGTCGCTGTGGTGACGCCGGCCGGCCGTCGCTGTGTGCGCTTGGGGCTTTGCCCCGCGCGCACCGTTCAGCAGCTTGGCGCTGCTTCACTCACAGCTTGGCGGTCAACTCCGGCACCAGCGTGAACAGGTCGCCGACCAGCCCGACATCGGCGACCTGGAAGATCGGCG
>RPSH01000063.1 GCA_003946805.1 Bacillus sp. 2B10 | reverse complement strand
GGGCGGCGGGTGGCAGGATGCGGTGGGCGCCGCGCGTGGAACCGGCGGCGGGCAGATCATGTCCGTTTCGGATGTATCAACCGGCGCGCCTGCCGCCACAGCCGATCCGGTTCCGCTTGCGGTGCCGCTTCCCACCGTTACGCTTGCCCGCCATGACCAACGACCTGCCACGGCCCTGGGCCAAGCTGATCCGCAACGACGACAAGGTCGCGATCGCCGCGCTGCCGCTGGTGGACCACTGCCTCGACGTCGGCGCAGCGGGGGAGGCGGTTTTGCAGGCATGGGCGGGCCCGCTCGAAGCGGCGGCGGGCCGCCCGCTCACCGGACAGGATGTCGCGCGGCTGGTCGTGCTGATGGCGCTGCACGATCTGGGCAAGGCCAATCGCGGGTTTCAGGCGCGGATCGATCCGAAGCGCGAGCCGGTCGGCCATACCGCGCCGGTCGCGGCGCTGCTGACCCAGTCGCAGCTGTGCCGGACGCCGGTGGCGGTCGCGATCCATGCGATGCTCGCCGACTGGGGCGCGACCGAGCATTTCGCCGCCGTCATGGCGCATCACGGCCGGCCGCTGAAGGCGTTCGCCAGCGATGCCGCGTTCAAAGACTGGACGGACTATACGAAGCACTGGATGCCCAAGGCCGATGGCGATCCCGCCGCCGCCGTGCTGCCGCTGCTCGATGCGGTGCGGACCCGCTGGCCGCTGGCGTGGGAGGCCGGACCGCCGCTGCCCGATGCGCCGCGCTTCGTCGCGCTGTTCGCCGGGCTGGTGACGCTGGCCGACTGGCTGGGGTCGGACGAAGCGCGTTTTCCGGTCGATGGTCCCCATGGCGCGGCACGCGCGGTGTTGCGTGACGAACAGGTCGCGGCGGCGGCGCAGGCGCGGGGGTTCCTGCCGCTCGATACGCCGCCCGGCGATTTCAAAGGCGCGCTGGGCTTCGATCCGTTCCCGTTCCAGACCGACGCCGCGCGCGACGATCTCGGCCCGGTGGCGCTGATCGAGGCGGAAACAGGGTCGGGCAAGACCGAGGCGGCGTTGTGGCGCTGGCTGGAACTGCGGCGGCGGGGCGCGGTCGACGGGCTGTTCTTCGCGCTGCCGACCCGGTCGGCGGCGGTGCAGTTGCACCGGCGGGTGAACGCCATATTGCAGCGTGTCTGGGGTCCGGGCGGGATCGAGGCGGTGCTGGCGGTGCCCGGCTATCTGCAGGCGGGTGATGCGAAGGGGCAGGCGCTGCCGGGCTATGCGGTCCGCTGGGACGACGGCGCAGCGGGCGACGAACGCTGGGCGGCGGAGCGCGCCAACCGCTTCCTCGCCGCGCGGGTCGCGGTCGGCACGATCGACCAGGCGCTGCTGGGCGTGCTGCCGATCAAGCACGCGCTGTTCCGGTCGAGCGTGCTGACCCGCAGCCTGCTGGTCGTCGACGAGGTTCATGCGTCGGACGCGTACATGACCGGACTGCTCGAACGGCTGCTCGACCATCATGTCGCGGCGGGGGGCAGGGCGCTGCTGCTGTCGGCGACGCTGGGCGCTGCGGCGCGGGCGCGGTTGCTGCACCGGCATCCCGTGCCGTCGCAGGCCGATGCCGCCGCCGTGCCCTATCCCGCGCTGTCGGGCAGCACCCTGCCACCGGTCGCGGCGCGGGGACGGGCGGGCGGCAAGCCGGTGCGGATCGAGGTCGCGCCTTTGCTCGATGACGCGCAGGCCATCGCCGCCCGGGCGGTCGCTGCGGCCCGGGCGGGCGCGGCGGTGCTGGTCGTGCGCAACAGCGTGCCCGGCGCGATCGCGGTGGCGCAGGCGGTCGCCGAACAGGCGGACGAGTTGGCGTTCAAGGTCGCGGCCGTCGCGACGCTGCATCATGGCCGCTTCGCCCCGTGCGATCGCAGGCAACTCGACGACGCGGTGACGCAGGCGTTCGGCAAGGGCCGGAAGGCCGGCGGGCAGGTGCTGGTCGGCACCCAGACGCTCGAACAGTCGCTCGACATCGATGCCGACCTGCTCATCACCGACCTCGCGCCGATCGACGTGCTGTTGCAGCGCATCGGCCGCCTGCACCGCCACCCGCGCGCCGATCGCGGCGCGTTCGCAGCGGCGCGCGCGATCGTGCTGCGCCCGGCCGGGCGCGACCTCGCGGCGTTGCTCGGCCGGACGGCGGCGTTCCACGGTCTGGGCGGCAGCTCGGACCGCAGCCCCTATCCGAACCTGATCCAGCTCGAGGCGACGTTGCGCCTGATCGAGGCGACGCCCGATATCGTCATCCCGCGCGACAACCGCCGGCTGGTCGAGGACGCGCTGCACCCCGACGCGCTGGCGGCGGTGGCCGCGTCGGGGAGCGCGGCATGGACCAGCCATGGCAACGACCTGAGCGGCGGTGCCACCGTCGCGCTCCAGACCGCGCGGCAAGTCGCGCTGGATTTCCGCAAGCGCTTCAGGGACATCGCCCCGTTCGACCCGGCCGAGGCGGTCGCGACCCGGCTGGGCGCGCGCGACCTGCTGCTCGACCTGCCGCGGCCGCTCTCCGGGCCGTTCGGGGGGACGATCGATCGCATCGCGATTCCCGGCTGGATGGTGCCGGGGATCGGCGGCAGCGAGCCGGTCGAGCCGGTCGATGCGCAGCGGTTCCGGCTGGGGAAGCGGCCGTTCCGCTACGACCAATGGGGGTTG
The DNA here is from genome assembly GCA_003946805.1 of Bacillus sp. 2B10. Classification (GTDB taxonomy): domain Bacteria; phylum Pseudomonadota; class Alphaproteobacteria; order Sphingomonadales; family Sphingomonadaceae; genus Sphingomonas. The sequence continues at coordinate 857 of RPSH01000063.1, read as the reverse complement.
CAGGCGGGGTAGGGCGAAGCGGCGTCCGGAATCTCCCGTCGATCGGACCCGACCCGCCCTGTCCGGCTGCGACCTGTCGCCGGCCGCCCCCCAAAAAGCACGACCCGGGCCATAACCGCGGGTCATGGCCCGGTTGACTTCACCCCCCCGATCGCCGGAGGTTCGCGCTTTATCCGTGGAGCCGCCATGACCGCATCCGCCGCCGCCGCGGTCCCGCCGCCGTCGCCACCCGCCGTCCATCCCGGACGCCGGGCGATGCTGGTGTACGGCCTGCTCGGCTTTTCCGCCGGGCTGCCCTTCTACATGTTCTCGACGGTGCTCGGCCTCAGGTTGCAGGCGCATGGCGTCGCGCTGGCGGTGCTCGGCTTCTTCGCGTGGGTGCAACTTCTGCCGACGCTGAAGTTCGTGTGGGCGCCGCTGCTCGACCGCTACGACGTGCCGGGGTTCAGCCGCTATTGGGGCAAGCGGCGCGGGTGGATCATGCTGGCGCAGCTCGGCATCATTTCGGCGATGGTGGCGATGGCGCTGACCTCGGCCGACGGCAACCTGGCCGTTACCGCGCTGTTCGCGGTGCTGCTCGCCTTCTGGACCACCACGCTGGAGGTCGCCGCCGATGCGTGGCGGATCGAGCTGTTCCCGACGCAGGACCAGCAGGGGCCGATCGTCGCCGCGAACCTGTGGGGCTATCGCACCGCGATGGTCGCGGCGGGCAGCGGCGCGCTGCTGCTGGCGGACACCGGCGGATGGACGCTCGCCTATCTGCTGATCGCGGTGGCCGCGTTCCTGCCGTTCCCGATCCTGGTGGCGATGCGCGCCGAAGGGACCGGCGGCGGCGGGCGGGGCGTGGCGCTGGCGAC
>RPSH01000062.1 GCA_003946805.1 Bacillus sp. 2B10 | reverse complement strand
GGGTAATTCCGCCCCGGGACGGGGAGGGGGACCAGCGAAGCTGGTGGAGGGGGGCGTCCACAAACGCGGCGCTGCGTGGAGAACCCCCTCCACCACCGCTTCGCGGCGGTCCCCCTCCCCGTGCCGGGGAGGACTTAGCGTTCCACCCGGGTCACATGGCCCATCTTGCGGCCCGGCCGTGCGTCGTGCTTGCCGTAGAGGTGGAGGTGGGCGCCGTCTTCGGCAAGCAGCGCCCGCCACTGATCGACATCGTCGCCGATCAGGTTCGTCATTTCCGCGCGCGCCGCGGTCATCGCGACGCTGCCGAGCGGCAGGCCGAGGACGGCGCGGACGTGGTTCTCGAACTGCGACGTCTCGCTGCCCTCGATCGTCCAGTGGCCCGAATTATGGACGCGCGGGGCCATTTCGTTGAACACCGCGCCTTCCCGACCGCAGAAGAATTCGAGCGTCAGGACCCCGACATGGTCGAGCGCATCGGCGACCTTGACCGCCAGCGTCTCCGCCTCGGCCCGCCACGGTTCGATCGCGGGGGCGGGGACGGTCGAGGTGTCGAGGATACCGGCCTTGTGGACGTTCTTCGGCGTCGGATAGGTCGTCTGCCGGCCGTCGAGACCGCGGGCGAGGACGATCGAGAATTCGTGATCGAAGTCGACGAACGCCTCGAGGATCGCCGGACCGCCGCCGATCGCGTCCCATGCCGCGTCGGCATCGGCGGGGGCGGCGAGCCGGGCCTGCCCCTTGCCATCATAGCCGAAGCGGGTGGTCTTGAGCACCGCCGGACAGCCGACGCTGGCGATCGCGGCGTCGAGCGCGGCGCGGTCGACGACTTCGGCCCAGCGGGCGGGGCGGCCGCCCAGTTCCTCGACGAAGCGCTTTTCGCGGACCCGGTCCTGCGCGACGCTGAGCGAGCGGGCCGAGGGGCGGACCTTGTCGCCCAGCGCCTCGATCGGCGCGGCGGCGATGTTCTCAAACTCGTAGGTGACGATATCGACCTCCGCGGCAAAGGCTTTCAGCGCGTCGATATCGTCATAGGCGCCGCGGCTGTGCGCGAAGGCGATGTCGTTCGCCGGGCCGCTGTCGGGGGCGTAGACATGGATGCGATAGCCGAGTTGCGCGGCGGCGACGCCGATCATCCGGCCGAGCTGGCCCGACCCGATGATGCCGATCGTCGAACCGGGGGGCAGCGCGGTCATTGCGGGTCGATCGCCACGCCGTCGGTCTGCGCAGTGCGCCACGCGTCGAGCCGCTGCGCCAGCGCATCGTCGTGGGTGGCGAGGATCGACGCGGCGAGCAGCCCGGCGTTGATCGCCCCGGCCTTGCCGATTGCCAGAGTGCCGACCGGCACGCCACCGGGCATCTGCACGATCGAGAGCAGGCTATCCATGCCCTTGAGCGCCTTCGATTCGACCGGCACGCCAAGGACCGGCAGGCGGGTCATCGAGGCGACCATGCCGGGCAGGTGCGCGGCACCGCCCGCACCGGCGATCACGACCTTCAGCCCGCGGTCGATCGCGTTGGTGGCATAGTTGACCAGCCGCGCCGGGGTGCGGTGCGCCGATACCACCCTGGTTTCATGGGGTACGCCGAGTTTGGTCAGTACGTCGGCGGCATGTGCCATCGTGTCCCAGTCGGAAGTGCTGCCCATGATGATGCCGACCAACGGTGCGTCGTTCATTGTCTGCCCGTAACGCTTGGGGAAGCGCGCTGCTTAAGGAACGGGCGGGAACAGGGCAAGCGGGACGATGCCGTAGCCGTGCTTTCGTGCGCCAAAGGTCACAAAGGTCACACTAGTGGCGTTTTGGTGCGGCAGATGTGGCGGCGGTGTCAAAGAGCGCGGGCCGCGTGAGGGGCCGGCGGGGATTTTGGCGGGGGGTGGGTGTGTAGGAAAGGGGTTTTTCGGGAGCAAAGCCAGCCTGCATACCCGCGCGCGTCAGCACCCTTCAAACCCCATCGCCACCGTTTGCTTCGAGCGCAGGTTCGAGCCTGTCGAGAACCGTAGTCGAGAAGGGGTTGCCCCGAACGGGGCGTTCTCGACAGACGCTTCTCGACAAGCTCGAAGCTGCTCGAACCTGACGGGAGGGACTGGGGGTGGGCGGTAGGCCGGGGGCCTTACCGCTCGCTGAGATAATAACGGTCGGTCGGCGTCAGATCGTCGGCCAGCTCGTACACGATCGGCTGGCCGGTCGGGATTTCGAGGCCCGTGATCTCGTCGTCGGGAATGCCCGACAGGTGCTTGACCAGCGCGCGCAGCGAGTTGCCGTGGGCGGAGATCAGCACGCGTTTGCCGGCCTGCAATTCGGGCGCGATGCGGCTGTCCCAATAGGGGAGGACGCGGTCGATCGTGTCCTTCAGGCTCTCGGTCTGCGGGATGGCGATGCCGGCATAGCGGCGGTCGGACGACAGGTCCCAGGGGCTGTCGGCTTCGGGTAGCGGGGGCGGCACGTCGAAGCTGCGGCGCCAGATCCTGACCTGTTCGTCGCCGTGGCGCGCGGCGGTCTCCGCCTTGTCGAGGCCGGTCAGGCCGCCATAATGACGCTCGTTCAGCCGCCAGTCCTTCTCGACCGGCAGCCACAGACGACCCATCGATTCCAGCGCGATGTTCAGCGTCTTGATCGCGCGCGTCTGGAAACTGGTGAAGCACAGGTCGAAATCATGGCCCCTGGCGGAGAGCAGTTCGCCCGCGGCCTTCGCCTCGGCCTCGCCCTTTTCCGTCAGGTTCACGTCCCACCAGCCGGTGAAGCGGTTCTCGAGGTTCCAGGCCGACTGGCCGTGGCGGATCAGGACGAGCGTGGGCATGTGGCCTCCATTGCTGTTGCTGCGCCGCACCTAGCCCAAAGCGGGCGGGAGAGGAACCGGTTGACGTCGGTCGTTGACGGCTTCTTGCGGGGCCGTTCGAAAGGGTTTCGCAACCGCAGTCCTGCGTGGGCGGGGGCGGCTTGGTCGCGACCATCTCGCCACACGCCATCCTCCTCGTCACCCCGGACCTGTTTTAGACCTCTGCAAAAGCGCTCAATCCGTACCCCGGCGAAGGCCGGGGCCCAGTTGGGGGGGCATTGGCAAGATACGGAAAGGCCTTTCCAACTGGACCCCGGCCTTCGCCGGGGTACGGCAAGGAGTTGGCTCTGTTCGAGACTTTCGCAGAGGTCTCGACTCGTTCCGGGGTGGGGGGTGGACGGGGTGAGCCGGGCTATATCCTGCCCGGGACGCTCACATCCCGGTAGCGAACGATCACCGCGTGAAGTCCGCCAGCACCTTCAGCCAGCTATGCGCCAGCGCCTTCGACCGTTCGGGCGACCAGCCGAACTCGGGATCGGGATTGTCGTCATGGTCCTTGAACGGCATTTCCAGCGTCATGCCGAGCGCGCCGAAGCGGTTGGCGAGCTGGTTGGTCGACATCGACAGGTTCGCCTGTCCCGCCGCCGATACCGGATAGCCGAGCCTCGTCTGGAACTCCGGGGTCGCCGCCGCCCATGCCGCGCCGAAGGCGGTGAAGCGGGCGCCATGGTCGTCGGTCCAGTTGGGGATGCCTTCGTAACCGGCGATGAAGTTGGCGGGGATCGCTTCGTCGCCATGCACGTCGATGGCGATGTCGACGCCGGTTTCGTCCATGCGGTTTCGCACGCACAACACTTCCGGGCTGCGCTCCGCCGTCGGCGCGTGCCATTCGCGGTTGAGGTTCACGCCCGCGGCATTGGTGCGCAGATGGCCGCGAAACGATCCGTCGGGGTTCATGTTGGGCACGCAGTGGAAGGTCATGCGCGCGCGCAGGTCGGCGGCGACCGCGTCGTCCGCATCGGTCAGCCGTTCGAGCAGCCCCTCCATGAACCATTCGCACATCGATTCGCCGGGGTGCTGCCGGGCATAGGCCCAGACCTGCAACGGTCCTTCGCCGAAGGTCAGATAGTCGATCGCACGGCCATCGAGGCTCTGGCCCAGCTCGCGATGGGTGACGCCGGGCTTTGCCGCGATGCGCGCGACCAGATCGTCGTGGCGATCCAAGGTGTAGGGCGCGAAATAGGCGAACCAAGCGAGGTCGCCGTCGATCGTCGCGGTGAAGGTCAGCACGCCGTCGGCATAGTCGGTATCGACCTGCCGCCACGCCGCGCGATCGGTGCTCATCCGTGTGCGGTAGCCCGGCCAGCCGAACGCATAGGCCGAGCCGCCGGCATTGACGATGCGGAACGTCAGCGTCCGCCCCCGCGCCCCGGCGACGCGGAAGTGGAACCACTGGTAGAAGTCGGACTGATGATCGGCGACGATATCGAGGTCGATCACATCGCCCTGAATGGCGACGACGCGGATATTGCCGCTGTCGAACGCGGCGTTGATGGTGATGCTCATTTCACCGTCGTAGTGATTCCCGACTCGCCTGGGAAGTTGCGGAACATCGCATTCGCCAGCCGGTCGGCCTGAAACACCGGCTGCGCGCCGGGCGTGCTTTCCAGCGAATCGGTCAGCGCGCGGCCTTCCCAGATGGTGGTGCTGTCGGCACGGCGGCGAATCTGCACGCCCAGTTCGGTGCCGATCACCTCGCGCTGGCCGCCGCCGATGCCGAAGCCGACCCCGCCGCCCAGCCCCACGC
>RPSH01000061.1 GCA_003946805.1 Bacillus sp. 2B10 | reverse complement strand
CCCGCTTGCCGTAACGTCGACACCCGCCGCCGACCTGCCGCCGGACACGCTGGATGCGTTTCTGACATGGCGGATGGGCGATGCCGCGCCCGAAGCCGGGTGGAACGCAACGCGGGTGCCGGTCGTGGCGCAAAAAAATCCGGCGCTGATGATCCTGACCGACCTGCCCGAGGACGATGATTCGGGCGAAAGCGGCTGGATGACCGGCCCGGTCGGCGCGTTGCTCGACCGGATGCTGGCGGCGATCGGCGAGACGCGCGAGGGCACGGTCGTCGCCGGGATCGCCCATGCCCGCCCGCTGACCGGCCGCGTGCCCGCCGATGCGCAGGAAACGCTCGACGACCTTGCCCGCCGCCTCGTTACGCTGGTCGCGCCGGCGCGGCTGCTGCTGTTCGGCGCCGAACCGTGCCGCGCCTTGATCGGTCCCGACGGCGCGCGCGGTGGTTTACGGACGCTTAACCATGACGAGCTAGCCTGTCCCACAATCGCTACGTTCCACCCGCGCTTCCTGTTGGAGCGGCCGTTGGCCAAGGCGGAGACGTGGCGGCACCTGCAGTTGCTTATCAGGGATACGACCACGTGAAGCTGACCCAACTCGTGCTCGCGGCGCTGATGTTGCCCGCCCTGCCCGCCACCGCCCATGCCGACGACGCGCCGACTCGCGGGGCCGTCATCCCCGCCGCCGCCGAAGCGCGCATCCCGCCGCAACTTTCCCCCGAGGATCGCGACACCTATCGTCAGGTGTTCGAAGCCATTCGCGGCGGGCGCTGGGCCGATGCGCAGCTGCGGCTCGACGCGATGAAGCCGGGGCCGCTCCACGCCGTCGCCCGCGCCGAACTCTATACCGCCAAGGGTTCGCCCCGCGTCGAGCTGCCGCAACTGCTGGCGGTGCTGGGCGAGGCGCCCGACCTGCCCCAGGCACCCGACCTCGCCCGCATCGCCAGGGTACGCGGCGCCACCGCGCTGCCCGAACTGCCGACGCCGCAGCGGCTGGTGTGGTTCGACGCGGCACCGGTCCGCGTCCGCGCCAGGGCCGCACGCAGCGACGCCGCCGCCGCGCAGCTGCTCGACGCGATGAAGCCCTATGTGAAGACCGACGACGGTGCGGCTGCCGAAGCACTGATCGCCACGCGCGAAGCCGACCTGACGCCCGAGGCGTTGACCGAGATGCGTGGTCGCGTCGCATGGATCTATTTCGTCGCCGGCGACGACGCCAATGCCCGCCGCCTCGCCGCCGTCGCGCAACGCGGACAGGGCGAATGGACCGCGCAGGCCGACTGGACGCAGGGCCTTGCCGCATGGCGCCAGCAGGACTGCGCCGCCGCGCAGGGCGCCTTTGCCAGCGTCGCGCAGCGCGCGGGCGACACCGAACTGCGCTCGGCCGGGCTTTATTGGGCGACGCGTGCCGACATCGCCTGCGGCCGCCCCGATCTGGTGCAGGCCCGGTTGCAGACCGCCGCGCAATATGGCGAGACCTATTACGGGCTGCTGGCGCGACAGGCGCTGGGGCTGATCGAAGGCGCCGACGCCACTGGCCGCGCGCCGGTGACCGGGGACTGGCGCGCGCTGGAGCGGCGTTCGAACGTGAAGGTCGCCGCCGCGCTGATCGAGGTCGGCGAGAATGCGCTGGCCGACAAGCTGCTGCGCCATCAGGCGCGCATCGGGGGACCAGGCGACTATGCCGCGCTGACCCGGCTGTGCGGCAACCTCAACCTGCCCGCGACGCAGCTGTGGATGTCGCACAACGGGCCGCAGGGCGCACGGCCGCTGGTCGAGGCGCGCTACCCCGCCCCCGACTGGACGCCCGAAGGCGGCTGGCGCGTCGACAAGGCGCTGGTATTCGCCCACACGTTGCAGGAGTCGCGCTTCGACGCGGGGGTGGTCAGCCCGGCGGGCGCGACGGGGCTGATGCAGATCCGCCCCGGCGCGCTGACCGACTATGCCCGCGCGCACGGGCTGACGCTGGAAAAATCGGCACTGTCGAAGCCGCAGGTCAACATGGCGGTCGGGCAGAGCTATCTGGAGCAGCTGCGCGACCGGCCGTTCACCGGCGGGCTGCTGCCCAAGGTCATCGCCGCGTACAATGCCGGCCCGACCCCGGTCGAGGCGTGGAACGTGCAGCTGAAGGATGGCGGCGATCCGCTGCTCTACATCGAATCGATCCCCTATTGGGAAACGCGCGGCTACGTCATGACCGTGCTGCGCAACTACTGGATGTACGAGAAGCAGGCAGGCAAGACGTCGGCCAGTCGCGCCGCGCTGGCGCAGGGGATGTGGCCGAAATTCCCCGGCCTGCCGGGTGCCGCCGCCGTGCGGGTGGGCGCGAACGGCCGGACGCGGATCGCCGATGCCAATTGACGAGGCGCGCGCGTTCGTGCCCGTGCGCATCGCGGTGCTGACGGTATCCGACACGCGGGGAATCGCGGACGATCGTTCGGGCGACACGCTGGTCGCCCGCATCGAGGACGCCGGCCATGTGCTGGCCGACCGGGCGATCGTGCGCGACGACATCGACACGATCGTCGCCCGGCTGCACGGCTGGATCGACGACGACAGCATCGATTGCGTCATCACCACCGGCGGCACCGGCGTCACCGGCCGCGACGTGACGCCCGAAGCGGTCGAGCGCGTCGCGACCAAGCTGATCCCCGGCTTCGGCGAACTGTTCCGCTGGCAAAGCCATGCCAAGATCGGCACGTCGACGATCCAGTCGCGCGCCACCGCCTGTGTCGCGCGCGGCACCTATATCTTTGCGCTGCCCGGATCGACCGGGGCGGTAAAGGACGGCTGGGACGGCATCCTGCGCGAACAATTGGATATCCGCCACCAGCCGTGCAACTTCGTCGAGCTGATGCCGCGCCTGCTGGAGCGGTAGGCCGCTATTCGGCGACCATCGCCGCCAGCACATGGCCGTCGGGATCGCGGAAATGGAAGCGGCGGCCGCCGGGAAAGGCGAAGATCGGCTGCACCACCGTCCCGCCCGCCGCCTCGACCGCGGCCAGCGTCGCTTCCAGATCGTCGACCTCGATCACCGGCAGCAAGGTGGCAAGCGTGGTGTCGGCGTCGAGCCCGAGATCGGTATCGCCGCTGGTCGTCGCCGCATAGTCCGGACCATAGTCGACGAATTGCCACCCCATCACCGCGGCATAGAACGCCTTGCCCGGCCCCGTCGCCGCGACCGGCAGTTCGAGATAGTTCAACCGCGCCATATCCGACCCTCCTTGTTCTTGCTTCGTTCCGATTAATCGCATAGGTTCGTGCGATGCGCAACCGTCCGGCCCGTGGAGCGACGAACAATGCCGCAAGCACCCGCTTCGCGCTGCCGGCGCAGGAGGCCGATGGCGACTGGCTCGACTGGCGCGAGACGGTCGACGGGGTCGCGCCGGTCCTGCGCACCAGCGTCGCGATCGAGCGCCCCCGGACCATCCTGGCGCGCAACAGTTCGCCCGACATCCCGTTCGACCGCAGCATCAATCCCTGTCGCGGCTGCGACCAACACCGCAACGGTTGCAAAACTCGCTTAGTGGACGCATCGTTGCGCTAGCTGCCGCGCGCGAGGACACATGGACGCTATTGCGTATATTAGGTGGTCGACTCTCATCCAGGAGGACGGCAATTCCTTAGAACGACAGACGAATCTGGTAGTCGACGCCGCAAGAGACAATGGCTGGTCTCTTGCTCCTTCGGATATTCACGTCGAACGCGGTCGTCGGATACCTCGGCTATCAAATTGAACTCGCGCCACGAACAACTGACGCGAGCATCACGAGATCGCTAGTTCGTTGATTGATCCTGATCGAACCATAAGTTTGTTTATTTCGAAGGCACAACCGGTGCCTGTGGAAGCCCTGCTTGACAGAACGGGTAGCAATCACCCCACCTGCGAACGCCGTCACCATTCTTGAATGCTATGCTTATGTTGAAGGCCAATTTTTTGCCAACCGATCTCTTCGCAACCGACGGATCAACTCGCATCAATTGCACAGCCTTCAAGCCAACTCGCTCAAAGTCGGCGTCTAACGTCGCATTTTGCCCTAAGCCGTCCCTTGATGTTTGGCAGTTGAACGGTTGCCCATTCGCTCGAATGGAAGTGCACCGAATATGTGCATATCCCAATCCGATTTTGTCTCTTGGGAGTAGCGGTTTAACTTCATCGTCCTTTACTAGTCTTGTCCAGCTTACGACGTCCGCGATCGGCTTACCGTCGACAGTCATTATCGACGCCTGAACCCGTTCGGCGCTAACAACCGAAGGGTTCAGGACGAGCGCTAGCAGCATCAACATATTGCCCGATCCCGTTTTTCGTTTCCTGTCAGCAGGATACGCTTCTCAGGACCAGTGTCAAACGGGATCGGAATGGGTCTACTGGGTCATGACATGCAGACGAATGCCGTTAGGCAAGCGTTAGCGCTCCGCCTTCCGTTCATTGTAAACCTGCAACGGCGACCGATACGAAAGGTCTTTGAAAACCCCCTTCGTCATTCCGTCGTTGTACGCGGACAGATCGAACCCCAAGATATTGCCGGCGCTAATCGAACCAACGTGCGCGAACATCTCGTTCGCCTTAGAGTAATCAGAACCGTAGAATGGCGCATTCTTGATCTTGAGTTCTGCGTTCTCCCGGTTGAAGTACAGGCTAGAATTTTGAAAATTCTGATAGCCAGCGACGGACATGTGAACGACTTCGTGCAGAATTATTCCGATCACCCCATACCCAAGATATCCGGATTGGGTGTACGCCTTAGCGCCTGTACCTTCGGCAAACGAGGCGAAGTACAGCGTATCTGTCATCGTGCTACGATCCGCCGATCCGACGCCATCGTTCGACTGCTGGATGTCTGTTACGACAAACTTCGTACCTTTGATCTGCGTCAAGAGGTCGCCAGCCGTAATACGCGTCCCGTTTGGTAGCGGAATCACCGTCGATGCGGGAAGCTTGGAGGCTGCCGCAATGATCGTCGCCACGGCTTCGGCAATATTGTTCGCCGCATCAATGGCCTTTGCCTGATTTGCCGAGTTCGTGAGTGAGACGTTCACTTTCACGGCAACCTCACCATCCGCAGGGTTCTGCGGCTGATCGTAATCATAGGCAACGGAATCTGCCGAATTGTTCTCTGGCAATACAGTAAAGCCGCGGGTCATGGTGACACCACTCGCAGTCTGCTTGCGACGGCCAGTAACAAGAATATCGGTCGACATGAGGTTTGCTCCGTTTGTGGAGCACTTCAACTGACCATTGAAATCTAAGAGCCCAACCGGAAATTAGGTTGAGCGATTTCAGCCAGTTGTGATTCACCGAGGGTTGCGAAGACCACGGGGATCATATGGGCTGGACCGAAACCGCTCGCCGCGAGCATGACAGAAGAAGGCTGC
>RPSH01000060.1 GCA_003946805.1 Bacillus sp. 2B10 | reverse complement strand
CCGCCCGACAACGCCCCGCCCTGCCTGCGATCGATTTCGAGAATCTGGTCGGCAGCCGCCTGCCGGTCTGGATCGGCGGCCTTGCACTGGTGGTCGGCGGGATCTTCCTCGTCCGCCTGTCGATCGAGGCGGGGTGGCTGACCCCCGCGATCCGCACCGCGCTCGCCGCGCTGTTCGCGCTGGTCCTGCTGCTCGGCAGCGAGGGGGCACGCCACCTGTCCGCCACCCGCGACGATCCGCGCATCGCGCAGGTGCTGGCGGGGGCCGGCATCGCCTCGGCCTATGCCACCCTCTACCTCGCTGCCGCGCTCTACCATCTGGTCGGGCCGCTCGTCGGGTTCGCGATCATGCTGGGCGTCACCGCCGCCGGGCTGTTCCTCGCGCTGCGCCACGGGCCGCCGACCGCGGTGATGGCGCTACTCGGCGGGTTCGCCGCGCCGCTGGTCGCGGGCTATGACGCGGCGGGGATCGGGCCGCTGCTCGTCTATCTCGGCCTGTTCGTCGCGGCGCTGCTGGCCCTGGCGATCGCGCGCGGCTGGGCGTGGCTGGCGCTGGCGGCACTGGCAGCGGCGTTCGGCTGGGCCGGGCTGCTGATCGCGCTGGTGCCCGCGGCCGGCCTTGGCGGGATCGGCGCGTTCGTGATCGCGCTGGCGGTCGGCGGCACGCTCGCCGCGCCCCGCGCTGCGATCGAGCGGCCATGGCTGCGCGCCGCACCGTTGCTGGCGGCGCTGATCCAACTGCTCGCGCTGGCGCCGATGCTCGATTTCTCCGCGCTCGCATGGGGCTTCTACCTGACGCTGTCGGCCGCCGCGCTGTTCCTCGGCTCGCGCGACGCGACGTTGCTTCCCGCCGGCATCGCCGCCGCGATCCTCGTGACGCTGCTCACCGCCGCCGGGCTGGTACAGGGCACCAACGCCACTCCCGCCGCGCTTCCCGTCGCGCTGCTGCTGTTCGGCGCCGGCAGCGGTGCCGGATCGCGCCGTGCCCGCGGCTGGGTGTGCGTCGCGCTGATCGGCACCACCGGCCCGCTGCTCGCCGCGCAGGTCGCCGCCCCCGCGCTGCTGCTGCCGGTGGGATGGATGGCCGCCAACCTCGCGCTCGCCCTCGCCGCTGCCGGCCTCGCATGGCGCCACCGTGACCGGGGCAACACCGGCGACCTCGGCCTCGTCGGCGGCATCGCCGTCGCCGCGCTCGGCCTCGGGCTCGCAGTCGCGGCGATCGTCCCGCCGGACTTCGCCGTCCTCGCTCCGCTGGCCGCGCTCGCGCTGCTGCTGGCGGCGGCGCGGCTCGATCCACTCATCCCCACGCGCCTCGCGCTGCTGCCGGTCCTTGTCCTGCTCGCGCTCGCGCTCGCCCTCCGGCCGCTCGGCGATGTCGCGCTGGCGCTCGGCGTATCGCTGATCTGGGAGGAACTGCCCTATCTCCACCTGCCCGCCGCGGGCGACGCCGCACGCCTGCTGCTGCTCCCGGCGCTCGCGCTGCTGGTCGCCGCGCACGGGCAGCGCACGCTGTTCGGTCCTGCCCGCCGCCTCGTCCTGCCTGCCGCGATCGTAATCGCTGTGCTCGGCCTCCATGTCCTGCTCAAGCAGCCGCTGGCGATCGCCACACCCGAAGCCTTCGCCGCCCGCGGCTTCGTCGAACGCGCGCTGCTCACCGACCTCGCGCTGATCGCCGGCTGGGCACTCTGGACCCGCCAGCCCGTCCTTGCCCGCGCCCTTGTCGCGCTCGCGCTGGCCCGCATCCTGTGGTTCGACCTGCTCGGCCTCAACCCCGCGCTGGTCCCGCAACAGGTCGGCAGCCTGCCGCTGCTCAACGCCGCCACGCTCCACCTCGCGTTCGCCGCGCTCCTCGTTTGGCGCCTGCCCGGCCTCCCCCGCCGCAGCCTGATCGCCGCGCTGCTGACGCTGGCCGCGACGCTCGCCACCATCCGCCAGATCGCGCACGGCACGCTGCTGACCGGCCCGGTCGGCCTCGCCGAGAATGGCGGCTATTCCGCCGCGATGCTCGCGCTCGCCATCCTGTGGCTGTGGCGCGGCCTCGCCACGCACAGCGCCGACCTGCGCCGCTTCGGCCTCGCGCTCCTCACCCTCACCACGCTGAAAGTGTTCCTGATCGACGCCGCCGCACTCGAAGGCGTGCTGCGCATTCTGTCGTTCATGGGGCTGGGCGGCGCCCTCATCGGCATCGGCTGGGCGTACCGCAGGTTCGTTACGCCTTCAGCCGATAATGTCCCGCCAGCCGATCGAGCGCCAGCGTAAGCACCAGCCGCCCGGCCCGCGCCGGCCACCCCAGCGCCTTCTCCGCCGCCGGCAGCCCCTCGTTCGCGCACACCGTCCGCCACAGGATATCCGACAGCCCCGGCCCCACGGCCGCGATCGCCGCATCGAAGCGCGCCTTCGCCGCGATCCGGCCGCCCGACGGATCCGCCGGCACGCCCGCCCCGCCGCGCACCGCATCCCAGCGCATCGTCACCCGTGGCCCCAGCGCCGCGCGCTCGTAATCGCCGCGCAGCCGCTCGCCCGCCTCATATTGCCGCGCATCGACCAGCGCGCGCGACCGCAGCCAGTCGAGCGGCGATTCGCGCAGATTGACCTGCACCCGCCGCCCGCCCGGCTCCTGCCGCACCCGCCCGTCGACCAGCCGCCGTTCCACCAGTTCGCGCAACCGCCCGCTCCTCGTTCCGATTCGCCACAGGGGTTGCCACGGGCGGACGCTTGTAGGAAAGCGTTTGTACCAGATCGGTTTATTTCGAGGATTTTGCCATGATTACCGCCATCCGCGAAGTCCGCCGCGCGCAGGGCCTGACGCTGGAGGAAGTCGCGATCCGCTGCGTGCCACCGACCACCGCGCAGACCATCGGCCGCCTCGAATGCGGCACGCGCACCGTGTCGGTCGGCTGGCTCAACCGCATCGCCGCTGCGCTCGCGGTCGATGCCGCCGATCTGGTCCGCCTGCCCGACCGCCCGGACATTCCGGTCGCGGCCGTGCTCGACGGATCGGGCGCCGCTGCCCCCCGCCGCGCGATGAGCGTCACCCCGCCGCGCGCCGAACCCGAACTGGTGGCGATGATCGTGCAGGCGACCACCGGCGACTATCGCGCGGGCGACATGGTCTGGTGCCGCCGCCTCGCGCCGGCCGACTATATCGCCGCGCTCCACCGCGACGTGCTGGCCCCCGGCCCCGCCGGCCGCTTCGCCTTCGGCCGGCTGCTGGCGTTCGACGGCGACATGATCTCGCTGCTGCCCGCTACGCTCGGCGCCGCACCGGTGGCGCTGGTCGCGCCGTGGATCGCGGTCGCCGAACGGCTGGTGCGCAATTTGTGACGCGCCGACTGACGTCGGACAGCCCCAGACGTCACCCCAACCGCAACTTTCCCCAGCGTCACCCTAAAGCGTCGTGACGCCCCCTTCTTCCCGTGTTAGCCCTCCTCCATGCCCGTCTCGGCCACCGCCTCCGCCCGCGAAATCCTGACCAACCTTCACGACGTGATGGCGTCGCGAAGTCCGGCGCAGGCGAAACTGAACTCGGTCGTCCGCATCATCGCCGAGGCGCTCGATAGCGAGGTCTGCTCGATCTACCTGCTGCGCGAGGGGCTGCTCGAACTCTTCGCCACCGTCGGCCTGTCGCAGGAGGCGGTGCACGTCACCAAGCTGGCGCCGGGCGAGGGGCTGGTCGGCACCATCGTCGCCAATGTCGAAACGCTTAACCTCGCTGAAGCCGCGACCCATCCCGACTTCGCCTATCGCCCGGAAACCGGCGAGGAAGTCTATCACAGCTTCGCCGGGGTCCCGATCATCCGCCGCGAACGCGCGGTGGGGGTCTTGGCGGTGCAGCATGCCGATCCGCGCCGTTACGCCGATGTCGAGATCGAGGCGCTGCAGACCGTCGCGATGGTGCTGTCCGAACTGATCGCCAATGCCGACCTGATCGACCCGACCGGCGGTGCATCGATCCGGCCGCAGGCGACCGGAGCGGTGCGCGTGCCGGGCTTCAAGCTGGTCGAGGGGATGGGCGCGGGCGTCGCCGTGTTCCATCAGCCGCGCATCGTCATCGAACATACCGTGGCCGAGGATGTCGAGGCGGAACGCCACCGCGTCTATGCCGCGTTCGACAAGATGCGCGACCAGATCGAACGCATGTCGAACCAGGCCGAATTCGGCGTCGGCGGCGAACATGACGAGGTGCTCGCGACCTACAAGATGTTCGCCTATGACGAAGGCTGGGCTCGGCGCATCAACGAGGCGATCGACAGCGGCCTGACCGCCGAGGCGGCGATCGAGCGCGTGCAGCAGCGCACCCGGATGCGGATGCGCGAGATCAAGGACCCGCTGCTCGCCGACCGGATGCACGACCTTGAGGACCTGTCCAACCGGTTGCTGCGCATCGTGTCGGGCCAGCTCGGCACCGCCGCGCAGATGGGCCTGCGGCAGGACACGATCCTGATCGCGCGCAATCTCGGCCCGGCCGAGCTGCTCGAATATGATCGCCGCCGCCTGAAAGGGGTGGTGCTGGAGGAGGGATCGCTCACCGCGCACGTCGTCATCGTCGCGCGGGCGATGGGCGTGCCGGTGCTGGGCCGCGTCCGCGACGTCCGCCGCTTGATCGCGGAGGGCGACCGGCTGCTGCTCAACTCGGTCGAGGACCTGCTGGTCATCCGCCCGACCCCGGCGATGGAGGAGGCGTTCGAATCGAAGCTGGCACTGACGCAGAAGCGCCGCGCCGCCTTCGCCGCGATGAAGGGCGAGCCGCCGGTCACGAGGGACGGCCATCGCATCACGATGATGGTCAATGCGGGCCTGCGCGACGACGTGGCGGCGCTCGACCTGACCGGCGCCGACGGCATCGGCCTGTTCCGCACCGAATTCCAGTTCCTTGTGTCCGCCACCCTGCCGCAGCGCGAGCGCCAGCAGCGCCTCTACCGCGACGTGCTGGACGTGGCCGGCGACCGCCCGGTCGTGTTCCGCACCGTCGACATCGGCGGCGACAAGGCGCTGCCCTATCTCGACCATGCGGAGGGCCATGCCGAGGAGAACCCGGCGATGGGCTGGCGCGCGCTGCGCCTCGCGCTCGGCCGCGAAGGGCTGATGAAGGCGCAGGCGCGCGCGCTGATCGAGGCGGCGTCGGGCCGCACCTTGAACGTCATGTTCCCGATGGTCAGCGAACCATGGGAGTTCGACGAGGCCCGCACCCTGTTCGAGGCGCAGCGCGAATGGCTGCGCGGGCGCGGCAAGGCGCTGCCGACCGACATCCGCTACGGCGCGATGCTCGAGGTGCCGGCACTGGCCGACGTGCTCGACTTCCTGTGGCCAAGCCTCGACTTCCTGTCGATCGGCACCAACGACCTGACCCAGTTTCTGTTCGCCGCCGACCGCGCCGACCCGCGCCTCGCGCTGCGCTACGACTGGTTGAGCCCGGCCATCCTGCGCTTCCTGCGCCGCGTCACCCGTGCCGCGAACGATGCGGGCAAGCCGGTGGCGGTCTGCGGCGAGATGGGCGGGCGTCCGCTGGAGGCGATGGCGCTGATCGCGCTGGGCATCGACCGGCTGTCGATCACCCCCGCCGCCGTCGGCCCGGTGAAAGCGATGATCCGCTCGCTCGACCGCGCCGCCGCGATGGCCGAGATCGACCGCCTGCTCGCCACCCCCAGCCGCACCCTGCGCCCCGCGCTGGAGGACTGGGCGAAAGCCAACAAGGTCGAGCTTTCCTGAAGATCCTCCCCGGCACGGGGAGGGGGACCGCCGCGAAGCGGTGGTGGATGGGGTTTGCCACGCAACGCAGCCGTGCCGTAAGCGGATACCCCCCTCCACCAGCCTGCGGCTGGTGCCCCTCCCC
>RPSH01000059.1 GCA_003946805.1 Bacillus sp. 2B10 | reverse complement strand
GCAGCCTTCTTCTGTCATGCTCGCGGCGAGCGGTTTCGGTCCAGCCCATATGATCCCCGTGGTCTTCGCAACCCTCGGTGAATCACAACTGGCTGAAATCGCTCAACCTAATTTCCGGTTGGGCTCTAAGGTATGGCGGGATTATACCGGCCGCGGGGTCCATGTCGGCGTTTTCGACGAGGGCGTGCAGAGCGTGCATTGGGATCTGAGCGCGAATTATGACGCCTCCCGCCACGTCGTCATCAACGGCGTCACCTACGCCGGCGATGCCGTTCCCGGATCGCACGGCACCGCAGTTTCCGGTTTGATCGCGGCTGCGCTGAACGATCGCGGCGGCGTAGGCGTTGCCTATAACGCGAAGGTGACCGGCGTGAACATCTTCGACCCCGCCAGTCCGATCAGCATCAACAACGGTTCCTTGATCCTGGAGGCTCTTGCCCAGATCAACCGGTACGATATCACGAACCACAGCTACGGTGGGGCAGGCGCCATCGGTTCGGTGAACTCCCGCAACGTGGTTGGCACCGCAAGCTATCTGCAGTCCTTTGCGGTCGAATTCGCCGCTGCGACGGGCCGGGGCGGCCTCGGCACGATCGCCGTAGCGGCTGCCGGGAACGATGGTCTCGACGGGCAGGCGGACGGGTGGAAGACCGATCGCCATACGGTGACGATCTCCGCCTACCGCGAGGCTGATGGTGCCGCCTCGTCATACAGCACGCGCGGGGCGCATCTGCTGGTCGCCGCGCCGTCGAACGATTTGTTCGGCTTGAACAGTGCCGGTCTTATCACGACCGACCTGCTTGGTACGGCCGGTTACAATACGTCTTTCGATCCCACGGGGCCGGCGGACTATACGGATCAGTTCGGCGGAACGTCCGGCGCGACGCCGGTTGCGTCGGGTGTCGTCGCATTGATGCTCGACGCCAACGAGCAACTCGGCTGGCGTGATGTGAAGAACATCCTTGCCGCATCGGCCAAGATGCCGGTCGCGTTCGAAACCGGTCCCGTGCTGTTCAACTCGGAGATCATCGCCGGGAACTTCGTCATACCATTCAATAGTCGTTTCAACGAAAGCTCGTTCCAGCTCTCCGGCGACGCCGCGGGATGGAACGGTGGAGCGATGCATTACAGCTCCGACTACGGTTACGGCGCGATCGATGCGTATAATGCGGTCCGCATGGCCGAAGTATGGTCCCTGTTCGGCTCCGCCAAAACGTCTGCGAACGAGGTGGCGATGACGACGGGCGTCATTGCTGCCGGTGTCACCACGAATGGTCGACTATTGGACAATGCAACGACTGCCGTGCAATTCTTCAACGGCTTTCTTCAGCCGCCAGTGAGCTACAAGTTCAATGTTGCGGAAAGCATGGACGTTGAGCACCTCGACCTGAACATCAACTTCGAAACATTCATTCAGGTTCTGGATGCTCAGGGCGTCGTGCGACGCGAGCTCTTCACCGTCTTGGGCCTGACGCAACTGAAGCTCATCGCGCCGGATGGCACTGAAGGGATGGCAAGTATTCCCGGAACAGTGCAATCGGTGAGCCGAGAGAATGCCAATCAGGATTACGTGATGGGCTTCTCCGGCTTCCGGGGCGTCGAGACAAAGGGCGAATGGACGCTTCAGTTCCAGACCTATGGCGAAAGCAACGACAACGGCCCCGACAGCCCGTTCACCTACACAATCAATCGGCAGTTGACGATCAACAGCCTGAAGCTGGACATGTTCGGTTCGACGCCGTCGACCGACGACGTCCACAGCTATACCGGCGAGTTCTTCACGATGGCTGGGATCGCCGGGGAGGACGGGCGTCGCACGCTGTCGGACACGAATGGCGGCACCGATTGGATCAA
Organism: Bacillus sp. 2B10; assembly: GCA_003946805.1. Lineage (GTDB taxonomy): Bacteria > Pseudomonadota > Alphaproteobacteria > Sphingomonadales > Sphingomonadaceae > Sphingomonas. The sequence goes on along the minus strand of RPSH01000059.1, from coordinate 4,710 downwards.
CGCCGCCGCGGTCGCCGCGAACGTGGAGGTCTCGCTGATCGAGGGTGTCACGACGCGGTTCGGCGGACGCGATGCCTTCACCATCGCGCGCGGCAGCCGGATCGAGAATGTCGTGACCGGTGACGGTGCCGATCGCCTGACCGGGAACGTCGCCGACAATGCGCTGTACGGCATGCGCGGCAACGACTGGCTGAACGGCGGCGCGGGTAACGACAAGCTGTTCGGCGGCGCGGGTAGCGATACATTCGCGTTCGACACGCAAGGGGTGAGCGGATTCGACCGGATCCTCGACTGGAGCGGCGGAGACCGGATCGCGACGACCAAGCAGTTGCGCGGCGCAGATCTGAACGGCCTCATCACGGTCGGCTCCAACGCGCTGATGCTGCTCGACAACAGCGTGCGCGGCGACACCGCGGAACTGGTCGGCGAAGGCGGGGCGGTGCTCCGCGCTGCGGGCCGGTCGGATGGCTATTGGTGGTACGACTTCGTCTCGGGAGGCCGCGAGGACTTCACCGATGGGCGGGTTATGGAGCTGGCATCGGTGCAGGCGGGTGCGGCGACCACCGACGGCGGCGCGCTGCCCGGCTCATTCACCGCGGCGCTGGGTGCGGCCACGCTCGGCCACGCGTTCGAGATCAGCGACGCGGCCTTCTTCCTCTACGACACGATGGGTGACGCCATGTCGTCGGGTGCGGTCACCCTCGCCTGACCGGGCCGACCGGGGCGGCGCCGCGCCGCCCCGGTCCCTTCTTCCTTCAAGCTCATCGGAATTCCGTACGTGTCGACCCCGGCCAGCACAGCCAACGACCGCACCCGCCACCAGGCGCGGCGACGTTCCGCGTGTGGCGAAGGTCACCGTTCGCTGCTGGCCGCATGGCGCAGGCGCGGGGGCACAAGGGTAGTCGTGTCGCTCCTGCTCATCGGCAGTCCGGCGTCCGGCGAATCGCTGGCCGACGCGATCGTCGATGCATACCGCAGTAATCCACGGCTCCAGGCGCAGCGCGCGGAGTTGCGCGCTTTGGACGAGACGGTGATCGAGGCGCTCAGCCCGTACCGCCTCGGCGCGCAGATCAATGGCAACCTCAACTACAACGAACGGCGCCAGCGCGGTATCTCGACCGAAGGGTTCACCGTATTCGAACAGCGCACGGTGGGTGTCGCACTGACCGTGAACCAGTTGCTTACGAGCGGCGGCCGGACCGCGGCGCAGTTTTCAGCAGCGGAGGCGGACGTGTTGTCGGGCCGGGAACGGCTGCGCGAGCTGGAGAACAGCACTCTGTTGGAGGTGATCGACGCCTATGTGTCGGTGCGCCGCGACCAGCAATTGATCGCGATCCAGATGCGCGCGGTCGAAAATTACGAGCGGCAGGTGACGCAGAACCGGTCGCGCGAGCGGGAGGGCGATCTTTCGCGTACGGATGTTTCGCAGGCACAGGCGCAACTGTTCCTCATCCGTGCCGGACTGGCGCAGGCGCGCGCCAATCTCGAACAGAGCCGGTCCCGCTTCGCTACGTTGGTCGGGCGCAACCCCGGCCCACTCGATGCGGAGCCGCCGCTACCAGGTGTGCCGGTGGCGTCGGACGAGGCGCAAAGGCTTGCCGCGGACGACAGCCCGGTACTGTGGCAGGCGCGGCTGGCGGAAAAGGCCAGCCGTCACCGCATCGCTGCCGCGCGGGCGGAGCGCAACCCGACGCTCGCCGCGCAGGGGTCGTTCGGGTACGTGAACCCGCTCGGGTTCGAGCGGCGCGATCTGGGCAGGAACATTGGCGGGGGGATCACCTTCACGATGCCGATCCTAACGCAGGGGGTGGTCGGGTCGCGCGTCCGGGCCGCGATCGCCGCGCAGCAATCCGCCGGTTTCCAGATCGAGGATACGCGCCGCAACATCGCGGCCGGGGTCCTGAACGCCTGGAACCAGTCGGTCACCGCGCAGGAGCAGTTGCGCACCGGACTTTCGGCGATCGAGGCGGCGGAGGCGGCGGCTTCTGGCGTACGACGCGGCTTCCGGGAGGGCTTCCGGTCCAATTTCGAGGTGATTGATTCCGAACAGCGTCTGCTCAACGCCCAGATCCTGGTCGTGAACGCGCGGTACGGCCAGTATCTCGGCCAGGCGACCCTGCTCGCCTTCATCGGCCGGCTTCGGGCCGACGCGCTGGTCGATGCGGTCACGCCCTACGATCCCACCAAAAATCTCGCCAGGCAGCGGCGGTCGCAGATCGGCCCGTTCGTGCCCGTCCTGCACGCCTATGATCGGCTGTCGGTGCCGAGCGGGCGGAGTCGCGACGCGCCCGTCATCCTGCCGGTGCCCTCTCCACAGGTCCTGCCGGCGACACCGCCGCCGCTGACCGGCCCGCTTGCAAACGGCCTTCCGGGTCTGCCGCAATCCACGACAATCAACAGGGAGTGAACATGATGAACACCAAGACTGCGATGATGATGATGGCTGCCCCGCTCGCGCTCGCGGCGACGCCCGCGGATGCCGCGACGTTCCTTTTCCAGATCACGGGCGGCTATCAGGCCAGCTTCGCGATCGACAGCGCCGCCCTGGCGCCCCCGGCTCAGATCGGCGCGGGATTCTTCACGGTGTTCGACACGCCGGGTACGTTCGGTGGGGTGGGCCTGACCGCATCGTCGGTGACGTTCAACACTACCGCGTTCGACGGTGGATTGACGATAGAACTTCCCGACGGAGATTTCCGCGGTTTCCTGGGGTCGCAACTGTTCACCGGCACGACGGCGATGCCTTCCTTGCTGACCGGCGCATTTACGCTGGCATCGGACATCGACCAGTCACCGGTGACGATTACCGTCTCGCAGAGCGTCGCTGCAGTGCCGGAACCCGCAACCTGGGCGATGATGATCATCGGCTTCGGCGCAGTGGGTATCGGGATGCGGCGTCGCGCCGCGATCCGCACCGAAGTACGCTTCGCCTGAGCCACATATGACGAGGCGCGTCCGGCCCCGGCGGCCGGGCGCGCCGCCTGGATCCGAAAGTCGCAATGTCCGACCATTCCGTGCTCCACCCTCTAAAGCATGCACTTTGTGCCGCGCGTCGGCATCTGTGGGGAGCAGCGCTGTTCAGCGGGTTGGTCAACATCCTGTATCTGGCTCCGTCGATCTTCATGCTGCAGGTCTACGACCGTGTCGTCCCGACGCGCGGTGGGGCGACGTTGCTGGCGTTGATCGTGGTGCTGATGGTGACGCTCGCTGTGTTCGCGGTCCTCGATCTCGTGCGCATGCGGTTGCTGCTTCGGGCGAGCGTGCGGCTCGAGAAACTGGCCGCCCCCCCCATCCTGCACCGCATCCTCGGCGCGAACCGCGCGACGGCGGCGGAGCGCGCGGCCGCGCTGCGCAATTTCGATACCGTGCGTGGCACGCTGGTCGGACCGGCGGTCGTGGCGGTTTTCGATGCACCCTGGGCACCTGTCTACCTCATCGTCTGTTTCCTGCTGCATGTCTGGATCGGCGCGCTGGCAGTCGCCGCGCTCGTCCTGCTCAGCCTCGTGGCGTTTCTCGGGGAACGCGCGACGCGGTCGGGGATCGCGGTGTCGTCGGCGGGCGCGGGCGTGCTCGCGCGATCGCAGGATTATTCGATCTCCGCTGCCGAAGTGGGCCGTGTTCTCGGAATGTGCCAAGCCTTGGTTGGCCGGCACCTGTCCGAACGTGCCGCGGTCGTCGCCGATCAGGGCGAGGTCGCGCGCACGTCGGGCGCATTTCTGGCCGGCACGAAGTTCCTGCGACTGCTTTTCCAGTCGCTCGCGCTCGCGCTCGGTGCCTGGCTTGCCATCCAGCAAAGCATCTCTGCAGGAGCAATTTTCGCCGCGTCGCTGCTGGTCGGGCGCGCCCTTCAGCCGGTAGAGCAGATTCTGAGCGCTTGGAAAAACGTGACGGGCGCCCGCGCCGCATACCGCGAACTTTCCCGCTTCCTCGCCATCAACCCGGCCAACGCGATGACGACATCGCTTCCCGATCCGAAGGGGCGGCTCGAAGTCGAGCGGGTGTCCGTTCGCGTGCCGAGTGGCGACACCGAGATTTTGAAAGAGGTGAGCTTCACGGCGGTGCCGGGGGAAATCGTCGCGCTGGTCGGGCCGAGCGGTGCGGGCAAGTCGACCCTGTTGCGCGCGCTTGTCGGTGCGATCCGGCCCAACTCGGGCGAAATCCGCATCGACGGCGCGCGCCTGTCGGACTGGAACGAGCAGACACTCGGATCGCATCTCGGATATATGCCCCAGACGCCGACGCTGTTCCCGGCCAGCGTACATGCCAACATTTCCCGGTTCAGCGGCGTGTCCGCCGACGCGCCGGGCGACATTGACGCGGCGGTGATCGACGCGGCCCGGCGGGCCGGTGCGCACGAGATGATCCTGCGGCTGCCGCAGGGTTATGACACGATGCTGTCGATCCGGGAGAGCGGCGGCCTTTCGGCGGGTCAGCGGCAACTCGTCGCGCTCGCCCGTGCGCTGTTCGGACGACCGCGCTTGCTGTTCCTCGACGAGCCCAATGCGCACCTCGATACAAACGGAGAGACGATGCTGGCGGAGATGCTGCGTCAGGCACAGGCGAGCGGTATCACGATCATCGTGTCGACCCATCGTCCGAGCCTCTTACAGGCGGCCGACCGGATCCTGCTGCTACGCGAAGGCGAGGTCGAGTTCTTCAAAAGCCGCGCGGAAGCACTCGCCGGTCACGCGAGAACGGGTGGGCCGGGCG
>RPSH01000058.1 GCA_003946805.1 Bacillus sp. 2B10 | reverse complement strand
GGACGGGGTGGCGGGGCGGGGCGCGGGGTGACGGGCAGCGGACGTTGTCCGGGCGCCTGCCCGGCCGGTTGCTCGACGCGTCGTTCGACGCGCGGCGGCGGTGGCGCGGCGATGCCGGCCTCCAGCGTCGCGACGCGGCGGTGCAGCCGGAACAGGGCAACCGACAACAGGATCACCACGAGGAGGAGCACTTCCGTCACTGCCCCCGATTGTGGCACAGGCGGGCCGCCGGTGTCGCCCCCTTCCGTCGACGTCGTGGCAGGAGGCCGTTTCGATGCAATTCTACGGTTCGACCATTTCGCCGTTCGTCCGCAAGGTGGCGGTCTTTGCCGAGGAAAAGGGGATCGCGTTCGACCTGGTCCCGACCGCGCCCGGCGACGCGTCGCCCGCGTTCCGCGCGATCAGCCCGTTCGGCCACATCCCGGCGATGGTCGATGGCGATTTCGCGCTGGCCGATTCGAGCGCGATCGTTAGCTATCTGGAAGCGAAATATCCCGAACCGGCGCTGATTCCCGCCGATCCGCAGGCGCGCGGCCGCACGATCTGGTTCGACGAGCTGGCCGATACGGTGATCTTCGCCACGGGACGGGTCATGCTGTTCAACCGCGTGGCCGGGCCGTTGCGCGGGCTGCCGGTCGATCCGGCGGCGGCCGATGCGGCGGAGCGCGAACAATGGCCGCCGATCCTCGCGCACCTCGAACTGGTTATCGGTGACCGCGCATTTCTGGTCGGAGAGGCGCTGACGCTGGCGGATATCGCGGTGACGAGCGTCATCGCCAGCACGCTGCACGCCACCCGGCCGATCGACGCGGCGGCATATCCGTGCCTGACGCGCTATCTGACGACGATGCTGGCGCGTCCTGCCTTTGCGCAGCGGCTGGAATCCGAACGTCGGTTCATTACGAAGATGCAGGCAAGGGTTTGAGATGATTGTTAAGTTTGTGAAGTGCCATGGGTCGGGGAATGATTTTCCGTTGATCGACGCGCGCGATATCGTGCTGGACGATGCCGGATGGGCGCGGGTGGCGCGGGCGCTGGCGGATCGGGCGGGTGATGTCGGCGGGGATGGGCTGTTACTGCTAACCCCTTGTGATGACGAAAATATATTTGGTATGCGGATGTTCAATCCCGATGGGTCGGAGGCGGAGACGTGCCTGAACGGATTGCGCTGTACCGCGCGGCTGGGGTTCGAGGTGACCGGGACCGATGCCGGGCAGGTGCGGCTGAAACAGAGCGCGGCGCAGGCGCGGGCGGTCGCGCCGATCGCAGCGGGCGTGACGACGATCGAGACGAAGGTCGGGCCGGTATCGCTGGTCCCTGGCGATGTCGGGCTGACCGGCGGGGCCGCGCCGTTCGTCGATGCGCCGATCCCCGGCCTGCCAAGCGACCGCGCCTTTACCGCGGTGGCGATGCCCAACCCGCATCTGGTGGCGTTCGTCGATGCGGTCGACGAGGGCGAGCTGGTGACGCTGGGCGACTGGTGCGAGGCGGGCCCGGCGCTGATCCCGGCGCGGGCCAATGTCAGCTTCGTCGAACTGCGCGAGACGGGCCATGCGCCTGCGCTGTTCGTGCGGACCTATGAGCGCGGCGTGGGGCTGACCGACAGCTGCGGCAGCGCGATGGCGGCATCGACGCTGGCGGCGGCGCGGACCGGGCGGATCGGCTGGGGAGTGGAGACGCGCGTCTTCAATCGCGGCGGCATGGTGCGGGCGACGGCCGCGGTCGGCGACATCGTGACCATCGCGGGTAACGCGACGTTCGAATGGGACGGCGAGATCGAGGTCGATCCGGCGACCGGCGCGGTCGGGGCGCTGCGGATACTGGGGCGGCGCGAGGAGGAGGTCGCGGCGTGGGACGCAATGCTGGCGGGGTTGTGAGGGGGGCGTCTTTAGCGAATACCCCATCCGTTCGTCCTGAGTAGCCGCTAAGCCTGTCGAAGCGGCGTATCGAAGGAGCGGTGCTTCGATACGGGCCTTCGACTTCGCTCAGTCCCTACTCGGCATGAACGGTTTTGCTTGTTGTCGTAACGCTCTTGTCGCGACGGCGGTGGCTGACGCGTTCTCGACTGGCGCTTCTCGACAAGCTCGAAGCTGCTCGAACCGAACGGGAATGGAACCGACCGGTGTGGGCGTGGTCAGGCGAGTGAGCAGGTGCGTAGGGGGTCGCCCCCCTACGCCGTCCGCTCCGCCATCGCCGCCTCGACCGTGGCCAGTCCTTCGGCGCTCGCGATCGCGAGGTCGAGCGGGCGGCCGCCAAGGGCGTCGTCATGAGCGTTGAGGAACGCCATCGCCGCGTCGCGTTCGCCGAAGCGGCGGAAGGCGCTGGTCGCGACCTGGCCCTGTCGGCTGGCCTGTTCGGGGGTCAGGCGGACGGTCGTGTACTTGCGGCGGAACTTCATCGCGCCGGGGCGGGGCGCCGGTTCGGCCGGGGCCGCTTCGGCAGGCGCCGCGTCGACCGGCCCGGCATCGGCCGGGACCGCGTCGAGCAGGTCGGGCGTGGTCTGTTCGGCGAGCGCGCTCATGCGGTCACCATCCGGCCCGACGCACCGAGCAGGTCGCGCAGCGACTCGATCCGGCGTTCATAGCCGCGTGCCATGCCGCCATGGGCATGGGCGGCTTCGGGCGAGGCGGCGGTGGCGACGCGCATCAGCGCGACCTGATGGCGATGCAGAAGATAGTTGAGGTCCATGTTCGACGCTCCAACAGCGTAAGCGGAAGCGCGCACGTCTCCCGGTCGCTGGCGCCTACGGACCATCTGCCAACGATGGATGCCATATGGGGATGCGCAGCCCCGCGACAAGGCGGTGCGCCGCAACCAAACCGGCCCTGCCGGAGTTTATGCGCCGAAGGAGACGTCGATGGCCTCCACGCCCCGAAACGCCGCAGTCGGGCTGTTGTCCGGCGTCCTGCTGTGCCTGTGTCCGGTGCCCGTGTCCGCACAGGATACGGGAGCCGCGATGGACATGACCGGCATGGGCATCTACGCGATGGAGGACGCGATGATGGAGGCTGCCGGTGCCCGCGTCGCGTCCGCCGGACCGTCGCTGCGGCGCCAGTTCGCCGCGCCGCCGGCCGCCCGCCCCGCGCCGGTCGCCTCCCTGCCCTATCGCGTCGACCCGGGCGTGCGGCAGAAGGTAGTGCGGATCTTCCTCGACAACGGTCCGAAGGACCCGGGCTATGTCGCAGAGGTGAAGCAATATGTCGCCAGCGGCCGCGTGTTCCGCGAATTCGCCGGAATCGCACCCCGCTTCGGCTTCCGTACCGGCGACGCCGTGGATGCCTATGCCTTCTACCTGATGGTGCAATGGGGCCTCGCCAACGACTATCGCCCCGATCCGACGCGTGCGCAGGTCGCGGGCGTGCGCGCCCAGGCGGCGCGGGCGCTGGCCCCCATGGCGGGATCGCTCGGATCGTCGGCCGCGCGTCAGGAGTTCGCCGACACGTTGATCGCGCAGGGCGTGCTGATGGCTGCCGCGCACGGATACGCCGTAAAGCAGGGCGACACGGCGACCCTGCGCAAGCTGGCCAGCTATGCCCGCCGCGGCGGCGCGAAGGTATTCGACATGGACCCGACGCGGCTGGCACTGGTGAACACCGGGTTCCGGCCGCGATAGCGCCGCAGCGTTTGATCCATCCGACTGTAAACGTCACCCCGGCGAAGGCTGGGTCTCCATCGGCGCCTGCTGCGCGCTGTCACCGGGAGATCCCGGCCTTCGCCGGGATGACGCCCGTTTCCATACGGATGGATCAAACTCCGGCGACGCGGGTAACGACAGTTCCTCGCCGGACGGCGCGATGCGATCGATCCCGACCGCCCGTCCGGCGATGCCGTTCGATCGTCCCTAGAACGAACCATATGGGAATATCGCGCTTGACATCGTCACGCTGATCTGGCACAAAACAGGAACATCGGGAATTGTAGGGATCGGGGCCGGGCGGAGACGCTGTCGGCCCCGAACCGCGTCTGGGGGGCGGGATATGGACAGGGAAGAGGTGCTGACCAGTGGCGGCAATCGTCCGGTGCAAAAACAGCGCATTGCAGCGGGATGGACGCCAAGCCGGCGCGAACGGTTTCTCGACCACGTCGCCGCGACCTGCAACGTGCGCGCCGCAACCGAAGCGGTCGGCCTGTCGCAGGCCAGCGTCTATGCGCTGCGGCGGCGCGATCCGGCCTTTGCCGAACAGTGGCGCATGGCGTTGCTGACCGGGTACGACCGGCTGGAAGCGATCCTGGTATCCAAGGCGATCGCCGCGCTGGAGGGGGTACAGGTCGGCGATCCCGACGCCGTCGTGGCGGGCGCGATCAGTGTGGAACAGGCGATCAAGCTGCTCGACCGGCATCGCGCGGTGGTGAGGCCGGGTAGCGGGCGTCGCGAGGCGCAGTTGCGCGCGACGCAGGCCGAAACCGACGCCATGTTGATCGCCCGGATCAAGGCGATGCGCGGCAAGCAGGAGCGACGGGCGTGAGCGGCGTCAATCCACTGGTCGCGGCGATGGCCGAACTGGACGATTCGCAGCTCGAACGCTTCCTGCTGAAGGTGACACCGCATCGCCGACGCGAACTGCTGACGCGGTTCAGGCTGTGGGCGCATGACGGGCAGACGATCGCCGATGACGACTGGACGGTATGGCTGGTCCAGGCGGGGCGCGGTTTCGGCAAGACCCGCGCGGGATCGGAATGGGTGTGCGCGCGGGCGGCCGACCAGCGCGACCTGCGCATCGCGCTGGTCGGGGCGACCCGGCGCGATGTGGAGACGGTGATGGTGCGGGGGCCGGCGGGACTGCTGGCCGTCGGGCGGCATTACGGGCCGATCACCTACCGGCCGTCGCGCGGCGTCGTCGAGTTCGGATCGGGGGCGGAGGCGCATGTCTATGCCGCCGAAAGCCCGGAGGGGCTGCGTGGCCCCGAACATCATATCGCATGGTGCGACGAACTGGCGAAATGGCGCAACGCCGATGCGACGTGGGACAACCTGATGCTGGGGATGCGGATGGGCGAGCGGCCACAGACGCTGGTGACGACCACGCCGCGCGTCATCCCGCTGCTGCGCCGCATCCGGGGGATGCAGGGGGTGCGGATCAGCGGCGGGCGGTCGCGCGACAACGCGCACCTGCCCGAAAGCTATTTCGCGCAGATCGAGGGGGCCTATTCGGGCACGCGGCTGGGGCGGCAGGAGCTGGACGGCGAACTGATCGAGGACGTCGCGGGGGCGCTGTGGTCGCGCGCGCTGATCGAGACGCGGCGGGTGGCGGAGGCGCCGGCGCTGGTGCGGGTGGTGATCGGAGTCGATCCGCCCGCCGGGGTCGATGGCGATGCGTGCGGCATCGTCGCGGTCGGGCGCGGGAACGACGGCCTTGCCTATGTCATCGAGGACGCGACCGTCGCCGGACTGTCGCCCGAGGGCTGGGCGGGGGCGGTCGCGGCGTGCGCGACGCGGCATGGCGCCGACCGGGTGGTGGCCGAATCGAACCAGGGCGGGGCGATGGTCGCAAGCGTGCTGCGCGCCGCCGATGCCGCCCTGCCGGTGACGCTGGTCCATGCGTCGCGCGGCAAGGCGGCGCGCGCCGAGCCGGTGGTGCTGTTGTACGAGAACGGGCGGGCGTTCCATGCCGGCAGCTTTCCGGCGCTGGAGGACGAGCTGTGCGGGCTGGTGGCGGGCGGCGGTTACGAGGGACCGGGCCGGTCGCCGGACCGGGCCGATGCGCTGGTATGGGCGATGCACGAGGTGATGCTGGGCGCGCGGGGGCAGGCGATGGTGCGGGTGTTGTGAGGGGGCGCAGGGCGCGCGCCCTTGCAACGGGGAGATCCCGGCCTTCGCCGGGATGACGTTCGGGGGTAGGTCGCCTCGTAATTTAGCATATCCCCGCGGTGGCGGGATCCAGGGTCGCGGGCGGTGGTGTTTGCGGCTCTGGACCCCCGCCTGCGCGGGGGTACGGCCCGCTCTTCGATCTGCTTTCTCACACCGTTTGCTTCGAGCGCACGTTCGAGCCTGTCGAGAACCGTAGTCGAGAAGGGGGGTGCCGCGAACGGGGCGTTCTCGACGGACGCTTCTCGACAGGCTCGAAGCTGCTCGAACCGAACGGAGTGGGGGTGGACGCAATCACAGGCCTCGCGGCGACGCGGGGCCTTTTTTCATTTTCGGAGGACAGCCATGAAATGGTTCGGACGCAAGGCCGGGCGCGATGGGGCGCGGCCGGTGTTGGCGCAGGGCGGGGCGACGCTGTGGCGCGAGGGGAGCGGGCCGGCGGCGGGGGGATGGGCGCAAGGCTATGAAGCGCAGGTCCGGGCCGCCTATCTGACCAATCCGATCGCGCAACGCGCGGTGCGGATCGTGGCGGAGGGGATGGCGGCGATGCCGGTCGCGGGCGATGCGCGTGCCGTGGCGCTGGTGATGGCGCGGTCGGCGGGGCAGGAATTGCTCGAAAGCGTGGCCGCGCAGCTGCTGCTGCACGGCAATGCCTATATCCAGCTGATCGACGACGGCGCGGGCGGGATCGGCGAACTCTATGCGCTGCGGCCCGAGCGGGTCACGATCGAGGCGGATGCGACCGGGTGGCCGGCGGCCTATCGCTATCGCGTCGGCGAGCGGGTGATGCGGATCGCCGCCGCCGACGGCGCGGGGCGGCCGGGGCTGGTGCATATCCGCGGCTTCCATCCGGTCGACGATCATTACGGGCTGGGGTGCCTGGGCGCGGCGGCCGGGGCGGTGGCGATCCACAACGAGGCGGCGCGGTGGAACAAGGCGCTGCTCGACAATGCCGCGCGGCCGTCGGGGGCGCTGGTCCACGATCCGGGCGATGGCGGGGTGCTGTCGGGCGAACAGTTCGACCGGCTGCGCGCGCAGATGGACGACGCCTTTGCCGGCGCGGCCAATGCCGGGCGGCTGATGCTGCTCGACGGGGGCCTCAAGTGGCAGGCGATGAGCCTGACCCCGGCGGACATGGATTTCGTAGGCCTGAAGGCGCAGGCGGCGCGCGAGATCGCGCTGGCGTTCGGGGTGCCGCCGATGCTGCTGGGGCTGCCGGGTGACAATACCTTCGCCAATTACCGCGAGGCGAACCGGGCGCTGTGGCGGCAGACGATCGTGCCGCTGGGCAACCGGGTGTTCGGTGCGATCGGGCAAGGGATCGACGGGTGGCTGGGGACGGGGGCGCTCACTGTCGATCTCGACCGGGTGCCGGCGCTGGCCGACGAGCGCGACCAGTTGTGGGCGCGGGTGGGGGCGGCGGATTTCCTGAGCGCGGAGGAGAAGCGGGGG
>RPSH01000057.1 GCA_003946805.1 Bacillus sp. 2B10 | reverse complement strand
GTTCGGGGGCCGGGGGGCGCTCGCGTCGCGCCGCATCCACCGCGCGGTCGAACAGGCTGGGCCGGATCGGCGCGCTGTCGTTGGCGGGGCGGGGGTCTGCGGCCATCGCCCTCCCCTACGCCCGGCATCGACCTGCGGACAAGCGCGTCATCGAACTGTCGTCGTTTCGCCATGCGATCTTCATCGATCCGCAACCGCCATGTCGCAGCCATGCGCCAACGCAGGCGGCGGGAGGGTGCCGGCGTGGCCGGTGTCCGGAAAATAAGCGGGGAAAATCATGGCGAACACCGACCTGACCATCGGATACGACGATGGCGATATCGAAACCAATCCTAGCACCGGACCCAGCCTGCAGGACCTGGTCGACCAGCGGTACTCGCGGCGGCAGGCATTGCGCGGCGGTGCGTCGACCGCGGCGGTCGCGGTGTTCGGCGGCACGCTGCTCGCCGCCTGCGACGACAAGGTCGAAGGCATCGACAACACGCCGCCGGTCGTCGGCGCCAGGGCGGACGGTGCGACCAGCGCGGGCCGCGTCGTCACGCTGACCGGCACCGCCACCGACGACAATGCGATCGTCAGCCAGGTCTTTACGCAGGTGTCGGGGCCGACCGTCGCGCTGTCGAGCACGACGCCCGGCGTCGCCACCTTCATCGCGCCCGCCGTGGCGGCGACCACCAGCCTCGTGTTCCGCTATACCGCGACCGACGCGAAGGGTGCGGCGAGCAGCAGCGACATCACCGTGGCGGTCGCGCCGCCGACGCTGGGCTTCACCGCCGTGGCCAGGAGCCTGGCCGACGTCGTCACCGTGCCGACGGGCTATACCGCGACCGTGCTGTACCGGCTGGGCGATCCGCTGAACGTCGCCACGCCCGAATTCGCCAACAACGGCACCGACACCAATTACGGCGCGCGCGCCGGCGACCATCATGACGGCATGAGCTATTTCGGGCTGGCCGCCACCGGCACCGCGCGCGACGCGAACAATTCGCTGCGCGGCCTGCTGGTGATGAACCACGAGAACATCTCCGAGCAGTATCTCCATGTCGCCGGCGTGACGCCGGGCGCCACGCGCCTGACGTCCGAGGTGGTCAAGGAAATGGAATGCCACGGCGTGTCGGTGGTCGAGGTCGTCCGGGGGACGGACGGCAAATGGAGTTATGTGAAGGCGTCGTCGTTCAACCGCCGCATCACCCCCTATACCCCGATGGCGTTCAGCGGCCCGGTGAAGGGCAGTCCGCTGCTGTTCACCGCCTATTCGCCCGACGGCACCACTGGGCGCGGCACGATCAACAACTGCGCCAACGGCCATATGCCGTGGGGCACGTACATGACCTGCGAAGAGAATTGGGCGGGCTATTTCCGGCGCGACAGCGGCGACAATGCGCAGCGTGCCGCGCTGGTCGGCGCGAAGTCGACCCAGGCGTTCACCCGCTACGGCCTGTCGCAGCGTGCCGGCAACTATGGCTGGACGACGGCGGCGGAGGCAACGACGGGGTCGACGCTAATCGGCAAGTTCAACGCGACGATCGATCCGGCCAAGCCGGTGAACGGCACCGGCGACTTCCGCAACGAGCCGAACCAGTATGGCTGGTGCGTCGAGATCGATCCCTATGATCCGGCATCGACCCCGCGCAAGCGCACCGCGCTGGGCCGGATGAACCACGAGGGCGCCTGCCCCGGGCGCGCCATCGCCGGCGTGAAGCCCGCCTTCTACATGGGCGACGACGCGCAGAACGAATATATCTACAAGTTCGTGTCGAACACGCCATGGGCCGCGGCCGATGCGACCGCGACCGACCGCCTCGCCATCGGCGACAAGTATCTCGACGCCGGCACGCTGTACGTCGCGAAATTCAATGCCGACGGGTCGGGCGAGTGGATCGCGCTGGTGTTCGGGCAGAACGGCCTGAACGCATCGAACGCGCTCTATCCGTTCGCCGACCAGGCCGACGTGCTGACGCATTGCCGCCTCGCGGGCGACGCGGTCGGCGCGACGCGGATGGACCGGCCGGAATGGACCGCGGTCAACCCGGCCACCGGCGAGATGTACTGCACGCTGACCAACAACTCGTCGCGCAGCCCTGCGCAGGTCGATGCGGCCAATCCGCGCTCGTACATCGATCCGCGCACCAACGGCACGCGGTCGACCGGCAATGCCAACGGCCATATCGTCCGCGTCCGCGAGGCGGGCGACACGACCGAGGCGACCCGCTTCACCTGGGACGTCTATGCCTTTGGCGCCGGGGCCGATCTCGACCCGACCAACATCAACCTGTCGGGCCTCGACGCGACCAACGACTTCTCCAGCCCCGACGGCCTGTGGTTCGGCAGCCCGACCAACGCATCGGGACAGGTGACGCCGGTGTTGTGGATCCAGACCGACGACGGCGCGTACACCGACGTCACCAACTGCATGATGCTGGCGGCAATGCCGGGCAGCGTCGGCGACGGCGGCACCCGCACGATCACCAACACCGGCGTGTCGGCGACCAGCACCGCGACGACCCGCATCGGCAAGGCACCGGGGACGACCATGCGCCGTTTCCTGGTCGGGCCGGTACAGTGCGAGATCACCGGCATCGAATCGACGCCGGACGGCCGCTCGCTGTTCGTGAATATCCAGCATCCGGGCGAGGGCGGGGCGTTCAACGCGCCGACCAGCACCTGGCCGGCGACCACCGCCGGCAGCCGCCCGCGGTCGGCGACCGTGGTCATCACCAAGGACAACGGCGGCGTGGTCGCGCTGTAACTCTTTGTTCCTGAACGGTTCGGGCGGGCGGTGGTCGAAAGGCCGCCGCCCGTTCCGCGTCCAAAGGTCACGAAAGTCACACTCGTGCGCCATTCGCACGGCACCGGTGGCTGCCGCTCCGGGGCGGGGACGGCCAGGGCAATCGACGCATCGTGCCAGCAACCCCGGTTGTAGGAAAGCGGCCGCCGTTGACTCCTAAATCTACATATGTTTGATTTGCCGCATGGTTCGCGAACGACGTCCTTCGAAACAGATGCGCGCGCTGCTGGCGGTGCTGTCGGCGCAGCCGGTGGCGTGGCGGCACGGCTATGACCTGATGAAGGAAACCGGGCTGTTGTCGGGCACGCTGTATCCGCTGTTGATGCGGATGAGCGATCAGGGGCTGGTCGAGGCGGAGTGGCGCGAACCGACCCAGCCGGGGCGGCCACCGCGCCATGCCTATCGCCTGACCGGGGCGGGACGGGCGCTGGCGGCGGCGCAGGATGCGCCCGACGCGCCCGATGGCGATCCGGCGGCGGTGCCGGCATGAGGATCGCCATCGCCCGCGCGCTGCTGGTGCTGGCGCAGCGGTGCCTCGGCCCGCGGCGGCGGCTCTGGGCGCAGGCGATGGAGGGCGAGTTCGCCGAGGCGGTCGATGGCGGCGCGCCGCTGCGCTTCGCCGCCGGATGCCTTGGCGTCGGCGTGCGCGCGCTGGTGGCGCAGCCCGAGGGGCGGTTCGCGATCGCCGCGCATGTGCTGGCGGTCGGGGTGGTGGTGCCGATGGCGGGGCTGCTGCTGTGGAGTGCCGCCATCGGTTTCCCCTATCTGGCGTTCGACCGCATCGGTACCGGCGTGCCGATCAGCGGCTGGCCGAGCGTGCCGGTGACCTATGCCAACCAGTCGGGCGTGCCGTGGCTGGCGGCGATGACCGCGCTGCTGGGCGTGGGCCACGCGCTGCTGGGCTGGGCGATGCTGGAGCGCGACTGGCCGCGGGTGGCGATGCTGTGCCGGCTGGGCGCGGCGCTGGTGACGACGGGCATCGCGTTCAGCGCGATCCTGTTCCCCTATGACCCGTGCGCGCTGCCGCAGGCGCTGGCGATCGGGATCGAGCTGATGGCGGTCGTGCTGCTGGTCGAATGGCATCGCGAGCTGCCGGACGACGGACAGGCCGCGCGATAGGGCGAGGCGTTTCGACAGGAGGCGTGGATGATCGGTAAGGCGCTGGTTGCGGTGGCATTGTCGGTGGCGGCCCCGGTCGCGGATCCGCCGCCGGTCGTGCGCGCGACGGTGACGATCGCGTCCGATCCGGGCGTCGCGCTGTCGGGCGAGTTGCAGCTGCCCGCGGGCAAGCGACGGCCGCCGGTCGTGCTGCTGCTGGGCGGGGGCGGACCGTCGCCGCACGGCATCTATCCGCTGCTGGAGAAACGGTTGCTGGCACGCGGCATCGCGACGCTGAGCTTCGACAAGCGCGGCGTCGGCGCGTCGAGCGGCGCGTTCCTCGACGCGATGGACGTGGCGCAGCGCGATGCGGCGGCGGTGCTGGCGTGGCTGCGCACGCGGGGCGACGTGATCGATCCGGCGCGGATCGCGGTGCTGGGGGTGAGCCAGGGCGGCGTGATCGGTCCGGCGCTGGCGGTCGATGTGCCGCCGGTCGCGGCACCGCCGATCGTCGCGGTGGTGATGATGGCGGCACCGGCGGGGGAGCGCGGTGTGCTGTTCCTCGATGCGATGCGCGAGCAGCTGGCACTGTCGGGCATGAAGGCCGAGGCGCTGTCGCCGGTGATCGACGCCACGCGGCGCTATCTGGACGGGCTGACCGGCGGGGCGGCGGCGGGGTTGGTCGCGGCCGATCGTGCGGCGATCGTCGATGCGTTCGTCGCGGAGGGGTGGACGCGGGCGCAGGGCGAGGGGGCGGTGAAGACGCTGGGCGATCCGGCGACGTCGTCCCTCTACACCGTGGGGCCGGGGGCGGTATTGCGACAGGTGACGGCGCCGGTGTTGGCGGTCTATGCCGCGGGCGATACGGTAGTGACGAACCGGTTGGCCATCCCCTCCGCGCTCGCCGCGCTGGAGCAGAATCCCGATGCGACGATCGCGTGGATGCCCAAGGTCGAACATGGGTTCAAGCCGCTGGTGGCGACGGTCGCGGGCAAGCGCGAATATCAGGGGTGGCCGATTTCCGATCCCGATACCATCGACCTGATCGACCGGTGGCTGGGGAAGCGGCTGGGGGTTGGGGAGTAATCTTCTCGCGTCACCCCGCCGGTAGCGACCTGCCGTTCGATCGCGGCGCTGCCGTACCCCCGCGCAGTCGGGGGTCAAGAGTCAAACAAATCAGCAGCATC
The DNA here is from genome assembly GCA_003946805.1 of Bacillus sp. 2B10. Classification (GTDB taxonomy): domain Bacteria; phylum Pseudomonadota; class Alphaproteobacteria; order Sphingomonadales; family Sphingomonadaceae; genus Sphingomonas. The sequence continues at coordinate 2,657 of RPSH01000057.1, read as the reverse complement.
GTATGCCGCCCTGAACTCCCGCCTGCGCGAAACCTCTGCGAAAGTCTCGAGCAGAGCCAACTACTCGCCGTACCCCGGCGAAGGCCGGGGTCCAGTTGGAAAGGCTTGTCCGTATCTTGCCAATGCCCCCCCAACTGGGCCCCGGCCTTCGCCGGGGTACGGATGGAGGGCTTTGCAGACGTCTCGCCTGCGCGGGGGTACGACAGCGAATGTTGCGCAGGTTCCGACCTTCGCCAACGTCCCGTGTTACGCTGCGGTCGGCAAGGAAGCGGGACCACGGGTCAAGCCCGGGGTGACGGCTGGGCCTCAATAGATCCCGTCGATTTCCATCGTCAGGCGCGGGGCGGGGGGATTGAGCAGCAGGCTGCGCTTGTCGCCCTGCAACACCTCGTCCCGCCGCAGCCGGTCGTAGCGGCTTTTCGCCGCCGCCGTGGCGTCCGCCCCGTCGCGCAGGATGGTGGGTTTGAGGAAGACGAACAGCGTGCGCTTCTGGCGGCGTTCGGTGCGGCCCTTGAACAGTTCGCCGACGATCGGGATACTGCCGAGGATCGGCACCTGACTGCGGGTGCGGTTGTAGTCGTCGCTGGTCAGGCCGCCGAGCATGATCGTCTGGCCGTTGTCGGCGAGAACGGTGGTGCTGGTGGCGCGCTTCTGGGTGATGAGGTCGGCGGCGCCGTTGAGCTGGGTCGGCGACAGCGCGGACGCTTCCTGGCTGACTTCCAGCCGGATCGTGTCGCCGGCATTGATGCGCGGCACGACGCGCAACGTGATGCCGACGTCCTTGCGCTCGATGGTGGTATAGGGGTTGGCGGTGCCGTTGCCGGTCAGGATCGATCCGGTGACGAACGGCACCTCCTGCGCCACGATCAGTTCGCCCAGCTTGTTGTCCAGCGTCGTCACCTGCGGCGTCGACAGCAAATTCGCCTTGGACGAGGTGCTCAGCGCCTGCACGAGGATCGAGAAATCGTCGCCGATCGTCACGTTGCCGCTGAGCCCGTTGCCGAGCAGCGCGGCACCGGGCACGCCGAGGACACCCAGTATCCGCCCGAGCGACGAGCCTGCGTTGTCGAACGAGGTGCCGACCCCGCTGAACTGGTTGAGCGCCGCGCCCGCCGTACCGATCTGCACCGCGAGCTGTTCGGCATCGTCGCCGGAAATCTCCACGATCGCCGCCTCGATCAGCACCTGCGGGCGGCGGACGTCGAGGTCGGGGATCAGGCGTTCGATCTGGGCGATGGCGGTCGGCGTGCCGCGGACGACGACGGCGTTGATGTCGGGCGCGGGCTGGACGGTGATGTCGGGGGTGGCGAAGCCCTGTGCCGGGGTAGCCGACGGGTTCTGGCCCACGGTGCCGATGCCGCCGTTCATGCCGGTGGCACCCGTCGCGCCGCCGAGACCGCCCGAGGCGGCGGCGAGCGCGCCGGCACTCGCGCCGCCATTGGCGATCAGGCCGGACAGCGCCGCGCCGGCATTGTTGCGCTGGCTGATGGTCGACAGGCTTCGGGCGACCGGGTTGGTCGCCGACTGCTGCTGGCCCAGGATGCCGCGCAGCACTTCGGTCACGCTTTCGGAATCGGCATAGTTCAGGCGGAAGACGCGGGTCGACATCTGCGCGGCTCCGCCGCGCGCGTCGAGCGACTGGGCGATGCGGCGCGCCTCGGCGACGCCCGCCGGGGTGCCGCGCACGAGGATGGTGTTGCTGCGCGGATCGCCCGCGACGCGCGCGCCGCCTTCGCCCAGCACCGCCTGCATCGCCGTTGCGATATCGCCGGCATTGCCGTTGGTCAGGGTGATGGTGGCAAAGGTCGATCCGCCGCCACCGTCCAAGGAGCGGGCCAGCGCCTCGATCCGGCGGACATTGTCGGCATAGTCGGTGACGACGATCGCATTGGGTTGCGTCAGCGGCTCGACGCTGCCGAAGCTGGCGACCAGCGGGCGGACGATGCGCGCGGCATCGGCCGAGGGCACGTTCGACAGGCGGACCATGCGCGTCGTCAGTTCCTGCCCGCCGACGCCGCGCTGGCGCACGCCGCCGTCGCGGACCGCATTCGCCTGCGGAATGATGCGCCATGCCGAGCCGGAGCGGACCGCGGCGAAGCCGTTGGCGCGCAGGACCGACTGGAACAGTTCCCATACCCCCGCCGGCGAGAGCGGTTCGGCGGAAGTGACGGTCACCTGCCCCTTGACCGTCGGATCGAGGATCAGCGTGCGGCCGGTGATGCGGCTGATCTGGTCGGCGACGTCGGCGATCTCCACGCCGCGCATGTTGACGACGATGTCGGCCGCCGGCGTCTGCGCGGCCACCGGCGACAGGCTGGTCGCGGCGAGCATGAGGGCGAGGAAGGCGGGAGCGAGGCGATGGCGCACGGGAGGAAACCCTAACGGATGGGAATGGAGACGGTGATCGGCTTGCCGTCGCGAAGGATGGTGACCTGTGCCTGCCCCGAAGCGGCGGCGCCGGCGATGGCGGCGTTGACCGCCGACTGGTCGGTCATGGCGGCGCCGTTGACCGACTGGACCACGTCGCCCGGCCGCATGCCCGGCGGGGCGTTGGCGCCGATCGCATAGCCGCCGGCGACCGGCGTGGCGTTCAGGCGGGACAGCACCGCCTGCGCACCGGGCGGCGGCGGGGCGGCGGGCAGTGCGATCGGCTGGCC
>RPSH01000056.1 GCA_003946805.1 Bacillus sp. 2B10 | reverse complement strand
GCCGATATCCGGTCCCGCAGATCGCCTGAATACGCTCGACCCATGATCCACCTCCACATCCAGGTGAATCACACTTTCCCGTCAAGCGGAATCACCCATGATTCCTGCTTCACGCTCAATGCTCTAGGTGTTTGATCCATCGGTATGCAAACGTCACCCCGGCGAGGGCTGGGGCTTCATCGGCTCCTGCTGCGCGCTACCACCGGGACATCCCGGCCTTCGCCGGGATGACGCCCGTTTCAAACAGGGATGGATCAAACTCTAGCTGCCGAGGATCTGGGCGAGGGCGGTGTGGAGCTGCTCGGCGGTGAACGGCTTGGTCAGCACCGGCACGCCGACCGGGGTATCGCCGATCTCGGCGAACCCCGTAATCAGCAGCACCGGCGTCTCCGGGCAGCATGCGCGCACCCGCGCCGCCACGTCGATCCCCGACAGGTCGGGCATGGCATAGTCGGTCAGCACCATGTCGAACCGCTCGCCGGCTTCCAGCCGTGCGACGGCACGGGTGGCCGAGCCTTCCACGACGACGGAGTGGCCATCCGCTTCCAGTTGTGCGGCGACGACCGCGCGGACCTCGGCATCGTCCTCGACCAGCAGCAGCCGCCGCGGACGGGTCGGGCCGTCGTGGCGCGGGACAGCGATGGCGGAACGTGCCTCTGCGCGGGGCAGCCACAAATGGATGCTGGTGCCCTGTCCAACCGCGCTCTCGATCGTCACGTCGCCACCCGCGGCGCGCGCCATCGCGCGCACCATCGGCAGGCCCAGGCCGGTACCGGCGCCCTGCGCCTTGGTGGTGAAGAACGGCTCGAACACCCGCTCGCGCATCGCGCTGTCGATGCCGGTACCGGTATCGCTGACCGAAATCCGCACGAACGGCCCGGACAGGCCGGGTAGTTCGTCTGCGATCTCGTCGAAGTTCGCGGTGCCGATCCGCACCGTGCCGCCCCCGTCCATCGCATCGCGCGCATTGATCGCCAGGTTGAGTATCGCCAGCTCAAACTGCCCCACATCCGTCCGCACCACCCATGCCGGGTCGGCGAAGTCGTAGGTGACGCGGATGCGACCGGCGGCGGTGCGGACGATCAGCTCCTCGATCGAGCGGATGGCTTCGTCGGGGCGGAAGACTTCGGCGGCAAGGTCGCGCTGGCGGCTGAAGCTCAGCAATCGCCGGGTGATCGCGCTGCCCCGCCCCGCCGCCTCGCTTGCCGCCCCCAGATACCGCTGCAGCCGGTCGCGATCGTCGATCCGACGCTCGGCGAGTTCGAGGTTGCCGATGATTGCTGCTAGCAGGTTGTTGAAATCGTGAGCGATTCCGCCCGACAAGGTGCCGAGCGCCTCCAGCTTTTCCGACTGGTGCAGCCGCCGTTCGGCCAGTCGTCGCCCGGTATCGTCGCGCTCGATCTTCAGCAGATAGCGGTCACCGACGTTCTGGAACGGGATGCGGCGGACATGGGTCCAGCGGTCGCCGGCCGGAAGCGGTTCGTGGCGATCCTCCTCGTCCACCGCGTCCTGCGCGATCGCGTTAAGGTCGCGCGGGTCGATCGCGCCCCTGTGTTCACCGCGGACGGTTCGTCCCTTGCCGTCGACGATCGCCACCACGTCGCCCGATTGTTCGGCCAGCGCGCGAAACGCGGCGCGCTCGAACGCCAGCGCCTGCCGGAGCGCGAAGCGGTCGGCAGCGGTCGCGATCATGGCCTGCAAAGATTCAGCGTCCCATGGCTTGTTGGCATACCCCCCGATCGCACCGTCGTTGAGCGCCGCGACGACCGCCGACAGGTCGGCGTAGCCGGTCAGCAGGATCGCCTCCGCATCGGTCATGCCACGTGCCCGGGTCAGGAACTGGCTGCCGGTCAGCTCGGGCATCCGCTGGTCGGACACGATCACCGCAATATCGGGATGCTGCCGCACGATCTCCAGCGCTTCGACCGGGGACGCGGTCGACAGGATGCGATACCGGTCCTCGAGCAGATCGGTCAGCGCCACGAGGATCTCCGGCTCGTCATCGACCAGTAGCAGCAGGGGGTGGGGGGGCATCAGGGGTGTTCCGGGATGCGGATGTTAAACGAAGCGCCGCCGGACGGGGCGCGGGTGATGGCGATGGTGCCGCCGTGCGAGCGAACCACGCCGTAGGCGATGGCGAGGCCGAGGCCGGTGCCCGACCCGACGTCCTTTGTCGTGAAGAAGGGTTCGAACACGCGTTCGCGGCGATCCTCCGGGATGCCGGGGCCGTTGTCGTCGATGCGGATCACGAAGTGGCCCTCGCCGACGGATGTCGTGATCGCGATCTCGCCGGCCTGCGGATCGACCGCGTCGGCGGCGTTGGCGACGATGTTCATCACGACCTGGTTCACCAGTGCGCCCGAACATTCGAGCATCCGCGTCGCCCCATAGGCGCGCACCACCCGCACCGTACCCAGCCGCGGCGCGAGCAGCGTCAGCACCGCATCGATCGCGTCGGGTATGTCGATCCGCGACACCTCTCCATCGTCGAGGCGCGAGAAGCGGCGCAGCTTCACCACCAGTTCCTGGATGCGGGTCAGCCCCGAGCGGATCGACTGCAACCGGTCCGATGCCCTGGTCAGCAGCGCGGCACGGGTCGCGTCGTCGCCGTCGCGTGCCCCGGCCACCGCGCGCTCGACGGTCGCCTGATGCGCGAGGATGAAGGCGAGCGGATTGTTGATCTCGTGCGCGATGCCGGCGACCAGTTCGCCCAGCGACGCCATCTTGGCCGACTGCACCAGTTGCGCCTGCGTCTCGCGCAGCAGGGCGTTGGCGCCGGCCAGTTCGGCATTGGCCTGCGCCAGCCGTTCGGCCGAATCCGCCTCGGCCCGCGCCTGCGCCAGCGCGATCGCCTGCGCGCGTTCGCGGGCGATGCCGGCGGCTTCCTCGTCGCGCGCCAGTTTCCGCCGGACGATCGCGCGGATGCGGACCAGCAGCATGTCGCCATCGGCCCCGCGCGAGACGACGTCGTCGGCCCCGGCGGCAAGGCCCGCCAGCATCGTCGCCGGCGCGGCATCGTCGGTCAGCGCGACCAGCGCGACGCCGCTGGTGCGTTCGGTGCGATGCCCGTCGAGCTGCGCGGTCAGGCCGAAGCGGGTGGCCCCGTCGCGCTCCACCACGAGGATGCCGTCGGCACTGTCGCCATCGATCGCGGAGAGCGCGGTGGCGAGGTCGTCGACACAGGTCAGCTGGTAGCCATCGGCGGTCAGCTGCGCCACCAGCCGGTCGGGATCGCCCGCAACCGGTTCGAGCAGCAGCAGCCGCGGCTGGCGCAGCGCCGGGGCGGGGCCTTCGTCGACCGGGCGCGAACGCGACTGGCGCAGCAGCGACCGGACGCGCGACACGATCAGCTCGCCGCCGCCGCTCTTGGGCACATAGGCGTTCGCGCCGCTGTCCAGCCCCTGGCGTTCGACGTCGGACGCGGCGTCGCCGGTCAGCATCAGGATCGGCAGCGTCCGCGTCGCCCCGGTCTGGCGCACGATCCGCACCAGTTCGTCGCCGTTCATGCCGGGCAGGCGGTAATCGACCACCAGCAGGTCGGGACGGGCATGGTTCAGCGTTTCCAGCGCGGCTTCGGCATCGCGGGTGCGATCGACGCGCAGCCCCGCGCGTTCGAACATCCGGCGCAGTTGCAGCGCCTGCGTATCCGAATCCTCGATCAGCAGGATCGACGCGCTGTCGCTCACCGTTGCCGCTCCAGCACGCGGCGGACATGCGGCGCGATCAGGTCGAGCGGGAGCGAAAGGGCGCCGGCGCGCTGCGCGGCGGCGGGCATGCCGTAGACGACCGACGTGCTGGCGTCCTCCGCCACCGCCTGTCCGCCCGCTGCCAGCAGCGCCCGGACTCCGGTTGCACCGTCCTCGCCCATTCCCGTCAGTACCACGGCGAGCGCCGCGCCGTCGAGCGCGACCGCGGCGCTTTCGATCAGGCGGGTGGCGGAGGGGCGTTGTCCGCCGACCGGCCCGTCGTCGGCGACGCGCAGCGTGCCGCCCCGCCCGACGACGAGATGCGCGTCGCCGGGGGCCACATGGATCGTGCCCGCCACGGGCAGGTCGCCGCTGCGGGCGATCGTCACGCGTTGCGGCACCACGCTGTCGAGCCAGCTCGCGAACCCTTCCATGAAGCTGGCGCCCATATGCTGGACCAGCAATATCGGGACCGGCAGGTCGGCGGGCAGCGCGCCGAACAGGCGGGCGAGGGCGGGCGGGCCGCCGGTCGATGCCGCCACCAGCAGCATCGTCGCGGCACGCTGGCGCGGCGGCTGGACCGGGACCGGCGCCGCGATGTGCATCCGGCGGCGGACGACCGCCACCTCGCTCATGATCGCCAGCTGGGTGCGGATTTCGTGCGCGACCTGCGCATAGGCCGCATCGCCCAGCCCGACCGGCTTTTCGACGACCGACAGCGCGCCCGCCCGCAGCGCGTCCATGCTGTTGCCCATCGCCCCGCCGTCCATGCTGGCGGAAATCACGACGATCGGCGTCGGATGGTCGGCCATGATCCGGCGCGTCGCCTCCAGCCCGTCGATACCGGGCAGGCGGATGTCCATCGAGATGACGTCGGGTCGCAGGCCGGGCAGCGCGGCGATCGCTTCCTCGGCGGTCGCGAAGCTGCCGGCGACGGCGAGGCGCGGGTCGCTGTCGATAATGTGCGTCAACAGGGTCCGGACGACGCCCGAATCCTCCACGATCATCACACGCGCGGGTGGCCTGGTCATCGGCATCGCGGTCAGATCAACTGCTGGACGACGCCGATCAACATGCCCTGATCGAAATCCTGCTTGGTCACATAGGCGTCGGCGCCGAGGCTAAGACCGCGTTCGATATCGTCGGGGCTGTTGCGTGAGGTCATCATGATGACCGGTAAAGATCGGAGCGCCGGATCGTTCCGGATCGCGGCCAGCAAGCCGAAGCCGTCCATGCGCGGCATTTCGACGTCCGCCACGACGAGGTCGATCGCATCGAGCCCCGAGCGGAGCCGTTCGAGCCCGGCCAGACCGTCGACCTCGATCAGGACGCGGTATCCCTGCGCCTCGAGAATGCTGCGTTCCAGCGTACGGGTGGTGATCGAATCGTCGACGACGAGGATCGTCTTCGCGCCCGTTTCCGCGTTCGGCACGGCGAACGGGCGGGGCGCGGCGGCGGTGCGGTCGCGCACGAGGTGGACGGGGTCGAGCACCAGCACGACCTCTCCGTTCAGCAGCACGGTGCCGAGCAGCATGGGCAGGTCGGCGGCGATCGCGGTTGCGTCACCCACCAGCAGCGCCCGCACGTCGCGCAAGTCGTCGACGATCAGCACGCGGCGCAGGCCGTCGGCGGCGATCACGACGGCGCGCAGCAGCGCGCCCGGTTCGGCGGCGGCCACGCCGAGCGCATCGGCCAGATACAGCACCGGCAGCGGATCGCCATCGACCGGCAGCAGCAGGTCGGACCCGCTGGGCGCAAGGTCGGCCGGGTCGACGCGCAGGACCTGCGCCACCGCGTCGGCAGGCAGCGCGCAGACCATGTCCCCGACCTCGACGAGCAGCAGCGTGCGGCGGGTCAGCGTCACCGGTACTGCGATCGAGACGATCGTGCCGCCGCCGGGCGCCGGCGCGATCGTGGCGGTGCCGTGCAGCCGCCGTGCGACCTCCGCCACGACCGACAGGCCGATGCCGCGCCCGGCGACCTCGTCGAGCCGGTCGGCGGTCGAAAATCCCTGTTCGAACAGCAGGGCGTGCAGCGCCGCGCCACGCGGGGCCGGGGCGTCGGGTGCGATCAGCCCGGCGGCGCGGCCACGACGGACGATGGCGGCATCGTCCAGCCCGGCACCGTCGTCGCGGATGGTGATCGTCATCCGCCCGCGATCGATCCGGGTGTCGATGGCGATCGTGCCGCCCGCTTCCTTGCCCGTCGCACGACGGCGATCGGGCGGTTCGATGCCGTGCCGCACGGCGTTGCGCAGGACGTGGAGCAGCGGGTCGCGCAGGGCGTTGAGCACGCGGCGATCCGCCTCGCCATCGGTATCGGTCGTGACGAGGCGCGCATCCTTGCCCTCGGCAGCGGCGAGTTCGCGGACGGCGCGTTCATATCCGTCGAACAGCGTCGCGACGGGTTGCAGCAGCAGCCGTTCGCCATCGCGTTCCAGTTCGGTGCCGGAGCGGTCGAGCGCGTCGCGCAGCCGGCCATGGAGGCGGCGGATACGGTCGAGTTCGCCGATCGCCTGCCGCATCCGGCGCGCGGCTTCGCTGTCGCCGGCGGTGGCGAGCAGGGGGGCGAGTGCCGCGAGATCGTCGGCAAGCCCGCTCAGCCGGTCGGCGACCTGCCCCTGTTCGGCGATCTGCGTCGCCATGACGTGGAGCGACTGGCCCAGTTGCTCGACGTGGTTGCCCGACACGGCGAGGCGGCGTTCGGGTTCGGCGTCGCCGCCGGTGTCCGGAGTGTCGGGGGCGGCGCCATCCTCGATCGCATCGGCCAGCCGGCGCAGGTCGGCGATGGCGGCGGCGTCCATCGCGCGGTCGCCGCGTTCGATGGCGAGGAGCAGCGCTTCGGCCTCGTGCGCCGCCGCCTCGCTGTCGGGCAGTTCGACGGCGCGCGCCGCGCCCTTCAGGCTGTGCGCGCGGCGGCTGAATTCACGCAGGTCGACCGGCCGGCCCGCATCGGCGTCGGCGAGCGCCGCGCGGATGCCGGCCATATGTTCGGCCAGTTCCGACGCGAACGCCACCAGCAGTTCGGCCTGAAGCTCGTCCACCGCGCGCCGTCCCGTATCAGAGCCGGTAGCGTTCGGTCAGCCCGACCAGCGCGCGCGACAATTCGCCCAGATCGCTTGCCGCCTGATCGAGCTGGCGGGTGGAGGCGGCGGTCTGTTGCGATGCCTCGCGAATGTTCTGCAGCGCGATGGTGACCTGTTCGATGCCGATCTGTTGCTGGTTGGTGGAGGCGACGATCTGCTGGAAGGTCTGCACGTTTTCCTGCACGCGCGCGGCCAGTTCCTCGATCGCGGCATGGCCGGCATCGGTGCGTTCCTTGCCCGATGCGACGCGCTTGACCGCTTCCTCGGTCAGCATCACCGACGAATTGATGCCGCGCTGGATATCGCCGAGGATCGAGCGGACGTTGCGCGTCGCGCCCTTTGCCTGATCGGCCAGCAGCTTCATTTCCGATGCGACGATCGCGAAGCTGCGCCCCTGTTCGCCGGCCGCCGCCGCCTCGATCGAGGCGTTGAGCGCCAGGAGGTGCGAGCGTTCGGACACGTCGTTGACGGTGGCGATGATGTCGCCGATCGCCTGCGTTTTTTCCGACAGGGCGACGATGTTGGCGGCGACCGCTTCGGCCTGTTCGCGGATCGCATCCATCGCGCGGGCGGTGTCGCCGACGGCGGACAGTCCGGCGTCGCTGACCTGTGCGGTCGCCTGTGCCTGTGCGATCACCTCCTGCGCGCGACGGGTGATCTGCGCGCCGCTGTGCGTGATCTCATCGACGGTGGCGGCGGTTTCCTGCACCGCGGCCAGCTGTTCCTCGACCGACGCCGCCTGTTCCTGCGTCGAGGCGCGGATTTCGGTGGTGGCGGCGTTCAGGTCGTTGGTCGCCGCGCGGTTCTGCGTCGCGATGGTGCGCAGACCGCCGACCATGTCGTTGAGCGTGCGGCCGAGCCGGCCGAGTTCGTCCTTGCCGGTGGCGTCGGTGGTGGTCGACAGGTCGCCTTCGCCGATCCGCCCGACGAACCCCATGAAATTGTCGAGCGGACGGACGATCGAGCGGCGGGTGGTGCCCGCGACGGCGATGGCGATGGCGATGGCGACGATCAGGCCGAGGATGATCGACAGGCGGCTGGCGTTATAGACTTCGCGGGTGGCGTCGCGCCCCTTTTCGATCGCGACGTTCAGCGTCTCGCGCGCCTGGCTCACGCGGGCGACGGTGCCGGCATGGTCGCGCACGATATCGGACTCGATCGCCAGCACCCCGGCGCGGTCGCCGTTGTTGATGGCGGTCAGCTGCGTCTCGACGTCGGCGCGGGTCTGGGCCAGCGCGCGCCCGGCATCGGCCAGCTGCCGCACCATGCGCGCCCACAGTTCGGACCGGGTGCCGGTCACCGAATTGTTGCGGTACGCCTCTGCCGCGCGCTCCTGTTCGGCGATGCCGCGCTGCGCCTCGTCGATCGCGGCGCGCCAGCCGGTGGTGGCCTCGCGCACGCCGGCATTGTTGCCGGTCAGGAACGACTGGACCAGCGCCGATCGCTGCTCGACCTTGCGCGACAGGGCGTGGTCTATGCGGTTCAGCGCCTCCATCGAGGTGAGGTCGCGTTCGACGATCAGGTCGACGGTGGTGCGCACGCCACCGATCTGGACGAGCGCATAGACGCCGAGCGCGAGGAGGATCGCGGTGAGCGCGGCGAAGCCGGCGGCGATCCGGGTGGAGACGGACAATCCTTATCCTTCCTGAAGACGGGACGGGAGCAGTGTTTCGATCAGCGAAGCCGGGTCGATGCGGGTCAGCCGCCCGTCCCCCTGCGCGACGAGGCGGGTGAGGGCCGGTGGCGCGTCGTCCTGCGGCACGGTCACGACGCCGGCCAGCGCATCGACCGCCAGCGCGATGCGCGGGGCGTCGTGGCGCAGGACGATCATCGCCGTGGACGCCTTCGGCTCGCGTCCGAGGACGGCGGCGAGCGCGAACAGGTTCACGACGGTGCCGCGCCATGCGACGAGGCCCAGCAGGGCGGCGGGCGCATGGGGCAGGCGGGTGACCTTCGGCAGGGGCGCGACCGAGCGGACACGGTCGATCGGCAGGCCGTGGGTGACGCCGCCGAGGTCGAAGGCGAGCAGCGTTTCCTGCGCGCGCGCGACCGCCGGGGGCCGCGACAGCGCACGCTGGCGGGCGAGCAGGATCGCGGCGATCGCATCGGCGTCGAGGCCGTCGGCTACGATCGGCGGCGCGCTCATCGGGGGTTTCCGATCGCGTGGCGGATGGCGGCGGTCATCGCGCCCGCAGTCATGCCGTCGCCTTCGGCCAGTTCGGTCGCCGGGTCGAGCCTGCCGGCGACGCGCAGCGCGTTGGTCAGGCTGCGGCGGCCATCGGGATCGCGGCCCTGCGCCAGCAGGTAATGGCCGAACTGGTAATGCGCCATGGCGAACGACCGGTCGAGATACAGCGCGTCGCGAAAGGCGCGCTCGGCACGGTCCTTGTCGCCGCGGGCCAGTGCGTCGAGCGCGGCGGAATAATGCGCGACGGCATCGGGCGGGCGGGTCACCGACGGGATCGGTGCCGGTGCGGGCT
>RPSH01000055.1 GCA_003946805.1 Bacillus sp. 2B10 | reverse complement strand
AACCGATGCCGACGCCTCGCCAAGGACTGGGAGGCTTCCATCGCCTCGTCAGAAGCATGGCTCATCATCGCATCCATCAGGCGAATGACCCGCCGTATCGCAAAGCTCGAATTATGAGTCGGGCTCTAAGGATCGGACCGAGAGATGATCCTTTGTCCGGGCGCCGTTTGCGCGTCAATGCTGTCGCCGATCATGACGAAAGGGACGGACATGCAGTATCGATCGATCTTGAAGCGATGCGCGGCGATCGCGCTTGCGGTAGCGGCTACCCCGGCGATCGCCGCCGATCCGCCCGCATGGAGCACGCCGGTCGAGCCGTTCCGCATCACCGACAACGTGTTTTACGTCGGGACGCAGGGGCTGTCGGCCTATCTGATCGTGTCGTCCGAGGGGGCGATCCTGCTCGACGGCACGCAGGACCGCAACGCCGCGCTGATCGAACGCAGCATCCGTCGGGTCGGCGTGCCGCTGTCGCGGGTGAAGCTGATCGTCAGCAACCATGCGCATGACGATCATGTCGGGGCATTGGCGCGGATCAAGCGCGATACCGGCGCGCGCTTCGTTGCGAGCGCCGGCGATCGCTGGGCGCTGGAACATGGCACCAGTCGCGGCGATGTCGACTACACGCCCCGCCGCTATCCGCCGGTCAAGGTCGACCGGGTGATTCGCGACGGCGAGGTCGTGCGGCTGGGCGATGTCGCACTGACCGCGCACCTGACACCGGGCCACACGCCGGGCTGCACCAGCTGGAGCATGACCGCACCCGACCGGGGCACGGCGCGCCGGATATTGTTTCCATGCAGCATCAGCGTCGCCGGGAACCGGCTGATCGGCAATCGTGCCTATCCGGGGATCGCCGGGGATTTTCGGGCGACCTTCGCCAGGCTGGCGGCGATGCAGGCAGACATCGTGCTGACCAGCCATCCCGAAGCGGCGGACGTCGTGGAACGCGGCGCGCGGCGGCGGGCTGGGCAGCGCGACGCCTTTGTCGACCGCACGTTGCTGCCCCGGCTGGTCGCCGGATATCGCGCCGATTTCGACCGGGATCTGGCGGCGCAGCGCAAGGCGAAATAGCGCTCGCGAAGCGGTATCGGCTTCGCGGCGAAGGCGATATGGTCGCCCGATGTCGCCGTCCCTTTCGCCCAGCCCGCTCGGGGGCCGTTTCGTGCGCTGGGGATGGATCGCGCTCGGCTGGTTCTTCGTCGGGCTCGGCGTCATCGGCGCGCTGCTGCCGGTGATGCCGACGACGATCTTCCTGATCCTCGCCGCGGGGTGTTTTGGGCGGGGGGCGCCGCGGTTGGAGCGACGGATGTTCAACCATCCGCGGTTCGGGCCGACGCTGGTCGCGTGGCGGCGGGACGGGGCGATCGGGCGGCGGGCCAAGGTCATGGCGTGCAGCGGCATCGCCGCGGGATACGGCCTGTTCCTGTGGGGCGCGCGGCCCGGCGTCGCGCCGGCGCTGGTCGTGGCGGCGGCGATGGCGGCCTGCGCCGCCTATGTCGTCACGCGTCCGGCACCTCGCCGATGATCGTCACGACCGGCATCAGCGCCGCAAGGCTGATTTCCAGCTCGGCATGGCGGAACGGCTTGGTCAGGCGCGGGATATCGGCGTCGATCCCCGCTTCGTCGGCATAGCCCGACACGATCAGCACCGGCAGGCCCGGATGGCTGACCCGCAGCAGCTGGGCCAGATCGGCGCCGCTCATCCCCGGCATCAGGTGGTCGGTCACGAGCACGTCGGGGACCAGCCCGTCCGCCATCGACCGCAGCGCCTCCTCCGCCGATGCCGCCTCGACCACGTGATAGCCGAGGTCGGCGAGCATGTGCGCGGTGCTCATCCGCACCAGATCCTCGTCGTCGATCAGCAGCGCGGTGCCGAGCTGCGCCGGGATCACCGACAGTTCGAGCGGGCGATCCTCGTCGGCCGGCGTCGCGGCGCTGACCGGCAGCCACAGGCAGATGGTGGTGCCGACCCCGGCCGCGCTCTCGATCGTCAGCCCGCCGCCCAGCTGCGCGGTCAGGCCATGGACCATCGACAGGCCGAGGCCCGTGCCCTTGCCCACGCCTTTGGTCGAGAAGAACGGTTCGATCGCGCGGCGCAGCGTAGCGGGGTCCATGCCGCAGCCGGTGTCGCCGACGCTCAGCCGGATGTAATGCCCGGGCGAGAGGTCGGCAGGACCGTTCGCCGCGACGCTGCGGCGACACGCGGCGATGGTCAGCGTACCGCCGTCGGGCATCGCGTCGCGCGCGTTCACCGCAAGGTTCAGCAGCGCCATTTCGAGCTGGTTGAGGTCGGCACGCGCCGGGGCCAGTTCGTCCAGTTCGACCCGCACCGCGATCGTCGGGCCGAGAGTCGATTCGATCAGCCCGGCCATGCTGTCGATCACCCGCGCGACATCGACCGCGGTCGGTTGCAGCGGCTGGCGCCGGGCGAAGGCCAGCAGCCGCTGGACCAGCATCCTGGCGCGCTCCGCCGATTGCAGCGCCCCCGCGATCAACCGCTGTTCGCGCTCGGTGCCGATGCTCTTTCGCACCAGCAGGTCGAGCGAACCGATGATCGGGGTCAGCAGGTTGTTGAAGTCGTGTGCGACGCCACCGGTCAGGCTGCCCATCGCCTCCATCTTCTGGCTCTGGCGCAGCGCGTCGCGCGCGATCTCCAGATCGGCCTCGCGCGCCTTCGCCTCGCTCAGGTCGCGGCCGACCGCGACGAAGTTCGTGCCATCGGCCTCCGGGGCGACGGTCCACTCGATATGCTTCCATTCGCCGCTGCGCGTGGCGATGCGGTTCTCGAAGCGCGTGGGACGGTGCGTCTGCGCCATCTGCGCGATCGCCAGCATCGTGTGCGGCTGGTCCTCGAGGTGCATGAAGCTGGCATAGCCGCGCGTCAGCAGCTCGATCTCGCTCCACCCCAATACCCGCGACCACGCCGGGCTGACCGCCGACATCATCCCGTCATAGCTGGCGCGCGCCAGCATGTCCTGCGACAGGTTCCACAGCCGGTCGCGCTCGGCCGAGCGGACCGCCACCTGTTCCTCCAGCGTCTCGTTCAGCCGGAGCAGTTCCTCCTCGGCCCGCGCCCGCTCCACCGCGCTCTTCACGCGCTCTCCGACCTCCTGGACCAGACTCTCCTCGGCCGCGGTCCAGCCGCGCGCGGTGGCGGATTGTACCGCAAGCACCCCGACCCATTCGGTTTCGTCGAACAGCAGCACGTCGATGAACGCGCCGACCCGGCGATCGGCGAGCCCGGCGCGTGCTTCTTCGTTCAGCCGCGCGTCATGCGCCACGTCAGCCAAGACGATCGGTACGCCGGAACGATAGGCGTCGAGCAGGTCGGGGCCGAACGCCTCGAGCGAATGGATTCCCTTCAACGAGGGCACGCCGCGGCAATGATCGAAATCGACGGTCATCATGCCGCCGCCGATCTCGGCGTAGAACACTCGGCTGGCATCGATCCATTCACCCAGCCGCTCGGCCGCGACCATCATGATCGCGTCGCGGGTGGTCAGCGGACGCAGCGCGTCGGACAGCGTCAACAGGAACTGCGTGCGCCGAGCATTCGCCACCCGCTCGGTCGTCTCCGCGAGGATGCAGACCACGCCCGCCGGATCGCCCCGTTCGTCGAGCACCGGCGAATAGTCGAGGTTCATCCACACCTGTTCGGGCCGGCCGTTGCGGTGCAGCGTCAGCTCCTGATCGCTGTAGCGCAGCGTTCCGCCGGCAAGGCCGATGCGCATGACGTGATCGTTGAAGTCGGCGACCTCGGGCCAGCCCTCGCGGACCTTCGAACCGAGCAGCTGCGGATGCCGCTTGCCCGCGAAATGCGAATAGGCGTCGTTGTAGAGCATGACGCCATCGGCGCCCCACAGCATCACGATCGGGACCGGCGAGCGCAGCAGCAGCGCGGTGGCGGTGCGCAGGCTCTGCGGCCACCCCTCGATCGGGCCGAGCGGCGTGGCGTCCCAGTCCAGCGCGGCGATCAGCGCGGCACAGTCGCCACCGCCCGACAGGAACGCATGGACGGCGACGGGGGCGGGCGTCGTACGAAGCGTATCGACGATACGGAGGTCGGACATCGAAACGGATCGATCCTGCAAGAAACACCTCGTCGGGCGGAGACCGGCTTCCCGCACCTGCGACATACAATGACGTGCCACCTGTAGCGCAAACGGGTTTTCGAGGGAAATGTTACGTTTGGGGCGGGGGTACGCTGGATCGGGGCTGACATTCAGTCGTTCCGGGCGGACCATCCGCTTCCGCCACCCCGGACCTGATCGAGACCTCTGCAAAAGCCCTCGATCCCTATAGCCGGATGATCTTGAACGGAACCGTTCGTCCTGAGTAGCCGCTGAGCCTGTCGAAGCGGCGTATCGAAGGACTGTGGTGATGCTTCGATACGGGCCTTCGACAAGCTCAGTCCCTACTCAGCACAAACGGTTCTACCTGAGGTCGTCAGGCTCTACCCCGGCGAAGGCCGGGGCCCAGTTGGGGGGCATTGGCAAGATACGGAAAGGCCTTGCCAACTGGACCCCGGCCTTCGCCGGGGTACGGCGAGGCGTTAGCTCTGTTCGAGACTTTCGCAGAGGTCTCGGTCAACCCCCGGGGTGATGATACGCGCGGAAACGTCGATCGGCCCTGGAGTTTGATCCATCCGACTGGAAACGTCACCCCAGCGAAGGCTGGGGTCTCCATCGGCCCCTGCTGCTGCGCGCTATCACCGGGAGATCCCAGCCTTCGCTGGGATGACGCCCGTTTCAACAGGGATGGATCAAATTCCGGGGGCCAAGGGGCAAGCGGTTGTTTTGCCTGGCTCTGGACCCCCGCCTGCGCGGGGGTACGCTGGATCGGGGCTGACATTCAGTCGTTCCGGGCGGGCCATGGGCGTTGCGGAAACGTCGGTTCCGTCCTGACCCGTCGCTTCCCGGCCTGCCTGCACCCGCCACCATGACTGTCCCATATTGCGCACGGCCGGACTGTCCTCCGCCGTGCTTTGCGGCTAATCGAACGGTTCGTAGCTGGATCGGAATTTGCGTGTCGCCCGAACTGCCTTCCCCCCTGACCGATTATTTCCTGCAATCGCGGGTCGCGCTGGCGCTGGCGACGGCCGGGGGCGACAACCACCTGCTGCTGGTCAGCGAACCGTTCTGCACGCTGACCGGATACCGGCCCGAGGACGTGCTGGGCCGCAATTGCCGGATGCTGCAACGGGATGCGGCGAATGTCGAACCGCGCGCGCGACTGCGCGAATTCATCGAACGTGACGGGCAGGCGAATGTCCGGACGCCGATCGTCAATTTCCGCAAGGACGGGACGCCGTTCGTCAACCTGCTCTACATCTCGCGGCTGCGGTCGATCGACGGGGAGACGCGCTATTTCTTCGCATCGCAGTTCGACGTCAGCCGGTCGCAGCCCGACCTGCTGGCCGATTACGACGACCTGCTGACGGCGACGCTGGGCCGGCTGGTCCCGATCGCGGGCGATGCCGGGATCGTGGTGGAAGGTACGCTGATGACCATCGCCAACAGCGCCGCGATCGTGGCACAGGCGAAGATGATGCTTGCCGATCTCGAGTCCGCGCCCGGTGCATGACGTCGTGAAGCCGACGTCCGACGGCACCCGGGAAGCCGTCGCCGACGCCGTGCCGATCGTCGGTATCGGCGCGTCGGCCGGCGGGCTGGAGGCGCTGCGCGAGATGCTGGCGCCGGCCAGCCTGCCGACCGGACTGGCGTTCGTCGTGGTCCAGCACCTCGACCCCAATCACGAAAGCATGCTGGCGCAGCTGCTCGACCGCAACACCGTGCTGGAGGTGCTGCAAAGCGCGGGCGGCGAGCGGATCCGGCCCGACACCGTCTACATCATCCCGCCCGGCCGTGGCCTGGCGATCCGCGACGGCGTGCTGGAACTGACCGATTTCGAACAGCCGCGCGGGCTGCGCCGGCCGATCGACGATTTCTTCGTCTCGCTTGCCGGCGACCAGCAATCGAACGCCGCCTGCGTCATCCTGTCGGGCACCGGCGCCGACGGCACGACCGGCCTGCGCGCGATCAAGGAACATGGCGGCCTGTGCGTCGTGCAACAGCCCGAAAGCGCGCGCTACGACGGCATGCCGCTGTCGGCGGTCGGCACCGGCATGACCGATTTCGTCAAGCCGCCGGGCGACATCCTGCCCTGCCTCCAGGCGTTCTTCGAGCGGCGCGGCACCGACCCGATCGAGCCCGAGGCGAACGTCGTCGCCGACCATGTCGACGAGATGTGCCGGGTGCTGCGCAACGCGATCGGCCACGATTTTTCAGGCTACAAGCGCTCGACGCTGGTCCGCCGGGTCGAACGGCGGATGCACGTGCTGGGCATCGATACCGGGCGCGCCTATCTGGGCCGCATCCGCAGCGATGCCGCCGAATGCGAGGCGCTGTTCCGCGACCTGCTGATAAACGTGACCCGCTTTTTCCGCGACGCCGATGCGTTCGAGGTGCTGCGCACCCGCGTGGTCGAGCCGCTGATGGCCGATCGCAGCGCGGACGAGGATATCCGGGTGTGGGTCGCCGGCTGTTCGAGCGGCGAGGAGGCCTATACCATCGCCATGCTGTTCGCCGAGGCGGCGCGCAAGTCGGGATCGCCGCTGGCCGTGCAGATCTTTGCGACCGACATCGACGAACAGATGCTGTCGATCGCGCGGGAGGGCAGCTATCCCGCGGCGGCGATGGCCGACATGCCGCCGCATCTGCGCGAACGCTATACCGTGCCGCACGCGGAACGATTCACCATCGCCGCGTCGATCCGCGACATGATCCGCTTTTCCAGCCACAGCGTGGTCAAGGACCCGCCGTTTTCGCGCATCGACCTGGTGTCGTGCCGCAACCTGCTGATCTATTTCGACGACCGGTTGCAGCAAGCGGTGCTGCCGCTGTTCCATTATGCGCTGCGTCCGGGCGGTTACCTGTTCCTCGGATCGTCGGAAAGCGTCGGGCGGTTCGAGCATCTGTTCATGGCCGTCGACCAGCAGGCGCGGCTGTTCGAACGCACGCAGGGCGCGCCCAGCTATCCCATCGACCTGCCGGGCAACCAGCGCCAGCCGGTCGTGCGGCGCGAGCCCGACACGCGCGGCGCGGGTTCGGCGCTGTCGAGCGAAGGGCTGGCCACCCGCCGGATGGTCGAGCGCTATGCCCCGCCCAGCCTGATCGTCGATCAGGACGGGGGCATCATCTCCGCGTTCGGCAAGCTCAGCCGCTATTTCGAATTTCCGGTGACGCGCACCGGTGGCAGCAGCGCGGTGAACCTGGCGCGACCGGGCCTGCGCAACGTCGTCGGCCCCTTGCTGCGGCAGGCGCGCGACGAACGCCGCCGGGTGGTCGCGCGCGACGTTTCGGTCGAGACCGACCATGGCACGCAACCGGTCGAGGTGATCTGCGACCCGCTGGGCGACGGTACGCTGCTGTTCGTGTTCCGCGATACCGGGCCGTTCGTGCCGTCGGACCATGGCGAGTCGCTCGACCTCGAATCCGGTGACGATCATCTGGAGGCGCTGGAGGACGAACTGCGCCTGACGCGCCACCGGTTGCGCGCCGCGATCGAGGAACTGGAGACGGCGAACGAGGAGCTCAAGAGCTCCAACGAAGAAATGATGTCGATGAACGAGGAGCTTCAGTCGACCAACGAGGAGCTGTCGACGGTCAATGACGAGCTGAAAAGCAAGGTCGACCAGCTGACCGTCGCCAATTCCGACCTGCGCAATTTCTACGAATCGACCGAGCTGGCGGTCGTCGTGCTCGACGCCGACATGAAGGTGCGCAGCTATACCGATTCGGCGACCCGCATCTTCCCGCTGAAACCCGCCGATCGCGGCCGGCCGCTGACCGATGTCGCCAGCCGGTTGCAGGATTCGACGCATCTCGACGATGCGCGCGCCGTGGCGGCGGGGGCGTCGCCGATCCAGCGGCGGGTACGGACGATCGATGGCCAGCACGTCTTTTCGATGCGGGTGCTGCCGTATCGCACGCAGACCGGGCGGGTGGACGGCACCACGCTGGTGCTGACCGAGATCACCGACGCGCTGGCGCTGGAGCGGCAGCTGGCCGCCGAGCGCGAGCGGCTCGACCTGGCGATCAAGGCGGCAGGCATCGGGGTGTGGGAATATTGCCCGGAGAATGGCGACCTGACGCTCGATCCGGTCGAACGCCAGCTGTTCGAGGTCGACGGCGATGCGAAGGCCGGGATCGACGTGCTGCTCAACCGCATCGACCCCGACGACCTGCCGAAGGTCGAGGCATCGCTGCGCCGCGCGATCGAGCGCAGCGGCGATTTCGAGGCGACGTTCCGCCTGCGTCGCAGCGATGGCGGGGTCCGCTGGGTCAAGGGGTTCGGCCGGGCGATCGCCGGGTCGGCGCCGCAGCGGCTGGTCGGCGTGTCGATCGACGTCACCCCCGAATATGCGCTGGCCGAAACGCGCGAGCTGATGCTGCGCGAGATGAACCACCGGGTGAAGAACCTGTTCGCGGTGATCGCGGGCATGATGACCATCGCCGCGCGCAGCCATGACGACGTGCGCAGCTTCGCCGACGACCTGCGGAACCGCATCGCGGCGCTTGGCAGCGCGCATTCGCTGGCGTCGCCGGCGGGGCGGCCGCATGCGGTGGGGCTGGACGACATCGTCGCGACGACGCTGGCGCCGTATCGCGACCATGCGCGGATCGAAATCGACGGTCCGGTCGTTGCACTCGATCGAAGCTGTCTGTCGCCCCTTGCGCTCATCCTCCACGAATGGGCGACCAATTCGGTCAAATACGGGGTGCTGGGCAGCGGTGGCGAACGGGTCCTGCACGTACAGTGGCAGGTCGGGGATGACGGGATCGTACTGACATGGACCGAGGATGCGGGCGCGATGCATGACCGGGAACCGGGCAAGCGGGGTTTCGGATCGGTGCTGGTGGAAACCAGTGTCCGACAACTGCGTGGCGTATTGACCGGCACGGATGCAGACGGGCACCTCCATCTGGAGGTCCGCCTGCCGGCCAGCGTCATCCTGCATGACTAATCCGGTCCTGCTCGTCGAGGACGAGCTGTTCATCGCGCTGGACGTGCAGGCGACGATCGAGGCTGCCGGCTTCGAGGTCGAGGGGCCGTGCATGACGCTGGTCGAGGCGCAGGCGGCGGTCGCGCGGCACGGCGCGGCATTCGCCGCCGCGGTGCTCGACGTGCGGCTGGCCGACGGCACGGTCTTTCCGGCGGCCGACCAGCTTCATGCCGCGGGCGTGCCGTTGATCTTCCATTCGGGCCATGCCGATGACGAGGCGCTGCGCGAACGCTATCCGCAGGCGATGGTCTGTCCCAAGCCCAGCGCCCCGGCGGCGCTGTCCGAAGCGATCCGGCGCAGCGCCGCGGCGAACGGTTCGGACACGGAACAGCACGCGGCGGGCTGACGCCGGCCGTCGCGGATCAGGACGCCAGCCGCACCGACACGCGCACCGTTCGCGGCTGGCCGGGGAAGATCCATACCCGGCTGTACGAGCTTTGCGCATAGCGTTCGTCGAACAGGTTGTCGGCCTCGGCGCGCAGCGTCAGGCGCGGCGACAGGGCGTATTCGACCGCCGCCTTCGCCTTCACATAGGACGGCAGCACGACATAATCCCGCTCGATCGACCCGGCACGGTCGCCGACATAGCTCACGCCGGCGCTGACCGACACGCCGCGGCCCGTATCGTCGAGGAAGCGGCCGAGCGCGAAGATCGTCCCGCTGTGATCGGGGACGTTGAGCGCACGGTCGGTGGGAAAGGCGGCGTCGTCGACCCGCGCGCGCGTCCACGCGTAATTGCCGACCAGCTGCCAGTGCGGCGCGATGCGCACCGATCCGTCGAATTCGATACCGCGGCTTCGCAGGCTGCCGACGGGGGCGAGGAAGTTGGAATCGACCGGATCGTTGGTCAGGATGCCCTGCTTGCGGATGTCGAACCAGGTCGCGGCCACGTCGATCCCCGGCCAGCGCCCGGCGATGCCGACCTCGTACCCCTTGCCGCTTTCCGGCGCGAAGCCCTGTCCGACGCGATCGGTGCCCGAATTGAGCACGAAATTCTCGCCCCAGTTGGCATGGACGGCGATGGCGTCGGTCGCCTGATACCTGGCGCCGAGGCGGAAGTGGAATGGCTGGTCGACGGTGCGTCCGATCCGACCGGTATTGTTGTTCAGGATGCGCTGGCGATAGGCATCGAAGCGGATGCCGCCCGACAGCGTCAGGCGATCGGTCGCCTCCCACATATCCTGCGCATACAGCGTGCCGACCCAGCGCTTTTCCCGATTGTTGGTGAAGGGCAGCAGCGTCGGCGGCCGCTGGCCATAGACGGGCGCGAACACGTCGATCGCGTACGGATTGCCCCCGGTCGCCGGGTTGCCCGGATTGCGCCGCATCCAGCGCTCGGCATAGTCGAGGACATAGCCTTTCATCCCGAAGCTCGGCCGGTGGTCGCCGACGCGGCCCGACAGTTCGAGGCGGGCCGACAGGTCGTCGACCTCGAAATCGCGCGAACGGCGCTGGCGCCACAGCGTGCGGTCGTCGACCAGCCGCGACTGGTCGGATGACAGCCCCTTCAGCGTTCCCGTCCGCCACGCCACGCCGCCGTTGACGATCCAGTCGTTGCCGAGATCCACCAGCCCGGTCAGCTGGTGGCGCTGGTTGCGGAACCGGGTCAGCCCGTCATTGGGTTCACCGAAATAGGCCGAGCGCCGCACCGCATTGGCATCGCCCCGGATCGCCGGGATGCCGCGGTCGAACAGCGTGTCGAAGCGCGTGATTTCCCCGATATAGGTCAGGCGCACGGCATCGGACGGACGCCAGGTGAGCGATGGCGCCACCACCTGCCGCTCCAGCGTCACGAAATCTCGCCAGCCGTCCGAATCCTCGGCCGCGACGACGATCCGCGCCGCCAGCCTGGCGGTGATCGGGCCGGTCGCATCGACCTCCACCCGGCGGGTATCGAACGATCCGTAGGTGAAGGTCGCATAGGCCGACGGCGTGAAATCGGGCGTCTTGCTGACGATGTTCACGCGGCCGGCGGGATCGATATCGCCGAACAGCGCGCCGGCCGGGCCCTTCAGCAACTCGATCCGTTCGGTCGTCGCCGGATCGCGCGGCGGGCCCATGCCGCGATTGGCGAGGAAGCCGTCGACATAATATTCGGCGCCCCCGTCCGGCGTGCCGAGAAAGCCGCGAATGGCGAAATTGTCCATCACCCCGCCGCGATTATTCTGGTTGCTGACCCCGCTGACCAGTTCGAGCGCGTCGGACAGGCGATAGGCCCCGGCGGCGGTCAGCAGGTCGCGTTCGATCGAGCGGCTGGACTGCGACAGGCTGTGGGTGGCGTGATCGGAGGAGAGGGTCGCATCCTCGCCGGTGCGCCGGTTGCCGAGCACGACGATCTCTGCGGTATCCTCCGTCGCGGGTCGGGCGGGGGCGGGTTTCTGGG
>RPSH01000054.1 GCA_003946805.1 Bacillus sp. 2B10 | reverse complement strand
AACCGATGCCGACGCCTCGCCAAGGACTGGGAGGCTTCCATCGCCTCGTCAGAAGCATGGCTCATCATCGCATCCATCAGGCGAATGACCCGCCGTATCGCAAAGCTCGAATTATGAGTCGGGCTCTGAGCGGCGTGAAAGGTATCTCGCTCGATCACCGTGGCGACGGAATTAAGACGCGGCATATCCCGCTGATCCTGAAGTTTATGGCCGAGAAAAAACAATCGCTGCAGGTGCGGGGGGCGGCACCGTACAGCTACATCTGGGCCTATGAGGAGCCGGAGAACAATCTCGAGTTTTCCAGTGCCGTCGAGCTCGCCGTACAGCTTGCCGACTTTGCTTCGCGTGGCGTATCTCAGATCTTGCTCACCACCCACTCCCCTGTTTTCTACGATCTTGGAGACACTTGTCCGGAGGGCGTCGCCTGTGCGCACGTCTATCGAGACACCGACGAGGAAGGTACGGCCGTGAGCGAAAGCGGTTGTGCCGTAGACGAGAAGATGGGCACAATGGCCTTACTCGCGCCACGCGTTAAGCAACTCGTTCATGACGTCCGGGAGCAGGTCGAGGCCAAGCACAACGCCGAAGTTCTCGCCCGGCAGAACCGGCCAAAGATCTTCGTCGAGGGCGAAAGTGATAGGATCGTGCTCCGCCGCTGCGCAACGGTCTTTCACCCGGCGCGGGCAGGCTTCGTGGACTTCGAAACTAAGCGCGAAGGCGCGGGGCACAGCTACGTCATCGACATGCTCAACGGCTGGCGTTGCCAGCACAAACATCACCAGGATGGCCCCCGGGCGGCAGGAATCTTGGACGTGGACGCGGTCACGATGAAGAATGAATGGAACGCAGGCGTTGGAAATACCGCGTCGGCAAAATGCTTCTGCTACCCCAAGCCGAACCATGCCATCGCGGCACTCCAGGCGGGCTTCCGCCTGCCAGTGACCCTGGAGGTGCTTTATAGCCTCGATATTTGGCAGTGGGCGGAAGCACGCGGAATGCTTGAGGATAGGGTGCTTGCCGATAGCTATCCGGCTGCAATGGTCGAGGAGATCCTGAAGGGCGGAACCTCAGGCATTGAGGTCGACGAGGCCTACAGGATGTACGTGACACGGCAGTTCCGCGCGGGCACGAAAGTCGACGTGGCTAACCAGGTGAATAGGCTTGCTGAAGCACGTTTCCAGGCGGAGTTCGAGCGGCTTGGCGCGCTCTTGGGAGAGGTATTTGAATATTTAGGTGTGGCAGAGGTGCAGGTAGGCGCATGAGGCAGCGGCACGTGTCTGCACGCTGGTCCGAGAACAGCGCTCAGCAGCTTTAGCCCTCCGACTGAGTCAACGTTCGCTCACCCGAACTGAGCGATCCAAAGCCGCCAGTCCGCTTTCCACCAAAAAAGGGCTGTTATTAGCCCGGCCCGACTTCATGAGTGCCAATTCAAACGAGCCGAACGGAAATTTCCCAACGATTTGAGTGCCCATCTTCGGCCTTTGTGGGGCACCACTAACTAAAACCGCGCAAATGCTCGGTTTCGTGAGACCCCATAGAGGACTGTCTGAGAACTGCGCGCACGGTTGCCGCAGCGAGCACGCCGCCGCTGTGTGAGATCGGCAAAGGCGCTTTCACCGTCTGGGCCTTTGAAATCGCCGCTACGCGCTACCGGGTCTGTGGTTCACTTCGCGAAAGCAGGCATGGTGTTGCCGCTGCAGTGCAGACAATGACGATCCATGCGAACGCCTTCATCGGCGTACCGGGGAGCGCGACGGTCCCCTTGCTGCCTAACGTTGCGCCGGTTTCGCCGGATCGATGTGTCGCGCCTGTAGCGTCTGTTTAAGAATCTCGCGTAAATCGAGGCGATCCGAGAGCCTGATCGTCGCGCAAAAAGGCGCCGAGCGATACTGACGATCCTATTATCTCTTTCAGCCGATAATCGCGACAGAACGCGATAGGCGCTAAGCTATCTCTGGGAGCCCATCGAGGTGCTTCTCCAGCGTTACCGGATAGTCACGAACCCGCACGCCGGTCGCGTTGTAGACGGCGTTGGCAATCGCGGGCGCCACGCCCGACAATCCGAGTTCGCCAACGCCCTTCGCCTTGATCGGCGACATCGTGGCATCGACCTCTTCGATGAAATGCGCGTCCAGGTGCGGGACGTCGGCGTGGACGGGCACTTCGTAGCCGGCAAGGTCGTGATTGACGAAGAAGCCGAAGCGGGTGTCGACCGCCATCTCCTCCATCAGCGCGGCACCGATTCCCATCGTCATGCCGCCGACCACCTGGCTACGCGCGGTCATGGGGTTCAGGATGCGTCCGGCGGCGCAGATCGCCAGCATCCGCCGGACCCGGACGATGCCGGTATAGGCGTCCACCGCGACTTCGGCAAAATGCGCGCCGACGGTCTGCTGCGCATAGCGACTGGCGAGACCGCCATATTCCATCGCGTCCTCGGCGACGATGTCGCCGTCCCTCGCGGCGTCGGCCAGCGGCACTGACCGGCCCGCCGAGACGACCTGCCCGTCCGCGAACGTCACGTCCGCGGTGTTGAAGCCCAGCCGCTGCGCGACCAGCGCGCGCAGTTTCGCGCAGGCGGCATAGACCCCCGCGGTCGCCGATGCGGCGCCCGCCTGACCGCCCGAACCGGGGGTGACCGGGAACGTGGAATCGCCCAGCCTCGCGGTGACGCGGTCGAGCGGTACGCCCATCATCTCGGCGGCGGTCTGAGCCACGATCGTGTAGCTGCCCTGGCCGATGTCGGTCATGTCGGTTTCGACCGTGACGTGGCCGTCCTTGCCGAGCCGCACGCGTGCGCCCGCCTTCATAATCGGCGCACCGCGGATTGCACTCGCCATGCCCATGCCGATCAGCCACTTGCCGTCGCGCCGACTGCCCGGCTTCACCTGCCGCGCGCCCCAACCAAACTTTTCCGCGCCTTCGGTCAGGCACTGGATGAACGGCCTGGTCGAGAAGCGGCGCTCGGGCTTTTCGGGATCGACCTGGGTGTCGTTGACGATACGCAGCGCGACGGGGTCCATGCCCAGCTTTTCGGCCAGCTCGTCCATCGCCACTTCCAGCGCCATCATCCCCGGCGCCTCGCCCGGCGCGCGCATCGCATTGCCCTCCGCCAGGTCGAGCGTCGCGAGATAACGGCGCAGCAGGCGATTTTCGCCCGCGTACATCAGCCGGGTGGGAAGCGTGCACGGCTCGGTCCGGCCGCCGGGCAGATTGCCGGACCAGCAGTCGTGGCCGATGGCGAGCAGCCGCCCGTCCTTCGCCGCGCCCAGCCGGACCCGCTGAATCGTCCTGGGGCGATGAATGGTATTGTTGAACATGATCGTGCGTTGCAGCACCACCTTTACGGGACGGCCCGTCACCCGCGCCGCGATCGCGGCGAGAGCGAGATCGCTCTGCGTCGTGCCTTTGCCGCCGAAGCCGCCACCGATGAAGGCGGAGTGGAGGCGGATCTTGTCCCTCGGCGTCCCGATGATGAGGCCAAGGTCGCGGCATCCCCAGTCCATCGACTGGATCGCGGTCCAGCAGGTCAGCCGGTCGCCGTCCCAGCGCGCGATGGTGGCGTGCGGCTCCATCATCGCATGGGCCTGATCGGGAACGGCGTAGGTTTCGTCTACCGTGACCGGCGCGTCCGCGAACGCGGCGGCGAAGGCACCGACCGAAACCTCGGACGCGCCGCCGAACGGCTCCTGCGCCGCGATCGGGGCCGATGGCTTCTGCACGACGAGATCGAACTGGCCCTTGGCCCGCGCGCAATCGACGCGGACCAATGCGGCGGCGGCGCGTGCCTGTTCGAACGTGTCGGCGACGACGACGGCCACCGCCTGGTGATAATGATCGACCATCGGCCCCGCCAGGACGCGCTGCACGTAGAACTTGCCGACGCCGACGGGGCCGGCATTCTCGTGCGTGACGACCGCACGGACGCCGGGTGCGGCGCGGGCGGCGGCGGTGTCGATCGCGGTGATCCGGCCCTTCGCGATCGCCGCGCCCAGAATATAGCCGTAGGCCGCATCCGGCGCGGCATCGTGATGCTCGGCGGCGTAGCGCGCCGTGCCGGTTGTCTTGAGCGGCCCCTCCACGCGCGGATGGGCTCGCCCGACCACGGCCAGCCGGTCGATCGGCGTCGTGCCGGCGGGGGTGTCGAACTTCATGCCGTCGTCTCCAGTTCGGCCAGGAAGGCGTCGTGCGTCAGCGGGCGGGAGAACATCGGGAAAGTTTTCGTCACCGACGCCGCCTGTTCCTCCGCGCTCAGCGTGGCGGTGCAATCGGTCAGCGTCACGACGCGAAACCCGCGCTCATAGGCCGACCGCATCGTCGATTCGACGCAGCAGTTGGTCAGGAAACCGGCGATCGCCAGATCGGTGATGCCGCGCTGGCGCAGGATGAAGTCGATGTTGGTGCTGGCGAAACAGTCGAGGCCGCGTTTGCCCTCGATCACGATGTCGCCGTCGGCGGGTGCCATCGCATCGGCGATCTCCGCGCCCCAGCTGCCCTTGCGAAACGCCTGAGCCTGTTTGACACCGGCGAGGATACCGTAGGGGTCGGACGGCATCTCGGGATACCCATCCGCAAAGCTGATCGGGGCATGCATCACCGTCACG
The DNA here is from genome assembly GCA_003946805.1 of Bacillus sp. 2B10. Lineage (GTDB taxonomy): Bacteria > Pseudomonadota > Alphaproteobacteria > Sphingomonadales > Sphingomonadaceae > Sphingomonas. Next base: position 8,840 of record RPSH01000054.1, on the reverse strand, counting down.
CCCCGCGCGCGGGCCTGTTCCACCACGGCGCGGCTACGCGCCAGCATGTCGGTGTCGGCCATCACCGCCTTCACCGCACCATGCTGGGCGCCGCCTTCGCTCACGAAGTCGTTCTGATACTCGATCAGCAAGAGGGCGGTCTTTTCGGGTGTCATCTTGCATTCTCCCATTTGGCCCGTTCCGAAGGTGGCTCACGCCACCGCCGGCAACCGGTCGAGATGCTTGTCGAGGGTCAGCGGATAATCGCGCAGGCGCACGCCGGTCGCGTTGTACATGGCATTGGCGACCGCCGCGCCGACGCCGCACAGGCCGAGTTCGCCGATACCCTTGGCCTTCATCGGATTGGCCTTGTCGTCGGCCTCATCGAGGAAGATCACCTCCTGGTGCGGGATGTCGGCATGGACCGGCACCTCGTAGCTGGCGAGATCGTGGTTGACGAAGAAGCCGAAGCGCCTGTCGACCGCCAGTTCCTCCATCAGCGCCGACCCGACGCCCATCGTCATCGCGCCGATCACCTGGCTGCGCGCCGTCTGCGGATTGATGATCCGCCCTGCGGCGCACACCGCCAGCATCCGGCGCAGCCGGGTCGCGCCGGTGTACATGTCCACGCCGACCTCGACGAAATGCGCGCCGAACGTAGACAACTGCCATGTCTTGTCGAGCGTGCCGAACTCGATCTTGTCCTCGGCCACCAGTTCCCCTGCGGCGGCGGCGCGACTCAGGTCTGCGGACCGGTTGCCGCTGGTTACCTTGCCGCCCTCGAACACCGCATCGGCCGAATTATAGCCGAACCGCTGGGCGACGACCTCGCGCAGCTTGACGCAGGCGGCATAGACGCCCGCGGTCGCATTGGCCGCACCGAACTGGCCGCCCGATCCGGCGGAAACCGGAAAGGCGGAACTGCCGAGTTTCACGACGACCGAGTCGAGCGGCACGCCCATCATCTCCGCGGCGGTCTGCGCGATAATCGTGTAGCTGCCGGTGCCGATGTCGGTCATGTCGGTCTCGACCGTGACGACGCCGTCCCGGCCCAACCGGACGCGCGCGCCCGATGGCATGTTCATGTGATTGCGGAAGGCGGAGGCGACACCCATGCCGATCAGCCACTTACCGTCGCGGACCTGTGCCGGCTTCGCATTGCGACGCGACCAGCCGAACTGCTGCGCGCCTTCGGTCAGACAGCGGACGAGCTGGCGCTGCGAGAAACGCCGCTTGGGGTCCTTGGGGTCTACCTGCGTGTCGTTCTTTACGCGAAAGGCGATCGGATCCATGCGGAGCTTCTCGGCCATCTCGTCCATCGCAACTTCCAGCGCCATCAGGCCCGGGGCCTCACCCGGCGCGCGCATCGCATTGCCCTCGGGCAGGTCGAGCACGGCAAGCCGCATCGACGTCAGCCGATTGGCACCCGCATAGAGCAGCTGCGTCTGCAGCACCGCGGCTTCGGGACCGCCGTTCGGCTGATCCCCCGAACCGCTTTCATGCGCGATCGCGGTGATCGTCCCGTCCCGGGTCGCACCGATGCGGATGCGCTGGCGCGTGGCGGGGCGATGCGTCGTGTTGTTGGCCATGAACGGCCGGCTCATCGCAACCTTCACCGGGCGACCGGCAGCCTTCGCGCCAAGCGCCGCCAGCACCGCATCGCTGCGCAGGAACAGTTTCCCGCCAAAACCGCCACCGACATAGGGCGACAGAAACGTCACCTTGTCCTTCGACATGTTCAACGTGGTGGCGAGATCGGTGCGGCCCCAGTCGATCATCTGGTTCGACGTCCACACCGTCAGCGCGTCGCCGTTCCACGCGGCGATCGATGCGAACGGCTCCATCATCGCATGGCTGTGATCCGGCGTGGTGTATTCGGCATCGAGCTTGACCGGCGCTGATGCGAAGGTCGTCTCGAACGTGCCGACCCGGTCTTCGCCCTTGCCGGGCTTCTCCGCATCGGTCAGCGGGGCCGTCTTCAACGCGGCGTCGAGGTCGAATCGGCCCTTCCCGCGAGCATAATCGACGCGGACGAGGCCGGCCGCTGCGCGCGCCTGTTCGAACGTCTCGGCGACCACGACCGCGACCGCCTGATGATAATGATCGACATCGGGTCCGGCCAGCAACTTGACGGTGTTGTACTTGCCCTTGCCAAGCTTGCCCACGTCGGCCGCCGTCACGATCGCAATCACGCCGGGCGCAGCCTTGGCGGTGGCCGTGTCAATCGCGTTGATGCGTCCCTTGGCGACGGCGGCACCGACGACATAACCGTACGCGGCGTTCTCGATCTCGCCGTGACGTTCATAGGCGTAGGGTGCCAGACCGGTGGTCTTGAGCGGACCGTCGATCCGGGTCTGCGCACGCCCGACGACCCTCATCCGGTCGATCGGGTTGGCGGCGGCGGGTGTTTCGAACTTCATGAGCCTATGCCTTCGCTTCGGCGAGGACCGAGGCAAGCGCGCGGGTGGCAAGCGGCAGCTTGAACGCATTGTCCCTGGTCGGCGTCGCGCCCTGGAACGCGCGCGCGGTCACGGCGGCGGCACCGCGTGGCAGCAACGCATCCGCCGCCTCGACACGCCACGGCTTCGGCGCAACGCCGCCGAACGCGACACGCCCGGTGCCGTCGGCCTGAATCACCGCCGCGACCGATACCAGCGCATAGGCGTAGGACGCGCGGTCGCGTACCTTCTCGTAGAATTGCTTGCCGCCAATCGGTCGGGGCAGGGTCACTGCGGTGATCAGCTCGCCCTGCTTCAGCACGGTATCCTGCTGGGGCGTGTTGCCCCACAGCCGATGGAAGTCGGCGATCGGGATCGAGCGGCGCTGGCCGGTCGCGTCGACCGTCTCGATCACCGCGTCGAGCACGCGCATCGCCACTGCCATGTCGCCCGGGAACGTCGCGATGCAGCTGTCGCTGACGCCGATCACGCCCAACTGGCGCGAGTAGCCGCCGATCGCGGCGCATCCCGAACCCGGCTTACGCTTGTTGCACGCCATGTTGGTGTCGTAGAAATAGGGGCAGCGTGTCCGCTGGAGCAAATTGCCCGCGGTCGACGCCTTGTTGCGCAACTGGCCCGAGGCGCCCGCGACGATCGCGCGGGTCAGAACGCCGTAGTCGCGGCGGATGCGCTCGTCGGCGGCGAGATTGGTATTGGTCACCAGTGCGCCGATGCGGAGACCGCCGTCAGCGGTCGCCTCGATCTTGTCGAAGCCGAGATCCTGCACGTCGACCAGATGCGTTGGCGTCTCCACCTCGATCTTCATCAGGTCGAGCAGGTTTGTCCCGCCCGCGATGAACTTGGCGGTCGGATTGCCTGCAACTGCGAGGGCCGCCGCCCCGGCATCCTTGGCGCGTTCGTAGGTGAAGGCCCTCATGCGTCTGCTCCCGCGACTTCGGCCATCGCATCGGCGATGTTGGAATAGGCTCCGCAGCGACAGATGTTACCGCTCATCCGCTCGCGCATCTCGATGTTCGTCGCGGTCGGCTTCGCATTCAGGTCACGCTGTACGTGACTAGGCACGCCGCGCTTGATCTCGTCGAGCACCGCAACGGCGGAGCAGATCTGGCCGGGGGTGCAATAGCCGCACTGGTAGCCGTCGTGCTTGATGAAGGCCGCCTGCATCGGATGCAGCTTTTCCGGTTTGCCCAGGCCCTCGATCGTAGTGATCTCGTTGCCGTCGTGCATGACCGCCAGGCTCAGGCAGGAATTGATGCGCACGCCGTCGACCATCACGGTACAGGCACCGCACTGGCCATGATCGCAGCCCTTCTTGGTGCCCGTCAGCTGCAGATGCTCGCGAAGCGCGTCGAGCAGCGTCGTGCGCGGATCGAGATCCATTTCCCGCTTTTCGCCGTTGACCACGAATCGCACGGGCAAGGTGGGAGAGGCCTGCGGCTGGGGCGGTGATGCGGCGAGCGCGCTTCCCGGTGAAGCGACGATCACGGCAGTCGCCGCGCTGCCCGCCAACAGACCGCGTCGTGAAAGCTCAATTTCTGATGTGCGGGGCATGGATTTTGCGCTCCTTTCGCCCCAACGGGCACCTGCGATAGAATTTCGATCCGCGTCATTGCCGTGGGACCATCTTAACGTGTCAGCCGCCGCTGTAGTGCGTGCGCAATATTCAACGAAGCGATGAGTACTGCTCACCGTCGTATGAGACGACGGAGACGATCGGGCTGACGCTCAACTGCACTCCTTGATCTGCACCGTGACCGGCCCGGGCGTATCGAACATGCTCACGTCGCCGTTGACCCGGCCGAGCACGACGATCCCGGGCGATGGAACGCGGCCATTCCGGTAATAGATGACGAAATCATTCGTGCCCCAGAGCCCGATCGTTCCAGCCGAGAAGTCGGTCTGCCGCGGCCCCCCGGGCAAAAGGGCAGGCAACGGTCCGGTCTTCTCCTGTCGGAGATGGTCGCGCATCTCGACGGTGAGCGGGAGCCTCGCCAGCAGCGCCCGAGTGGCGGGGCTATCGACGAGGTCGGCAGTGATCCGGCCTCGTTCGGAGGATATCACGATGCCTCCGCCAACGACCGCACGCGTCGCCGGCGAAGTATCGCTGTCGCCGTTCGCCACCGCAACGTCTCCATTACTTGTGCTGGCTGCATCACCGGGGTGGTCCTCGGCGGCGCACCCGGATGCCAGACTGCCCGTCATGATTAGCATTGCCATCTTGATCCCGGTTTTCACTTTCGCCGCCTTCCACAAATGCGTTTGCGGGCATCTTCACTCGGCTGATGGATGCCGGATCGACCTCGGCACCCATCGCTCCTGCGGAGTTCACGGCTTGCCGCTGTCCGTGCCGGGACCGGCGCGATATTGCGCGTCGGACACCTGCTCCATCCACTTGACCGGCGACCCGTTCAGCGATTCCTGAATCGCGATATGGGTCATCGCCTGCGTGGGGGTGGCGCCATGCCAGTGCTTGCGATCGGGCGGGCACCACAGCACGTCGCCTGCGTGAAACTCGATCGTCGGGCCGCCCTCGACCTGCGTCCACCCGACCCCTTCGGTCACGATCAGCGTCTGGCCAAGCGGGTGGGTATGCCACGCAGTGCGAGCGCCGGGCTCGAAATGGACCGTCGCGCCGCCGACCCGGGAGGGCGAGGGACGCTGGAACTGCCCGCTGATGGCCACCTTGCCGGTGAAATATTCCAGCGAGCCGTCGGTCGTCTCTTGATCGACCTTGCGCGTGACTTCCATGGTGGATCTCCTGTCCTGGGCCTGAGCAGAGTGCGAAATGGTCAGGGTCATGATCGCCAGCGTCACGCCGCGGACGGTCGTCGAACCGATGGTCTTCATCTCATCATGTCCTTTGCGAAAACTGCTGTCGCGGAATGGTGCCTGGCCGGCGTGCATCAAAGATCTGCAGCCGGTGAACGGCTGGTGGTCCGGCTTCCGGCGTGGCCGAGCAGCGCCGAGGCAAGGAGAATCAGCGCCGCAGAAAAGAAGGTGGCGCCCGGACCGAAAGCATCGAACAGCAAGCCACCCCCGGCGGCCCCCAGCGTGATCGCAAGCTGCACCACGGCGACCATCAGCCCGCCCGCCGCTTCCGCATCCTCGGGCAGCGTGCGGCTCAGCCATGTCCACCAGGCCACCGGCAATGCGGTGCCGACGAAGCCCCACGCACCCAGCAGCAGGGCGACGGCAACGGGGATAGAACCAAGCGCGATCAGGGCGAGCGCGATCCCCGCCATGATGACCGGGGCCGCGACCAGCGTCACCGACAGGTTCCAGGCGACGAAGCGACCGATCAGCCAGGTGCCCGCAAGGCCTGCCGCGCCCATGCCGAGCAGCATGGCCGAGAGGAGCGAGACGCTGACGCCCGTGACCTGCTCGAGGAACGGACGAAGATAAGTGAACAGCGCGAACTGCCCCATGAACAGCAGGCCGACCGCCCCCATGCCGATCCGCGCTTCGGGCCGACGCAGCACACCGAGCGAACCGGTCGCACCGGATGCGCGATTGGGCGCCATCGACGGCAGCGTCGCCCATTGCCACGCGAACGTCGCGACGGCGAGCGGGACAACGATGAAGAATGCGCCGCGCCAACCGATATACTGGCCCAGGAAGCTGCCGAGCGGGGCGGCGATCGTCGTCGCCAGCGCGTTGCCGCCGTTCAGCAAGGCCAGTCCCTTGGGAACCTGTTCGGTCGGCACGAGGCGCATGACCGTCGCCGTCGACATCGACCAGAACCCGCCGATGGCGATGCCCAGCAGCGCGCGACCGGTGATCAGCACGAGGTAGGTGGGCGCGAATGCCACCGTCAGTCCGGAGACCAGCATCAACAGGGTTAGGCCGAGCAGCAGATGGCGTCGGTCGATACCCGCTGCCAGTGACGCGATCGTCAGGCTGGTCACGACCGCGAAGATCCCGGACACTGAAATCGCCTGTCCGGCCGCCCCTTCGGTGACGCGCAGGTCGGCCGCGATCGGCGTCAGGATGCTGACCGGCATGAACTCGGACGCGATCAGCGTCGACACGCATAAGGTGAGCGCCAGGACCGCACCCCAGCGCGCCGTTGATGCCGCCGGCGGGAGATGCCGGGCGTCGGTGTTTGCCATGCTGGTCATGCCTATGTCCCTCTGGTCCTGTCGGGCCTTCGAGACACGATTATGGGGGCGGGAGCGGCACAGGGTTAGCGGGTGTCTGATCCATGCCACGATGAGCAAGGCTCATCATTGCGACCGGTCATGACCCGAGCGGATGGATTTCCCTGATGAGCTCGATGAGCAGGCGAAGCCCCGTCGGCACCTGTCGCCGGCCCGAATAATAGATATGAAAACCCGGACCGGTCGACACCCAGTCCTCAAGGACGGCGTGCAACTCGCCGCTGTTCACGAGTGATGCGACCGTGGGTTCGGGAAGATACGCCAACCCGACGCCGCGCCGGACGAGGCTCAGCCCGAACTGGGTCTCATCAAAGGTGATCGGCCCCGGAACGTCCAGCTCGAACGCCTCGCCCTCCTTGTCGAACTCCCAGCGATAGATGCTGCCGTCGCCCAGGCGGATCCGTAGGCAGCGATGGTCCTTCAGGTGAAGCGGATGCGTGGGGACACCGTGCCTCGCCAGATAGGCTGGCGAGCCGACGACGACCCAACGGATGTCAGGCGACAGGCGCTGGGCGATCATGTCCTCGGGGACGGTGCCGCCATAACGAATGCCGGCATCGGCCCCTTCCGAGATGACGTCAACGAGATGGTTGGTGACGGCCACGTCGATCTGGATATCGGGATACCGCTCCACGAAGATCGGCAGGACCGGACCCAGCAGCAGCGTGGCGGCATGTTCGAGGATGTTCAGGCGGATGCGACCGGAGGGCTCGTCACGGTAGCGGTTGAGGGCCTCCGCGGCGGATCCGATTGCCTCGAACGGCTCGACGATCTTGCCCAGAAGCTCCTCTCCCGCGGCCGTCAGCGTGACGCTTCGGTTGGTCCGGTTCAGCAGCCTGACGCCCAGCCGGGTTTCCAGCCCCTTGAGCGAATGGCTGAGCGCCGAAGCGCTGACACCAAGATCGAGGCCGGCACGCCGAAAGCTGCGATGGTTGGCGATCGCGAGGAAATAGCTGAAATCGGCGAGGTCGGTGCGGCTGATCTTCATGGCCGCATTCTGCTCGCTATGCCCATTGGTGGCAATTTCGTCCGGCGATCGGCGGGAATCGTCCTGCGAAAACCGCCGTCGCGTCAGCATATCCTAGCCGCAGCCCTACATTCGCCCGGCCCGGCGATCCACGAGGCCTTCATCTTCGGCCGTCCCTCGGGACGCAAATTCTCCAATGATCTGAGTGCCCAGTTTTGTCTCCTGTGGGGCACCACATCTCCGGAAATCGTTGAGAAACAATCGCTTAGGCCGCAGTCTCGTCCTGACTGTCGCACAAAAGTGTCGCACAATGCCTCTTCCGATGATGAGCTAAGTCTTTCAAATCGTTTCCGAAATGAGGGCTCGGGATGTCGCACACAGGTGTCGCACCGAGCGCCTTCTGGCGTTTGGCGTCGAGGGGCGATGTATCAGTATCGGGTGCGGGTGCGGGTGCCCGCCGATCTGAGGCAAGTCATTGGATCGAGCCATATCAACAGGTCGTTGGGGACAGCCTCGCTGGCCGTTGCCCGACGATCGGCAAAGGTGATGGCCTATCAGATCGATCGAAGCTTCGCAGAAGCGCGGAATTCTGGCGCATGGAAAGCTGCGTCAGCACAGCCTCCGCTACACGTCGCGGAGGTTGCTGCGTCTTCGACGAACGCTGATCATCGACTGACGCTCGGAGTTATCGTCGAACGCTATCTGACGGACGCAACCATCAGTCGTTCTCCGAAGAGCCAGATCGTTTATCGGACGACGTTCGCGACTATCTGCGCCATTCTGGGCAGCGAAACGCCCATTAAGTTGATATCGCGTGATGGGTGCCGTCAAGTGTTGAGCGTGCTTCAAGCGCTTCCTCCGAACTCACGCAAAAGGTGGCCGGGTATATCGCCCGTCGATGTTGCTGCGGACGCTCACCAGCGTGGTGTTGCCCCGATGAGCGCCGCAAACTGCAACGAGTATATGAATAAGCTTTCCAGCCTCCTCAACTGGGCTGTCCGAGAAGAAATGATCGACCGAAATCCAGCACGGGGGTTGCGGGTCGCTGACCGGAGGCTGGCGCGCGAGAAGCGTGATCCATTCACGTTGCCGCAGCTAAGCGCCATTTTCACGGCTCCTCTTTATACCGGATGTAAAGATGATGGCTTGGGCTAGAGGCTGTTATGGACTTGGAAGCGGGCTTGATTCATCCGTTATTGGATGAGCATTTGCCGCAAGTCGTATCTGTCTGACGTCAGTGATGAGGAATGGTCGCTGGTCGCACCATATTTGCTGTTG
>RPSH01000053.1 GCA_003946805.1 Bacillus sp. 2B10 | reverse complement strand
GCCCGTATCTGGGCCGGGGGGGGGCGGGGCATGAGCGCGCCGGCCATGCCGCACGGCCGGTTCGGCCGCGTCGAGGATCTTGACGATTCACCACGCCTCGCAATGTTGGTCGGAAGCGGGATCGCCTTCCTGTTCTTCGTCGTCTTTATGGGCTGGGCTGCGGTGGCGCACCTGGATGCCGCCGCGTTCGGCAGCGGGCAGGTGGTCGTCGCCGGCAACCGGCAGGTGGTTCAACACCGGTATGGCGGGGACGTCGAGCAGGTGGCGGTGCGGGAGGGGCAGCAGGTCCGCTCCGGGGACATCCTGATCCGCCTGTCGGGTTACGAAGTCGCGGCGACCGAGCGAGCGCTCGCGGGATCGGTGATCGATCTGCAGGCGCAACGCGCAAGATTGGAAGCAACCGTGACCGGCCGGCCGATCCGCTGGCCCGCTGAGTTCGCCCGGATGAAAGGCGAGGACCGGGCGCTGGTCGACGCAGCAAAGCGACTTCAGCTCGCGCAATCGGCGGCGCAGCGCGAACTCCTATCGTCAAGGTCCGGCGTGTTGCAATCGGAACGCAATCAATTGGCCGAGCAGGTCCAGGGATATCGGGCGCAGTCCGCGTCGACCGCGCAACAGCGGGCATCGCTGCAAGCGCAGGTGGAAGGCACACGGCGGCTCGCCGAGAGCGGCGACGTATCGCGCAACACGGTTCGTGCATTGGAGCGCAATCTGGCGGCGCTTGAAGGCAGCGATGCCGATCTAATTGCGCGCGCTGCCTCGTCCCAGGCACAGATCGCGGGGACGCGGCAACAGGCCACCCAGAACCGCCGTCTATTAATGGACGAAAGCGCCAAGATGTTGCGGGAGACACAGTTCCAGCTCAACGATGCCCTGCCTAAGTGGATTGCGGCAAAGGAACAGGTGGAACGGACGATCGTGCGCGCACCAGTCTCCGGGCGCGTCGTGGACCTCAAGGTGCATTCGGCCGGCGGCGTCATCACGCCGGGTCAAGTGATCCTCGACATCGTTCCCGATGCGGCACCGCTGGAGGTCAGCGCGACCTTTGCGCCAGAGGACATCGACGGAGTCGTCTCCGGTCGACAAGCGGAGGTGAAATTTCTATCGCTACACGATCGCGAGCTGCCGATCCTGACCGGGATCGTCCGAACGGTGTCGGCCGACAGCGTCCAAGACGAACGCACCGGGCTCAGCCACTTCACGGCCACGATCGTGGTTCCCGACAGTCAGGTCGCCATGTTGCGCGCAATCCGGGGGGCGGAGACTGGTATTCGTCCCGGCGTACCCGTACAGGTGACGGTCACGCTGCAGAAGCGTAGCGCCTTACAGTACATGCTTGACCCGCTGACCGAAAGCCTCTCGCGGTCGTTTTCAGAGCGCTAAGGTTAGATCACGCGTAGCTTGAATGCAGCGTGGTTGTGAGGGTTCCTCGGTTTCTCATCGAACCTGAGGGTGAGTTTCCGGCGTTCATCAGGCCGCTTTGATGGCTGTGGCAGCAGCATATTCGACCGGCGTCATCCAGCCAAGCGACGTGTGAGGATGGCTCTCGTTATAGTCCCGTCGCCGGGCCTCGATCTTGGCTCGGGCGTCGGCGATGGACAGGAACCAATGCACGTTCAGGCACTCGTCGCGAAGGCGGCCGTTGAACGACTCCACGAAGGCATTGTCGGTCGGTTTGCCTGGTCGGCTGAGGCCCAGCATCACGCCGTTCTGGTACGCCCAGCGGTCGAGCGCCTTCGAAATGAACTCCGGACCATTGTCAACGCGAATGGTCCTGGGCACGCCGCGGATCACCGATATCCGTGCCATCGCGGCGACGACCTGTTCGCCCTCGACCCCTTGGTCAACGTCAATCGCCAGCGCTTCGCGGGTGAAGGCGTCGACCACGGTCAGCGCTCTTAATCTCCGGCCGTCGAAAAGCGCGTCCGAGACGGAATCCATCGATCACATCTCGCTAGATGTCTGGGCCTATGATTTCGTCGAAGGGCTCACCCATGATGGGCGCAAGGTAAGCGTCCGGTGAAGGCGTCACCTCAGGTGGGACGGTAGTTCCACGGCAGGAGTCCGGCGACCCGACGTGCCGGATGGTCGGCGATGCGGCTGATGGTGTCGGCCAGCCAGGCCTCGGGGTCGACGCCGTTGAGCCTGGCGGTTTCCACGAGGCTGTAGATGCTGGCGGCGCGGTGACCACCTTTATTGGAGCCGGCGAACAGCCAGTTTTTGCGGCCTAGAGCGACGCCGCGCAGCGAGCGCTCGGCGGCATTGTTTTCGATCTCGAGGCGACCATCGTCGGCATAGCGGGTCAGCGCCTGCCAGCGGGCGAGCGCATAGCGGATGGCGACCGCGAGGTCGGAGCGCCGGGACAGCTTCGGTCCGGTCGCGTCGAGCCACTGGCGGAACGCATCGAGCAGCGGTCCGGCCCGAGCTTGGCGCACGTGCCGTCGCTCGTCAGGAGGCTGACCACGCACGTCTTGTTCGACCGCATAGAGGCCGGCGATATGGTCCAACGCCTCGCGGGCCGTGGCGGAGCCGGTTGCGGCATGGACGTCGAAGAACTTGCGCCTGACATGCGCCCAGCAGGCCACCTCTGCGATGCGCTCGCCATAGAGACGGTCGAACCCGGCATAACCATCGGCGTGAAGGTCGCCCCGGAATGTCCGCAAGTGCCCGGCGGGCCGTTCGCCCTTGCGGTCGGGCGCGTAGCGGAACAGCACGGCGGGCGGAGCGTCGCCGCCAGCCCCGCGCTCGTCACGCACATAAGTCCACAGCCGGCCTGTCCTCGTACGACCGGCGCCGGGGGCCAGCACCGGCACGGGCGTGTCGTCGGCGTGGAGGGTAGAGCCGCCCATAACGTGGCGCTCGAGCGCGTCGACCAGCGGATCGAGGAGTGCGGCCGAACGCCCGACCCAATCCGCCAGAGTGGAGGGGGCAAGGTCGACGCCCTGGCGCGCATAAATGCCCGACTGGCGGTAGAGCGGCAGATGGTCGGCGTATTTGGACACCAGCACATGTGCGAGCAGACCGGCACCGGGTCGGCCCCGCTCGATGGGCATGGACGGCAATGGCGCCTGCACGATGCGCTCGCATGACCGGCAGCTGAGCCGCGGCCGGACGTGGCGCACGACCCGGAACGAGGCAGGGACATAGTCGATCTGCTCGGTGACATCCTCGGCCATACGCCGCATGGCACCGCCGCAGCCGGGGCAGACGCACGGTGCCTCATGCACGACCTCGGTGCGGGGCAGATGGTCGGGCAGCGGCTGTCGATACGGCTTGGCGGTCTCCCGTGTCCGGGTGGCCGCCGGCATCGTCGCAGTGGCGACTTCCGCCTCACACTCCTCCAACCCTAGTTCCAGCTGGTCTGCCTGGTGCGTCAGCTTCTCCGACGAACGGCCGAACGCCATGCGCCGCAGCCGCGCGACCTGCATCCGCAACTGCTCCAGCTCGGCGCCGGCCGCGACGAGCATGGCCTTCAGAAGGGCGATATCGTCGGGCAGCGAGGCGGCATCGGGCGATACGCCCGCTTATACCAGAACACCCGTGCCGATACACGCGAAAGCCGCAGGAAACCGTGCTTTTCTACCAGGCCAGGGTCGGCTGCGAGGACCGGTGCGGATTCCGACATCATCGCGATCACGATTCCTCGATGATGGCGATCAGCGTTCCGACATGATGGCGATCAGGATTCCGCGATGATGGCGATCAGCCGGAGCGGGTAGAGCGAGGTGTCCGGGCCGTCGCAGTGTCCTCCTTTTACGGGAGGGTTCAGTGCCGACGGAGAGACTGCCGATGCGCCAGGTGCGCGAGATCTTGAGGCTGACGTTCGAGGGCGGGCTGCCGTCGCGCGAAGTGGCGCGCCGTGTGGGCACGGGCAGCACCAGCGTGCGGATGACGTTGCAGCGGTTCCGCGCGTCGGAGCTTTGCTGGCCAGTGCCGGCCGACATGACGGACGCGGCGCTGGAGCATGCGCTGTACGGCGTGGCGGCGAGCACGAGCGGGCAGCGGCAATGCCCGGAGCCGGACTGGGCCGCGGTCAACCGCGAGCTGAAGCGCAAGCACGTGACGCTGCAGGTGGTGTGGGACGAGTATATCGAAGCCAATCCCGACGGCTACCGCTACAGCCGCTTCTGCGCGCTCTATCGCGACTGGGAAAAGCGCCTGCCGGTGACGATGCGGCAATCGCATGTCGGAGGCGAGCGGACCTTCGTCGACTATGCCGGCGACACGGTGCCGGTGGTGGTCGACCGGCTGACCGGTGAGATCCGCCAGGCGCATCTTTTCGTGGCGGTGTTCGGCGCCTCCAGCCTGTCATTTGCGCAGGCGAACGGGACCGAGACGCTGCCGGACTGGGTGGATGCGCATGCGCGCGTTCGCGTTCTTCGGCGGGGTGACGCGACTGCTCATCCCCGACAATGCCAAGGTCGCGGTCATCAAGGCGTGCCTGTACGACCCGCAGGTCAACCGGACCTATGCCGAGATGGCAGCGCACTACGGCACCGGAGTCCTGCCGGCGCGACCCTATCGGCCGCGCGACAAAGCCAAGGTGGAGGCCTGCGTCGGCATCGTCGAGCGCTGGCTGCTGGGGCGGCTGCGCCACCGGGTGTGGTACGGCATCGGCGAACTCAACGCCGCCATCGCCGACCTCATGGCGCAGCTGAACGACCGGGTCATGCGCCGGCTCGGCCGTTCCCGCCGACAGTTGTTCGAGGAACTCGACGCCCCCCATCTCAAGGCCCTGCCGGCCGAGCCGTACATCCTGGCGCAGTGGCGCCGCTGCAAGGTCGGGCTCGACTACCATGTCGAAGTCGAGCGGCATTTCTATTCGGTCCCGTACCGCTATGCCCGCGCGTCGGTCGAGGTGCGCCTGACTGCCCGCACCGTCGAGGTCTTCCTCAAGGGCGAGCGCATCGCCGCGCACATGCGCGGGTCGGGCAACGGCCGTCACACCAGCGTCGCCGACCACATGCCTTCCAGCCATCGTCGCTACGCCGACTGGACCGCCGAGCGCCTGCTCGACGAGGCCGGGCGGTTGGGTCCCTCGGTGACGCTCTTGTGCGAGAAGATCCTCTCCGACCGCCCGCATCCCGAACATGGCTATCGTTCGTGCCTCGGCATCCTGCGGCTGGCGCGGCACTTCGGCGCCGTTCGTCTCGAAGCGGCCGCGCTGCGCGCGCTGGAGATCGGCGCACGCAACTACGGCGCGGTCCGTTCCATCCTCGAAAAGAAGCTCGACGGCGTGCCGGTGGCCCAGCCCCGTCGTGCCGGCGAGGTCGGGGTCGACCATCCCAACATCCGCGGTTCCCACTATTACCACTGAGGAGATTGCCCGTGCTCACCCATCCCACGCTCGACCAGCTGCAGGCGCTCGGCCTGCAAGGCATGGCCAAAGCCTTTGTCGAGGTCGACCGGCACGGCGACGCCGCCACGCTCGGCCATGCCGAATGGCTGGCGCTGCTGCTCGACCGCGAGGTCGCGTGGCGCCATGACAAGCGCCTGTCGACCCGGTTGCGTTATGCCAAGCTACGCCATCAGGCCGCGCCCGAGGATATCGACTACCGGAAACCCCGTGGCCTCGACCGTCGACTATTCGAAACCCTTCTCAAGGGCGAGTGGATCGACGCCCACGACAATCTGGCGGTCTGCGGCCCGACGGGGATCGGCAAGTCCTGGCTGGCCTGCGCCATCGGTCACAAGGCCTGCCGCGATAACCGCTCGGTCCTCTACGCCCGCTTCCCTCGCCTGCTCGAAGAGCTCGCGCTCGCCCGCGGCGACGGGCGCATCGCCAGCCGTCTCAAAAGCCTTGCCCAGGTCGAACTGCTCATCCTCGACGACTGGGGCTTGCAACCCCTCGACGCCCAGGCCCGACACGACCTGCTGGAAATCCTAGAAGATCGTTATGGCCGCAAGTCGACCATCGTCACCAGCCAACTGCCCGTAGCCTCCTGGCATCACGCCATCGGCGATGCGACCTACGCCGACGCCATCCTCGACCGACTGGTCCATAATGCCCACCGGATCGAGCTCGATGGCGACAGTATGCGACGCTGCAAACCAACCCTCCAGGCTTGACCGCCAACCCGCCCGATGACACCCATCCCGACGACGACCCGGTGACCTCGTGTGATCGCGATCATGTCGGAACGCTGATCGCCATCATGTTGGAATGGCTGATCGCGATCGTTGGAATCCGCAGACCGGATCGGATGCCGCCAGTCCACCCCTTCGAGCAGCATCGACAACTGCGCCGGGGTCAGTACCGCGACACCGTCCCCAGTCGTCGGCCAGGTAAACCGGCCACGCTCCAGACGCCTGGCGTGGAGGACGAGGCCCTGACCGTCCCACCACAGCAGCTTGACCAGGTCACCGCGCCTGCCCCGGAAGGCGTACACCGCACCGCCAAACGGATCCTGGCGCAGCCGCTGCTGTACCAGCGCGGCCAGCCCGTCGAAGCCCTTGCGCATGTCTGTGACACCGGCCGCCAGATACACGCGGACACCGCTTGGCGGCCCGATCAAGCAAACCCGGCCAGCACGGCCTTCAGCACCCGCGCGTCGATGGGAGGCACCAGGCGGATGCGCTGCCCGGCTCGGCCGACCACCTCCACCACACCTGGCCCGAGCGGCTCTGGCTGCGGCACCATCGGCACTCCTGCGACCTCGACTGGCACGAACAACGCCCCGGGCAACGGCAATGCCTCGCTCGCCACCCCGTCGCGCAGCAGCGTGCGTCGCCAGCGGTACACCAGCGACGTGCACACCCGGTGACGCCGCGCCACGTCCAGCACGCTTGCCCCCGGCATCATCGCCTCAGACACGATCCGTGCCTTGTCATCGTCGCTGAACCGTCGCCGCGGCTCAGTCCCGACCATCTCGATAATTCGCGTCGCCATGATGCCGCACCGGTGTCTGCCACAGTGTCACACCGGTGGCTTGCGGATCACCTCGTCAGCAAGGCGGAGAAGACCGGACGCTTACGGCGCAAGTTCCGCATTCTGACCATCATCGACGAGGCCAGCAGGGAATGTCTGGCGCTGGTGGTCGCGCGTCGGCTCAACCATAAGGATGTGCTGGAGGCACTCGCCGAGTTGTTCATCGAGCGTGGCCCGCCAGCCCATATCAGGTCCGATAACGGCAGCGAGTTCATCGCGACCGCGGCCCAGAAATGGCTCGGGAAGATCGGCGTGACGACGCTCTACATTGCACCGGATTCGCCGTAGGAGAACGGCTATAACGAGAGCTTCAACGGCTCGCTGCCCGACGAACTGCTCAATGGCGAAATCTTCTATAGCCTTGCCGAGGCCAAGGTGCTGATCGAGGCATGGCGGCGCTACTACAACACCGTCCGGCCGCACAGCAGCCTGGGCTACCGCCCGCCAGCCCCGGAAACGGCCGCACCGCCATTGCCGATCTCCGGTTCCGCTTCGCTCCACCTCCGACCGGCAATGGCGGCGGAGACGACGATGCACTAACTATCAACCCGGACCACCCGGTGGGGGCTGCTCACACGTCGGGCGGTTGGCCGCGGACCTCAGCTTCGACGGCATAGAGCGCGCCGATCCGCTCGAGGATGTCGGTGGTCAGCGGCGTAGGCGACCGTTCGTGCAGGTCGAAGACCTTGCGCCGGAAATGTGCCCAGCATGCCACCTCGGTGACGCCAACCCCGATACAATCCGTTATAAGCGGCGTAGGCATCCGCTTGCAGGAAGCCGCAGAAACCGGCGAGATGGGCCATCGGATGCGCGGCGATGCGGTCGGGTGTGAAGCGATGCCATGTCGCGCGCGGTGCCGTGCTGCCGGATGCCTGGTCGTCGGCCGCGTACACCCACAGCCGGCCAGTCGCGGTCTTGCCGCGGCCAGGGTCAATCACCGGCACCGGGGTGTCGTCGGCGTGGATCTTGTCGGCCCTGAGGACCTCGTCACGGATGCGCGTGACGATGGGGTCAAGGAGCGCTGCGGCCTGCCCGGTCCAGCCCACCAGCGTCGAGCGGTCGATGTCGAGCCCCTACGCGGCCATCATTCCGGCCTGGCGAGAGAGCGGCAGATGGTGGTCGAACTTCGAGACCACGATGTGCGCCAGCGTCGCGAAGGTGGCCTTGCCTCTGGCCACAGCGCTTACCGGTGCGGGTGCCTGGACGATCTTCTCGCATACCCGGCAACTGTATCTGGGACGGACGTTGCGCACGACGCGCCAGCGCACCGGCACGATGTCGAGCATCTCGTGCGCGTCCGAGCCGAGCGGGCGCAGCGCACCGCCACAGTCCGGGCAGATGCAGGCGCCCGACGCCGGCTCGTGGACGACCTGTTCGCGCGGCAGATGGTCGGGCAGGCCGCGGACAGGCACCGGACGGGTCGTCAGGCTGGATGCAGCAGCCTCGGCTACAGGCGCATCGCGCTCGGTCTGCAGTTCCTTCAGCGCCAGTTCGAGCTGCTCGATCTCGCGGCCCAGCTTCTCGGACGAGGCGCCGAACTGCATCCGCCGCAGTCGGGCGATCTGTCCGCGCAGCGTATCGATGAGCAGGTCGCGGGCAGCCAGTGCGGCATTGGCCCGGGCGAGCGACGCCTCCGGCGCGGCGATCCGCTCGGTGGCATCACCAGGGGCAACGGGCGTTTCCGACACCCGGATTTCATAGCAGATTGCGTGGCAAGGGGCGAGCGAAACCGGCGCAAAACCGCCGTTTTCATCCCGCCAGCGTCGGTGCGAACGTCCGTTCCGGCCGGCGCCAGTCGATGCCCTCCAGCAGCATCGACAATTGTGCCGGCGTCAGCACCACCGTGCCGGTCGCGGTCACCGGCCAGACGAAGCGGCCACGGTCCAGGCGCTTGGAGAACAGGCACAGACCCTGCCCATCGAACCATAGCAGCTTGACCAGATGACCGCGCTTGCCGCGAAACGCGAACAGCGCTCCGGAATGCGGGTTCTGCGCCAGCACCTGCTGCACCAGCACCGCCAGGCTGTCGAACCCCTTGCGCATGTCAGTCACCCCGCACGCCAGGAACACCCGCGTCGGCAACGGCACAGGGCTCACCGCAGCACCGACAGCACCCGTGTCAGCGCGCCTGCATCCACCGCGGCATCCACGCTCACTTGCACCCCGCCCGGCAGCTCGATATGGATAAATCCCGGTGGACATGGCGCCGGCTGCGGTGTCGGCGCGACCGGTTCGGCAACCTGTACCTCGGCAAACGCCGACAACGAAGGCACGACGCCCGCCAGCTTGCCCTCGCGCAACTGCTTGCGCCACGTGTAGATCAGGCTGCTCGATACCTCGCGGCGCGCGATGATGTCGCAGACCCGCACACCGGGCCGGAATGCCTCGGCAAGGACATCCAGCTTCTCCGCGTCCGACCACCGCCGTCGGCCCGACACCCGGCCGACCACCTCCATCCGACCAGTCATACGAGTGCTCGTATGACTGGTCGTAGAGCCAAAAACTTCCCGCACTGCCCGCGCCCTCGTCAAAGGCGATAAGCATCCCCACTACCAGCGCCGTAACAAGGCGGCCTCCAGACCGCGCTTACAGATGTGCAGGCGAGGCCCGTCGACCAAATGATCTCAAGGGTCAGTTTGCCGCTCGCGAGGGTCAGTTTGCTCGCTCGGGGTCGATCGCGCTGTCGGTTCCGGTCCGCCTTGGTGCGTCGGCACCGTCACACCGCCGGGCCCTGCCGCTTGGTCGGCGACGCCATCGACCTACTGCGATAAGGCCAGGGGTAAGAGGATCTCGTTTATCCTCTTATCAAGCTCGGCAGAGCGACATACTGATAGAAGCGCAGCCGATCGTCACCTTCGGCGTCTATCACCATGTTCCCGTTCTCGACGAATCCCGCCCCGCGCAGACCGCGTTGGATCCCGCCATCGAGCAGCTGACGTACCGCATCGTCCTGACTCAGGTTCCCCTGATCGAGCGTGCCGATGATCTGGCATGCCCCCTGTGCGCAATGGATGCGGTCCAGCTTCAGTCCCTGCATCGTCGGCGCGATCGCACGAAAGAGCCGCGTTTCGGCCGTCGGAGACCATGCCGCATCGCGGCTGCGGGACAAGGTCATCGCCATCCGTTGATAGCCCGTCAGTGCGTCGAAGCGGGGTACGGGCGGAAAGACCGCGCTTCCGATCCGCGATGCCTGCGGCGTTGGTGTCGATGCCGGTGTGGGCCTGCCAGCGCTTACCACGATCACACCCCTGTCCGTAACGGGCGACCGAAGCGATCCGAACCAGAACAACGAAGCGCCGAGCGCTACCGCTGATCCGACGATCAGCAACCCCATCCAGTTACGTCTTTGCGAGATCATATGTGCTTCCCGAGCGAGCGACGGCCGGCCGAATGAGCCGGCCGTCATCCGTGGCTGGAGACTGTTACCTGACCAACGTGTATTCGTCCTGACGGAACCCCAAGCGGTGAGCCAGGGACCGACCATCGATCGCGTTGTCGGTGATCACGTTGTCGTTGTACTTCAGCTGCCATTCGAGATTGGGTCGATCGTCCCGCGTCTCCCGCCCGAAGTGCTTCGTGACGGTCAGGAAGTCGATCAACCTTGTGCAGCACTGGCCGTCGGTATGATAGAAGCCGGTGTAGGGGTGCTGGGCCGTGGCGTGATGCTCGATGACCGGGTTGAAGTTGCCGATGGGGGCATTCACCTGTCTCAGCCGCTGGGTCAGATTCTGCATCGGCCCCTGCACGCCGACGCTCGACCCCTCCTGATAGAACATCTTGTTACCGAGCTCGTAGTAGACGAGTCCGGGCACGGTCCGGTAGTCCGCAACGTACGAGAACACGCGATCGTAGTAGCTCCGCAGGTTGAGGTGGCGAGTCTCGGCGATACGATCGAGTGATCCGGAATAGAGGGTCGGAACGAACGGATACCCGAGGGTGTGTCGCGTCACCTCGAGGGGCGTGAAGAAGTCCATCGAGAACTTCATTATGACCTGGTTCTGCATGTGCAGGGCCTTGATCGCCAACGCCGCCTTTTGGACCGAAGACGCATACTTGATGTCGAGGATGACCAGGATGTTCGGGTGGTTGTTCCGCGTGTTGAGGAGCAGGTCGAACAACTGCGTCGCCGGAACATGGGTGACGCGCCCGCTCATGTCCCTCAGCTTCAACTTGAACATCTCGGTGGATGTCATGGACGATATGTACGGGTTGTTGGCGCTGTTCTGGGCGGAGCGCTTGAACGGATCGAAGAGCTGCCCGTTGACGGTGTAGTTGGTGCCGCGACCGATCGTAATGTCGTGCGATGGCCAAAGCACGCCGTCCTTCGTTTCCTTGACGTCGATCTCCACCGCCTCGATGTTGTTCTGCGCGGCTCGATTGATCGCGCATTCCGTATTCTCGGGACACCAGTCCGTATATGCGCCACGGTGCGACGTGACGATCTTCAGCCGGTGGTTGACCTTCTTCAACGCAGCGATGACTGCGCCTGGTTGGTATGGTTCGGTGGCCGAGACCGGTGTTAGCGCTAGCGACAACGCCGCAACGAACGCCGCGGTCCTGCCGATCGAGAAACTCATCATCATTCTCCCCTTGTCGTACGTCGATGGAAGGTCAGGATCCCGGCGTGGCCAGGTAGCGGATCAGCGCCTCCGGCTCGTCGGTCTGGATCGCGGTGATCCCGGCTCGGCCCATCCGGCCCCAGACCGCCGCCGGGTCGCGCAGAGCATCGACGTCGCCGCCCATGCCCTTGATGAAGCCGTCCCAGAGCGAGTTGGCCCACAGGCGGACGCCTGCACGCTTCGCCGCTTCGGCGATCGGCGGAAGGGAGGCAGCGGGCAGCCTCGGCAGTTCGATCGCCACGGGTCGGCGCACGCCCGCCGACTGCCGGACGGCGACGGCGTCGAGATCGTCCGGTCCGCTCAGAACCGGCATGAACGGCACCCTGTCGAACGGCGGTGTGTCCGCAAGCAGCGGACTGCCGATTCCGGCGGCCTGCTTGACGACGACGCCGTCCTCCTGCTTCAGACCGCGCACCACTGCGACCGTCTCGGCGTAGAGACCCGCCTGGACGTCTAGATTGAGGGCGATGCGTCCCTTCGAGGTCGCCAGCGCCTCCTCCAGCGTCGGCACGCGCAGATCGGTGTTCGGTGCGTCGGCACCGCCTTCGTTCGCGCGAAGGTGCAGAACGCGGATCTGGGCGAGCGAAAGGTCGGCGACCTTGCCATGCCCGTCGGTCGTGCGATCGACCGTGTCGTCGTGCATGAGCACCATGTAGCCGTCGCGGGTCCGCCGGACGTCGACTTCGGCCATGTCCACCCCGATGGCGATGCAGCGCTCGATGCCCGCGAGCGAGTTCTCAGGCAGTTCTTCCGCCATGCCGTGATGCGGTGCGGGATTGTGGCAGGCGCGGTGAGCGACGACCAGGACCGGCGTCGTGCGCCCGGCGAACATCGCGCCGACCGAGGCGCGGGCGCCTCGTGGCGCGGCCGGAGCGGCGCTGGCGAAAGCCAGCGCCGCCATGCCCAGCGACAGAGCCGACCTCACCACCGCTCGGTCAACGCGACGGTGAAGTTGCGGCCGAAGATCGAGCGGCCGACCGTCGCGTCCAGCACCCCGGTGCCGCTGCCGATCACGGCCGCCCGAGCGTTGCCCTCTGTAAGACCGACGACGTCGAAGACGTTGTTGACGCTGCCGCGAAGCTCGAGCCCGTCCACCTCGATGCTGGCGCCCAGATCGACCGATGAATAGGCGGGCAGGCGGCTGAGATTGGACGCGTCCTGGAAGCGCCGACCGATGGTGAAGAACGTGCCGTAGAGGCGCGCCTTCGTCGCGCCGACCGCGAAGTCGTAGGACGGCTGCACCGTCAGCTGCACGCGCGGCACGCGGGTGATGTCCCCTCCTTGCGAACTTTGCGCATTCACGCCGGTCAGCGTGTCGACGCGGACGATCTTCGGATCCTGCCACATGCCCACCGCCGAGACGTCGAAGCCTGCGAACGGACTGACGACCGCCTCGACCTCCACCCCGAAGGTGCGCGTGTCGAAGATGATGTTGGAGTTGGCGATCGTGCCGTCGGCGGACGCCACCTGAGTGCCCCCGTTCAGCCGGTCGAAATTCGACCAGAAGCCGGTGGTGGTCAGGCGCAGACCGTCGGTTGCGAACTTGAAGCCTGCCTCCGCCTGCTGGACGGTCGCGACGGGCAGCGGCTGCGTGGAACCCGGCAGCGTCGCCCCGCCGAGGATCGTGTCGAAGCGCGGATAGCTGAAGCTGCGGGTGTAGCGTCCGAAGACGTTGGCGCCGGGTGAGAAGATGTAGCCGCTGCCGATCGTCCAGCTGGTGCCCTTCAGATCCTCGGAGCGCGCGACCGTGCGCACCACTCCGGCGACGGAACGCGCCGCGATCGGACCGTTAGGATCGGCACTGACCGTGCCGAGGATGCCTTGGACGCCGTCCTGTCGGCGCGAGACTCGGCGGATGCCGGCATTGATCGACCAGGCGGGCGTCACCTGCCAGCTGTCCGCCAGATAGAAGGCGAACGAACGTCCATCGAGCGATCCGTTCTGGCTGCCGGCGCCGTAGCCGATGAAGCCGTTCTCGGTGACGTTCCCAAGCACTCGCCCGCTCGCGTCCAGCGCCTGGACGTCCAGCGCGATCGGCTGATTACGCACATTGACCAGCAGCGAATTGAGCGACTGATCCTGGGCGTAGCGGTAGTCGCTGTGGTAGACTCCGCCGGTCAGCGAGTGCCGGCCGATCGGCGTCTCCAGCGTCTTGGTCAGGCGGATGTCGCCGGCGTCGTAGCGCGTCCGCGTCCTGATCGACGCCCAGGTGTTCGCCATCACGAGGTTGCCGGTCGTCGCCGGATCGTAGGCCGTGTTGGTGCCCGCGACGACGTAGCGCAGCGACGACACGCCTGCGCCGAACGCCGAGCGCGCTCCCGCGAGCCGCCCAGCCAGGAACGACCCGGCGGTCACCGGCGCGCCGTTCAGGATGGTATCGAACCCCGTCGTTCCTTCCATGTGGCGATAGGTCGCTGCGAGCACGAAGCCCGCACCCAGCTCATGGTCACCGCCCAGGGTCGCGGTCCAGACATCGGGATGGATGCCGTCCGCCAGATCGCGTCGGATCGTGGTCGGCCGCCCGTTCGCATCGAGCGTCCGGAGGGTGACCCGGCGGAACGCGGGCGAACTCAGCGTCGCGTCGCGCGGATCGATCAGACCCTCCAGCGAAGCGCCCGTCACCGGATCGGCGAGCGGCAGGGCGGTGTAGAAGATGCTGCGGTCGTTCAGGTACTTGAAGTCGCCCCAGATCCGGCCGCCATCCAGCTTGTAGGTCGCTCCGACCTTGAACTGACCGCCACGGTCGGCGTTGTTGTATCCCGGATCGCGCAGTCCGTCGTCGCGGCGGTGGAAGCCGCTGACGCTGACGAGCAGCCGATCAGTTATAGGCCCCGACAGGGCAAGATCGGTCCGTGCTCGATTGCCGGTACCTGCCTCGAGGCGCAGCGCTCCCTGATAAGTCTCGGTGCCGTGGCCGGTGATGAAGTTGACGACGCCTCCCGGCGCGTTGTTCGAGAACAGCGGTGCGGTGCCGCCCCGCACGACCTCGACGCGTTGCGTGTCCAGGTCGACCCGGTAGAACTGGTCGACGTTCATGAACCGTTCGGTATTGCTCTCGAACAACGGCATGCCGTCCTGGTTGAAGTCGATCAGGCGCCAGCCGCTCCACGGCAGGCCGCGGATGACGACGTTCTCGCCCCCTCCCTCGCCGCCCGACGCCTCCACCGTGATGCCCGGTGTTGCAGCGAGCAGGTCGGCCACGCTGTGCGGCGCAGCGTCCGCGATCTGGGCCGTACCGATCGTCGACACCGAATATGGCGCATCGAACTTCCGCTGCCGGGTCGATGTACCCGTGACCACGATGTCCTCGCCGGCCGTGGCGTCGGTGGGCGGCGCGGAATCGGAGGGCGGCGCGGCGTCAGCGGGCGGAACCGTCTCAGCCGGCTTCGGCGCGCTCTGGGCTTCCGCGGCACCGGCGGCAAGGGTCAGCATCGATGCTGCTGCCAGCAACCGGAACATCTTGCGCGTCTTCAATGGTCCATCCTTTCTCGTGCCACATGCGGGCGGGCGCGGTGGACGGCGGCCGATGCCGCTTCCGTCCGCCGGTGCGGCGCTTCCGACGCCGACACGTGCCCACGCATCCTCCCAACCCGATTGCGTATTCCGGACGCTTCCGGCACCATCGAGTCGAATAGTATTTGCCATGTATCGCTTCGGAGTTACAGCTGAATGACAAACGATTGCGCGAGGCCGCTCGGCGATGTCCTACCGCCGCCCTGGCACCGCCCGATCGGGGCGGGCGGGCGGGGGCTGCTTGATCTGCTGCTGCGCCGTGGATCCGCGGCTCAGAGCGGCCTCCCGAGGCTGCTCGATCTGTCGCAGCCCAGCGTAGCGCGTCTCGTCGGAGGCTTCGCGGCGGAGGGTCTGATCGCCGCGACCCCTCGCGTCGCCACCGGGCGCGGCAACCCCAGCACCATGTTGGCGCTGGTACCGGACCATGCCTTCGGCCTCGGCGTCGGGATCACCGGGGATGCCATCTCGATGGCGCTGGTGGATCTCACCGGTGTCGTAAGGGCACAGCGCTGCATCGCCATGATCGACCGATCGCGCTCCGCCGTCGTCGCGTCGCTCGCCGGGCTGCGCGCGGATGTGATCGAAGCGGCGGGCATCGATCCCGATCGCATCGTAGGCACCGGGGTGGGTTTCTCGGGCTTTCTGGTAGGCGACCCGCCGCGCTTCAATCCACCGCGGGCGTTGCCGGACTGGGTTGACGTCGATCTCCTGCAAACGCTCCGACCGGCCTTGGGGTCGAGCCTTCTGTGCGACAACGATGCGACCTGCGCGGCGATCGCCGAAGGACTGCTGGGGGTCGGCCGGACGACCGCGACCTTCGCCTACTGCCATCTCACCAACGGGTTCGGCGGCGGCCTCGTCGTGGACGGGAAACCGATGCGGGGCGCGCGCGGGAATGCGGGCGATTTCGGCGGCGTGTGGTGGCTCCTCGGCCGGAACCGTCCATACGCTAGCTATCCCGGTCTCGACCGGCTTCATGCCCTGGTGGCGCGGGAAGGCAGACCGTTCGCGACGGTCGAGGACATGCTCAACGCGATCGATCCATCGACGCCGGGTGTCGATGCCTGGCTGGCCGAGGCGCAGGATCCGTTCGCCACGTTGGCGTTCCTGCTCGGCCATATCGTGGCACCCAGCAAGGTAGTCATCGGCGGACGGCTACCTACGTGGCTCGCCCGATCGTTGGCGGAAGCGGTGGACCTGCCGGCCAGCCCGCCCCGTCATGATCGTCCGTTCCCGCTTCCTTCTGTCGTCGCCAGCGAGATCACGGGCGATGCTCCTGCGATCGGGGCCGCACTCCTGCCGTTGCAGGCTCTGTTCTTCCGCTGATGCCCGCTCCGGCCAGCAATACCGCCCCCAGGATGGTAAGCGCCAGTGCGGCGAAAGCCGTACCCTGCCGTCCCGCTTCGAACCCTTCGATCAGCGGCCCGAGCACGAGCATACCGCCGGCAGACGCCAGATGGATGGTCAGGATGACGCTCCCGAACACCACGCCGTCGCCGCTTCGACCTGCGTCTGCGTTGGTCATCGCCACGCGGGAGGTGGCCGCCCAGAGACTCACACCGACGATGCTGACGCCGACGCCGTGAACCACCGCGCCGGCAATGGACCACCATGCGCCTCCCTGGCCGGGCTGCAGCGGGAGGATCATCACCGCACCGCTGGCGACGATCATCGCCAGCACCGCCACCCGGTTGACCACCTGGCTGATCATCGGCCCGATGACCGACCCGGCACAGAAGCCGACCAGCAGCCATGCTCCGGTTCGTTCAGACCCGTCGAGCGCGGGCGCGAAGATGAGCAGCCGCTGGAGGGTCGGCAGCACGGTCGCGGCGATCATCCACGCCACCAGCAGCGGCGCCAGTGCCGGCGGCATGCATCGGTGGTGAGGATCACGTGGGGGCTCGATGGTCGGCCTTACCGGGAAGACCAGGTCGCGGAGCGACCAGGCGGAGACGATCATGGCGATCGCGATCGCTCCCAGCATGATGGCGGAACCTGCGGGCGTCAGCAGTGCGAACCCGGTCACGACGCAGCACCGGGTGACCGCGCTCAGCGCTACGCGTATGCGGGCATAGCAGGCTGCTTCCGCCTCGTCGGCCGGCAACAACGAACTCAGCATGTTTTGCGACACGTCCTGCACGCCATAGGCGACACGGAACGCGAGGCCGATCGCCAGGACGGCTCCGGGGTCGGTGACCTGGAACTGCAGCACCAGAAGGATCCCCGTCGCCATGCTCGCCGGAAATTGCACCCGGACGACCGTCTCACCCGTGGCACGGTTACGCGCGAACGCCAGACCGACCAGGAACGTGGCAGTTCCACCCGCCGCGAGTAGCGTCAGCATCAACCAACCCGTCTGGGTACCGGACAGACCCAGCTTCGCGTGCAGATGCCAGGCGAGCAGAAGGTCCACGACCGACCAGCCGAGCGAGCGGGTGGCATGCGCCGCACCGAAACGGCGCAGATTGGCGTGAAGACCGGATCGGTTTGCGGACATGATGCCTCGTTATAGCATCGTCATGATCTCCCGGTGACAGACCGCCGGTTTCGAAATGCCGGCAGCAACAAGCCTCGACGAGGTGCCGTCACCGGCATCCCTCAAAGCGTCGATCCCTCGAGCCGTGGGCGACCCGCCCCGCGCGAGCGAGTGGTGTCGCGGGCACGGACCGGATGCCAGAAAGTCTGGAGGAAGACGAGGCACGACCGCGGCGCGAGAAGCTGCGCCTCACGCGTATCCACGACCTGCTGCTATGCGAGGGGTTCGACGGCTCGTACGACGCGGTGCGCAGTTATGCGGCGCGCTGGCGGCAGGCGCGGCGTCGCGACGTGATGAATGCGCCAGCGTTCATCACGCTGCTATTCCGGCCGGGCGAGGCTTACCAGTTCGACTGGAGCCACGAGGACGTCGAGATCTCGGGTAAGCCGATGCGCGTGAAGGTCGCGCATGTCCGGCTGTGCGCATCGCGGGCGATGTATGTGCGGGCCTACCCGCGCGAGACACAGGAGATGCTGTTCGACGCACATGCGCGGGCGTTTACCTTCTTCGGAGGCGTGCCGACGCGCGGCATCTACGACAACATGAAGACGGCAGTGACGAGCGTGTTCACCGTAAGACCGTATGTCCGTGTCGTTGGCCGGGTTGGTTCGCCCTACAGTCGTGATCCGAGGGTTGCTCGGGTGGGCCGAGCCTATCCTCACACGAGGAGGACGAACCGTGGGAGATCCTACAGAAAT
>RPSH01000052.1 GCA_003946805.1 Bacillus sp. 2B10 | reverse complement strand
GGTCGCGGCGGTGGGGTGAGGGGGGCGACCGTTCCACCCGAAGCGAACGGAGGCGGCAGCGGCTACAGTCGGGACAGGCAAGGCGTAACAGGACCGATCGACATTCCCGCGCGTATCGTCACTCCGGACTTGATCGAGACCTCCGCAAAAGCCCTCGATCCGTACTCCGGCGAAGGCCGGGGCCCAGTTGGGGGACATTGGCAAGATACGGAAAAGCCTTTCCAACTGGACCCCGGCCTTCGCCGGGGTACGGCGAGGCGTTGGCTCTGTTCGAGACTTTCGCAAAGGTCTCGACTTGATCCGGAGTGCTGTTCCATCACAGCGGTGCAGAGGAAGCGTCACCCCGTATCAAGTCTGGGGTGACGCGAAGGGGGCGGGTCGAGCCAAAGAACTGCGGTCCGCCGAAGGAGGTTGGGTGCCGATCGGTCCCAGACCGGCGCCCGGTCCGCGCCACCCCTCAACCCGCCTCGTGGAACTGCAGGTTCGCCAGCCGCGCGTACAGCCCGCCTTGCGCGATCAACGCACCATGCGGCCCGCTCTCGACGATCCGGCCCTGGTCCATGACGATGATCCGCGACGCCGCGCGGACGGTCGCCAGCCGGTGGGCGATGACCAGCGTCGTGCGGTTCGCCATCAGCCGGTCGAGCGCGTCCTGTACCAGCCGCTCGCTTTCGGCGTCCAGCGCCGAGGTCGCTTCGTCGAGCAGGAGAATCGGCGCGTCGCGCAGCAGCGCGCGGGCGATCGCCACCCGCTGCCGCTGTCCGCCCGACAGCCGCGCGCCGCCTTCCCCCAGATCGGTGTCGAGCCCCTGCGGCAGCTCGCGCAGGAACTGGCTGGCATTGGCGGCGTCGGCGGCGGCCCAGAGCTGTTCGTCGCTGGCATCCCAGCGGCCGTACCGCAGATTGTCGCGGGCGGAGGCGGCGAAGATCACCGTCTCCTGCGGCACCATCGCGATCCGGGCGCGTACCGCCGCCGGATCGGCGGCGCGGACGTCGACGCCATCGACGGCGATCCGGCCGCTCGCGGGGTCGTAGAAGCGCTGGATCAGCTGGAACAGCGTCGACTTGCCGGCACCCGACGGGCCGACGACCGCGACCGTCTCCCCCGGCGTCACGTCGAGCGAGAAGCCCGACAGCGCGGCGACCTCCGGGCGGGTCGGATAATGGAAGGTGACGTCGTCGAACGCCACCGCACCATGCGCCGGTTCGGGCAGCGCCACGGGCTGCGCGGGCGCGGCGATGTCGGGACGCTGCGCCAGCAGGTCGGCGAGCCGCCCGGCGGCACCCGAGGCGCGCAGCAGGTCGCCATAGACTTCGGTCAGCGCGCCGAACGATCCGGTCACCAGCGCGGCGGTGAGGACGAAGGCGGTGATCGATCCGCCGGTGGTGCGACCGGCGGCCACGTCGCTGACCGCGTCCCACATGATGAGCGTGATCGCGGCGAACAGCATGCCGATCACGAATGCGGTCATCACCGCGCGCGTCGCGAAGCGTTTCTTGGCGGTGTCGAACCCGCGATCAACGGCGGACTCGAAGCGCTCGCTCTCGCGGCCTTCCTGTCCGAACGCCTGCACGATCTTCATCGCGCCCAAAGTTTCCGACGCGATCGATCCGATATCGGCGATCCGGTCCTGGCTGCTGCGCGACAATTTGCGCACCCGCCCGCCCAGCCACATGATCGGCAGCACGATCACCGGAATGCCGACGATCAGATAGGCGGCGAGCTTGGGCGCCAGCGCGAACAGGTACAGCACCCCGCCGATGCCGACCAGCAGGTTGCGCAGCGCGATCGATACGGTGGTGCTGACGATCCCCTCGACGATCGCGGTATCGGCGGTCAGGCGCGACGCGATCTCCGACGGGCGGTTCTCCTCAAACCAGCCCGGCGACAGCGTCAGCAGATTGCGGTGCACCGCCATGCGCAGGTCGGCGACGGTCCGCTCGCCCAGCCACGACACGAAATAGAACCGCCCGGCGGTGGCGATCGCCAGCACGACGACGACCCCCAGCAACCCTTCGAAATAGGGGCCGATCTCGCTCGCCGCCGCACCGGTCGCGAAACCGTTGTCGACCACCTGCTTGAAGGTGCGCGGAATCCACAGCGTCGCGACCGCGGCGGTGACCAGCGAGACCAGCGCGCCGACCAGTTGCAGCTTGTACCGGATGGTGAAGCGCCAGACGAGCCGAAGCGCCGGCAGCATCTTGGTGCGATCGGGGGCGGGGGGCGTGTCGGCCATGGTGCGTTGCCTAGGGTCCAAACCCGATCAGAACAAGGCTCGTGATCGGTCCTCGACCGACCGCGCAGCGGCGGGCGGAGTTTGGTCGCTGCGCCGGTCACGATGCTTGCGCGTCGCTCCCCGCCTTGTTGCTGGCCGAGCATCGAAAGCCGCTTCGTTACGACCTTGTTCCTACCGGGTCCGGACGCTGGCACGTCGGCGGCAAAGGGAACTCCGGGGCGTTCTCGTTGCTTGAGCGTATCGAAGGGCCTGCGGCGACGATCGCATATCCCTTCAGCGCCGGGACAGCTTCGGCGTACGACCTTCGAAGCGTTGCCGATGGCAACGAATCGCTATATTTTCACTGGTACGGGTGTTTCCCGTCAGCCAGTTTCGGGGATGCCCATGTTGTACGACGCTTATGAATGGCAGCGCTCGCTGCTCGCCGGTGCCAGCGCGATGGCCAATTTCGGGGCGGGGCTGTTGCAGAACCCGAACAATCCCTTCGCCTATTTCGGCGGTGGCCCGGTGCTGGGATCGGCACTCACCGTGTTCGCCCATGCCGCGGCCCCGCGCGGCAAGCCGGCGTTCGGGCTGACGAGCACGACCGTCGCGGGCAAGCCGGTGGCGGTGCGCGAGGAAGTGGTGCTGCGCCGTCCGTTCGGACAGCTCAAGCGCTTCGTGCGCGAAGGCGTCGACGGCGGCCCCAAGCTGCTGATCGTCGCGCCGATGAGCGGCCATTATGCGACGCTGCTGCGCGGTACCGTGGAACGGATGCTGCCGTTCGCCGACGTCTATATCACCGACTGGCGCGATGCGAAGCTGGTGCCGGTGTCCGACGGCCGCTTCGACCTCGACGACTATATCGATTACGTCGTCGCCTTCCTCGAAAAGATCGGCGAGAGCGGCGAGGCGCGCCCGCACGTGCTGGCGGTGTGCCAGCCCTCGGTCCCGGTCTATGCCGCCACCGCGCTGATGGGGGCGGACCGGCATCCCAACCGTCCGCGCACGCTGACCATGATGGGCGGTCCGGTCGACACGCGCGAGGCGCCGACCGCGGTCAACACGCTGGCGACCCAGCGGCCGCATGCGTGGTTCGAACAGAATGTCATCGCCACCGTGCCGATGACCTATCCCGGTGCCGGTCGCCGCGTGTATCCCGGGTTCCTGCAACTCGCGGGGTTCATGAGCATGAACCTAGGCAGTCACATGGTTTCCCATTACGAGATGTTCAAACATCTGGTGCAGGGCGACGGCGAAGGCGCCGGCATGACGCAGCGCTTCTACGAGGAATATCGCGCGGTGTGCGACATGACCGCCGAATTCTATCTCCAGACCATCGACGTGGTGTTTCAGACCCACGCTTTGCCCGAAGGCACGATGACCCATCGCGGGCGGCCGGTCGATCCGGGCGCGATCACCGACACTGCGATCCTCGCGATCGAGGGCGAACGCGACGATATCTCGGGCGTAGGCCAGACCCGCGCCGCCCTGACGCTCGCCACGGCGTTGCCCGATGCGATGAAGCTGTATCACATGGCGCCGGAAGTCGGCCATTACGGCATCTTCAACGGCTCGAAATGGCGCACGCGCATCGCGCCGGTGCTGGAACAATGGATCGCCGCCCACGAGCGCTGAGCGGCCGGCGCATCGTCCGAAAACCGAAAGGGCGGGGGCACAAACCCCCGCCCTTGTCGTATCAGACGTCGACCTTGGCGTGGCTGCCGGCTTCGTCGCCACCCTTGATCGTCTGCCCGGTGATCATCTTGAGCTTGCCGAGCAGCGACTGGTCGGTTTCCCAGATTTCGGCGCTATCCAGGTCGAAGCGCAGCATCAGCAGCGACGGATCCTGCCGGCCCTGTTCGTACCAGGCCTCGACTTGCTTCGACCAGTATTTGTCGATCACCGCCGCGTCGCGCTCCTCGGTCAGCGTACCGGCGATGCAGGCGAACAGGTCGTGGCCCTTGGCGACGAACTGCACCATCGCCGGACCACCCTCGGCTGCGCGGTTGTCGCGCTTGGTATAGAACCAGAATTCGCTGTGCGCGTCCTCGTCGAGCACCGCATACATCGGTTCCGAATGCTGATGTTTGCCGGTCAGGCCCAGCATCACATAGGGGCTGGCGGCCATCGCCTTCCACATGGCTTCGCGGACTTCGGCTGGGCTCTTGGTCGACATCGCATGGATTCCTTTGTGATTGCCCCCCGACAACGACCCAGTCTGCCCAGGTTTCCAGCACGGAGCGCGCTTAAATCCGTATTGCGCAACGCCGTCGATGGCCCTAGTGCCTCGCTCCACCGCGCAACGCCGCGGCTGCTGGGGCGTCGCCAAGCGGTAAGGCACCGGTTTTTGGTACCGGCATTCGTAGGTTCGAATCCTGCCGCCCCAGCCAATTCTCGACCAAGTAATTGATCTCGCTGGCTAACCCCAGTCCGGTGACGCCCCAGTGTGCAGGTGACTGTGCCATGTGGCTGTCCGGGGAGGTCGTCCTTGGCGTCGCTTCAGCATGTTTTCCGCCGCGGCCACATTTTCTGGTGGCGCCGGGTTCATTATTCATTCCATACTAAGCCCATTGATGTCCGCCTGTCGCTCGGAACCCCCGACCGGCTGCAGGCGCGTAACCGGGGCGCGGTCCTGACCGCGTCCTATGATCGGGTGGTGTCCATGTTGAACGACCGTATCCGCGCCAGTAGCGGCATGACCGAACGCGAGCTTCAGGCGATCGCCAGGGCGATGTATGAGGAGCGGCTGGCCGAAGTCTGCACCGAACAGCGCGCAACGCCGAACGATGCCGAGTATCACTCGGTCACCAATCGCGCCTTCGTCGACTATTTCCAACGCCTGACGTCGCGGGGCGGACATATGTCGTTCCTACCGGACGAGCAGAGCGCGCTCGAAGCGCAAGGGTGGGACGCGCAGCGCATCGCTGACCTGAAGACGGTCATCGCGTTGCGCGAGAACAAGGGCGTCAGCCCGATCCGTAAGGACGAGATCGACCGCCATCTCGCCGCGGCCGGCTTCGCGATCGACGACCGGCTGCGGTGGATGGTCGAGCTCGCGCTCTACCCAACGTATCGCGACGTCTATGCGGACGCGGAAAAGCAATTGCGGACGCTGGTTGAGCCGCGCGACTCGATAGCGTGCGCGTCATCACCACCGCCTCCGTCAGCAGCCCCAATACCTGCCAACGATGCTTCGCCGGCGGCTTCGCTTGACGTTTCGTGTGTGCCGAAAGCGTGGCTGCACTGCGGTCCCGTTGAGGCCGCGGAGCGGATGATCGCGGAAACG
The DNA here is from genome assembly GCA_003946805.1 of Bacillus sp. 2B10. Classification (GTDB taxonomy): domain Bacteria; phylum Pseudomonadota; class Alphaproteobacteria; order Sphingomonadales; family Sphingomonadaceae; genus Sphingomonas. The sequence goes on along the minus strand of RPSH01000052.1, from coordinate 13,021 downwards.
CCCAAGCTGCTCGATCACCGGCGTCAGGGCAAACGCGCGAAGGACAGCGTCGACGAACACACCCTACGGCAGATCCTGTGGGCGGCGACCTTGCTGCAGAAGTCGTTGCCGCCGGGAACGCCGCTCTGGAAGGTGACCAAGGCCAATATCGTCAAGCTCGACGAATATTTCGACAAGCTGCCGGTCCATTACGGTAAGTCTCCCCATCATCGGGGAGTGGCACAGACGCTTGAAGAGGCCATATCGCTGGCGGAAAACGATGTCGCGTCGGGCAAGCTGAAGGCAGATCGCGTCGGCTTTTCCACGGGAACGACCAACAAGCATTTTCACAAGCTGGCGCAGGTTCACGCCTTCATGCGTAGCCAAGTCCCGTCCGCGCCGGACATCGATTTCTCGGAATTCACCGCCGCGATCGACGAGGACGAACGCGAAGCCCGGAAGCGCTACAGCCGCGAACAGGGCGTGGCGCTGTTCAAGCTGCCGCCCTGGACCGGCTGTGTCGGCACCGGCGACAGGCTGGAGCAGGGCAAGATCGTTATCCACGACGGCCTTTTCTACCTGCTGCTCCTGGTCTGGTACACGGGCGCTCGCCGCGAGGAACTGTGCAAGCTGATGATCGAGGATGTCGAACACCGGCACGGCATCGACTATCTGCTGATCCGCGCCACCGACACGGGACGCGTCAAGAACAAGTCTGCCCGCCGGGTCAACGTGATCGCGGACGAACTCATCCGGCTCGGTTTTCTGCGCTATGTGGACGCCATGCGCGCGGCGGGCGAACGGTTGCTGTTCCCCGAACTGGTGCCGGGCGGCGATACCAAGCGGAAGCTCGGCGACGTCTTCTACAAGCTGTGGTGGGTCTACATCGCGCCAAAGGTGCCGAATCTCGAGCCGGGGCAGGCGATGCATTCGGCCCGGCACATGGTGTCGGACGAATTGAAGGATCAGGAAGTCTTCCTCGAATTCCGCAACGATCATCTCGGGCACCGGGGCAAGGGCGGCGAAGGCGAGACGCGCTATCCGTCGGCGGCATCGCTTCAGAAGCTCAAGTCCGTGGTCGAGAAGATCCCGGTCGTCACCGGCCATCTGCTGGAGCAACGCGTCATCACGCTGCTTCCGGCTGGTCTGCGGAAGCCCCGCCCCACGCGACTTAAAGGTCAGGGTGACGATACGGTCATGTGATGGATGCGAAGAAATCCGCCGTCGTGCACGATGGCGGGGCCGACGCTCGCCAAACGGCGATGGCCGTAAATCTTGAAATCACCGCCACGCGAACCGATCGATTACCGTGCCCATGTCTCATGTCCTGACCCTTGCGAACCTCTCCGCCGCGACGCCCGACGGCCGCCTGCTCTTCAGCGACCTGTCGCTGTCAGTTGGGATGGAGCGCGTCGGCCTTGTCGGGCGCAACGGATCCGGAAAGTCGACGCTGCTGGATATCGTGGAGGGCCGAGCGACTCCGGTCGCCGGCACGGCCCATCGAACCGGCAGCGTCGGCCGATTGGCGCAGCACTGGCCTGACGGCCAAGCGATCGCCCACGCGCTCGGGGCGGCGGATGCGCTGGCGACGCTGGCGCGGATCGAGGCGGGGGCAGGGACGGCCGAGGATTTCGACACCGCCGATTGGGCGCTGCCCGCCGTCGTCGAGTCCGCGCTTGATGAGGTTGATCTCAACGGCGTCGATCTCGATGCGCGGATGGGTGCGCTGTCCGGCGGGGAACGGACCCGGGTCGGCATTGCCCGGCTGCTGATCGATCGGCCCGACCTGTTGCTGCTCGACGAACCGACCAACAACCTCGATCGTGCCGGGCGCGCCGCAATACAGCGATTGATCGCACGCTGGCATGGCGGCATTCTGGTCGCCAGCCATGACCGCGTGCTGCTGGAAGCGGTCGATCGGATCGTTGAACTCAGTCCGATCGGCATCCGTATCGTCGGCGGTGGCTGGACGGAGTTCGTCGCGGTCCGCGACACCGAGCGCGCGCAGGCCGAGGCGCAGCGCGACCGCGCCGATGCGGCTCTTCGCCGTACCCGTCTTGCCGCGCAAGCCGCGCAGGAAGCGAAGGATCAGCGCGACAAGGCTGGCCGCGCCTTCGCTGCCAAGGGCAGCGAGCCGCGGATATTGCTGGGCGCGCGGGCCGAGCGTTCCGAGAATAGCGGCGGCAGCGCCCGTCGCCTGGCCGAGCGTCAGATCAGCGAGGCCTCGGCGGTCAGCGATGCGGCACGGGCGCAGATCGACGTGCTCACGCCGTTGACCATCGACCTGCCCGCAACCGGCCTGCCGAGCCAAACGGAGGTGCTGGCACTGCAGGATGCGAAGGTCGATCTCGGCGGTCGCCGCTTCGGTCCTTGGACGTTCGCGATGCGGGGTCCGGAGCGCTTGGCCATCGCCGGGCCGAACGGGGCGGGCAAGTCGACGCTGTTGCGGCTCGCCATCGGCGACATCGCGTCATCTGGCGGCACGGTGCGGCACAGGCGCGAGCGGATGGCGATGCTCGACCAGCATGTCGGCCTGCTCGATCCTGCCGACACCATCGTCGGCAACATGCGCCGCCTCCACCCAACGCTGGATGCGGAAGCGGTACATGCCGCCTGCGCCCGCTTCGCCTTCCGCAACCGGGACGCGCAGCGAATTGTCGGCAGCCTGTCGGGTGGTGAGCGCCTGCGCGCCGGTCTCGCTGCGGCCTTATCGGGGCGGCAGCCGCCATGGCTGCTGTTGCTCGACGAGCCGACCAACCATCTTGATCTGGACTCGATCGACGTGCTGGAACGAGCGCTGCGTTCATTCGACGGTGCCTTGCTTGTCGTCAGCCACGACGTGCGCTTCCTCGATGCGATCGGTGTCTCGCAGGAGATGAATGTTGGCGCGGATAAGGACGATTCAGTCCGATCCCGGTGATCCAGTCGTCTAGTGATGCAATCGTCGTTGGGCGAAGGATAATGACATCGGCTTGGGCGTAACGAGGGATGAGGAAATTTCAGGCGCAATTCCGCGTCGCTGGGGAAACCCCGAGCGACGCTGGTGCGCGGACCCGATTGCCGGCTCCGGATGGCGCCTTGCGGGCGCGGTCCTCCTCACCCGTCGGCGGGTGATCCGGAAGGTGACGGCGGCCGTCACGAGAGGGGGGGGCTATCGGCCGGCGCCGATCCATTCCACACTGATGCCGTCACGCCGTCGGCACGGCGTGCTGGAGGCGGAGTGTGGTCGGCGAGCGGGCGATCAGCCAGAGCATCGGAGCGGCGAATGGCAAACTCGCCGCGCTGCTGCGCGCGCGCGAGGAAGACGAGCAGTTGCTGCAGATCGGGTGCATCCGGATCAAGAAGCAAGCGAAGGAAGAGGCGGCGAACCGGCCCACCAGCGGCCGAAGCGCGTGGAAGATCGCTGCCGACTTCAGCGCACCGCTGCCCCGCCCGGGTCGTCCGCGGGCGGCGGACGGGATCACGACCAGCTTTCACTTCCATTCCTGCTACGTGACCCGCTCGTCCGTTGCCGCCAAGACGGGCGGCCTGGCAGCGAACCACGCCGCCTATGTCGAGCGGATAGAGGCGGTCGAGCTCGGTTCCGCGCTCGATCACGCCGGCTATGTCGAGCGCGGCGATGCGGTCGAGGTTGCGGATCGGCCGCTCGTCTTCAGCAACATATCGGACGATCCCGATCGGCGCCGTGCCTATTGGGAAGCGGTCGACCGCTGCGAACGACAGGGCCATGAGGGGCTGAGCATCGACGCCAGCGTCATCGGGAGGTGGTTGAAAAGGGTGGCGGCCGACGACCTACCTCCAGATTTCGTCGCCCATTGCCGCACCGAGCGGAAGCGCCGGGTAGCCAGTCGGAAGGGGCCGACGTCGTTCAAGCCGAAGCGCTACCGCGCCGACGAGCCTGCCTGCGCGGCGATCCTCGACGTCCTGCGGCAGGCGCCGGGTTGGCCGGACGAGGATCCGCCGGTCATCTTCACGCCCGGTTCGGCCGGCCGGACCCAGTATCGCTATGTCGCCGAGCTGCCGTATGAACTCGGTGCCGACGATCGCGCTGCCATCGTTCGCGACTTCTGCGACCATCTCGGCTCCTTCGCCCGCGACGCGGACGGGCGATCCACGGGCATGATGTATACCGCGGTGATCCACGCGCCGGGGCCGGGCAACGACCGGCGCAACTACCACCTTCACGTCATCGCGCATGATCGCCCCGCCAAATGGATGCCCGACCCGGGCAAGTGGGATTTCGAGGTCGTCGAGGAATTCAAGCGCAAGGGCGAAACCCGCGTCCGCTAGCCGCACCGGCAGGACAAGATCGTCGAGGTCACCCGCAGCCTCACGCCCGACAAGCGACCGGATCACTACAATGCCGCGATCGCCGGCAAAGCCTTCCTGCCGCACCTGCGGGAACGCTTCGCCGCCATCTGCAACGACCGGCTGGCGCTCCGGGGCATCCAGCGCCGGATCGATGCGCGGTCGCACGAGGCGCTCGGGATCCACAAGGAGCCCGAGATCCACCTCGGCACCCGCGCCTCTGCGCTGGAGCGGGCGGGCGTGCCGACCGCGGTCGGCCGCTACAATGCGGCTGCCAGCTGGCAATACGCCGCGCTAGCCGAGCGGCGCAGGACCGAAGAGTATTTCGGGCCATGGCAGCAACAAGACGGTGTGCTGGCGAAGAGCGTCGCCGGGTCGCCGGAGGGCATGGCGCTGATTGGAGAACGCCGCGCGGTGCTGCACGCGCTTGAGGAGACACGGGATCTGGCGTGGGAGAACGATCGCCTCCGTCACCAGGCGCGGTCCCGTGCGCAGGCGACGCTCGACCATTGCGTCATGTCCCTATCCCAGGTGAATGGTAGCGCCGCGCACCGTGCGGCGGTCGAAAAGCGCAAGCAGGAAGCCGAGGAGCATCTTGCCCGGGTCGAGGCCGCCATCGCGGCGGGTGAGGCCGACATCCAGGCGGCAGCCGTAGCGATCGGCAAATTGCACCTGCGGCATGTCGCAATCGACGCCCGCCTGGCGGAACTCGCGCGCGAGAGGAAGGCGCGCTTGAAGCTCGTGGCTGGTCTCGATTTCGCTCCGCCCGTCGGAATGGTTTTCGAACAGCAGGCGCTGCAAGCCATCGGCGCGCTGGCTGGCGCCAGGCCAATTACGTCGCCGAGTGCGATGGCGATCGTGCCGGCCAATGACGACGCGATAGACGACCACACATCGATCCAGCGGCGTGCGTATGTTGTCGGTGCCGCACCGCTAGCTGAACCAGTGACGATACCCGTCCACGATGGGCGACATGATGCGAGCGGGGAAGCCGCCGCTTCGGCCGAAGCGGCGGCGCCGGATCGGATAACGGAAGCAGGCACATGCGACGAGCAGCGGCCAGCGCGTGTTGTCCCGCCGCGGGCCGACGAAGATGCGCGCATCAAGCTCGGACGGCGCCACGAGCTCGACGCCCTGTTCCTTCGCATCGCGCGGGACCGTGTGCCTGTTGTCAGGGTCGCCGGACGACTCACCATCGACGCACTGCCACCGAGCGATGCGGCATTGTTGGCCAGCCCGTCTTTTCGGTTGCTGATCGACAAGCGTCTGACCGGCATCGCCAAATCGCAGGCGGCAGAGATCAAGCGGCTCGTCGACGCCATCAGGAAGCGGGCGTTCGACCCGACTATCGAGGGGGGACCACAGGCGCTTCAAACCTTGTGGCAGCACTGGCGGGAACATCCGGACATTCGGCGCGTGCTGCCGAAGCCGAACGGTGTCGGCGCCGCCTCGCCGACCGGGAACCTGCCGCAGCAGAAAGATACGGCACGTGTCGACGACAGGAAGCCCGTCGGTGGCTTGGCCGCGCTGGCAGCAACCGTCATGTCGACGTCTGACGGCCGCCCTACGAGGCCGAAGGGGTTGGTGACCGGCTCGGCACCGGCCGCACCGGTGAGCAAGGGGCCGGAGCGCTAGCCACGGCTCGCACATCCGGGACGGACCGCCGGGGCCTGCGGGAAGGAGCATGGAGGGAGCCTGCGGCTGTGCCGTGAAGGCGAAATGATCGCGCTGGGCGCGGCGTGCAGCCCGCCGCCCTTGCGCAGAAAACCCAAGGACTTTCATGTATATCGTCACCAAGGAGCGCGCGCTGGCCCAGGCGCGCGCGCTGTCCGGGGCGCTCGCGCTCGCCGAGCGGGCCGGCTGGACCTTCGATCGCGCGGCGCGGTTGATGCTGCGCCCGCCGTTCAGCAACTATCTCCACGTCGCGGCCGCCGAGCTGCTGCTCGTGCCCTCGATCGATCCGTCGCGCGGGGACATCGCGATCATCGACCGCGGTATGCGCGAAGCGCGCTGCGACGCGCTGGTCGTCAAGGCGTCGACCGCGGGTAAGCCGATGCTCTACTGCGCCGTCGGTCGCTGGCGCCGCGAGCAGAACCTGTGGTGTCACGAGCGGCGCCCGTGGATCGACGAATACGGCCATATCTGGCTGGTGGCGGATCACGTCTGGGCCGAGGATGCCGGGACATCGATCCTGTTGCTCGGACCGAAGCGCCTGCAGGTCGCGTCGGTGCCGCCCTGGCTTTGCGCCCGCGGGATGGCTGCGGGGTTCGAGCGAGCCGACGCCTTCCTCGCGCAGATCTGGGGGGACCTGTGATGGCAGTGCTCCCGTGGATCAGCCCTGCCGCCGCCGACGACATGCTGTTCGACGACCCGCTGGGATCGACGCCCGCCTTTGGGTTCGCGCTGATGCGACCGAAGGCGAAGGGCAAGCGCAACACCACCGCCGACCTCGCTCGGGCCAAGCTCCAGCCGAGCAAGCCCGGCGATCCGGCGTGGGGGCCGGACGGACTGTGGCCGATCACCTGCACGACCAGCCGGCTGGTGCCCGCACCTGGTGTCGCGCTCGAGCCGGATGCGCTGGAGGGCGTGTTCGAAGGCTATGACGCCAGGGTCAAACCGCATCAGAAGCTGCTGGCCGCGGTGCTGACGATGCGCTTCGACCACGGCTGGCAGGCGGCCGACATTCTGTCGCTGGTCGGCATGTACGCGCTGCAGCACCTCGCGCTCGAACGCCGGCTGACCAGCCTCACCGTCGTCCATATGCCGGGTGACGAGCTGTCGGCGCGCCGCCCGCATGCCCACTGCGTGGTGCTGGCGCGGGTCCACCGCGCCAGCGGATGGGGGGAGCTGCACCGTGATCTCGTCGCCAAGGATGCGCAGACCGCCTTCGATTTGGAATGGTCAGCTTTTCGCGACGAATGGGCGCCGCGCTTCGCGCCCGGCTGAGCAGGCCGACGAGCGCCCGCGATACCCGTCGCGGGTGCCTCCGGCCGGGGGCGGGCCGGTGCCCGCCGGAAGGGGAATGATCCGATGGAGTGTCCCCGATGGTGGGGACGAAAATCGGGAAGAACCAGATGACCAACACCGCCGCCGTCCGCGCTCACCTCGCCGCTGTCTCCACGATGCTTTTGGGCAACCGCACGCTGCGGCCGTCCGCCGCGCTGCTCGCCGGCCACCGGCTCGATCCGCTCGCGCGGCTGCGGCTGGGCCAGATGGCCTGCGATGCGCAGGCCGACCTCGTCCACCTCACCTTCGAGGAGGGGGCGGGCGAAACCGTGATGACCGACATCTCGATCTTCGTGCCGCGCGACCGGATCTGTTTCTCACACCCCGGCTGCCGGTTGTGGCTGTCGAAGACCGGGTCGCGCGCGCTGCTTCTGCCGCAGCCGCATGTCCGCGGGAGCTTCCGCCTCGCACCGGGCGAGATCATCCATCTGCCCTTCAAGCCCACCGACGTCGATCAGGGCATCGCCCGCGCCGAGGCGCGCCTGCGCCAGCTGGTCGAGCGCGGCGTCGATGTCACGGGCCGCGTCGTCATCAACGACTGGCCGATCTGGGAGTGAGGCGAGCCCGCGTGAGCGGGCCAGCCAGTATCCCTCGGCGATATCCGCCCAGCGTGCCCGCTGTTCGGCCGAGGTGCCGAACGCCATAAGCATCAAGGAGAACGGCGTGTGCTGCGACCTGCCGCGGATGTCGGCGAACCGGACCCGGCCCAGCAGGAGGAAGATATCCGCCTCGACGGTCAACGTCTCGTGGAAAAAGCGCGAATCGACGCGCACGGGGACGAGGCAGACGATGCTGCCGACATTCCCCCGCGACCATTGGTCATGCGCGCGCTTCAGCCAACGAAGCGTTTCGCTGAAAGGAGGATTGACGAAGGCGAGCCGGCCCGACCAGTCGTCGACGAACCCATCGCCGCCTTCCTCCAGGAGGATGCGGCGCTTCGCGACCACCGGGCTCAGCGTATGACCGCACGGGTCGAGGTCGATCGCGCCGAACGCATAGTGGACTTTCGCCAGGAACTCGGGCGGGGTGAAGCGGACGTCACGGTCGGCCTTGTCGCCTTCGCCCCAATGAGCGCGCTCCATTGCGCGGCGCCGGGCTTTCGGTGCCAGCACGGTCAACAGGCGGAGCAGGCTGGCGACCGATCCGCCGCCGCGCTCAAGGCCGGCGAGCGTCGTGCGCGATAACTTCGCGCGTGATGCCGCCTTCTCCAGCGTCCAGCCACGCCGAAGCCGGCTGGCGCGCAGTTTTGCGCCAAGGGTGTCGCCCGGCCCAAGACCGGTCAGCCTGAAGTCGATCGCGGTCATCACCGCCGCAAGGGTCTCGACCGAACCGACGCCCCGCTCGAGCCGCTTGATCTTCTGCACAGGGACGCCAATGCGCGCCGCGAGCGTGGATTGGGACACGCCCGACGACCTGCGGGCCTCGATGAGCGCCGCGATCAACATCAGATACTAAAAGGGTTCATATACTGGTCGATATGAGCAGCCGTATGCGCTGGGTCAATACTTGCCCGGATCGCAATCGCACGGACTCTATTACTTCGCGGCAACGCACGACGAATGTCGTGTGCTTGCGACAAATGTAAACATCTCTTTACCATGTCAATAATACCCGACGTCGGGTCGCGAAGATTTGCGTTGCCGACAGGCGGGAAGATCGCTTAACCTGCCTGCGCTCACCAGCAGGTGGGCCGAGGCGTGGAAACCTCGTCAAAGAGAGCCGTAGACCCGGTCCGAACCAGTTTCGGCCGGGAGGCGGACGCGTATGTCCAGGGCCTTCGGGCCTAAAGGCGTTCGCGCCTGTCTCTTTGCAGGTTTCCAACTTCCGGCTTTCGGGCCGGCACCGCCTCGTGAACAGGGGCGGTGCCGCCGGCTGGAGCCGACCGGCACCGACGCGAACGGGGTTCGGGCGTTGGGTGTTGAGGGACGGAAGCGCGGGGACCGCGCATGCATAACGAACATATCGGTGATCTCGGCGGGGCTGCTGTTGGCCGCCTGCGGTGGTGGCGGTGGCGTCAATTCCGGCGGGTCGACCGCGCCGCCGACCGCCACACCGGCACCCACACCCGCTCCGACACCGGCGCCGACGTCGTCGGCGGACAGCGCGGAATACAAGGCAGCAGGCGCCGTGGTCATCGCCAAGGCCGCATACGCCTATGACCGCGGCATCACCGGGAAGGGCGTGACGATCGCGGTGCTCGACACCGGCATCAACCGCTCGACGCCCGAGTTCGCCGGGCGCATTTCTACCGACAGCATGGGTTTCGAACAGCGCGTCGCGCGGTGCGGCACCTGTGCAGCGGAAACGCTTGCGCCGTTTCCGATCGACGACAGGGTCGGCCACGGCACTGAGGTGGCCTCCATCGCGCTCGCCGCGAAGAATGGCAGCGGACCGCAAGGGCTGGCACCCGAGGCGACGTTGCTGGCGCTCAAGATCGTCGGTGCCGACCTGTCGAACCAGACCGCGGGCAGCACCGAGCCGATCCCGGAGAGCAGCAGCGCGAACGCGATGCTCATCGCGCCAGCCATCCGCTATGCGGTCGAGAAAGGTGCGTTCGTCAGCGTGCTGTCGCTGAACGGCTTCGGCACCGGTCAGCTGGCGGATGACCAGCGCGCCGCGATGGATCAGGTCCGCCTCGCCGACCGGCTGCTGGTCAATTCGATCGACAACGCGACCGGCAAGGACAGCTTCACCGGGGAGTTCGCCGAAAACTTCGTCGGCACCGACCGCGCCAACAAGGACTGGTTCCTGTTCGCGATCGGGGTCGACCAGAACGGCAATCCGCGCAGCGCGAACGGCAATGCCGGCCCGCTCGCCGACCGGATGCTCGCGGCGGGCGGCAACAACGTCCAGGTCGTCGACAAGGACGGCAACGTCGTCAGCGTCACCGGCAACAGCTTCGCCGCCCCGGCGGTCGCAGGGGCGGCTGCGCTGCTCAAGCAATATTGGCCCCAGCTCGGGGGCAAGGCGATCAGCCGTATCCTGCTCGACACCGCGACCGATGCCGGTGCGCCGGGCGTCGATGCAGTCTATGGCGCGGGCATCCTCAACGTCGAGAAAGCGATGCAGGCGCAGGCGCCCGCGTCCTCCTTCGTGGCGGCCGACGCCGTGCTGACCCGCTTTTCCTCGCTGACCACCTCGGCGCCGTTTGGCGGGTCGGCAGCCGCCGCCACGCTGACCGGACAGGTCGGCGGCATGACGGTGCTCGACCGCTACGGCCGCGACTATACGATGACCGCCTCGGCCGGCGTGCGTGCGCGTGGGTCCGGGCTGCTCGCCGGGGCGATGCTCGCCCCGACCGATGCGCCGTGGCGCGCGGCGCAGGCTGAGGCCGCGCGCTTCGGCTTCGCGACGAACGTTGGCGCTCAGGCGATGCGGCGTCCGGACGTTCCCGCCGTCGTGTCCTTCTCGCCTGCCGCCGGGCAGCAGGTCACGCTCGGCACCAACGTTGCGGTCGGCGGCGGGACCGGGCTGGCGGGATCAGCGCTCCGTGGCATCGCCTCGCTGCCGATCGGTAGCATGTCGGCATGGTCCGCCGGGGGCTGGTCGGCCTCCTTCTCGACCGGCACCTCGCGCGATGGCCGCCTCCGCCAGCAGGTCGTCGGCTTCGCCATGCCGCTCGGTTTGGGGCTCGAACTGTCCGACCTCGTCGAGCGTGGACAGGTGCTCGGCATGCGCGGTGACGCCACGCTCGGCCTGACAGGCGCCCGGACCACGTTCGCCACGCTGACCTACCGCCGCACGTTGGTCGGCGTCGATCTGACCGCCCGCGTCACCGCGTCGTCGACGCGGGCAACGGGCGGTTCCGATCTGTTTCGCTTCGGCGGACCGCTGGTGGGCAGCGCCTTCTCGCTGGAGGGCGCGCGGGGGCTGTTCGGCGGGCGGGCAACGCTCGGCCTGTCGTCGCCGCTGCGGGTGGAGCGTGCGCGAGTGGTGCTTCTCGCGCCCGTGGCGTTCGATCTCGTCACCGGGGTGCTTTCGACCCGCGCGACCGCCGTTGATCTCGCCCCGGACTCGCGCGAACTGGACCTCGAACTGGGCTGGTCGACCGCGTTGTCTCGCACCTCATCGTTCCGCGTGGGCGTCGCCCATGCCTTCGATGCCGGTCACGTAGCGGGTGCGTCCGATACCGCCGGCTTCGTCACCATCGCCATTCGCTAATCCAGCACAAGGAACAGGACATATGAGGAAGACCCTTGCCGCCACAGCCATCGTGATCGCCGCCGCGCCCGTGCCCGCTGCAGCCCGGACGCTACCCGACACAACGGCGCAGCAGTCCGCTGGTGGCGCAGTGGCCACGACACCCGCGCTTCCGCTCGATGTCGCCGGAGTTCGCCTCGGCATGTCGGCGGGCGAGGCAAGGGCCGCGCTGGTGAGGGCCGGCTATGTGATGCCCGCGACGAACGGCGTAAGCTACGGCCCGAGCTTCACGGCGCGTATCCGCGCCGAGGCGGCGCGACGGCGGACCGGCGCCGCCTCGTCGCCGGCGATGGCCGACCGGGTGATGACGCAGTTGCAGGGCGTCGGCCCGAATCGCGAGGCGATCACCGTCGGCCTGACTGCCGCGCCGACCGGTGGGTCGATCGTCACCAGTATCTACCTCCAGATGCCGCAGGAGGTGATGAAGGGCGACGCATTCCTCCGCCAGGTGAAAGCGAAATACGGCCAGCCCGATGGCCGCCGGGACCAGGGCATGACGCTCGCTTGGTGCAGCGCGCCGCTCAAGTCCGTGTGCGGGTCGATCACGCCGTTCCAGCGCCGGCCGGAGGCGCTGCCCAACCTGACCGCGTCGGTCATCTACAACGACAACACTATCAGGCTGCAGGACGGCACCGATCAGGATAAAGAGCGGGAGCGGGCCTATGCCGCGGCCGTTGACCGCGCTGCGCCCAAGACCGACCGTGCGGCGTTCTGAGGGCGCCGGGTCGTGATCGCCGTGATCGGAGCCGTTGCGATCATCGCGCTGCTGATGCTGGTCGGCGTGCTGAACGCCACCGGCTTCTTCCGCGCGCTGCCGCTCATCCTACTGCTGTGCACGCTATCGTTCGTTGCCGCGATGGTTGCGAAGGTAAATCTCGGGCCTGCTTGGACGGCGTGGGCCGGCCTCGGCGTCCCGGCAGCGCTGTTGCTGTGGGCGGCGTGGCGGCCGGGATCGTCGCGCGCCAAGCTGTGGATCATGAGCGGCGCGTCGTTCGCGATGAACAGCCTCAAGTGGCTGGCGCTCATCGCCTGCGGACTGACGCTGCCGGCCAACGGCTTCCATCTCGACGTGTGGCTGACGCGCGGCTGGCCGTGGGCGGCGTTGGCGGCCGTCGCATGGGGGGTGCAGGTTGTGGTGGACCGGGTAACGATCTGGTCGATTGCCAAGGAACCGGGTGCGGCCGGCCGGATCGAAACATTGTAAGTCGGACGTGCTCAGCGGGACCGGGACGGAGGAAAAGATAGATATGTCGATCATCATCGCGACGCTGCTGCTGGCGGCCGGCAATCCATGTGCGGGTTCGACCACGCCGAAGGTCGAGCAATGCCTTACTGGGGACCTTGCCCGCGCCGATACCGAGCTCAACCGATATTACGCCACGGCGGTGGCGCGCCTCACTAAGAGCCCAACCGGAAATTAGGTTGAGCGATTTCAGCCAGTTGTGATTCACCGAGGGTTGCGAAGACCACGGGGATCATATGGGCTGGACCGAAACCGCTCGCCGCGAGCATGACAGAAGAAGGCTGC
>RPSH01000051.1 GCA_003946805.1 Bacillus sp. 2B10 | reverse complement strand
CCCCCCCACCCTGTGCGCCACGAACGGGGAGGAGCGACACGCCATGGCCAGTCGGATGCGCATGCCCCAGCCGGGCGTCGGACAGTTCGTGTCGCTGCGCGGACGGTTGTGGATGGTCGAGGCGCAGCCCGACGGTCCGTTCGACGGCCATCGCCTCGCCTGTATCGACGACGACGCCAGCGGCGAGGATGCGCGCGTGCTGTGGAGCGCCGAAGTCGATGCCCGGCTGCATGACGAAGAGGCATGGGCGTCGCTCGGCAGCGAAGGCGGCGCGGGCGGCGGCGATGCGGCGACCTTTTCCGCCTATCTGCGCACCGTGCGCTGGCGCACCGCGACCGCCGCCGAACGCGACCTGTTCCAAGCACCGTTTCGCGCCGGCATCCGGCTCGACCCCTATCAGCTGCTCCCGCTGCGCAAGGCGCTGCGCCTGCCGCGCGTCAACCTGCTGATCGCCGACGATGTGGGGCTGGGCAAGACGGTCGAGGCCGGGCTGGTGCTGCGCGAGCTGCTGCTGCGCCGTCGGGTCGACTATACCGTGGTGCTGGCCCCGGCGGCGATGGCCGGACAGTGGCGCGACGAATTGCAGAGCAAGTTCGGCCTCGCCTTCGACATCGTCGATGCCCGCCACCTCGAACAGCTGCGCCGCCGCCGTGGCTATGGCGCGAACCCGTGGGCGGCGGGATCGCGCTTCATCCTGTCGCACCGGCTGCTCGGCGACGAGAATTACGTCGCGGGCCTGCGCGACGTGCTGGAGGATTTCCGTGCCCGCTCGCTGCTGATCCTCGACGAGGCGCACCATGCCGCGCCTGCGGGCGGCGGACGCTATGCGATCGAAAGCCAGTTCACGCGGAGCCTTCGCGACCTGTCCGACCGGTTCGAACATCGCCTGTTCCTGTCGGCCACGCCGCACAACGGCCACCCCAACAGCTTCGCGACGCTGCTCGAACTGCTCGACCCGCAACGCTTCACCCGTGGCGTACAGGTGCGGCCCGCCGATCTCGAACCTGTCATGGTCCGCCGGCTGAAAAGCGACCTGCGCGCGCTGGGCGAACGCTTTCCGGAACGCGTGGTCGAACCCGTCGTGCTCGCCGACCTGCCCGACGACACGCCCGAACTGGTGCTGGCGGCGATGCTGGCCGACTATCGCACCTTGCGCGAGGGGCGGATCGCCGCGCTGCCCCCGGCACAGGCGGCGCGGGCGCGGCTGGCGTTCGTCGGGTTGCAGCAGCGGCTGTTGTCGTCGGTCGCCGCCTTCGCCCGCACGCTGCGCGTCCATCTGGCCGGGCTCGACCGCGCCATTGCCGGGGCCGCCGCCGCGACCGCCACGCCCGACCTACCCGACGCACCCGAGACGATCGCGGAGGAGGATGCCGCACTCGATCGGCTGGCCCGGCGCGATGCCGCCCGCGCCGAAGCCGCCGCGATCGACGGTGCCGCCGGTGCGCTTCCCCGCCAGCTTTCCGCCGAGCGCGAACAGGTGCTGGCGATGCTCGCACGGGCGGACGCGGCGCGCACCGCCCCCGATGCGCGGGTGTGCTGGCTGCTCGACTGGGCCACGACCCACCTGCTCGACGGCGAGGGGCGCTGGCGCGACCGGCGGCTGATCCTGTTCACCGAATATGAGGATACCCGCCGCTGGTTGCAGCGGCAGTTGTCGGTGCTGCTCGACCCGGCCGATGCCCACGAAGCGCGGCGGATCGACAGCTTCACCGGCATCACCTCGACCGAGCGGCGCGACGCGATCAAGCGCGCGTTCAACGATCCCGCCGACCCGCTTCGCATCCTGATCTGCACCGACGCCGCGCGCGAAGGCATCAACCTGCAATCACAATGCCACGACCTGATCCATGTCGACCTGCCATGGAACCCGTCGCGGCTGGAACAGCGCAACGGGCGGATCGACCGCAAGCTGCAACCCGCCGACACCGTCACCTGCCGCTATTTCGTGTACGCGCAGCGCCCCGAGGACGTCGTGCTCGACGCGCTGGTGCGCAAGACCGAGCTGATCCGACGCCAGCTGGGATCGGCGGGACAGGTGCTGGGCG
Organism: Bacillus sp. 2B10; assembly: GCA_003946805.1. Classification (GTDB taxonomy): domain Bacteria; phylum Pseudomonadota; class Alphaproteobacteria; order Sphingomonadales; family Sphingomonadaceae; genus Sphingomonas. Next base: position 17,906 of record RPSH01000051.1, on the reverse strand, counting down.
ACCGGATCGCCGGGCGGCTGGCGAACGGCATCGACCGGGCGGCGGCACGCGACATCGCCGATCGCATCCGGTCGGCACAAGCCGATGCGCAGGTCGCCGCCGCCGTCCGCGACCTCGACGACGGCGCCGCCGCGCGCCTTGCCCGGCTCAGGCGCGAACAGGCCGATCTGGCACAGGCGCTCGATAAGGCGCGGGCGCGGGTCGGCGTCGATCCGGGCGAGTTGCAGTCGGTCGTCGCGCTGGCGCTGGACCGTGCAGGCGGCGACTGGACCATGCCCACCGCGGTCGGCGACACGCCGGTCTTCACGCTCGACACCGCGCGCTTCGCCGGCGACCCCGGCTGGACGCCGCTGCTCGACGATCTGCGCGCCCGCCCGCCCCGCCCCGGTGAGCGCCCCCACGAATGGCGCGCCAGTACCGATGCGGCGGTGCGGCAGGTCAGCTTCGCGCCTGCCATCCTGCCCGACGGGCGCGATGCCGGCGGGGTCGTGCAGTTGCATCTCGAACACCGGCTGGTGCGGCGGCTGCTCGGACGGTTCCTCTCGGCGGGGTTCCGGCAGGGGCTTGAGCGCAGCTGCGTCATCCGCACCGCGACCACCGCCACGCCGCGCGTCGTGCTGCTCGGCCGCCTCGCCCTGTACGGCGAACAGGCGGCACGGCTGCACGAGGAGGTGCTGAGCGTCGCCGCCGACTGGCGTCCGCGCGAGGCGGGCGACGCGCCGCTGCGCGCGCTGGCCGAAGGGCGCGAGGCGGAGGCGCGGGTGCTCGACGAACTGCTCGCCGCGCTGCGCGATGCGCAGGACGCCGACCCCGACACGATCCGCCGCACCACCGCCGGCGCCACCCGCGACGTCGCCGACCTGCGCCCGATCCTGACCGAACGCGCAGCGGCACGGCTGGCCAAGGTCGCAAGCGAACTGACCCGCCGTGCCGCTGCCGAGGCGCAGGGGCTGGAAACGCTGCTCCGACAACGCATCGCCCGCATCCAGCGCGAGCGCGGCAGCGACGACAGCCAGCTGAGCCTGCTGCTCGATTCCGCCGAGGAACGGCAACGCGCCGCCGATCGCCGCTCGTGGGAGCGGACCGCCACCCGGCTCGACGACGAACTGGTCCGCGAACCCGAACGGCTGCGCGCCGCCGCGCGGCTACAGGCCAGCCGGATCGAGCCGATCGGCCTCGTCTATCTGTGGCCCGCCGCATGAGCGACGGTTCCGGCCCGCACGACTGGATCGGCTATCTGCAACCGGTCGGGCTGGTGGTGGCGCCCGCTGCCCTCACCCGGATCGGCGCATGTGTCACGCCGCAGACCGCCGCTGACGGCAGCGCGGTCGCGGCGGCATTGGCGGGGGACGACCGCTGGACCCTCTTCCGCGACATACTCGGCTGGGTGCCCGACCGGGTGGCGGGGGCGCCGGGTGGCCCGACGTTGCCCGATGCGCTGCGCGTCGCCTTTCCCGAACAGGAACTGCTGCTCGAACCGCACTGGGCGGTACTGGACGCCGACGGCACGCCGCAGCTGCTGGTGCGGATCGAGGCGCCGGGACTGATCCTCGACCGGCGCGGCACGCTGGACGGGTGGGAGGCGACGGCGCAGCAACGCTTCGAACGGCTGCTGCGCGAGACCGGGGTCGGCGCGGGCGTGATCGTCGGCGCGCGCGAGACCGGGCGGCGCGAGGGCGCGACGGTCGAACCGGTCCTGCGGCTGGTCGTCGCCCCGCGTGGCGAGGTGTCGGGGCATATGAGCTGGCCGCTGAACGCCTTGGTCCAAACGTCGGGGCGGACGATGCTGGCGGGGATGAAGCTGCTGCTCGACGCCCATGCGCTGTTCACCGGCCCGCCGACGCACCGCCTGCCCGCGCTGCTGGCGGAAAGCCGCGCGGCACAGGCGGACGTGTCGTCGCGGCTGGCGGGACAGGTGCTCGCCAGCCTGCACGAACTGCTGCGCGGGCTCGACGCCGCCGATCCGGAGCGCATCCGGCGGCTGGCGGCGGAGCGGCCGCAGCATCTCTACGAAGGGCTGCTGACCGTCCTGCTGCGGCTGATCTTCATCCTCTATGCCGAGGATCGCGCGCTGATGCCCTCGACGCCGGGCGGCACCGCGGCGGCGCTGTACGAACAGGGCTATGCGCTGGGCGCGCTCCACCTGCGGCTGCGCGACGACGCCGCGCTCTATCCCGACACGATGGACGAACGGCGTGGGAGCTGGGGGCGGCTGCTGGCGCTGTTCCGGCTGGTCGATCGCGGCGATCCGTCGGGGTTCATGCAGGCGCGCGGCGGCACGCTGTTCAGCGAGCACGCCTTTCCCTTCCTGCTCGGTCGCGCGGCGGCGGGCGATGCGGAGCGCGTGCTGCCGGTCGGCGACGGCTGCGTGCTGCGCGTGCTCGACGGCCTGCTGATCGACCGGGGCGAGCGCATCGCCTATCGCGCGCTCAGCGTCGAACAGATCGGGTCGGTCTATGAGACGGTGATGGGCTTCACCGTCGAACGGGCGGCGGGGCCGATGCTGGCGATCCGCGCGGGCAAGGGCAACCGGGTGCCGGTATGGGTCGACCTGACCGCGCTGGCGGGCGTCGCCGGGGCGGAGCGCGAGAAGCAGCTGAAGGCCGATACCGGGCGCAGCGTCTGGCCGGCCGCCGTCGCGAAGGCGCTGCGCTGCGCCACCGATGCCGATGCGCTCGCCACCGCGCTCGCGCCGCTCGCCGACCCGCGCGCCTGCCCGCGTGCCGTGCCCGTAGGGCCGGGCACGCCGATCCTGCAACCGACCGACGAGCGCCGCCGCACCGGCAGCCACTATACCCCGCCGACCCTGACCCGCCCGATCGTCGCCCACGCCCTTGCCCCCGCCTTCGCCCGCATCGGGGCGGATGCCGGGCCGGGCGAGGTGCTCGACCTCAAGGTCTGCGACCCCGCCGCCGGGTCGGGCGCGTTCCTGGTCGAGGCGTGCCGCCAGCTGGGCGAGCGGCTGGTCGAGGCATGGAGCCGCTGGCCAGCACAACGCCCGACGATCCCGGCGGACGAGGACGAACTGCTCCACGCGAAGCGGCTGGTGGCGCAGCACTGCCTGCGCGGCGTCGACCGCAATCCGCTGGCGATCGACCTCGCCCGATTGTCGCTGTGGCTGGAGACGCTGGCGAGCGCGCACGAATTCACCTTCCTCGACGCGGTGCTGCGCTGCGGCGACAGCCTGGTCGGGCTGCCGAACCCCAAGATCGTCGCGGTGACGTGGGACCAGGTGTCGGGCCAGCACAGCTTCGTCGAGGCGATCGTGCGCGACGGGATCGACGCCGCCGCCGAACTGCGCCGGCTGATGCGGCAGGAGGCGGAGATCGCGCCCTATGCCGCGCAGGAACGCCGCCACCGCGCCGCGACCACCGCGCTGGCGCGCGCGCATCTGGTCGCCGACGCGATCCTGTGGTCGTTCTTCACCGGCGCCGGGGCCCGCGACCGCGCCGCCCGGCTGGCGGAGGTGCAGCAATGCGTGCTCTCCCCCGGTCCCGCCAGCTGGGCGCAGCTGTCGGCATGGCAGGACGCGCTGCACGCCGCGCCGATCGGCATCCGCCCGTTCCACTGGGAACTGGAATTCGAGGACGTCTTCACCCGTCCCAATCCCGGCTTCGACGCGATCATCGGCAACCCGCCCTTCGCCGGCAAGAACACGATCAGGGCGGGCCACGCGCCGGGCTATGGCGACTGGCTCAAGACGCTGCACGCCGACACGCACGGCAATGCCGATCTCGCCGCGCATTTCTTTCGCCGCGCCTACAGCCTGCTGCGCGACGGCGGCGCGTTCGGCCTGATCGCGACCAACACCATCCGCCAGGGCGACACCCGCGACAGCGGCCTGATGCGCATCCTCGCCGAGCGCGGCACGATCTACCGCGCGGTCAGCCGCCACGTGTGGGAGGGCGAGGCGGCGGTGGTGGTCGCGCAGGTGTTCGTGCGCCGCGGCGGGACCGACGACGCGCCACCCGTGCTGGACGGGCGCCCGGTCCGGCGGATTTCGGCTCATCTGATGGAGGGGGATCTGGACGGCGTACCGGCCACGCTGCGGGCGAATGCCGGCATCTCCTTCATCGGGTCGTTTCTGCTCGGCATGGGTTTCACGTTCGACGACGTGAACGCCGCACGCGGGAAGGCGACGCCGCTTGCAGACATGGTCCGCCTGACAGCAGCCGATCCTTCCAATCGGTCGATCATCAAACCGTATCTGGGCGGCGAGGAGATCAACAACTCCCCGAACTTCGCGCACCACCGCTACGTCATCGATTTCGGCGACATGCCTGTAGCGCGCTCGGTCGTGGGCGAAAGCTGGGACCGGCTGTCCCCGGACGAACGCGCGCGACAGCTACGGCTGGGCGAGGTCGCAGTCGATTATCCGGGGCCGGTGGCGGCCGACTGGCCCGACCTGCTGGCGATCGTCGCCGACCGGGTTCGGCCCGAACGGCTGTTGCAGGACGACCTGAACGGGCAGCGCCTGTGGTGGCGCTTCCTGCGCAATCGTCCCGAACTATACCGGACGATTGCGCCCCTCAGCCATGTGCTGGCGATCAACTGCGGCGCGACACCGCATGTCGCCTTCGCACGCCGGACGTCGGATGCGACCTTTTCGCACACGACCGCGATCTTCGCCCTGTCCTCCCACGCCGCGTTCGCGACGCTTCAGTCGCGCGTCCACGAGGTCTGGACCCGCTTCTTCGCATCCACGCTGGAAGAACGCCTGCGCTACACCCCCTCCGACTGTTTCGAAACCTTCCCCCTGCCCCCCGGCTTCGACGACGCCCCCGCGCTCGAAGCCGCCGGCGCTGCCTGTCATGACCACCGCGCCGACATGATGGTCGCGCGCGGACAGGGCATGACCCCGACCTACAACCGCTTCCACCGCAAGGGCGATACCGCCCCCGACATCACCCGCTTGCGCACGCTGCACGATGCGATCGATCGCGCGGTGCTGGCCGCCTATGGTTGGGACGACCTCGCCGAACAGGCCGCGCCCGTATTCCTCGATGCCGAACAGGAAGACGACCACCGCTATCGAAACCGCCTGTTCTGGCCGGCGGCGTTCCGGGATGCGGTGCTCGGGCGGTTGTTGTTGCTGAACGGGGAACGCGCACGACAGGAGCGGATGCGATGAACGCGACACGGGTGCGCAGCGAAATGGTGGCGCGGCTGCGGCGCAACCTGATCGGGCCGGGGCCGGACGACACCGACCTCGCCACCGAACGCCTGCCCCCGGGCGAGGCGCCATCGCGCTGGTATCTGGCGGGGTTCATCGCCCCGTCGGGCGAGTTGACGACGGACACCCCCGCCGCCGGGGAAGCGGAATGGGACGAGATCGACGGCTTCCTGACCGACGAGGGCTTCGGCGCGGGCGGGGCGGCGGGCGATCACGACGAACCCGACACCCCGCCCGCGCGCCGTCGCTTCCTGCCCAGCACGATCGGGCTGTCGGCGATGGTCGCGCCGGACGTGCGCACGCTCGACGTCACGGTCGACTGGGGCGATTACGTGCCCGAACCGCCGCTGCCGCCCGAAATCCTCGACGGCGGCGGCGATCCGCACGGCGGCCCGGTCGGCTGGCGCCGGGTTCCGCGCAGCGCGATGCTGACGCTCGCCATCCCCGCCGACGAAGCGGGGATCGAACGCACCGCGATTCCCGGATCGTCGGCGACCGCGCGGCCCGGCGGCGCGCTCGAACTGGCGGTGCGTGCGCGCCCCTTCGCGCTGCGCCTCGCCAGCGGGGCCGAACGGATCGTGCAGGTCGTGACGATATTCCTCGTCAACAAACGGCTGGAGCCCGCGCCGCGCTACCGCGACCTCGCCCATGCCTATCAGGTGCGCCTGTCGCTCGGCTGCGGCGACGGCTTCGTCGCGCAGCACGACCTGTCGCGCATCGCCCGCGACGACTGGGACGACCAGCTCGCCGACCTGCATTATCGCGACGCCGCCGCCTATGCCGTCGGGCTGGGCTGCGCGACCGGCCATGTCGCCGATGCCGACGGCATGGTGCGGCGGGTCCACACCACCCACCTGCCCCATGCCGCGGTCGAACGCACCGTCGCGACCGCCGTCGCCGGTGCCGAATTCGGCATGGACCGGCTCGCCGCGCTGGCGGAGGACGGCTATGCGCTTCAGGCCGCGCTCGCCCCGCTGCTCACCGCCTACGACGCATGGTCGTCCGGACAGCGCACCGCGGCGGCGGACCTCGCCGACGCCCCGCAACGCGCCCGCACCGCCGCCACGCTGATCGCCGCGCAGGAGGAAGCATGCGCCCGGATCGCCGCCGGCATCGCGCTGCTGGCCGACGACCCCCTCGTCCGCCGCGCGTTCGGCATCGCCAACCGCGCCGTCGCCGACGCCACTCGCGCGCGCCGCCCGTCCGACACGACGCCGGCATGGCGCCCGTTCCAGCTGGCGTTCCTGCTGCTGAACCTGTCGGCGATGGCCGATCCGACCCATCCCGATCGCGACGCCGCCGACCTGCTGTTCTTTCCGACCGGCGGCGGCAAGACCGAGGCGTATCTGGGCCTCGCCGCCTTCACCATCGCGCTGCGGCGGCTGGGGGCCGACGGGGTGCTGGGCGCCGGTGTCGCGGTCATCATGCGCTACACGCTGCGGCTGCTGACCCTCGACCAGCTCGGCCGCGCCGCCGGCCTCGTCTGCGCGCTCGAACTGCTGCGCACCGGGCCGGACTATCGCGACGCGGCCGGTCGCCCGCTGCTCGGCGACTGGCCGATCGAGATCGGGCTGTGGGTCGGTTCCGACGCCAGCCCCAACCGGCTGGGGCGGCGCGGCGACCGCAGCGAGGGGACGGCGGTCCGGCGCGTCCGCGCCTATACCAGCGGCCGCGACACCCGCGCCCCCGCCCCGATCAAGGCATGTCCGTGGTGCGGCACCGCCTTCACCCCGCAGAGCTTCCGCTGCGTGCCCAATGCCGACGCGCCGACCAACCTCGAACTGCGCTGCGTCAACCACGCCTGCCCGTTCACCGGCGACCGCGCGCTGCCGGTGGTGAGCGTGGACGAGGCGATCTATCGCCGCCTGCCCGCCTTCCTGATCGCGACCGTCGACAAATTCGCCGCGCTGCCGTGGAACGGCGCGGCGGGAGCGTTCTTCGGCCATGTCGACCGCGCCGACGACGACGGATTCTACGGCGCGGCGGAGCCCGGACGCGGGCGGCCGCTCGACAACGGCCACCGCCTGTCGCCGCCCGACCTGGTGGTGCAGGACGAACTGCACCTGATTTCCGGCCCGCTCGGCACCGTCGCCGGGCTGTACGAGGCGGCGATCGACGGCCTCGCCGCGCGCAGTATCGGCGGGCAGCGCGTCCGGCCGAAGATCGTCGCCTCGACCGCCACGGTGCGGCGTGCCCGCGACCAGATCCGCGCGCTGTTCGATCGCGATGCGACCCATATCTTTCCGCCACCGGGCATCGACCGCCGCGACAGCTTTTTCGCGCAGACCCGCCCCGAAAGCGCCGACGACCCGGCGCGCTGGTATGTCGGCATCGCCGCATCGGGGCGTGGGCCGAAGCTGGTGTTCCTGCAGGCGCTGGTGACGCTGCTCGCCGCGGCACAGGGGCTGGCGGACAGCGACGGCGATGCCGACGCCTATCGCACCGCGCTCTGCTATTTCAACGCGCTGCGCGAACTGGGCGGCGCGCGGCGCATCGTCGAGGACGAAGTCGCCGCGCGCCTCGCCGACTATGGCGACCGGCGGCGGCGGATCGAGCCTGCCGACCGCCCCTTCGGCAACCGACCCTTACGCGAGCCGGTCGAACTCACCTCGCGCGTGTCGACCGATCAGGTCGCGGCGGCCAAGCGGCGGCTGGAGGCGCGGTTCGACGGCGACGCCGGGGGCGATGGAGCCGAACCGGTCGACGTGGCGCTGGCGACCAACATGATCTCGGTCGGGCTCGATATCGACCGGCTGGGGCTGATGCTGGTGCAGGGCCAGCCCAAGACGGCGGCGGAATATATCCAGGCGACCAGCCGAGTCGGCCGCAACCCGGCGCGCCCCGGGCTGGTGGCGGTGGTGCTCAACATCCACCGTCCGCGCGACCGGATGCACTATGAACAATTCACCCATTTCCACGACACCTTCTATCGCGCGGTGGAGGCGACCAGCGTGACGCCATGGTCGGCGCGCGCGCTCGACCGGTCGCTTGCCGCCGTGGTGGTGGCGATCGCCCGGCATCTCGACCCGGCGCTGACGCCGTCCGGTGCGGTCGCGGCGCTGGCGAATGCCCCGGCGACCCGCGCGGCGGTGGTCGCGCATCTGGTCGACCGCGCGCCGCCCGGCATCGATGGCGGTCGCGACCGGCTGGCGGCAACGATCGGGGGGCTGCTCGACGACTGGGTCGCGATCGCCGGCGAACAGGTGCAGGCCGGCGGCCGCTTCAGCTATGACGACCGGCCGCAACGGCTGCTGAACCCGCCGCTCGACCCCGTGCTCGACAACCTCTCCCCCGCGCATCGCCGGTTCCAGGCGGGATGGAGCATGCGCGACGTCGAACCGGGCGTGCTGGTCAAGCCGCGCGGCCCCGGCGGCGAGAAAGTGACCGGCGCGGGAGACATGGCATGAGCAACAAGCGCATCACGCTGCGCCAGTCGCAACTGGTGTTCGGTTTCGGTCCCGGTGCGATGGTCGACCTGCCGACCCGGTCGGTCGTCATCGGCGGGCTCGACCTGTGGCACATGCGCGAACGCGGCAGCTGGCGCACGATCCACGAACCGCGTGCCGTCGCGGTGCTGGAGACGCTGCTGCGCGCCACCCACCGGCTGGGCGACGACGTCCGCCTGACGCTGCGCACCCCGCCCGCGCATGACGAGGGGCGCAGCGCCACCGGCGAACCACCGGGGATCGAGGCGCGCATCTTCCCGGCATGGTTCGTCGCACGCGAAGGCGAGGCTATGGGCGACATCCGCCGCCGCCGGCTGGTGCGCTGGCAGGACCTGAACCCGCGCGGCCGGGCCGATTTCGTCGACGAGGACGGGCGACGGCTGCCCGTCACCCCGATCCGTTTCGTCGCCGGATGTCACAAGGGGCATTTGCAGGACATCGACTGGGGCTATGCCGTCCATGTCGATCTGGGCGTTCGCTGCCTCCAGCCGCTGTGGCTGGAGGAGCGGGGGACCTCGGGCGATCCCGCCTCGACCCGCATCGTGTGCGGCTGCGGTGCCGCGCTGTCGCTGCGCGATGCGCAGGCCGACGGGCGTTTCGGCAAGTGCCGCGGTCGCCGCCCGTGGCTGAACCGCGACGAGCCGACCGACTGCGGCGAGAACCTGCGCTTCCTTACCCGCACCGCGACCAACGCCTATTTCCCGCAGGTGCTGACCGTCATCTCGCTCCCCGCCGCCGAGGACGAGCTGACCCGGCTGGTCGAGGCGCAGATGGACGCGATCGACTGGGTCACGACCGCGGCGGAGGTGGCGATGGCCCGCCGCGCCAACCCGCCCCTGCGCGCCGCGCTGGCGGGGTGGAGCGATGCCGAGGTCGTCGCCCGCGTGGCGCAGCTGCGCGCGACCGGCCACCTGACGCTGGCCAAAGCGCCCAAGGTCGCCGAGTTCGACCTGCTCGCCTCCGGCCTGCCCGAGATCGGCGCCGACACCCCCGACGCCCGGCTGTTCGCCCGCACCCTGAGGCGCGACCAGTGGGACGGCGACCGCCCCCGCCTGTCGCCGATCGCCTCCGTCGTCGCGGTCCACCGCCTGCGCGAGGTCGCCTGCCTCTACGGCTTCACCCGCTTCGAAGCCGCCCCCACCGCGATCGACGGCGACCTCGAGGAACTGCACATCGCGGTCGAGGGCGCGGCCCTTGCCAGCGAGCTGGACTGGCTCCCCGCGGTCGAGCAGCTGGGCGAAGGCATCTTCCTGCGCTTCGACCCACACGCCATCGCCGCCTGGCTCTCGCGCCCGGCCGTCGTCGCGCGCGGCGAGGCGCTCTACAATGGCTGGGAACGCTGGAGCACGACACAGGCGCATGGCGACAAGCTGCGCTTCCCCAACCTCGCCTATTACGCGATGCACGGCTTTTCTCACGCGCTGATGAACGAGATCGCGCTCGACTGCGGCTACCCCGCCACCGCGCTCAAGGAACGCCTCTACGCCGTCGTCGACGAGGACGGCCCGCGCTACGGCCTGCTGCTCTACACCGCCTCCACCGGATCGCAGGGGACGCTGGGCGGACTCGTCGCCGTCCTCCCCCGCCTCGGCGCCATCGCCGAACGCGCGCTCGACCGGCTGGCGCTGTGTTCGGGCGATCCGATCTGCGCCGAACACGATCCCGACGACCATATCGACGAACGCGCGCTGAGCGGTGCCGCCTGCCACAGCTGCCTGCTGGTCGCCGAGACATCGTGCGAGGCGCGCAACCTCTACCTCGACCGGGCGCTCACCGCCCCGACGATCCTGACCGGTGCGGCGGCGTTGTTCGGTGGCTGAGCGGATAATCGACCGTCCGGACTTGACGCGCGCCGTCGATCGGGCACCTTTGCGCCCGGTGGAGGGGCAGATGATCGGTTGGCAGGACGAACGCGGCGAGCCGCAGCGCGGCACCCTGTTCGCGGCGTTCGCGGCGCTGGCGGACGGGCAGGCGTGGAGCTTTTCCGCGCTGCGCCCGCACCAGCGCGAGCCGTGGCACGCCTTCACGGTTCAGGTCGCCGCGCTCGCGCTGATCCATGCCGGCACCGATGCGCTGCCAACAGGCGAGGTGGCGTGGCGCGACCTGCTGCTGGCCCTCACCCCCGACAGCCCGCACGCGTGGGAGCTGGTCGTCGACGACTGGTCGAAGCCCGCGCTGCTCCAGCCGCCGACCATCGCGCCGGGGGACAGGGCGGCGTACCGGAACCGCCTGCCGACGCCGGATGCGCTCGACATGCTGGTGACCGCCAAGAATCACGACCTGAAGCAGGAGCGGATGGTGGCGGCAAGCGACGAGGACTGGCTGTTCGCGCTGGTCACGTTGCAGACCACCGAAGGTTTTCTGGGTGCGGGCAACTATGGCATCTCGCGGATGAATGGCGGGTTCGCGTCTCGCATGAGCCTCGGCATCCGCCCGGCGGGCGGCGCGGCGCAGGCGTTCCGGCGCGACGTCGCGCGGCTCGTCGCCGATGCCCGCGCCCGCCCCGATCGCCGCACCGGCACGGCGCTGCTGTGGACCGTGCCGTGGGACGGCACGCTGTCGCTCGACTATGGCACGCTCGACGAACTCTATGTCGAGATCTGCCGCCGGGTGCGCCTGCGCCGTACGCCGGCCGGGATCGAGGCGCTGGCCGCCGGCTCCAAATGCGCCCGCGTCGCCGCCGGCGAGTTGAAGGGCCGGACGCTGGACCCTTGGGCGCCGATGAAGGCCGACGGATCGACCAGCCACACGCCGACCGGCGCGGGCTTCGGCTATCGCCAGATGGCGAACCTGCTCGACAAGGCAAAGATCACGCTGCCGATGCTCGCCGCTGCCGACCCCGCCGACGACAGCGACGGGCTGTCGATCGTCGCGGCGGCGCTGGTGCGCGGTCAGGGCAAGACCGAGGGGCTGCACCGCCGCATCGTCCGCACCCATGGCGCGCGCCGCGACGCCGACGGGCGCCCGATCGCGATCGAGCGCATCGGCGAGGTCGCCCGCAAGCGCGCCGACGAAGGCTTCGAAGCCAGCCGCCGCCTCGGCCGCGCGCTGATCTCGCTGGTGCAGGGCGGCCCCGAACGCGCCCGGCTGGACGACGATTCCGCAAAGAAGAAGACCGAACGCTGGCTCGCCCGCTTCAACGAAGCGGTCGACGCCATCTTCTTCGACGCGCCCTTCTGGGCCGAAGTATCGGGCGAGGCCGATAATCCGCGCATGGCGTGGCGGGTCACGCTGCGCGACATCGCCCGCGACATGTTCGACGTGGCCGCCGAAGCGGCACCGGGAACCGAGGTCCGCCGGGTCCCGGCACGCGCCCGCGCCGGATCGCTGCTCCACTATGAAATGAAGAAATGGGTCGAGGAGGCCGAATATGGCGAGTAACCCCGCCGCCGCGAACGCGGACCCCGCGACCGCTGAAAAACCCGACGACTGGATGACGTCGATCTCGCGCCAGACGCACGGCATGTCGAGCGGCGATCGCGCGGCGCTGCGTCGCATGCAACTGACCAGGTCGCCAGGCGCCGATGCCGTCGCGATCAAGATGCTGCTCCGGGCGGACGTGCCGCAGTCGCGGGTCAAGGACGACTGGACCCGGTTGCGCCTGATCGGTCATTTCGCCGGGCTGTTGTCGGGCACCGCCGCCCTCCGCCCCCATGACGAACGGCGCGGGGTCGGGGCTGCGTTGTTCGAAGCAGGCTTTTCGGAAAAGCGCCTGCTGCGCCTGCTCGCTAGCCGGGGGGAGGCGCTGGGCGACCAGCTCGCGCTCGCCGTCCGCATCCTGTCGCGGGAGCGCAAGCCCGTGAACCTGTGGGACATCTATCACCTGCTGGGCAGCGATCCGGTCAAATCCGACGCCGCCCGGCTGCGCATGGCGCGGCACTATTATGCCGCGCAGGCCAAATCGAACTGAGGGGATTTTTGCATGACGACCACCGCAACCGACGGCATCGTGCCGAAATTCATCCAGATCCATTTCCTCGCCGCATGGCCCGGCGCGCTGCTCAACCGCGACGATGCCGGCCTCGCCAAGCGCCTGCCGTTCGGCACCGCCACGCGGACCCGTGTGTCGTCGCAATGCCTGAAGCGGCACTGGCGCAAGGCAAACGATCCCCGCGCGCTACACGAATTGGCGAAGCAGAACGGTATTGAGGGGCTGCGCAGCAAGTTCGCTATCGAACAACGCGTCACGGGCGGGCTGCGCCAGACCCATTCGAAAGAGCTTGTCGATGCCATCGAGCTTGCCTTCCTCAAGACGATTTATGGCGACAAGTCGAAACTATACGACGGAACGTCGAACAGCGTGCGAGAACGACAGGCGCTGTTGTTGGGTCGCAATGAACTCGAGTATCTCCGCCAGCAGGCAGAAGCGGTTGCGGCTCAGACCGCAGACCCCAAAGAAGCCAAGGCTCTGATCGACGCTTGGGTCAAAGAGCGCGATCAGAAGGGGAACCTGAAACAGCTGCGCGAACAGAACGCGCTTGCTTCCAGCCTTGAGGCCGCGTTGTTCGGTCGCATGGTGACCAGCGATACGCGCGCCAATCGTGATGCGGCGATCCATGTCGCGCACGCTTTTACCGTCCATCCCGAACAGACCGAACTCGACTATTTCACGGTGGTCGACGATCTTCCCATGAAAGAGGACGATGCCGGTGCCGCCGGGGTGTTCGATACCGAACTGACTTCCGGCCTGTATTATGGATATGTCGTCGTCGATGTGCCACTGCTAGTGTCGAACCTCACCGGTTGTGACGGGCCCGACTGGGCCGGGGATCAGGACCGCGCGCTAGCAGCGCAGGTCGTAGAAAATTTGATCCAGCTAGTCGCCGAAATCTCGCCCGGCGCGAAAAAGGGGTCGACCGCGCCCTATAGCCGCGCCGAACTGGTGCTGGTCGAAGCCGGCGACCGCCCACCGCGCACCCTCGCCAACGCTTTTCGCGACGCGATCGCTACTAAGGATCGCACCTCCAACCACTCACTCGGCCACCGCACGGCGCAGGCGATGACCAAGCATTTGCACGACCTAGACACGATGTACGAGACCGGGGAGGCCCGCCGCCTCGCCGCCCTTCCCGACCTTGCCCTGCCCAATATTGCCACCGGCAGCCTGCGCGAACTCGCCGCATGGGCGGGCCAAGTCGTGCGGGACGCCCGCGCGTGAAACACCTGCTGCTCGATTGCGAAGCGCCGTTGATGAGCTTCGGCGGCGATCTGGTCGATGCCTACGGCGTGGTTCGCGATTTTCCGGCAAAATCGATGGTTGCCGGGCTGTTCGCCAACGCGCTCGGCTGGGAACGCCATGACGTCGACGCCCATGCCGCGTTGCAGGCGCGGCTGACGATCGGATCAGCGCGTGTGCGCGAAGGGCGGCGCGAACGCGAGTTCCAGACCGCACAGCTCGGCGCGAACGATCGCGGCTGGACCACGCGCGGCCGGGTGGAGGGGCGCGCGGGCGGTGCTGACACCTATAAATCGCCGCACATCCGCTACCGCGACATGGACGCCGACGCCCGCGTGCTCGTCGCCTGCCGCCTGTCGCCCGCCGACGACGCCCCGACCCTCGACATGCTGGCAGCGGCGCTGACCCGCCCCGAACGCCCGCTTTTCCTGGGTCGGAAACCCTTCGTCCCGTCGCACCCGCTGCTGTTGGGCGTGGTGGAGGCCAACACCATTCCTGAAGCGCTGGCGCTGGGCTTTACCAAGATCAAGCTGCCCCGCCCCGCCTCGATCCGTGCGCAATGGCCGTTCGGCGAACCGACCGGCAGCGTCGTCACACACGGTACACAGACGGAGGAACTGACCGACGAACGCCACTGGCCCGTCGGCGTCCATGCCGGGTTGCGCCGGGTGACAGTCGGGCGGCTCGACTGGCCGGGGGTGACGCCGTGACGCTTCACCTCGCGCGTATCGGCATCCATGTCCGTGCACTGGCCGGCTTCGCGGTGGCGCGGCGGTTGAGCGACGAGGATTTCGGCTATGCCCTTCACGCCGCGCTTGCCGCCCGCTTCGGCGATGCCGCGCCGCGCCCGTTCCGCTTTCTGCCGGATCATGAAAAGGGTCCGCATTTGCTCGGCTATGTCGACGATCGCGCCGCGTTCGTCGACGCCGCCGCGCTGCCGCCGCCCGATGCCGCGATAGACGGGCTGTTCGATGGCGAACCCGGGCTGCGCCCCATGCCGGAAAGCTGGCGCGAAGGCGCGCGCTTCGGTTTCGAGGTCCGCGTGCGGCCCGTCGTGCGCTTCGGCAAGTCGGTCCGCGCCGCGCGGACCGGGCGGGACGGCGGCTGGCTGTCCGGCGCGGGCGAGATCGACGCCCACACCGCCGCGCGCGAACGGGTCGCGCGCGCGGGTGGCGACCCCGATACCGTCGATCGCGCGGCGGTCTATACCGACTGGCTGGCAAAGCGCCTCGCCGCTGCGGCGACGCTCGATCACGCCGACCTCCGGCACTTCCGCCGCACCCGCACCCTGCGCAACACCCATCGCAGCGAAGGGCGCCGCACCCACCGGGTCGAGGGGCCCGACGCGCTGATCGGCGGGACGCTGACCATCGTCGATCCTGCCGCGTTCGCCACGCTGCTGGCCAGGGGCGTCGGGCGGCATGGCGGGTTCGGCTATGGCATGTTGCTGCTCGCGCCGCCGGGCCGCGGGTAATGTTGTCGGGGCGCCTCGGCCTCGAAAAGGCGCGGATACCCCATGCCGACCGGCAGGGGCTGGTGTGGCTCGACCGCGGGCGGCTGGAGGTGGAGGATGGGTGTCTCCGCTTCGTGACGGCGGGCGGCGGGACGCTGGGCGCGGGCGACTACCAGATTCCCTATCATGCGATCTCGATCGTGCTGCTGGGGCCGGGGTCGAGCGTAACGCACGATGCGCTGCGGCTGCTGGCGCGGCATGGCTGTGCGCTGGCGGCGATCGGCGACGGGGCGGTCCGCTTCTACACCGCGCCGCCGCTGATGCCCGACAGTTCGGCGCTGGCGCGGGCGCAGGTGCGGCGCTGGTCCGACCCGAAGCTGCGCATGGAGACCGCGCGCGCCATGTACGCGATGCGCTTCGGACAAATCGTGCGCACGCGCGAGATAACCGTGCTGCGCGGACAGGAGGGCGCCCGGATCAAGCGGGCCTATGTCATGGCCGCCGAGCGCCACGGCATCGTGTGGAACGGCCGCCGCTACGACCGCGAGAACCCGGAGGCGGGCGACCTCGCGAACCAGGCGATCAACCATGCCGGATCGGCGATGACCGCCGCCGCCGCGGTCGCGGTGGCGGCGACCGGCGCGATCCCGCAGCTGGGCTTCGTGCATGAGGATTCGGGGCAGAGCTTCGTGCTCGACATCGCCGACCTGTACCGCCACGACGTGCTGCTCGACATCGCGTTCGGCGCGGTGCGCGAGGCGCGCGGGCGCGGTGCCGCCCCGATCGAGCGGCTGGTGCGCAAGCGCGCGGCGTTGCTCTTCCGCCAGCGCAGCGTGATCCCGGGCATGATCGACCGGATCAAGACGCTGCTGATGCCCGGTGAAGCGGTTGCGGCGGACACGGGTGCGGGGGTGGCGACCTGATGCCGCTGACCGTCGTCATCACCCGCGACGTCGAGGACCGCTATCGCGGCTTCCTCGGCTCGGCGATGCTCGAACTGGCGCCCGGCGTCTATGCCCAGCCGCGGATGAGCGCGGGCGTGCGCGGCCGCATCTGGGCGGTGGTCGAGGAATGGCATGGCCGCCTGCGCCGCGGCAGCATCGTGATGTGCTGGGCCGAACCCGCCTCGGCGGGCGGGCTCGGCCTGTCGGTACTCGGCGAACCGCCCAAGGACGTCGTCGCGCACGACGGCATCCTCCTGGTCCGCCGCACCCTCTCGGCCTCGCAACAGCCGGCCGGCTGAGGCACGTCTTTGACATCGTGAAGAATGTCGAATTGCAACCATGTCCCCGACATGGCAAGCAAGTTGAACATCTTGCGCCCAAGAGTCTCCCCCGCACCCGCGGGGATCATCCGTCGCTGGGCCACGCGGCGCTCGACGAACTCACGTCTCCCCCGCACCCGCGGGGATCATCCCGTCGGGATGATCCCGTTCACCCGGTCGCGGCGGTCTCCCCCGCACCCGCGGGGATCATCCCCCGCGGCCGGTTAGCGACTCCACCGCATCGAGGTCTCCCCCGCACCCGCGGGGATCATCCCTCGTCTTTCTCCTTCTTGTCGTCGGCGCCCGCGTCTCCCCCGCACCCGCGGGGATCATCCCGGGGCGAAGCTCACGGGTTTGCCCCGGCCGCTGTCTCCCCCGCACCCGCGGGGATCATCCCTGCGCATCCACCGTGACCGGGTGCTGATCTTCGTCTCCCCCGCACCCGCGGGGATCATCCCAGCAGGCCGCTGACTGCGGATGACAGGTTGATGTCTCCCCCGCACCCGCGGGGATCATCCCCCTCGCCAGCACGGCGTGTGGAATGCTGAGATGTCTCCCCCGCACCCGCGGGGATCATCCCGCGGTCAGCGGGGAGGTCATGCGGGCCCCCTGGTCTCCCCCGCACCCGCGGGGATCATCCCAACCTCCAACGTGCCTTCGACCTGCTCGACTTGTCTCCCCCGCACCCGCGGGGATCATCCCGGGGCGAGCGGATGCGAACGCCGTTCTGCTGAGTCTCCCCCGCACCCGCGGGGATCATCCCAGAACGCCGTGACCGGCCGCCGACGAGTTTGGGTCTCCCCCGCACCCGCGGGGATCATCCCCTCCGGGGTCAGCATGTCGACGATCGGATGATGTCTCCCCCGCACCCGCGGGGATCATCCCGCCGTGTTCGTGTTCAACCTGTCCGGCGGAAAGTCTCCCCCGCACCCGCGGGGATCATCCCTGGAGAGCGTGGCGGACGTGGTCACAGTCGCGGTCTCCCCCGCACCCGCGGGGATCATCCCATCGGGTTGGGCCGGGACGTATCCGGCGAATCGTCTCCCCCGCACCCGCGGGGATCATCCCCGCTTGGCCGGTATCGGTTACGAGTGGCACCGGTCTCCCCCGCACCCGCGGGGATCATCCCTGGCGATGGCTTCGCAGACTGGCAGCTTTGCGGTCTCCCCCGCACCCGCGGGGATCATCCCTGTGCGGCCAAGGTCAGCGCGGCGCGGACATCGTCTCCCCCGCACCCGCGGGGATCATCCAGCGCAGCCTCGTACTCGTCAATCATGTCCATGGTCTCCCCCGCACCCGCGGGGATCATCCTTGTGTGACGACGGATACGCCGATCATGCTGGCGTCTCCCCCGCACCCGCGGGGATCATCCCCAGAAGGCCACCCCATGACCC
>RPSH01000050.1 GCA_003946805.1 Bacillus sp. 2B10 | reverse complement strand
CAACAGCAAATATGGTGCGACCAGCGACCATTCCTCATCACTGACGTCAGACAGATACGACTTGCGGCAAATGCTCATCCAATAACGGATGAATCAAGCCCGCTTCCAAGTCCATAACAGCCTCTAGGCGGATGGATCAAATTCCAGGCGTCCGCCTATTTCCGCGTCAGCGCCATCGCGACCGCGAACACCGTCGCCAGCACCGCGACCAGTTGCACCAGCGTCCATGGCATCCAGCCGACACGGTCGGGATCGCGGCGCAGCGTACGCCGCCGTTCCGCGAATACCGACAGTGCAAACAGCATCGCCGCCACGCCCGCGATGGTCCATAACAGCGTTCGCGTATCGTCCACTCGTTCCTCCCGTCAGGAGTTTTCCCATGCGTCGAACCGCCCTGTTGCTGCCAGCGCTAAGTGCCGCGCTCGTCGCGCTGACCCCCGCCCCGGCGCAGGCGCCGCGTGGAGCCATCGCCGCCGCGGTCGCGTCGCCCGCGCGCACGCCCGCCAATGTCGCGCGCGACCGCTATCGCCACCCGGCGGAAACGCTGGCGTTCTTCGGGGTGAAGCCGACCGACACGGTGGTCGAAATCTGGCCCGGTGGTGGCTGGTACACCGAAATCCTTGCGCCGATGCTGCGCGACAAGGGCCGCTATGTCGCGGCGGCTCCGCTACCCCGCGGCGGGGAGGCGATCGCGAAGCTGAAGGCGCGCGACGCCGCGGCGTTCGGCAAGGTCCAGCTCGCCGCCTTCCCGGCGGAGGCGGGCCAGACCGGCGTGCCCGATGCCGTGGCCGACAAGGTGCTGACCTTCCGCAACGTCCACAACTGGCGCTTCGGCGGTGCCGACCGTGCGCAGGCGGCGTTCGCTGCGATGTTCCGGATGTTGAAGCCCGGCGGCGTGCTGGGCGTGGTCGAGCATCGCCTGCCGGAACCCCGCGATGCGGGTGCCGAGGAAAAGTCGGGCTATATGAAGGAAAGCTCGGTCATCGCCTTTGCCACAAGGGCCGGATTCAAGCTGGCCGGGCGGTCGAACGTCAACGCCAATCCCAAGGACACCGCCGACTGGCCGGAGGGCGTGTGGACGCTGCCGCCGACCTACCGGCTGAAGGATGTCGACCGCGCGAAATATGCGGCGATCGGCGAGAGCGACCGGATGACGCTGCGGTTCGTCAAGCCGAAGTGAGCGATGGCGAGGGGTGCGCTCGTTCCATAACCAGCGTCATCCCGGCAGAGGCCGGGATCTCCCGGTAATGGATCGACCTCCTCGCCGCAGGAGGCCCCAGCCTTCGCCGGGGCGACGGTCCGGGGGTGATCGGGCGGCGTTCTCGATCGATACCGTCCCTACCCCGTCACCCCGGATCACGTCCGGGGTCGTGGCGGTGGCGGCCAATCCGCCCGCCTATCCCGTTCGGTTCGAGCAGCTTCGAGCTTGTCGAGAAGCGTCCGTCGAGAACGCCCTTGCCGCAAGCAACCCGGTTCTCGACAAGCTCGAACCTGACCGGAACAGGTATCAGCCGCATGAAGCGGATCGTCCCGACGCGATCGCGTTCTCGACAGGCTCGAACCAAACGGAGTGTGCAGGTCAGGGATGGTCGAATCCCCCGCCCCTTACCCCAGCTTGTCGACCTTGTCCTGCAACCGCGCCAGTTCCGCGCGCAGCGCCGCCATCTCGTCGGTCTTGACGGGCGGTGCTTCCGCCGTGCCACCCGCGGCCGGTGCCGCGGTGCCGGGAACGGCACCGTTCGCGCCCGGCTTGAACGCGCCCGCCGCCGCCTCGAACATCGCCAGGTTACGCTTGGCGATCTCGGCGAAGGGCGAATGGGCGAAGGCGCCCTCGACCGCGGTCTTGAACTGTTCCTGGTTGCGGCGGAAGCTGTCCATCGACGCCTCCAGATACCCCGGCACCATCGCCTGCATCGAATCGCCGTACAGCGTTATCAGCTGGCGCAGGAAGCTGACCGGCAGCAGCGTCTGCCCCCGGCTTTCCTCTTCCATAATGATCTGCGTCAGCACGTTGTGGGTGATGTCGTCGTCGGTCTTGGCATCGACGACCTTGAAGTCGCGATGTTCGCGCGTCATCGCCGCGAGATGTTCGAGCGTGATGTAGGACGACGTCTCGGTGTTATAGAGACGGCGGTTGGCGTATTTCTTGATGATGACGGGGCTGCCGTCGGCCGCTGCCTTCTTCATGCGAAATCCTTGCGCGGAAAGATATGACGATGGGTACACCGATCGATACCGCGCCGCAACACGGGCCGCGCCCCCTGCCGCTATTTATGTCGATGCTGCGCAGCGAAACCGCCACGGACCCGGCGCGGCGGGTGCAGGCCTTGTTGGGCCTGCGGCGATATCAGGATGCCCCGCGCCTGCCGCGTGCCGTCGCCCCGGCGGCGGTCGCGCGCGATGGTCGCGTGCTGCTGCGCGACTATGGCGGCGCGGGACGGCCGGTGGTGGTGATCCCGTCGCTCATCAACCCGCCGTTCGTGCTCGACCTCGCGCCCGACAATTCGTTGCTGCGCTGGCTGGCCGGACAGGGATTGCGGGTGCTGATGATCGACTGGGGAACGCCCGGCCCCGACGACCGGGCGATGGACCTCGGCGACCATGCGCGGGCGGCGGCGCGGTTGCTGTCGACGCTCGATACGCCGCCGATCGTCGTCGGCTATTGCCTCGGCGGGACGATCGCGCTGGCGGCGGCGTGCTTCGCGGCGGTGGCCGGTATCGCGTTGATCGCGACGCCGTGGCGTTTCGCCGGCTTCGGCGACGAGGGCCGCGCGGCGATCGCCGACATGTGGACCGCGGCACAGCCGACCGCCGAACATCTGGGGGTGCTGCCGATGGAACTGCTCCAGTCGATGTTCTGGCAGATCGATCCGGCGCGCACCGTCGACAAGTTCGTGCGCTTCGCCGACCTTGATCCGGCATCGGCGGCGGCACGGGCGTTCGTCGCGCTGGAGGACTGGGCCAATGGCGGGGCGCCGATCCCGTATGCGGCCGGGCGCGAGCTGTTCGACGACCTGTTCGATGCCGATCTGCCGGGTCGCGGGCGCTGGCAGGCGGGCGACCGGATCGTGCCGGCACAGGCCGGCGTGCCGATGGTCGAATTCGTCGCGACGAGCGACCGGATCGTGCCTGCCGCCAGCGCGATCGGCCTGCCCGACCAGCGGATCGTCGGCGCGGGCCATGTCGGGATGATCGTCGGCAGTCGCGGGCGGGCGCTGTTGTGGGAACCGCTTGCACGCTGGCTAAGCGACGTTGCGCATACTAGATAACGCCCGAACGTTTCTGGAAGAAGGATTGCCCATGTCCGACGTCGTCATCGTTGCCGCCAAGCGTACCCCGGTCGGTAGCTTCCTCGGCGCTTTCGCCACCGTCCCGGCCCACGAACTGGGTCGGCAGGCGATCGCCGCCGCGCTGAACGAAGCCGGTGTCGCGCCGGAGGATGTGTCGGAGGTGATCCTCGGCCAGGTGCTGACCGCCGGTCAGGGCCAGAACCCGGCGCGACAGGCGTCGATGGCGGCGGGCGTGCCCAAAGAGGTGCCGGCATGGGGCCTCAACCAGGTCTGCGGGTCGGGGCTGCGCGCGGTGGCGCTGGCGGCGCAGGCGATCCAGACCGGCGACGCGACGATCGTCGTGGCGGGCGGACAGGAAAGCATGTCGCTGTCGGCGCACGCGGTGCAGCTGCGCGCCGGGACCAAGATGGGTGACGGCACGATGGTCGACACTATGATAAAGGACGGCCTGACCGACGTCTTCAACGGCTATCACATGGGCATCACCGCCGAGAACCTGGCCGAGCAATATCAGGTGACCCGCGCCGAGCAGGACGAATTTGCCGTCCGCTCGCAGAACCGCGCCGAAGCCGCGCGCAGCGAAGGCCGCTTCACCGACGAAATCGCACCGGTGACGATCAAGGGCCGCAAGGGGGAGACCATCGTCGACCAGGACGAATACATCCGCGCCGGCGCCACGATCGACGGCGTGTCGGGCCTCCGCCCGGCATTCAAGAAGGACGGATCGGTCACCGCCGCCAACGCATCGGGCCTGAACGACGGCGCGGCCGCGCTGGTGGTGATGTCGGCCGACGAAGCTGCCAAGCGCGGCCTCGAACCGCTGGCCACGATCAAGAGCTGGGCGACCGCCGGTGTCGACCCGTCGATCATGGGCATCGGTCCCGTCCCCGCCTCGCGCCGCGCGCTGGAAAAGGCGGGCTGGAGCGTCGACGATCTCGATCTGGTCGAAGCCAACGAAGCCTTTGCCGCACAGGCGCTGGCCGTCGGCAAGGACATGGGCTGGACCGCGGACAAGGTGAACGTCAACGGCGGTGCGATCGCGATCGGCCACCCGATCGGCGCCTCGGGCGCGCGCGTGCTGACGACGCTGCTGCACGAAATGAAGCGCCGCGACGCAAAGAGGGGGCTGGCGACGCTGTGCATCGGTGGCGGCATGGGGATTGCGATGTGCGTGGAGCGGTGAGACCCAGGTAACAAACTATTGCCGCGCAGTATTATTATAACAATATCGTGATACGATGTTGTTTAATGTCGCGACTGCGCAGGACTGTTTCATTCATGTGACATTCATGCAACGGCCGGATGTTTGTGTTGCGTCGGGGCGTATCCGGCCCTTGCATGGTATCCAATAATCGATTTGTCTGTCCCAGTCGGACCGGGGTCACCCGGTACACAAAACGGGGCCAAAATCATGAAAATCCACCGCTGGTTCGGTGCGACGGCGCTTGCGTCGTGTGCGCTAATCCCTACCATTGCATTTGCGCAGACTGCCGAAGCTGGCCGTCAGGCCGATCCTGTCGAAGCGTGCGACCCGGGCGATACTGCTTGCCTGGCGGAGGCGCGCGCCGAAGAATCGAACGACAATGTCAACACGATCGTCGTCACCGGATCGCGCATCCGTAATCCGAACCTGACTTCGCCGGAACCGATCACGACGTTCAGCAGCGCGCAGCTTCGCGAACGCAACTTCACCAACGTTGCCGACGCCCTGAACGAACTGCCTGGGGTTCGTAGCAGTGTCACGCCGCAGGGCAGCCAAGGCTTTGGTCAGGGCACCAACTTCATCAACATTCTGGGCCTCGGCTCGAACCGTACCTTGACCCTGTACAACGGACGCCGCTTCGTCAGCTCGAACGTCGCGACGATCTTCACCAATGCGGCTGCCGGCACGCAGGTCGACCTGAATATTCTGCCGAGCATCCTGGTCGACAACGTCAGCCAGCTCAGCATCGGCGGTGCCCCCATCTATGGCTCGGACGCGATCGCGGGAACGATCAATGTCACGCTGCGGTCGCGGTATGAGGGTCTTGAGCTCAGCGCGACCAGCGGAATTTCGGAACAGGGCGACAACCAGAATCTGAATTTCTCCGGCATCGCCGGACGCAGTTTTCTGGACGATCGCCTGAACATTACGGTTGCGGCACAGCACGATGATATCAAGGGCATGGTCTATAACGACCGTGAGTTCCTTCGTCGCCGCATCGGCGGGGCTACGAACCCGTCGGCAGCACAGTCGGCGTCGCTGCGGCCGGGGGGGATCGGTCCGGGTGGCGACGGTCGACTGAACCCGAATTACGGCTTCAACAACAGCCAGACCGACGGCAATCCCGGCACGGTCCTGATCCGCAACGTCAACATTCCTTTCCTGACGCCGGGCGGCCTGATCACGGCCACCAACCTCGCGGCCGGTGACGCGCGCAATCCGGCGGTTCCGTTCGGCGTGGCGACGGCCAATGGCCTGCAGTTCGCATCGAACGGCAACCTCGTGCCCTTCAATCAGGGCATCGTGTTCCCCGGCACATCGGGTTCGGGCGGCGACGGCTTCCGGTTCGCGGACTATACGCAGATCACCTCCGACCTGCGCCGTACGACGCTTAACGGTTTCATCACGTTCAAGGCCACCGATCAGGTCGAACTGTTCGCGGAAGGGACCTATTTCAAGTCCCGCGCCGACGAACTCACCCAGCAACCGACGTTCAACTCCTCGCTGTTCGGCGGGTTGGCCGCTCCGGTAACCTATAGCGTCAACAATCCGTTCCTGAACGATCAGGCGCGGGCGCAGCTGACCTCGCGTGGCGTTACCACCTTCCAGATTTCGCGGGTGTCGGACGATCTTGCCGATCTGACCGGCTACAATGAAACCGACGTCGCCTTTGGCGTAGTCGGCGTCCGCGGCAATTTCCGCTTCCTCGGCGGTGATTTCGATGCCGAGGTCTATGGGTCCTACGGCCGGACGCGCAGCAACGACTATGGTCAGGATCTGAACGCCCAACGATTCATCAATGCGACGAACGTAGGGCGCGACGCGGCGGGCAACATCGTCTGCACGACGGCAGCGACCCGTACCGACGGCAACGGTTTCGCGGCCCCCGGCGGCACGCCGATTGCCGATGCGGCCTGCGTCCCGCTGAACCTGTTCGGTCGCGGCGTGGCGTCGGAGGCGGCCCGGGCCTATGTCATCGAACAGTTCGTGACGCGCAGCCGTCAGGAGCAGACGGTGTTCAACTCCAGCTTGTCGGGAACGACCGGCGACATCTATGGGGCGGGCGGCATCGGCCTGAACATCGGCTATGAATATAGGCGCGAGGCGGCGAGCTTCACTCCGTCCGATTTCCAGCAGGAGGGCCGCGGCCGGTCGGTGCCGATCTCCGCGCTGTCCGGGTCGTACGAACTGAACGACATCTTCGGTGAAGTCGTGCTCCCGCTCGTCTCACCGGACCTCGGCTGGTCGTTCCTGAATCAGGTGCAGCTGACCGGACGCGGACGTTACTCGCACAACTCGATCAACGGTGGTTTCTTCGCCTATACCGGTGGTGCCAACATCGCACCGGTTCAGGACATCATGTTCCGTGGGACGTATACGCGGTCGTTCCGTTCGCCGGGTATCACCGAACTGTTCCTGCCGCAGGTCAACACCTTCTCGACCGTCCCTGATCTGTGCCAGCCGGCGAACCGCAACGGCGGTCCGGCACCTGCGGTCCGTGCCGCGAACTGCGCGGCGTTCATCGCGGCGTTCCCCGGCACCGACTTCAACACGCCGGACCCGGCGTCGCTGGCTACGGTTTTCGCGCGCTCGGGCGGCAATCCCAACCTGGAGAACGAAGAAGCCCGCAGCTTCAGCTACGGCGTCGTCCTCCAGCCGCGGTTCCTGCCCCGCTTCTCGCTCACGGCGGATTATATCAACATCTCGCTCCGTGGACCGATCGCCAGCTTGACGGTCGCGCAGATCGTGTCGGGCTGTTTCGACAATCCGTCGTTCAACACCAACGACGTATTGAACGCCAACAGCTTCTGCTCGCAGGTCCTGCGCGATCCGAACACCGGGCGCGTGGTCAACAATCCGTCGACGCCAGCCGTAACCAGCGGGTTCGTGAACGGCCAGCGCCTGGAACTCAGCGGCATCCAGGGAACGCTGAACTATGCCTTGCCGATGTCCGGCGTCGGCATGGACGGAACGCTAAGCTTCGGCACCGACTTGACCTACATCGATCGCCGTCTGAACGACGTTACCGGCGTTGGTGCGGCAAATTCGCAGGGCGTCATTTTCGATCCCCAGTTGTCCGGGCAGCTGCGTGTCCGCTATGTCGAGCGGAACTTCGGTTTGAATACCACGGTCAACTTCACGGGCCAGCAGCTGTTCAACCGTCTGAACCGTACGCAGGGCGTAGCGGGCAGCGGAACCGACGCCCGCGAACTGGACAAGCTCGATGCCTATGCGGTCGTCAACCTTGGCGTGTTCTTCGACCCGGCGGACAATTTCCGCTTCACCATTGCGGTCAACAACCTGTTCAATCGTCAGGGTCAGGAATATTTTGGCGAACTGCACCCCAGCTCGTTCAACGACCTGATCGGCCGCCGCTTCAACGCGAGCGTGCGCGCCAACTTCTGATCCCTAACAACAGGATCTGACTAACGGGGCCGCCTCCTTGTGAGGTGGCCCTTTTTTGTATTTCCCGAGCCATGGTGGCAGAAACACGCTCGACTACTACAGCGGCGCGGAAGCCGATATGAGAAGGCCGGACATGACCAACGACCGCTTGTTGCCCGACCAGCATATCGCAACGATGGGTCGGATCGCCCGAACCGCCGCGCTAGCGCTGGCCATCACGCCGACCGCGACCAAAGCAACGGCCCTCCGCGCCGCCGCCGCCGCCATCCGCGACGATAGCGATACGATCCTCACCGCGAACGCAACCGACCTCGCCGCAGCGCAAGCCGGCGGCCTGTCCGGCGCCATGCTCGACCGCCTGCGGCTCGACCCCACCCGGCTGGAGGCGATGGCGGCCGGCGTCGAGGCGGTGGCGGCGCTGCCCGATCCGGTCGGCGACGTGATCGACCGCAGCGAACGGCCCAACGGCCTGACCCTGACGCGCGTGCGGGTGCCGATCGGGGTGATCGGGATCATCTATGAAAGCCGACCCAACGTCACCGCCGATGCCGGCGCGCTGGCGGTGATGGCGGGCAATGCGGCGATCCTGCGCGGCGGGAGCGAGGCGATCCACAGCAACCGCGCGATCCATGCGGCGATGGTGCGTGGGCTGACCGCCGGCGGCCTGTCCGAAGGCGCGGTGCAGCTGGTGCAGACGACGGACCGGGCGGTGGTCGGAGAGATGCTGACCGCCGATGGCCTGATCGACCTCATCATCCCGCGCGGGGGCAAGAACCTGGTCGCGCGGGTGCAGGCGGAGGCGCGGGTGCCGGTGCTGGCGCATCTCGATGGCCTCAACCACAGCTATGTCGATCGCGCCGCCGATCCGACGATGGCGCAGGCGGTGGTGGTCAATGCCAAGCTGCGCCGCACCGGCGTGTGCGGCGCGACCGAGACGCTGCTGATCGACCGCGCCTATGCCGATCCGCTGCCGATCCTGTCCGGGCTGGTCGACGCCGGGTGCGAGTTGCGGGGCGATGCGGAGGTGCGGGCGCTGCACCCTGCGATCCTCGAGGCGAATGACGACGACTGGGACACCGAATATCTCGATGCGATCCTGTCGGTGAAGCTGGTCGACGGGGTCGACGCGGCGATCGCGCATATCGCCGCGCACGGATCGCACCACACCGACGCGATCATTACCGCCGACGCGGCGACCGCCGAGCATTTCCTTGCCCGCGTCGATTCGGCGATCGTGATGTGGAATGCGTCGACCCAGTTCGCCGATGGCGGCGAGTTCGGGCTGGGCGCGGAGATCGGGATCGCCACCGGACGGCTGCATGCGCGCGGGCCGGTGGCGCTGGAGGGACTGACGACGTATAAATGGGTGGTGCGGGGCACGGGCCAGATCCGGCCTTGACCGCCCGACGCATCGGCCTGCTCGGCGGATCGTTCAACCCGGCGCATCGCGGGCATCGTCGGGTGTCGCTGGCGGCGAAGCGGGCGCTGGCGCTGGACGAAGTGTGGTGGCTGGTGTCGCCCGGCAATCCGTTGAAGCCCGCCGCCGGGATGGCGCCGCTGGCCGCACGGCTGGCGTCCGCACGCAAGGTCGCGCGCCATGCGCCGATCCGGCCGACCGCGATCGAACGCCGGCTGGGGACGCGGTACACCGTCGATACGTTGCGCAAGCTGGTGCGATTATACCCGCAGCATCGCTTCGTCTGGCTGATGGGCGCCGACAATCTGGCGGACTTCCACCGCTGGCGCGACTGGCGCGGGATCGCGCGGACGGTGGCGATTGCGGTTATCGCGCGTCCGGGCTATGACGGACGCGCCCTCGCTAGTCCTGCGATGGGCTGGTTGCGGCGCCATGCGCGGCCCGCAGGCCAGGCGAAACGATGGACGATGTGGAGTTTGCCGGCGCTGGTCCGTTTGCGCTTCCGTCCCGATCCGACGTCGGCGACCGCGATCCGCGCCGCCGATCCCGCCTGGCACCTTCGGGCAATTCCGCCCGACCGGTCCGGCGCACAGGCCCCTGAAAGCTGATGACCTTGCCCACCCCCACCGACCCGACCGACGCCATGACCGAAACCGAAGCGCTGCACCGGCTGGTGCTGGCCAGCCTCGACGACGACCAGGCGGTGGAGACGGTGTCGATCCCGCTCGCCGGCAAATCAAGCATCGCCGATTACATGGTGATCGCCAGCGGCCGGTCGAGCCGGCAGGTCGCGTCGATGGCGCAGAAGCTGGCCGAGCGGGTGAAGGCCGAGTTCGGCCGCCCGTCGCGCATCGAGGGGCTGCCGACTGCCGACTGGGTGCTGATCGACACCGGCGACGTGATCGTCCACCTTTTCCGCCCCGAGGTCCGCACCTTCTACAATCTGGAGCGGATGTGGGCGTTCGGCGACACGCTGAACCCGACCGCGCACGCATAAGCCTGCCCGCCCGTGCTGCTGCATATCGTCGCGCGCGGGCGGATCGGGCGTAGTCCCGAGGGCGAACTGATCGACCGCTATATGAAGCGGGTCGGCTGGCCGACGAAGATTACCGAACTGCCCGACACCGGGGGCAAGATGCCGGCGGTCGATCCGGGCACGCGCATCGTCATGCTCGACGAAAAGGGCCGCGACCTGCCGTCGATGGCGTTCGCGACGCAGCTTGGCCGCTGGCGCGACGATGGCGTGCGCGAGACACGGTTCCTGCTGGGTGCCGCCGACGGCTTCGACGATGTCCAGCGGGAGCAGGCCGACCTGTTGCTGGCGTTCGGGCGGGCGACGTGGCCGCACCTGATGGCGCGGGCGATGCTGGCCGAACAATTGTGGCGCGCGACGAGCATCCTCGCCGGCCACCCCTATCACCGCGAGGGATGAAGCGCGCACTCGCCCTGATCGCCGGCCTTGCCGCACTGGCGGGGGCTGCGGCCTGGGGGCAGGACGATCCGGTCGCGGCGGGGCGCGAACGGCTGGGTACGGCACGGCGCGCGGCGGCCGATGCGGCGGCGCGATCGACCCGGCTGGAGCAGGCGGCACGCGCGGCGCGGGCTGGGGCGGAGCGGACCCGCGCGGCGCAGGCGGCGCTGGCGGCACGCATCGCCGCCGCCGAAGCGGGACGTCGCGCGGCACAGGCGCGGGTCGCACTGGTCGGCGAACTGCTCCGTCGTCGGCGGGCGGATCTGGCGGCGCGGCAGGCCCCCGCCGCGCGGCTGGTCGGCGCGCTCCAGTCGCTTGCCACGCGGCCGCCGTGGCTGGCGGTGGCGCAACCGGGATCGACCGACGATCTGGTCCATGTCCGCGCGGTGCTGGGTACGGTCGTGCCGGTGATGCAGCGGCGCACCGCCGCGGTACGCGCGAACGTGGCCGATGCAGCGCGGTTGCGGGCGCAGGCGGGCGTCGCGCTGTCGGCGCTTGCCGCCAGCAACGCCCGGCTGGAGAACGAACGGCTGGCGCTGGTCCGGGCAGAGGCGGCGCAACGGCTGCGGTCGCGGGCGCTGGCGCGCGGGGCGATGGTCGAATCGGACCGGGCGATCGCGCTCGGCGAACAGGCGCGCGACATCGTCGACCAGTTGGACGAACTGGGCGAGGCGAGCGACACGCGCGCCGCCCTGGCCGAGCTGCCCGGGCCGCTGCTGCGTCCCGACAGCCTTACCGTTCCCCTGCCCCCGCCCGCCTATCGCCTGCCGGTCCGGGGGGCAGTCGCCACCGGGTTCGGCGAGATCAGCGACAGCGGGGTGCGCGCGCGCGGTCTGACGCTACGCGTCGCGCCGGGTGCCATGGTCGTCGCTCCGGCACCGGGGCGGATCGCGTTCAGCAAACGGTTCCGCGGCTATCGCCGGATCGTCATCCTCGACCATGGCGATGGCTGGACGACGACCGTCACCGGGCTGAGCGCCAGCGTGGGACCGGTCGGCGGCCGGGTGGTCGCCGGCACGCCGATCGGGCGCGCGCCGGGCGGCGATGCGCCACCGGTAACGATCGAGTTGCGGCGGCGCGGGGTGCCGGTCGATCTGGCGGCGATGCTGTAGAACGGTAACGCCGTCCGGTTCGAGCAGCTTCGAGCTTGTCGAGAACCGTGCGTTCAGGCCGCCCTTCTCGACTTCGGTTCTCGACAAGCTCGACCCTGCGCTCGAAGCGAACGGGAAGAGAGGCGGGGAGAGACGAACCGTAGCGAAGCCCGAAACACGCCTTGTACGACCCCGTCCCGCAGCCTCATTCCGTTCCGCCAGACAGCGCTTTGATCGCGCCACGATTTCCCGCTAGTGTGACCTTCGTACCGCAGTCGAAAGCCTTTATGCGTATGTCCCGTTCGTTCCTTCAGGCCACCGCCATCGTCGGCGCGCTGGCGCTGGTCCCCGTCGCAACCGGTGCGATGGCGCAGGCCGATGCCGGCAGTTTCCGCGAACTCGACAATTTCATGGACGTCTACAACCGGGTGAAGGCGTCGTACGTCGACAAGGTCGACGACAAGACGCTGATGGAAGGGGCCATGCGCGGCATGCTGGCCGCGCTCGACCCGCATTCGAGCTATCTGGATGCCAAGGACTTCGAAAATCTGCGCATCGCCACCACCGGCAACTATTCGGGGCTGGGCCTGTCAGTCACGCTGGAAGACGGCGCGGTCAAGGTCATCACCCCGACCGAGGATACGCCCGCGGCGCGCGCGGGGATCAAGTCGGGCGATTACATCACTCATGTCGACGGCAAGCTGATCGTCGGCGGGACGCTCGACGAAGCGGTCGCACAGATGCGCGGACCTACGGGTTCGAAGGTGTCGCTGACGATCGTGCGTCCGGGCCGCGACAAGCCGATCGAACTGACGCTGGTGCGCAGCACGATCATCCAGAAGCCGGTGAAGTGGGAGGTGAAGGATGGAATCGGGATCATCAACATCAACACCTTCAGCGAGACGACCGGCGCCGATACGCGTGCGGCGATCGCCGGGATCGACAAGGCGCTGGGCCACAAGCCCAAGGGATACGTCATCGACCTGCGCGACAATGGCGGCGGGCTGCTGACGCAGGCGATCGAGGTGTCCGACACCTTCCTCGCGCGCGGCGAGATCGTGTCGCAGCGCGGGCGCGACAAGGCGGATACCGAACGCTATTTCGCCGAGGAAATGGTGCCCGGCGACCTGGCGCAGGGCCTGCCGATCATCGTGCTGACCAATCCGGGCACCGCATCGGCGTCGGAGATCGTCGCCGGCGCGCTGCAGGACCATCACCGCGCGATCGTGATGGGCGAACGCAGCTTCGGCAAGGGATCGGTCCAGTCGATCTTCGACCTGTCGAAGAACACCGCCGTCCGGCTGACCACCGCGCGCTATCACACGCCATCGGGCCGATCGGTGCAGGAAGGGGGCATCGACCCCGACCTGAAGGTGCCGCAGATTTCCGACCCCGATTACAAGAGCCGCCCGGTCTATCGCGAAGCCGATCTGCGCCGCCATCTGGTCAACGAGGCCGGGGTCGACGACAAGACGCTGACCGAGGATACCAAGGACGATCCGCGCTTCGCCGAAAGTGCCGAGGCGTTGAAGAAGCGCGGCGTCGACGATTTCCAGCTCTATTACGCGCTGCAGACGATGGGCCGGGTCGGGCCGACCACGCGGATGGCGGCGGCACCCGCACCCAAGCCGGCCAAGCGCTGAGCGTATGCGGGCCAACGACCTGCCGCTCGCGCGCTGGATCGCGCTGCTGCTGCCGCTGACCCTGATCGCGGGGGCACTGGCGTCGCAATATCTGGGCGGGCTGTACCCGTGCGAGATGTGCCATTGGCAGCGCTGGCCGCATTATGCCGCGATCGCGCTGGCCGGCCTGTCGTTCATCGTGCCGCGCACCTCGGGCAAACGCGCGCTGGTCCTGCTTGCCGGCGTCGCGATCCTCGTCAGCGGGCTGATCGGCGTGTTCCATGCCGGGGTCGAATATCATTGGTGGCAGGGGGTGACCGCCTGCGCCAACACGCTGGGGGCACGCGGCGGCGACCTGCTGGCGGCGATCGTGGCGCAACCGGTGATACGCTGCGACGTGCCGCAATGGACGTTCCTCGGCATCTCGCTGGCCGGATTCAATGCGATCCTTTCGATCGGTGGTGCGTTGGCGGTACTGGTTCTGGCGACACGGAGGCGGACATGAGCAAGTGGCGGCCCGGCGATCCCCGCCCCGGCGGTATCCGGTCGATGATCCGCGTCGACCAAGCCGGCGAATATGGTGCGACGCGCATCTATGCCGGACAGCTGGCCGTGATGGGCGATCGCAGCCCGATGTCGGCGGCGATTCAGGGGATGGCCGCGCAGGAGGCCGAGCACCGCGCCTATTTCGATGCGCTGATCGCCGAACGCGGCGTGCGCCCGACACTGATCCAGCCGCTGTGGGACGTGGCGGGCTTTGCGCTCGGCGCGGCGACTGCGGCGATCGGGCCGGAGGCCGCCATGGCCTGCACCGCGGCGGTCGAGACCGAGATCGACAGGCATTACGAAGATCAGCTGACCGAACTGGGCGACGACGATCCCGAACTGGGCGCGGCGATCCGCAAGTTCCAGGCCGAGGAGCTGGAACACAAGGAAGCGGCGCTGGCGCACGGCGCCGAACGTGCGCCGGCCTATCCGCTGCTGTCGGCGACGATCCGCGCCGGATGTCGGCTCGCCATCGAAGTTTCGAAACGGATTTGACCCACCGGGCGTTACCCGTGCAGGAGGATTTTATGACCCGCTTTCTTCTGGCCGGTGCCGCCGCGATCGCCGCCTTCACCCTGCCCGCCGCCCCTGCCGCCGCGCAGGTGCAGAACGGGACGCTGGTGATCTATGGCAACGACAAATGCCCGACCAATGCCAGCGGCGAGGAAATCGTGGTCTGCGTCCGCCGCAGCGAGCGTGAACGCTTCCGCATCCCGCAGGAGCTGCGCGACGTCGAACCGACGCGCGACGGCGAAAGCTGGGCAACGCGGGTCGGGGACAATCTGAACGCCGGCGCGAGCGGCATCGGCAGCTGCTCGACCGCCGGGGTCGGCGGGCAGACCGGCTGCTTCATCCAGCGCGCCAATGCGGCACGCGCCGAGCGCCGGGCGCGGCAGCAGGCGGAATCGGCAATCCCGCTGCCGTGATCGGGTGAGCACTGGCGTCCCCCCGCGCAGGCGGGGGGCCAGAGCCAAGTGGAGCGACCTGCGTATGTGGCCCTGGATCCCCGCCTGCGCGGGGATACGCGCCGACAGGCGACCAGCGCGAGGTCCGCGGCGCATGGGTCTCCGCCCGAGCGGGGATACGGGTGGAGTGCCCAGCCGCGAGCGTCATCCCAGCGAAGGCTGGGATCTCCCCGTTAAGAGAGCGCGCTCCTCGCCGCTGGAGACCCCAGCCTTCGCTGGGGTGACGTCCCTAGAGTTCGATCCATCCGTATGGAACCGTCACCCCAGCGAAGGCTGGGGTCTCCATCTGCTCCTGCTGCGCGCTATCATCGGGAGATCCCGGCCTTCGCCGGGATGACGCCCATTTCAATCGGGATGGATCAAACTCTCGCCGGCACGGACGATCACCCGCCCAGCACGTGCATCCACATCGGCTGGCCCAGCACGCTCGCCGAACTCGCCAGCTTCTCCAGCGCGTGCGCCACGCAGCGTTCCGGCCCTTCGTGGGTGACGATCGCCACCAGCACGCTGCCATCGGGGTTGGCGCCCCGCTGCATCAGGCTTTCGATCGACACGCCGGCGTCGCGCATCGCCGCGGCGATCTCCGCCAGCACGCCGACCTTGTCGGCGACCTGCAACCGGACATAGGCTCGGCCGCGGCGTTCGCCGGCGGCTTCGGGCGCGGCGGCGGTGAGCAGGGCGGCGGGCATCGCATAGGGCGGGCCGAACTCGCCGCGGGCGATGTCGATCAGGTCGGCGACCACGGCGCTGGCGGTCGGGCCGTCGCCCGCACCGCGCCCCTGGAAGAATAGGCGTCCGACGAAATTGCCCTCCGCGACGACGGCGTTCAGCGATCCGGTGACATGCCCCAGCGGATGGTCGAGCGGTACGAGATGCGGATGCACCCGCTGGAACAGCCCGCGCGGCCCCGCCTCGCCCACGCCGACCAGCCGGATGCGATAGCCGAGCGCCGCCGCCTCGGCGATGTCGGCGGCCAGCACATGGCGGATGCCGGTGATGGCGACCGCGTCGAACGCCGGCTTCGTGCCGAAGGCGAGGCTGGCGAGGATCGACAGCTTGTGCGCGGCATCGACACCATCGATGTCGAAGCTGGGATCGGCCTCGGCAAAGCCCAGCGCCTGTGCCTCGGCCAGCACCTCGGCGAAGTCGCGCCCCTCGGCCTCCATCTTCGACAGGATGAAGTTGCAGGTGCCGTTCAGGATGCCGAACACCTGCGAAATCTCGTTCGCCGCCGCCCCTTCGCGCAGCCCCTTGATAACCGGCACGCCACCCGCGACTGCCGCCTCGAACTTCAGCGCGACGCCCTTTTCCTCGGCCGCCCCGGCGAGTTCGAGGCCGTGATGGGCGATCATCGCCTTGTTCGCGGTCACGAAGCTCTTGCCCGCCGCCAGCGTGGACCGCGCCAGCGTCAACGCCGGACCGTCCGATCCGCCGATCAGCTCGACCACGACATCGGCGTCGCCGCTGTGGACCAGCGCGGCGGTATCGTCGACCCAGGGGTAGCGCGACAGGTCGATGCCGCGGTCGCGCGTCCGGTCGCGCGCCGACACCGCCACCACCTCGATCGGACGCCCTGCCCGACGGGCGATCAGGTCGCCATTGGTTTCGATCAGCCGAATGACCCCCGCGCCCACGGTTCCAAGGCCGGCGATGGCGACGCGGAGCGGTTCGGTCATATCTTCCTCTGGTTTCACACGTAACAAAATTGCGGCCGGAGCATCGCCCCGGCCGGTTTCGTTTCTCTAGTGATTGGGAACCGGAAGGGGAAGAGTGTTGGCCCCTCCCCGTTTGGTTCGAGCCGGTCGAGAACTCGGCTCCGCCGGGCGAAGCGTTCTCGACAGACGCTTCTCGACTTCGCTCGAAGCTGCTCGAACCGAACGGATGGGCGCAAGGGATTACTTCTTGATAAGCCCGATCTCGACCAGCCGCTGATACAGATAGTCGTGCGCGGTGATCGGCGTTTCGTAGCGGTTCGGCCGCTCCGCGCTCACACAGCCCGGCAGCGTCTCGATCAGGAAATCGGGCGCGGGGTGGAGGAAGAACGGCATCGAATAGCGCGAATGGCCGCGGCGTTCGGGCGCGGGGTTCACGACGCGGTGGGTCGTCGAGGGCAGGACGTGGTTGGTCAGCCGTTGCAGCATGTCCCCAACATTGACGACCATCGCGCCGGGCGGCGGTGCGACAGGCAGCCAGCGGCCGTCGCGGTCGAGCAGTTCCAGACCGGCTTCTTCAGCGCCCAGCAGCAGCGTGATGAGGTTGATGTCCTCATGCGCGCCTGCACGGACTTCCGGGGCATCGGCAGCGACCGGCGGATAATGCAGCAGGCGCAGGACCGAATTGCCGTCCCCGACGGCGCGGTCGAACCAGTGCGGCTCCAGCCCCAGATAGCGTGCGATCGCCGACAGCAGCCGGTCGCCCGCCGCATCCAGCGCGGCGAACAGGTCGAGGAACGCCTGCCGGAATCCCTCCGGCCGGTCGGGCCAGACATTGGCCGGCATGACGTCGCCATAGCGGTGCCCGGCGGCCAGCTCGCGCCCGATATGCCAGAATTCCTTGAGGTCGACATGGGTCGCACCCTTGGCGATCTCGGTCTTGAACGGGGTATAGCCGCGCGCGCCGCCGCCGCCCTCGACGAAATAGCGGCGCTTCTCCGCCTCGGGCAGGTCGAAGAACGCCTTCGTCATCGCCCAGGCGCGATCGATCACCGTCTGGTCGACGCCATGGTCGGACACCATCGCGAAACCGAAGCGTTGGAACGATCCCCCGAATTCGCGGGCGAAGCCGTCTGGGTCCTGCTCCGCCTGCGCCATCGAAATCAGCGGAACCTGCGAAAGCGGCGTGTCGGCCATGGGTCTCAACATCCTGAAAGATACGGGTACATACGATGAAGATAGACACAGGCCACGCGGACGAACAGGGCCATCCTTTGCGTGACCCGGCCGGCGACATGCGCCATGGAGACGCGGCCATGTCGCAAACCCCTGAATCCACAGCCGCCACCCCGCCCGTGTCCGCCGACCGGTCGCCGCTGCCGTTCGGCGAGTTCGTCACGCTGATCGCGGCGCTGATGGCGCTGACCGCGCTCGGCATCGATTCGATGCTGCCCGCGCTGCCGGCGATCGGCGCGGCGCTGGACGTCGCCGAACCCAATAGCCGCCAGTTCGTCATCACCTCGTTCCTGATCGGCTTCTCGGTCGCGCAGCTGGCCTATGGTCCGCTGGCCGATCGCTATGGCCGGCGGCCGGTGCTGATCTTCGGGCTGGTCGCCAGCGCGATCACCAACCTGATCGCCGCCATTTCCGGCAGCTTCGTGCTGCTGCTGATCGCGCGCCTCGCATCGGGTGCGGCGGTGGCGGGCGCGCGGGTGGTGACGGTGGCGCTGGTGCGCGATTGTTACTCCGGCCGGGCGATGGCGCGGGTGATGAGCCTCGCCTTCATCTTCTTCATGGCGGCACCCGTCCTCGCCCCTTCGTTCGGCGAACTGGTGCTGGCGTTCGGATCGTGGCGCTGGATCTTCGGCGGGATCGCGATCGTCACCGTCGCCATCCTGATCTGGTTCGTACTGCGCATGCCCGAGACGCTGCCCGAATCCGAGCGCCAGCCGATGGAGCCGCAGCGCATCCTCGCCGGCTATCGCACGGTCCTGCGCGATCGCTATGCGGTCGGCTATACCCTCGCCGCCGCGCTGCTGTCGGGCGGACTGTTCGGCTTCGTCGGATCGATCCAGCAGATCATGGAGGTGACGTTCGAGCGCCCGAAGCTGCTGACGATCGTCTTCGCCTGCGTCGCGGGGACGATGGCGGCGGGATCGTTCTTCAACTCGCGGATCGTGATGCGCTTCGGCACGCGGCTGATCTCGCACGCCGCGCTGCTGGGACTGGTCGCCGTCGCGGCGGTCCATCTGGCCGTGACGCTGGCGGGGGTCGAGTCGCTGGTGAGCTTCATCGTGCTGCAGGCGATCATGATGGCGTGCTTCGGCCTTGCCAGCTCCAATTTCTCGGCGATGGCGATGGAGAATATGGGGTCTATCGCGGGCACGGCGTCGTCGTTGCAGGGGTTCGTGTCGATGCTGGTGGGCGCGGTGCTGGGCGCGATCATCGGCCAGTCGTTCGACGGAACCACCGTGCCGCTCTATGGCGGGTTCCTCGGCCTCGGGCTGATCGCTCTGCTCGTCGTGTTTCGTACCGAACATGGCCGCCTGTTCCGCCGGGGATAGGAACCGGCCCGGTCGCCTGCGGGTTTCCCCGTCCTGAACCAACAGGAGACGCGCCATGGGCGGCCATCAGGTGAACGGACAGGGTACCGGCGACGACGGCTATGACGAGGATGGCTATGACGAAAGCCAGCGCGCCGAAATCCTCGAGGCGACGCGCGACGGGCCGAGCGACGGCACGATCCTGACCGACCTCGAACCCGATCTCGGCATGTCGGACGACGAGGACGAGGACGAACTCGACATGGCGGACGATGACGTCGCCGAAGAGGATGACGACGCGACCGTTACGGCCAAGGGCAGTGCCGAGGATGAGTTGCAGGAGGATTTCGACGACGACAATCTCGCCGAGGATGACGACCTCGACGATGCCGATCGCGACGCGATCGAACCGTGAAGGCCGTCGGCGGCATGGCGCTGGCGGTTCTGCTGGCCGGCTGTGGCGGGAGCGGGACCGCCGACAATGCCGCCGTCGTCAACCAGACGGCGGAGGCGGAGCTGGTGCCCGCACCGGTCGCACCGCCACCGGCCACGCCCCTGCCCGCAGGCGAAGGCATCCCCGGCGTGTCGGCACCGCCGCCCACCGGGACGCCGGCCCCCTATGCCGTGTCCGAGCCAGGCGCCGATGTCGCGGCGCAGGTGCTGCGCGACTATTTCGCGGCGATCGCGGACCGGCGCTACGCCGATGCGTGGAAGCTGTGGGGCGGACAGGGGCAGGCTTCGGGCATGACGCAGGCAGCGTTCGCCGCGTCCTTCGCCAGATATGCCGACTATCGTGCGGCGATCGGCGCACCCGGCCGGATCGATACCGGTGCCGGGCAGCGTTACGTCCAGATCCCGGTCCGGGTGACCGGCAAGCTGCGGGACGGGACGCCGGTGTCGCTGGCCGGGCCGGTCACCTTACACCGAACGGGCGATATCGATGGCGCGACCGCCGAACAGCGGGCATGGCGGATTTCCGACAGCGGGCTGAAGCCGCGCCCCGCATCGGAGCCGATCGTCCCGCAATGACCCGCCCGCGCTTCTCCCGTTCGATCACCGCCGGACCGGACGACATCGACGAACTGGGCCATGTCAACAATGCCGTCTGGGTCCGCTGGATCCAGGACGTCGCCGTCGCGCACTGGAGCGCGGTCGCCACGCCGGAACAACAGGCGGCCTATGTCTGGGTCATCACCCGGCACGAGATCGATTATCGCGGCAATGTCGCCGCCGGCGAAACGGTCACCGCCGAAACCTGGGTCGACGATGCGCCGCGCGGGGCGCGGTTCGACCGCCTGATGCGCTTCACCGGCATCGATGGGCGGGTGAAGGTCGATGCGCGGACCACATGGGCGATCATGGACCGGCACAGCGGACGGCTGGTGCGCGTGCCGGCCAAGGTAGTCGAGCGGTTTTTACACTGACCGTTCGTCACTCCCGCGAAGGCGGGAGTCCATATGCGCCGACGTTGCGCTTCTTGCACTAGAGGCTGTTATGGACTTGGAAGCGGGCTTGATTCATCCGTTATTGGATGAGCATTTGCCGCAAGTCGTATCTGTCTGACGTCAGTGATGAGGAATGGTCGCTGGTCGCACCATATTTGCTGTTG